>JAGTRJ010000001.1 GCA_018261755.1 Burkholderiaceae bacterium
CCATTCGCGCAGCCGGGCCAGACGCTCGACATCACGGTTTCTTCCATTGGCAATGCCAAGAGCTTGCGTGGCGGCACATTGCTGATGACACCGCTCAAGGGTGCGGATGGCAACATCTATGCGATGGCGCAGGGCAATGTGGTCGTTGCCACGACCGGTGGCGCGCCGACTGGCAGCAAGCCTGCGGCTAACCATTTGAGCGTAGGGCGGGTTGCTGCTGGCGCGACGGTCGAACGGCCGGTGGCGACGGCGCTGGGGCAGGGCAACCTGATCCATCTGGAATTGAATGAAAACAGCTTTTCGAACGCCAAGCTGGTGGCTGACGCAATCAACCGGCGTTTCGGCAGAGACACCGCTGCGGCGCAGAATGGTCGCGTGATTCGGGTACGCGTGCCGACGGGAATGGATGAAAAAGTTGGTTTCTTGGCATCGCTGGAAAGCATCGACGTCAGGCCGGAGCGCGCTGGCGCCAAGGTCATTTTGAATGCGCGTACCGGTTCGGTCGTGATGAATCAGATGGTTGCGCTTAACCCTTGCGCAGTCGCGCATGGCAGCCTGTCGGTCGTAGTCAGCGCGAACGGCAGCGCGCAGCCTGACCCGGCGCAGGCGGCTCAGATTGAAATCAAGAAAGAGCCAGGCCAGGTGCTGCTGCTGAAGAATGCGCCGTCGCTGGCCGATGTGGTCAAGGCGCTGAATACGATTGGCGCGACGCCGCAGGATTTGCTGGCGATATTGCAGGCGATGAAAGTGGCTGGTTCGCTACGTGCAGAACTGGAAATCATTTGATTGGGCCTGATTTGGGGTGAAAAATTACTGGTGGGAGTATTTTTAAACAGCCGCGGAAGATCGGGACGAATGGCATGTTTTTAAAATATACCTCCCACATATTCAAAAAATTAATGCAAGGCTAATGGCAACAAACGGCCGATGAGCAACCAGCCCATTTCATCAATGCAGGCGGCGAGCGATACGACCGACCTGAATGCAATACGGCGGGCCGCGCGGGAAAACTCGCCGGACGCGCTGAAGGCTGCCGCACGTCAGTTCGAAGCGTTGTTCATGAACATGATGCTCAAGAGCATGCGTAGTACGACTACGCAAAATACGATGTTCGACAGCAACCAGACCAAGCTTTACACCTCGATGCTGGATCAGGAGCTGAGCCAGAAATTTGCCAAGCGCGGTATCGGCTTGGCCGATGCCATGCTGCGTCAGATGAGCAATCACGGACGCGCCGGTACGAGCATCACGAGTGCGACGAATACCACGAGCACGGCGGCGGAAACCCCGGTCAAATCGACACCAGCAGCGCAGGCAATGACGCAGGCGGCGCTGGAAAACGGGCAGAAAGCGCTGATTGATAGTTTGCTATCGAGTCAGACGGGCGGCAATTCGGCCTCCAAGGCCATTTCCGGTGTATTGGACCGCTCGCTGTCCGAACAAATGCTGGCAACCGACTCGATGCGCGATGTGCTGACTGATGCGATTCGTCAGCAGCAAAATCTGATGGCGGTGCGCCAGCAGCAACTGCAGGCCGCTTATTCCGCGGTTTCCTCGTCATCGAAACCGGCGCACGTGCGCGCATTTCAGGAAAAACTGGGCGCGCATGCAGAGGAAGCCAGCCGAGTTACTGGCATTCCGGCCAAGTTCATGCTTGGACAGGCTGCGCTCGAAAGCGGCTGGGGCAAACGGGTTATCAAAGCCTCCGATGGCACGCCCAGCAACAATCTGTTTGGCATCAAGGCCGGTAAGGGCTGGAAGGGCAAGGTGGTAGAGACAACCACGACCGAATACGTGAACGGCGTCGCCTACCGGAAAAAAGAGAAATTCCGAGCCTATGATTCCTACGCCGATTCTTTCAAGGATTACGCCAGGTTGCTGAAAAGCAATCCACGTTACCAGAACGTGATAGCCAATTCGCAGGATGCAGTTGGTTTCGCTCGCGGATTGCAGCGCGCCGGCTATGCGACCGATCCGCAATATGCCGTCAAATTGACGCGTATCATCCAGAATTCATTGTCGGCATAGCAACCTGATTCAAGTTTTCTGATGAAGTGCCGATTAAGCAGACAATAACCTTTTAAGCGGGATCCGTATGCCCAACATCCTCAATATCGGTCAAACAGCATTGCTTGCGGCGCAAGTAGGCATTGCCACGACCGGGCACAACATTTCCAATGCATCTGTTCCTGGTTATAACCGTCAGGAGGTGATACAAGGTGCAGTCGCGGGGCAGGCGGCGGGGTTTGGCTATATCGGCAAAGGCACGGAAGTCCTTTCCATCAAGCGAGTTTACAGTGAGTACCTGACAAACCAGGTAAGCGCGACGGCGACGTCGAAAAGTCGACTGGATACGTATTATGCGCAGGTTAAGCAAATCGACAACATGCTGAGCGATTCGTCGGTTGGGCTGACGCCGGCGCTGACAGATTTTTTCAATAGCGTAAACGATCTGAGTTCCGACCCGTCATCTTCTTCGACGCGTCAGTCGCTGTTGTCTGATGCGCAGGCACTGGTGGCGCGCTTCCAGAGCCAGGCCAGCCAGCTCAACGAAATCGGCCAAGGGGTCAATGAAAGCATTACCTCGACCGTTACCCAGATTAACGCGTACACGAAGGAAATTGCGGAGCTGAACACGGCGATTGAAGCTGCATATGGGCAAAATGACGGTCAGGCGCCGAACGATTTGCTCGATCAGCGTGATCAGAAAATTGCGGAATTGAGCGAACTGGTCAAGGTTTCTGTCGTCAAACAGAACAACACCTACAATGTTTACATCGGCAATGGTCAGCCGCTGGTGGTCGGTAAAAACACCTTCGATCTGTCGGTGGTGCAATCGCCGTCCGACCCAAACAAGATCGAGGTCGGGTATCAGAACAGTGGCGCATCGTTCATCATGGATGGCACCCGGCTGGGTGGCGGCAGTCTGGCCGGTTTGCTGGAATTTCGCAGCCAGACGCTAGAGCCGGCACAAAACGAGCTGGGTCGTATCGCTACAACCTTGGCTTCCACTTTCAATGCGCAGCATGCTCTGGGGCAGGATTTGAAAGGGGCGCTTGGTGGCGCATTCTTCAGCGTCGGCACGCCGCAGGTGTACCCCAATGGTGGCAATGACACATCTGCCGGAGCCAATGCGGAGGTTTCTGCCAGCGTCACGAACGCCAGCGCATTGACAACGAGTGACTACGAACTCAAGCGTGTCGGCACGAATTACGTACTGACCCGGCTCTCCGACAAGACAGAACTGGCTAGCACGACCTGGGCAGCGGCGCAGGCGGCCGCTGCAGGCGAAGGGTTCAGTTTCAGCGTTGATTCGGGCACGATCGCAGCCGGCGACAGTTTTCTGATCAAGCCAACCGCCAACGGTGCGTCGGGCATTGGCGTCGCAATTACCGATACCAACAAGATTGCTGCAGCCGCGCCGATTGCCGCTAAAGCAACAACGACCAATACTGGTACCGGCAAGATCAGCGCTGGCGTGGCGAATTCGCCGCTGAACACCAATTTGCAGCAGCCGGTGACGATTACCTTTACTTCAGCAACCGCTTACACTGTTACCGGCACTGGTATTCCGGCAGGAACAACCGGTACCTATGATCCGGCGGCAGGTGCCACGCTTAACTACAACGGCTGGACGGTGCAGATTACTGGCAGCCCGGCGATGAATGACTCGTTTACCGTTGGTCCGAATACCAGCGGAACAGGCGACAACCGCAATGCTCTGTTGCTGGGCAACCTGCAAACCAGCAAGCTGATTGGCGGCACGACCACTTATCAGGGCGCGTATTCCAAACTGGTGAACATGGTGGGCAACAAAACCAGTGAAATGGAGGTCACCAGCAAGGCAGCGAAAGCCTCGTATACGCAGGCAGTGGCAGCCCAGCAGGAGCAATCCGGCGTCAATCTGGACGAGGAAGCAGCCAATCTGTTGCGATACCAGCAGGCATACCAGGCAGCGGCGAAGGTGATGCAGGCCGCGGACGAGATGTTCAAATCCCTGTTGGGAATTACTGCATAAGGAAGGCATCATGCGTATCAGCACCAACATGATTTTTGATTCCGGCGTTGCCCGGATTTCCGATCAGCAGGCAGCTTTGCTCAAAACGCAGCAGCAGATATCGGCCAACCGGCGCATTCTATCGCCATCGGACGACCCTATTGCTGCCGCGCGTGCGCTGAATGTTACCCAGAACCAGTCGCTGAATACGCAGTACGGTGACAATCGGACTCAAGCCAAAAACGCATTGAATCTGGAAGAAAATGCGTTGCAGACGCTGACGACGCAAATCCAGAATTTGCAGTCATTGGTAGTGGAGGCGGGTAATGCTGCGTTCGACGATAACCAGCGTTCCTATATCGCAACCGAAATTCGTGGCTCGCTGCAAGAAATCCTGGGGCTGGCGAATACGCGCGACAGCGATGGCAACTATCTGTTCTCTGGCTTCCAGCTTTCGACCCAACCGTTCAACGCGACATCGACTGGCGCAACGTATGCTGGCGATCAGGGCGTGCGCAAGATTCAGGTTGACTCGCTGCGCCAGATGGAGATCAACGATACCGGCTATTCGGTGTTCGAGAACAATGCGGGCAGTGCCACATTTTCGGTGTCGCCCAGCGGCGGTTTTACCAACGCAGCGGATATCAGTTCGCCGCTGGTGACAGACCACACTGTCGTGACCGGCCATCAATACCAGGTTGTGTTTGGCGCCGGCGGTACGACGTATTCGGTCAATGACGTCACGACCGGAACGGCGGTGGCAACGAACGTGGCCTATACGTCGCCGCAGTCGATGACCAGCATACCGGGCATCAAGTTCAGCTTCAGTGGCACGCATGCTGCCGGAGATACAGTGACGGTTAATACCACTGCGGCCAAAGGGGGCAATCAAAGCCTGTTTTCGACCGTAACCGATCTCATCAATGTGCTTGAGACGAAAACGTCGGGAACGGTTTCCGGCAAGTTTAATCTGACTGAAGGATTGGCGGCTGCTAGTTCCAATCTGGCCAGTTCACTCGATAATGTGCTGACGGTGCGCGCTTCAGTCGGCGCGCGACTGAAAGAAATCGATTCACTCGACAGTGCTGGAGAAGACAAGGATTTGCAGTATTCGGCCGTGCTGTCCGATTTGCAGGATCTGGATTATGCGAAGGCGGCTTCGGATCTGACCTTTCAGAAAATGGTTCTCGAAGCAGCGCAACAGTCATTCGTCAAACTCTCAGGCATGTCGCTGTTCAATTATCTGTAAAACACGATGTGTGGGCGCCTGACGGCGTCCATGCATTGTCATGCGGATTGCTTGATTGCCAGCACGGCCTGGTTGCGCAGCGTGCGCAGCAGTGACAGTTCCTTTTCCGGAATGAGGATATCTCCGGCCCGTTCTCGGTCGGCATAAATCATCGCCACAGGGCTACCTTTGATACATAACGGAAAAAGCACAAAAGTTTCCGCTGCTATCTGTTTCATGAACCATTCCGGAATGTACTCTTCGACCTTGGCGCCGTGTGCGTCACTGA
Organism: Burkholderiaceae bacterium; assembly: GCA_018261755.1. Lineage (GTDB taxonomy): Bacteria > Pseudomonadota > Gammaproteobacteria > Burkholderiales > Burkholderiaceae_D > QZKY01. The sequence continues at coordinate 5,515 of JAGTRJ010000001.1, forward strand.
TCAGGATATCCGCTCCTTTGGTTAGCGCCGCATGAAAGACGCTGTGGTCGTCTGAGAGCGAGAAGTTGAAACGTTTCGCGATTTCCATGCCGTCAGGACCAAAGCCAAAACGGCCGACCATCATGTTCTGTTTCAGATCGCGGATACACAGAATGACGCGCCGGAAACCCTTCGCGCGATACATGGTTTCCAGAATGATGCGCAATACGTCGTTCAGTTTGTAATCCTCGACCAGCGTATTGCTGATGTCCTGAATGCCTGCCGCCAGAATGGCTTCCGCATCTCTACCAGAGAGTTCGGCTTCGAGTGAGCTTTCGAGCGTGCTGCCTGACAGCACCGCCATTGGGTGCCCATCCTCGTCGTCATGTCCAGCCTGTTTGTCGAACCATGAGCGGATTTTCCTGCCAAGCGCGCTGTGCTGCAGGTCGAGATTGATGATGCTGGCGAATTGCTTCATGCTCTCGACCGATTTTCTCAGCGTCTGCTGCAATTCCTGTTCGGCAATCGGCAGGCTTTTCTCGAAACGTGCAATCAGTTTGCGAACCTCGTTTTGCCTCTGCTCCGGCGTGGCAGAGGCGATCACGTAACAGAATTCATTGGCAAAACCGGCCAGTACCTGCAGTCGTTCTTCGGCGTTCATCGGCTTGCGGATGCTGCCGGCCGGCAGCTTTCTCATGCTGTTGATGATGATGTTGGGAAAACCCCAGAAACGCGCAATTTCGATCCCCAGATCCTCGTAGGATATGCCCAGCACATCGACCATTGCTTCATCCTCGGTGCGGGATTTCTGTATGACCCTCTGCTTGATGGCTTCACTTTCTTCGGGGAAATAATAGTTGCACAGCAAACGCCCCAGATTGCAAAACATCGAACAAATGAAAGCCTGTTCAGTGTCGCAAATGCCGGTGTGGGCGCTGATATCGCGCCCTAGAATGCCCGCGAGGTTGGTACGCAGGAATTCTTCCTTCAGATGATGCGCGTTGGCTTTGTTTTGCAGATGCTCGAACAGCATCAGCGTGATTGCTATGTTGCGCACCGCGTCGAACCCCAGCACCAGCACTGCGCGTGAAACCGTGCTGATATTGCCGCCTGTTGCCTGGCGGTAGTAGGCGGTGTTGACCAGTCGGAGGATCTTGTTGGTCAGCGAAAAATCCTTGAGGATTGAGTTCGAAAGCTGAACCACGCTTTCTTTTTCGGAACTGGCCATCTTGTTGATGGCGCTGACCGCTTCCGACAAGGCGGGAAAATCCGTCTTGTGCTGCATCCTGCGCAACAGGAAGTCGAGCGTGCTTTTTCTCGGCGCTGAAATCGGTACGTTTTCCATAGGCTTCTAATATGCTTCTAGCTGGACAAATATGTGGCCAATTATGCCCGAGGTTTTTCAGGTCTGCCTTGCAGGTTCAAGCGTAATTCTGCAATTTTGCTGCCCTTGTCCTTATGTGTGGCAAAGCCGAATTTTTTGGCAAATCCTGCTATTTCATGATTGTCTGGCGGCGACAATGTGACCAGTTCCATCGTGCCGCGGCTTTGGCAGTATGATTCCATCGTGCCGCGGCTTTGGCAGTATGAGATGATTTTTTTGATCAGGATTGCGCCCAGCCCTTGACGCTTGAGATCGGAACGCACAACGATGACGAATTCCGCGCGCACGTTGTCCGGGTCGGCATAAGCGCGCACGACGCCGAGCGTGTGCATTTTGCCGTCATCGCCTTTTGCGGTGGCGATGAATGCCATTTCACGGTCATAATCAATCAATACCGAACGGGAACGCTGCGGGTAGGGCGTTTGCCGCGCTTTCGGCTGGAAACGCTTGCGGAAATCTTCCGGCGCCAGCGCACTGATGAAATCGGCGTGCCGCAATTCGTCTTCCGGCTTGATTGGGCGCAGCAGCAGCGGCTGGCCGTTCCAATCGGTCCATTCTTCCAGTTCTTTCGGATATGGGCGGATTGCCAACCGCTCGGTGCCGGATGAAATCGCCGGCGCGATACCGATGCGCGCATCCAGTGCCAGCACGCCATTTTCATCGGCCAGCAGCGGGTTGATGTCGAGTTCGACGATTTCCGGAATGTCGCACACGAGTTGCGATACTTTTGTCAGCGTCAGATAAAGTGCACTGAAATCGATCGGCGGCACGTTGCGGTAGCCAGCGAGCAGTTTTGCAATCCGAGTGCGTGACACCATGTCCTTGGCCAATGCCAGATTCAGCGGCGGCAAGCCGATGGTGCTGTCGCCAACCACTTCGACCGCCGTGCCGCCCTGACCGAACAGGATCACCGGCCCGAACACCGGATCGGTGGTGGCGCCGACGATCAGTTCGAACGCTTTCGGTTTCCGGGCCATCTGTTGCACGCTAAAACCGGTCAGGTGCGCGCCCGGCTGGATTTTCTTCAGCCGGCGCAGCATGCCACTGGCTGCGGCAGAAACCTGTTCCGCCGTTTCGAGATCGAGCGCAACGCCGCCGACTTCGGATTTGTGCGTGATGTCCGGCGACAGGATTTTGAGCGCGACCGGGAAACCGATTTCGCCGGCAACCCGCACCGCTTCTTCCGGCGTGGACGCGACGCGCGTTTCAACCACCGGGATGCCATAGGCGGAAAATACCGCTTTTGCTTCCGGTTCGGTCAGCGTTTTCCGGCCTGACGCCAGCGCCGTCTGCACGATGGCGACGGCCTTCGCGGTATCCGGCGTGAATTCTTCCGGCGCCGACGGCGGCGTCTGCATCAGCATGTCCTGATTGCGGTTGTATTCAACCACCTGCAAAAAGCCGCGCACGGCCTGTTCCGGCGTATCGAAGGTCGGAATGCCGGCCTGGCGGAAAATGGTGCGCGCCCGCGACAGCGAATCGCCGCCGAGCCAGCAACCGAAGATGTTCCGCGTCGATTGCTTGAACAGGTTGGCCAGCGCGGATGCGATTTCGTAGCTCGGTACGATTGCGGTCGGCGCATGCAAGAACAGGATGGTGCCGGTTTCGTCGGTATCGAGCAGAATCTTCATCGTTTCGAGGTAGCGATCGACTGGCGCGTCGCCGATGATATCGACCGGATTGCCGCGCGACCACATCGACGGCAATACCTGATCCATTCTGTCCAAGATGTTTTCATTCAGCGATGCCAGCTTGCCATTGCCCAGCACCAGCGCGTCGGTCGTCATTACGCCGACACCGCCGCCATTGGTGACGATCGTCAGTTTCTCGCTTTGCAATGGCCGCGAGCGCGCCAGCGTTTCGACCGCGTCGAACAGTTCTTCGGTGGTGTTTACCCGCAACATGCCTGCGCGACGGATGGCTGCATCGTACACGTCGTCCGCGCCGGCCAGCGCGCCAGTATGCGATGCGGCTGCCTGCGCACCTTCTGGCACGCGGCCAGCCTTGATGATCAGCACCGGCTTGATGCGCGCCACGGTACGCGCGGCGGACAAAAATTTGCGCGCCGCCTTGATCGATTCGACATACAGCAGGATTGCGCTGGTGTCGTTGTCGGTCGCCAGATAATCGAGCACGTCGCCGAAATCGACATCGGCGCTGTCACCCAGCGAAATGAAATGCGAAAAGCCGATTTCCTTTGATTTGGCCCAGTCCAGCACGATGGTCGTCAATGCGCCCGATTGTGACAGAAAAGCCAGGTTGCCGGGCAGGGCGCTGGTGTGTGAAAAGCTGGCGTTCAGGCCGATGCCAGGCACCAGCAGGCCGACGCAATTCGGGCCGAGGATGCGCAGCATGTATGGCCTGGCGGCATCCAGCATCGCTTCACTGATGGTGCGCCCCTGTTCATCCTTCACCCGTGACAAGCCGGCCGTCAGCACAATCGCTGCTCTGGTGCCACGTTCGCCCAGTTCGGTGATCAGTTGCGGGATGGTTTCAGGCGGCGTGCAGATGACGGCCAGTTCTGGCGTTTCTGGCAGCTCGGCCACCGATGCATACGCATGCACGCTGGCGATGTTTTTCTGGCGCGGGTTCACCGGCAGGATCACGCCCTGAAAGCCACCTGCCAGCAGGTTTTCCATCAGCTTTGCGCCCACGCTGCGCTGCTTGTTGGAGGCACCGATCACGGCAACGGATCTGGGTTTAAACAGATGAACGAGATTGCGAATGGTCATGGGCGCTTCCTTTTGGTGGATTCGCACATATTGTTGTGCCGATCAAGCTGGCGAGTATTGCGCAATGTCATCACGATGGAATCGAGTGGCTCAAGGTCGGTTTCGCATCTTGACTTGGGGGTATATAGTCAAAATGCGCCACTGGGCCGCAGTTTTACTGGCTATTTTTGAATACTGGCGGGAGTATATTTTTTGGCCTTAATGACCAAAAACACAGATCCGGTCATTTATTTTTTCCCGCCCACAGTTTCCCAATCCTGAAAAAGCCAGGGTATAGGCAAAAAAATCGCGCTGGACAGAACTTAAGCGGCGTTTCTGGTCTATCAGGCAGAACGGATTTGTTGCATGACGGACGACGCGATTTCCTCGATCGATTTGGTTGTGGTGGACAACCAGCGTATGTCTTCCTTTTGCATCAGGGCTTCAGCTTCGCGCACTTCATGGCGGCAATTGTCGAGCGATGCATATGCGCTGTCAGGCCGGCGTTCATGGCGGATTTTAGCCAGCCGTTCAGGGTCGATGCTCAGGCCAAACAGCTTGTCCTTGAATTCAAGCAGTACCGGTGGCAGTTTGCCGCGCTCGAAATCTTCCGGGATCAGCGGATAGTTCGCTGCCTTGATGCCATATTGCATCGCCAGATACAGGCTGGTTGGCGTTTTGCCGGAGCGTGACACTCCGACCAGGATCACATCAGCGCTCGCCAGATTGCGGTGCGACTGGCCATCGTCATGCGCCAACGCATAGTTGATGGCGTCAATACGATGCAGATATTCCTGACTGTCGGGGCTCTTGTGACTCAGGCCGATGGTTTGCGCTGATTTCTGGCCGAGTTCGCGTTCCAGTGGCGAGATGAATGTCTGGATCAAGTCAATATGCAGCGCGTTGGCCTGCTGGATGATTTCCGAAAATTCGAGTTTGGCCAGAGTCGAGAATACCAGCGGGCGCGGTTTGCCGGAACCGATGACGGCATTGATGGTGCGCACGGCATGACGAGCCTTGTCGGCGGTATCGATGAAAGGCAGGCGAATCTTGTCGAAGGTTTGAACGAATTGGCTTAACACTGAATTTGCCAGGGTTTCGGCAGTTATTCCGGTGCCATCGGAAACGATGAATACAACGCGTGCATTAGAGGAGTTGACTTGATTGGGCATAGTTGTGAACCTGAACGCATTGTTAATACAGGAGAGAATACCTGCAGCCATTCATGCCATCAATCGCTTTGACGAAGTGATATGTTGTTTTTGCCTGTCCGTGTTGTCAAAAATGGATGGTTTCGCTGCTATTTTGACATTGAAGGCGCGGTGCGCCGTGACGACACATATGCCATCAGACGTCTGACACGCATGGCATGAGCTTCGTCAATAAATGACGATGACACATGTCGTCACCTATTTCGACACCAAAGTCAATCTTCGACACTTTCTTCGACACATGTGCGAATGTGGTGTAAGTGGTTGAATTCAATCATCAAATAAGTGTCGATGGGGGTTTCTGGTAGACATGGCACAGGAAATGCTTAAAGAAGGGTGCACTACTCTCCTTAAAAGTGCACTCTCCTGTGAACAAGTGTCCTCTGTGTTGGTCGTCAAGGGTCTTCTGTCATGAGGTTGACCTGGCCGCACAGGGACACAGTTCTTTTTAAGGTACCAATTTTCACTATCAACATTTGCGAGAGAATTTATGAGTAACACACAGGCAGCACAGCCAACGGGGTCACAGCCCAATCGTTGGATTTACTTGATTTTGGCAGTAATTTTGATGTGTATGATTTCCGGTGTCCAGTATGCATGGACGCTGTTTTCACGTCCATTGACGGAAAAGCTGACGGTGTCGCTCGCAGCTGTTCAAACGGCATTTACGCTCTCCCAAGTCATTCAGGCTGGTTCACAGCCGGGTGGCGGTTTCTTCGTTGATAAATTTGGTCCCAAATTTCCTGGCATCGTCGGTGGTCTGATGGTGTTGTGTGGCTGGTCCATGATGGGTCAGGTTGACAGCATTCCTGCACTGTACGCACTCTACACGCTGGCTGGCGCTGGTGTCGGTATCGTTTACGGTATCGCGATGAACACCGCAAATCGCTGGTTTCCGGACAAGCGCGGTCTCGCTTCCGGCTTCACCGCTGCAGGCTATGGCCTGGGCGTGCTGCCGTTCCTGCCGCTGATCAGCGAAACGCTGAAAACCTCCGGTCTCGGCTCGGCTTTCATGTACACCGGCGTCATCATGGGCGCGATGATCATGCTCGTTTCCTGCTTCATCAAATTCCCGGCTGGTCAAGGCGGTGGCAAGAAAGTTATTGTCGCAACGGAAAAAGACTTCAAATCCTCTGAAATGCTGCGCACGCCGCAATTCTGGGTACTGTGGACCGCGTTCTTCTCGGTTAACTTCGGTTTCCTGCTGCTGGTTGCAAACAGCGCACCGTTCGGCCGCACGATTGGCGTTGCTGGCACGATCATGGCTGTGGTCGTTATGTTCCAGAACCTGGCAAACGGTGGTTGCCGTCCTTTCTGGGGCTGGCTGTCGGATAACATCGGCCGCTACAAAGCAATGTCGATCATGTTCGGTGTGAACGCGCTGGCGATGTTTGCTTTCTCGCACGTTGCTGCACTCGGCACCCCGTTCTTCATCGTTGTTCTGATGATCGCGTTCTTCACCTCCGGTGGTAGCTACGCTCTGTTCCCGCCGACCAACAGCGATATCTTCGGTACCGCTTACTCGGCACAGAACTACGGTTTCTTCTGGGCAGCTAAAGCGACCGCATCGATTTTCGGTGGTGGCGTTGGTGCTGCAGTTGCAACCAATTTCGGCTGGACCACGGCCTTCACGCTGTGCGGTTGCATGTCCCTGATCTCGTTCACTCTGGCGACCTTCGTGATTCCGCGTATGGGCCGTCCGAAGAAGCGTGGTGTTGCTGCTCAGGAAGCTGCAACGGCAACCGGCGCGTAACACGCAGTACTCATTCGGAGCCTGAAGCTGACCTTTGGGGAAGTGTGACTGGCTCCGCAGTGATAACCCACCCACGCCGGCTGGCATGGGTGGGATAAAAGCAAGAAGAATTACCCACAACGTATATGTGTCATGTCGGTTTGGATGCAGCTTGTTTCCGGCATCCATCGCTGGATGTCAAAGGATGCAAACTGGCTGAATTGACAACGCTTATCACATCTTAAGGGAATACAACATCATGTTTGCAAAAATTCTGGTTCCGTGTGACGGCTCTGCCTTGGGCAACATTTCCGCGCTGCGTGGTATTGAGTTTGCAGCCAAGATTGGTGCAGAAGTGGTAGGTATCAATGTAACCCGCGAATTCCAGGCAGGTTATGTGAAGGCTGATGCAGCGAAAGCTGAATACGAAGCCGCTGCCAAGGAAGCAAGCAACAAGGTATTGCAGCCGCTCAAGGATGCTGCTGCCAAGGCTGGTGTCAAGTTCACCGGCATTCAGCGCACGGCAAATCATACGGCGCTTGCTATCGTAAAAGCTGGTAGCGATTCCGCATGCGACCTGATTTTCATCGGTTCGCACGGCTGCGCAGGCTGGGATCACGTGCTGATGGGTTCGGTATCCAACAAGGTCCTGTCCACCGCAACGATTCCGGTACTGGTATACCGCCTGAAAGAGGCTGAGGTTCCTGAGGGTGTATCGCACTCTTACGAGTCGTCTTTCCCACCGGCCTAATTCGCCATTTGCGATTAAAGCTGTAAAAAAAAGCCACGTCATGCAATGCGTGGCTTTTTTTGTTCATGTACCGGCTATGCTTTGCTGATAACAGCACGCATGGTCTGTGGTGCGGTTGAAAACGCTTGCCAACACGTTTACTATTTCTGCCCTAAAATTATGCAGAAATAGGAAGATGGCCGTATGATATCGGGTTTATGCGGCCAGCCCATCGTTTGCCAAGCGGTCTCTCGTTTTGTGGCCGTCGTAGGTGTGTCCAATGACTGTTGAAGATATCTCCTCCAAAAGAGCGCCAGGCACTGTTCCCGCCAGGCAGGATCTGTTGCCGTCCCTGTCCCAGGCATTGCTGTTCCTGCGCGACATACCGGATATTCTGCGATTGCTGGAGAACAGCGCCGGACCGGTGATCGGTTTCGAACGGATCAATCTGATCCTGTCCGATCCGCAGACACAGCAGCCTCGTTTGCATTATCTGTCGCGTTCAAACAAGGGCGTTGCCAGCCTTGAGGCGGTGCAATTCAGCAACATGCCAGCGGCACTGATTTTCAGCACGCAGAGCATGATGCAATGCGATGGCACCAATTTTCGCTACGACTATCCGAAGAGCGCGAATCTGCCGCCGTACAGCGGCTTGAAGGCTTATTGCCTGATGCCACTGAAAACAGGCCGACAGCTCTTGGGCGGAATTGAATTCATCAAACTGAACGAAGAAAAATTCGGCGAAAACGAATTGCTGCGAATGCGCCAGCTCACGGTGGTGGTGGCGCAGGCGCTGGAAAACATTCTCGAACGCGCGGTGCTGCAGGTCAGGCAGGAGCAGACGCGAAAGGAACGGGAGCATTATCGCGTGCTGGTGGAGGTGACCAATGCCGCGCTGTCCAAGCTGAACATGAATGAGCTGGTGGACGAGATTTCCGATTCCATCCACAATTATTTCGGCTTTGATTACGTCAGTCTGGATACCTGCGATTTCGCGACGCACAAATTATGCACGCACGCGGTTCAGTATCAGGGCAATGGCAGCCGCATGCTCAATTCGGTCGAGATGTCGATCTATGCCTCGCTGTCCGGGCAGGTGATGCTGAACAAGGAAAAGGCATTGCTCGATCGGCGGCAAATTGAACGGCTGTCGGGCAAATACAGCCAGGTTGCGCTGCTGGCCGAGCAGGGGTTCCAGATGATCTTCGCGCTGCCGCTGATATCCGGCGACAAGGCGCGTGGCGCGCTCAAGCTTGGACACCACCGGCCTTACATTTTCACGCCGGAAAAATTCGATCTGATCGAGCAAATCACGGCTCGACTGGCGATCGTGCTCGACAATGCGCTGGCGTATGAAGAAATTTCAACGCTCAAGGACAAGCTGGCGAGTGAAAACAGCTATCTAACCGAAGAAATCCGCAACTATGCCGATTTCGACGAAATCATCGGCACCAGCCTGGCGATGCAAGCCGTGCTGCAGCAGGTCGAAATGGTTGCCGCCAGCGATGCGACCGTGCTTATCCTGGGCGAGACCGGCACCGGCAAGGAACTGATTGCGCGCGCGATTCACCGGCTGAGTAGCCGCAGTGCGAACACGATGGTGAAAATGAACTGCGCTGCCGTGCCTTCCGGCTTGCTGGAAAGCGATCTGTTCGGGCATGAGAAGGGCGCTTTTACCGGCGCGCAGGCGCAGCGGCTGGGGCGCTTCGAACTGGCCAACAAGAGCACGCTGTTTCTGGATGAGGTGGGCGACATTCCGCTTGAACTGCAACCGAAACTGCTGCGTGTGCTGCAGGAGCGCGAAATCGAGCGCCTCGGCGGTTCCCGCGTGATTCAGGTTGACGTGCGCGTCATCGCCGCCACCAATTGCGACTTGAAGCAAAAGGTGGCCGACCATCAGTACCGCAGTGACCTGTATTACCGCCTGAACGTGTTCCCGATCGTCATTCCGCCTTTGCGCGAGCGGCCGGAAGACATTCCGCAACTGGTAAATTTCTTCGTCAAGAAATTTTCGCAGCGGATGAACAAGCATATCGACAGCATCCCGTCGGAAACGATTGCGCGCCTGATTCAGATGCCGTGGCCGGGCAATGTGCGCGAACTGGAAAATGTGATTGAACGCGCGGTCATCCTGACCCGTGGCAACGTGCTGGAACTGCCGCTGAGCGAAATAAAGTACCATCCCGCGCAGCCGGGCGAGCCGTTATCCGGTTCTTCGCCGACGCCCGTGGTGCCGGTGGTATCCCGGCCACCGGAGCCGGAGGCAGAAGACCTGCCTGAAGTCGATCGCGAATCCATCATTCGCGTGCTGCGCGAAACCTATGGCGTCGTGGCTGGCCCGAGAGGTGCCGCGGCGCGTCTTGGCCTGAAACGCACCACGCTGCTGTCACGCATGCAACGCATGGGTCTTTCGGCCAAGGATTTCAAGGAAGACGAGCAGGTTGAGGCTTAAGCCGTACAGCAGTATGTTCAACAGGGCCGTGGCAACGCGGCCCTTTTTATGGCCGATCGGCGGCGTTGCCATCGACTGACACGTCCGGCAGTCGGGTCATCCAGGCGCGCGCGCCTTCTTCTGTCAGGGCGAGCACATGTTCGAAATCCTGCGCGCTGCCATAATACGGATCAGGCACGTCGCAGTGCATGAACAACGACAGCTTGCGATGGTGTTCGGGCGGACAGGCGCGGCGCAGCAGGCGCAGATGGCCGGTATCCATTGCCAGCACGTAATCGAAGCGGGCGAAATCCTCCGGCGCCACCTTGCGCGCACGCAGCGTGGACAAGTCGTAGCCCCGCGCCAGAGCGGCTTGCCGGGTGCGCGGATCTGGCGATTCGCCGATGTGATAGCCGTGCGTTCCGGCTGAATCCACTTCGACCAGTTTATCCATGCCCGCTTTTTGCAGCAGGGTACGCATCACGCCTTCCGCCATGGGGGAGCGGCAAATGTTGCCGGTGCAGACAAAAAGTATTCTGAGGGTTTTCATGTGTTGTTTCAAATTTAATGATGGCTCCAAGCCGGTTGCATTCATAAGCTGTGGATTTGTCCGTCATTCAGACATGAAATCGGGCACGGATACATGCCGGGCGCGGCGGCGGTTTGATGAAAAACAGTGCAGGCCGATTCTTTTTTGCGCCCGGAAGGGTAAAATCACGCTGCCGAAGCACTTCATTTAAATACCCACTCATCTTGAGGAAGTTCTGGATAACCTGCTGCGTTGCGTGCGCCTTGCGCTCCAGTGGCCAACAACGGTTTTTCAGAGCTTGCTTTACAAACACACCGAGCGGTTTTTGTGCTTGGCGCATTTTTAATCATTGAAGAACAAGGACGTATCTCATGGCATTTCCCCCGACATTTTATCGCTGGCGCCCGCACCCGTGGCATGGACTTGAGGTTGGTGATGATCAGCCCCGGGTGGTCAATGCGTATATCGAAATGACGCCATACGACAACGTCAAATACGAAGTCGATAAAACTACTGGCTACCTGCGCGTCGATCGGCCGCAACTGACCTCGTCGATGCCGCCGACACTTTATGGTTTTGTCCCGCAGACCTACTGCGCGGCGCGGGTCAACGCGCTGTCGCCCACGTCGCAAAAGGGCGACGACGATCCGCTCGATATCTGCGTGATCACCGAACGCCCGATCAATCGCGGCGAAGTCATCCTGCGCGCGCGCGTGGTAGGCGGTTTGCAGATGATTGATAACGGTGAAGCGGACGACAAGATCATCGCCGTGCTCGACAACGATCCATTCTGGAAGGGCGCGAACGATATCGAGGACATTTCTCCCGCGCTGCTCGAACGCATCCGCCACTATTTCGAAACCTACAAGCTGCTGTATGGCCAGCCATCCAAGGCGAGGATCGAGAAAATCTATGGCCGCGAACATGCATTTGCCGTGATTGGCGCCGCGATGGAAGACTACACCGAGCAATTCGGCTGAACGCCGCCTTGCGGCCTGCTGGCCAAGCGCCAGCGCGCTGTAACATTTGTCAAACGGGTCAAAATAACTGACCCGTTTTTCATTTTTGTGCAATTAGGCCTAAAAATATACCCCCTCCAGTATGTAAAAACAGGCCCGGAAACAGTGGCCCAGTGACGTATTTTGAATTCATACTCCGGCTTTATCAGTCGGAATATGGTTCTGACAGGGCGCTGGCGCTATAATTTCCTCCGTTGACGAGCCACAAACGAGGGGGGGAACGGATGTATCCGATCGATTATCCGCTGTGGTCGATTCTGGCGCGCTTTGGCCGCCAACTGACCGTGAATCTTGACGTGCTGCACGATGAAGAAGCGGGCGTGTATGTCGCCACCAGCAGGAATCTGCGCGGGTTGGTGTGCGAAGCGCCGACGATGGATGAACTCAAGGCCGAAACCGAGCGTGTGCTGCGCGACTTGGTGGCGTTTTGCGTCCGGGGCAAAAATCCGGCGCTGCCGGTTCTGGTGTGGCCCGCCTGATGCAAACCACCAGCGATTATTTCGGCAAACTGGTCGGCCTGCTGCGCATGGCCGATTACCAATTCCTGATGCAGTCGCCCGATTGCACGCATGAAATCTGGCGCCGCTATTCGACCATCGTTTCCGTGCCGCGCCAGTGCCAGTCGCGCCACGCGGCCAACGCCATCCTCAGGGCGATTGATTTTCCGCACCAGTTGTAGTGTGGAAGCCTGTTGTAAGCACCCCTTTTCAACTGAAAATGCGCTAAAGTCTATAGATTTTAATCATTCTTGATACAACCCTGCGATGAGCGGCCCCTGTACGGCACTGGTCGGCGCCGATCCGATCTCGATCCTGATTTCCGCAGCCGCCATCCGTGCGGCCGAAGCAATTGCATCGGCGCAAGCCAATGCGGAGGCGTTGTCAGAGCGGCATGCTGCTGAGCGCGAAGCGCAACAGGCTGGCATGCAGGCGGCCAGTGCCGCCGGCCAGCAGGTGATGCAGCAGCAGGTTGCGCAGGCAGAGGAACGCTTCGCTGGTTTGCTGCAATCCGCCGCACGTTTTGGTCTGACCGACAGGATGACTGCTACCCGTCCGGTGCGGCCGGCGGGAAACGATGCGGCAACGCTGGTCGCCTACGCACACGGCTTGCAGCAACTGACAGCGGAACTGGAACTACTGCTCAAGACCGAAGCGGCGCGCCGGATGGGCGCGCTGGGAGACGACGCGCAGCAGATCGAGATTCCGGCCGAATTTGCCGCCGCGGCACCAGCGCAGACGCCATCGCAGCCATTGCCACCTTCGGTGTCGCAGCGCCTGCTGGCGCGGATCGCGCATCTGGGCGAAATTCCCGCCAACATCCAGTCGGTGGCGCAGGAACTGGAAGCGACGCCGCCGGACGAGCGGGCCGGACTGCTGGCGACCGAATTGCGCGCCCGCATCGCTGCTTACCTCGATGCGGTGCAGCAGCGGCAGGTGCAGGAAGCGACCGCGCTGGTGCTGGAGCAGACGCTGAAGGATCTGGGCTATCAGGTGGAAGAACTCGGCAGCACACTGTTTGTCGAGGGCGGCGTCGCGCATTTCCGCCGCGCAGGCTGGGGCGAATACATGGTGCGGATGCGCGCTGCTCCGTCTGCCGCGACGCTGAATTTCAACGTGATCCGCGCCGTGTCCGACGGCAAGCGCGAGTTCAGCGTGCGCGACCATCTGGCCGAAGACCGATGGTGCGCCGAATTTCCGGCACTCAAGCGGGCGCTGGCAGCGCGCGGCCTGAATCTGAACGTGACCCGCCAGTTGTCCGCCGGTGAAGTGCCGGTGCAGCTGGTCGATGCCGGCCAGTTGCCGTCATTCGCGGATGAAGAAGCCGCCGCGACCGACGCCCAACAACAACCCATGCAACGTGAGCTGCGATGACTGTTCCCACACCCCGCTGGCTGGCCGATATCGAGCGTCTGCTGCCGATCCGTTCTCAATTTGTCGTCTCCGGCGCGATCCGCGACAATTTCCTTACGCCATTGGCCGGCGGCGCGACGCTGGCACCGCTGCTGCGCGCAATGTGGGAACGGCTGAAGGCGCAGGGCTATCGTTTCCTGCTGGTATACGACCCGATCGATGGCGTACGGGTCTATCCGGACGAACTGGAAGCGAAGGAATTGGCAACGAAGCTGTTCGAGCTGAAACTGGCCGGGGGCAACGGTAACGGCGGCGGCCAGCAGCCGATCAGCCTCGAATCGCTGACCGGCATCATGCGCAAGCTGGTGGCTGAGCGCAGCGCGCGCTGTGCGCTGGTGCTGGATTTCGCCTCGCGCCTGACGCGTCAGGCCAACAGCCTGAATGAAGGCGAACACCGCTTTTTTGTCGCGGCCGAAAAACTGTCGCTGTCGGCGGCGCCGGTCGTGCCAATGGTGTCAGCGCAAGCGGCGGCGCCCACGTCTACGACGCTGTCGCCCCCGAAGGAAGGCAATGGCAAGCCGCAATTCAATCCGGTCGTCTGGCTGGTGAACCGCGCGCAGGACATGCCGTCGTGGTACACGCTCGACAGCGAACGGGTAGAAAGCCTGATCATTGGCAAGCCAGATTTCGAAATGCGGCAGGCGGCGGCACTGCAGCTGGCGCCGTTGTTCGCCGGCCATGCGAACGCGAGTGAGGCTGAGCGGGCTCAGTTTGTCAAGGCGTTTACTGACGGCACCGAAGGGATGTCGCTGTGCGCGCTGTCGGATATCACCGAACTGGCCGACCGGCAGCGAATCGGCATCAGGGAGATCGACGATGCAGTGCGTTGCTACAAGGTTGGCGTGCCGGACAATCCGTGGCGCAAAGATTACCTGCGCGACAAGATACGCGATGCGCGCGGCTTCATTGAAGACCGCGTGAAGGGGCAGAATCAGGCGGTGGTCAAGACGCTCGACATCCTGAAACGCTCGGTGATGGGCATGACCGGCGCGCAAGCCAGATCGGGCGGCAGTCGTCCGCGCGGCGTGCTGTTTTTTGCCGGTCCGACCGGCGTCGGCAAGACCGAATTGGCGAAAACGCTGACGCAACTGGTGTTTGGAAACGAACACGCCTACCTGCGTTTCGACATGAGCGAGTTCGCGGAAGAACACAGCAGCGCCAGGCTGCTGGGCGCGCCGCCGGGCTACATCGGCTTCGACGCCGGCGGCGAATTGACGAACGCGGTGCGGGAAAAACCTTTCTCGGTGGTGCTGTTCGATGAAATCGAAAAAGCGCATCCGCGCATCCTGGACAAGTTCCTGCAAATTCTCGAAGACGGCCGCCTGACCGACGGGCGCGGCGACACCGCCTATTTTTCCGAGGCGATCATTGTGTTCACGTCGAATCTCGGCATTTTCATCGACGACGGCATGGGCGGGCGCATCCAGAACGTGCGCCCCGGCGATCCGTACGAGATGGTCGAGACCAAGGTGCGCGGTGCGATTGGCGATTATTTCAAATTCAAGCTGGCGCGGCCGGAACTGCTGAACCGGATGGGCGACAACATCGTGGTGTTCAATTTCATCCTGCCGGATGTGGCAGAGCGCATTTTCGACGGCATGCTGAAGAATGTCGCGCAGCGACTGTTCGACGAACTAAAAATCAAGCTGGCGATGCCAGCGGAAGTGCGGGCAGATTTGCTGGCGCGCTGCACGCAGGACCTGTCGAACGGCGGCCGCGGCATCGGCAACCAGCTCGAATCGGTGTTCATCAATCCGCTGTCGCGCGCGCTGTTCGAGCTTGATCTCGACGGCAAGGAGCGGCTGGTCGTCACCGGCCTGAGCGAGACGGACAGGGTGATCACGCTGAAACTGCAGGCGGCATGAAGATTTCGGTCAACAAGGCGCATTTCCCGGTGACGGTGCTGGGGCCGGGCAGACGCATCGGCATCTGGCTGCAAGGCTGTTCGATCCGCTGCAAGGCTTGCGTGTCGCAAGACACCTGGGCGCGCGATCCGGGGCGCGACATCACGGTGGCGCAACTGCTGGCCTGGTGCCGGCAGACGACGCAGGGGCAGTTCGACGGCGTGACGATCTCCGGCGGTGAGCCGTTCGATCAGCCAAAGGCGCTGTCGGCGTTGCTGGATGCGCTGATCCGCTGGCGGCAGGGCAGCGGTCTGGATTTCGATATTCTGTGCTACAGCGGCTATCCGTTGGCAACGCTGCAAAAACGCCATTCTCGCCTGCTGCAAAAGCTCGACGCGCTGATTCCCGAACCCTTCGTCGAAAGCCAGCCGCTGACCCGCCTCTGGCGCGGCTCGGCCAACCAGCCGCTGCTGCCGCTGTCCGAACGCGGACAGGCGCGCTACGCGACAATGCTCGATGCACCGGCGGACGACGGCAACAAGCGCATCCAGACGATGGTCGAAAACGGCAAAGTCTGGTTCGCCGGCATCCCGGCGCGCGGCGACATGCAAGCGCTGGAAACCATGTGCCGTGAGCGCGGGCTGGAATTCGGGCAGGCGTCATGGCGCTAGCCGAATACATCCGCCGTTGCCCGAGCTGCGGCGCGGAAAACGCGTCCGAGGTGATGCGCTGCGCCTGCGGCGCACTGCTGGCCGGCGTCGATCTGGAACTGAAACAGGAACCTAAGGATGCAGTCGCTGCAACAAATGCCGCTACCGATATCGAGCCGCCGGCTGACACGGAACCGGCGCCGATCTGCCGGTTCCCCGATTGTGCGCAACCGAACCCGCCGCACAGCGTGAATTGCGTGTACTGCAACCGCCCGTTGAAGGCGGAAGCGGCGCTGACGCCAGCAGATGAAATGCGCAGCCTGATGCGCCTGCCGTCGAAGCTGGCCGAGCGTTACCGGATCGTCCGCTCGTTTCCGGCGCGCGGTGCCGAGGCCGAACTGCTGCTGGTAGAACGGCTCGAAGGCGGGCCGACGCTGATGGCGAAAATTTACCGCCACGGCATCCAGCCGGTGCGCGAGGTGCTGGCACGGGTGCTGAAAATGCCGCCGGAGCACCGCGTGCGCGTGTACGAGGCGGACGTGTCAGACGGCTACGCGTACGAGCTGATGGAATACTGCGCTCCGGGTGCCTGGCGCGAACAGATGAAATCCGGCCCGCAGCCGGCCGAAACACTGGCGCGGCTGGCAAAGGAGATGGCACCGGCGCTGGCGGCGGTGCATGCGGCCGGTCTGGTGCACCGCGACCTGAAGCCGGAAAACATCCTGGTGCGTTCGCTCGAACCGTTCGATGTGGTATTGACCGATTTCAGCGTGTCATCGGTGATCGATGCGACGCAGTGTTTCACCGGCACTGCGCGCACGCTCAGTTACGCCTCGCCTGAGAGCCTGTCCGGGGTGATCGATGGCAAGGCGGATTACTGGTCGCTGGGGATGATCCTGCTCGAGGGCGCGCTCGGGGTGCATCCGTTCGCGGGATTGTCCGAGCCGGTGATCCTGCATCACCTGACCACGCGCGGCATGGATTTGTCCGGCGTGGCTGACGCCAATCTGCGCAAGCTGCTGGCCGGATTGCTGCTGCGCGATCCAGGACAGCGCTGGGGCGAGGCCGAGATCGCGCGCTGGCTTGCAGGCGATGGCAGCCTGGCGGAGCCGATCGAGCAGTTCAGCGCGGCCGGGTTCGCGCAACCGTACCTGGTCGGCGAAGAAGTCTGTCACACGGCAGAGCAACTGGCGGTTGCCTTCGCGCAGCACTGGAATGAAGGCGTGGCCGATATGGCGAACGGCCAGTTGCTCGCGTGGTTTCGCGATGTGCAGAAAGACCAGAATGCCGTGCGCCTGCTGCTCGAACTGCGGCAGGACAGGCAGGCATCGGTGCATGTGCAACTGCTGAAACTGATCCTGCATCTGGCGTCGGGCGTGCCGCTGGCATGGCGCGGTGAGTCGGTCAACACGCAAGCGATCCTGTCGCATGCAAACGTGGCATTGCAGGGCGACCGCGATGCCGCCTGGTGGCTCAATAACCTGTACCAGCACCGGGTGCTCGAAATTTTCGCCCGGGCGGGCAATCAGGAAGCCGAAAATCTGGTGCAGAAGTGGTATGTAGCCGCGCAGCGTTTCAATCATGCGTGGGATGTAATGCAGGCGTTGCTGCACCGCCGGGCGCCAGCGCATGCCGAAGGTGGCGTCGATGTCGATGCGATGCTGTTCGGCAACAGCAGCATTTTCCAGCCGCAGCTGCCTGACATGCACGCGCAATTGCTGGCGCTGGCGTTCGACGTGAAATGGACTGAACGATTACGCCAGCGGCTGACTGGCGAAATAATGGCGCTGGCGGCCGATTGTCCGTGGCTGGCGGAAATCGGCGACCCGCAGCAGATGGATGGCGCAACCCTGCTGGTGATTGATGCGCTGTTGCCCGACATGCGCAATGCGGCAGGACGGCAGGCAAAGGCCAGGGAAAATGCACAGCAGGCGGAAAGGCGGGAAGGCCAGCGGATGCGGCAGCAGGGGAGTGCGATTATCGCCGCGTTGCGCGAACTGACGGCCAGCCGCATG
The DNA here is from genome assembly GCA_018261755.1 of Burkholderiaceae bacterium. Lineage (GTDB taxonomy): Bacteria > Pseudomonadota > Gammaproteobacteria > Burkholderiales > Burkholderiaceae_D > QZKY01. The sequence goes on from JAGTRJ010000001.1 coordinate 23,660, forward strand.
GCAACGCCAACGGTGTGCGACGAAATCCATCGACTGACGGCTGAATACCACGAATTGCTGACGCAGGCGCGCAGCAAGGGCAACATGGATGCAGCATGGCAGGAAATGATCCGTCATCTGGCGCGTTACCGCAAGGATATCGACCGGCTGCGGCAACTGGTCGATGAACTGGCCGAAAGGCGGGCGGCAAATGAAGGATGGCTCAGCAGGGAGTCATTCGGCCTCGTCGCGCTGGTGGCGTTGTTTGTGCCGATATTCGTCAACATACGCCTGCTGCCGCTGATTCTGGCCGGTACGGTCGGGCTGGTCGGCTGGCGGTTGCTGCCAAACTGGTTCCGGATGCGTGAAATCCGCAATCTGGGCAAGGCGTTGTAAAGCCGGCAGTAGGGGATAATTGTCACGGTGTTGACACAATAGCCCCATATTGTGGAGGTATTTTCAATTTCCACCTGCGGGCATGAACATGCTAAACCTGAAGAAAACACTTTCGGCACTGACGTTGACGCTGGCAACATCGGTGCTGCTGACACTGGGCGGTTGTGGTGGCGACAGCAGCCCGGCGCCTGCCACGTCGGCCAAATTCGCCGTGATGAGCGACGTGCACACCTATGATGTTGCCACTTTGGGCGGCGTCACCAACGGCACGGTAACCAGTCCGGAATTTGCCGCCTACATCGCCAGCGACCGCAAGATGATCGTGGATGCGACCGAAATCCTCGACAGTGTGATTGCCGATCTGAAAGCGAAGAAACCTGAATTCCTGCTGATTTCTGGCGACTTGACGAAAGATGGCGAAAAGGCCAACCACCAGTTGCTGGCCTCGAAACTGGCAGCACTGCGCGCCAATGGCACCAAGGTGTTCGTCGTGCCGGGCAACCATGACGTCAACAACCCGGATGCAGTGAGCTTCAAGACTTCGCCTGCCACCAAGACCGCCACGGTCACGCCGGACGAGTTCAAAACGATCTATGCCGATTATGGCTACAACAGCGCGATTTACAAGGACACAAACTCGCTCAGCTACATTGCCGAGCCGGTGCCGGGCGTGTGGCTGTTCGCGATCGATTCCTGCCAGTATGAGCAGAACATCGCCAATGGCAAGCCGACCACCGCTGGTGCGATCAAGGCCGCAACCCAGGCCTGGATTCTCGATCGGCTGGCAGCGGCCAAGCAGCAGAACAAGAAAGTCATCGGCATGATGCACCACGGTATCCTCGAACATTACACCGGCCAAGCCACGCTGTTCTCCGAATATGTCGTCAAGGATTACGCCACGGTTTCGAAATCGCTGTCCGATGCCGGCCTGCAAGTCATGTTCACCGGCCACTATCACGCCAACGACATCACACGCAAGGATTTCGGCACCTCGGTGCTGCATGACATCGAAACCGGTTCGCTGGTCACGGCGCCCAGCCCGTATCGCCTGATCGATTTCGACATCGTCAACAGCAAGCTGGCGATCACCACCAGCACGGTCAAGGCGACCGCATCGCATCCGAGCGATTTCGTTGCCTATTCGAGCAAATTCCTCAGCGACGGTATGACCGCGCTGGCACCGTACATCCTGAAAGGCATGGGCCTGACCGACGCGCAGATTACGGCGCTGACCCAGATGGGCGCAGTGCAGGTGATCGTTAACGGTTTCGTCGCCCACTATGCGGGTGACGAGAAACCGGACGCAACCGCGACCGCCGTCTATACCGCGATGATGCAAAGCAGCGATGCCGCCACCAAGAGCCTCGGTCAGGCAATCGCCTCGATCTGGACCGATCTGGCGCCGGGCGACAACAACGTCACCATCACCATCAACTCGACCAAATAGTCATACTGCCATCTCTCGGCAAATGTTGGCCTCCGGCGGTAACGCCGGAGGTTTTTTTTATTTGGAGGCGGATGGTGAATTGCACCGGTGACGGCTATCGACCGTCTAGAAAACTTGGTCCTTGCCCATCTTGAGTTTGGAGATGAGACATTCTATGGTCTGTTCGCAACGGATGGTCACTCATCGCGTATCCAGTTCGCGGCGCAAGACACCACGAAAAGCCCGAAACGGGTCCCGGCAAGGCTGCGGCAGCCCGGATCGCCCGCCTTCAGCTGCCCATGCCGAGAAAAACGTTGGTGCTGGCGCTTCGGTTGAGCTGGATTTTGGCCAGCCCGCCTTCCGAGGTCTCACGGTAGATGGATTTCATGTCGCGGCCGGTCTCCCACATGGTGTTTACCACATTGTCGAAGGACACCAGATGCGAGCCGTCCGACATCAGCGCGTAGGTGGCGCAGTCGATCGCGCGCACGGCGGCGATCGCGTTGCGCTCGATGCAGGGAATCTGCACATAGCCGCCGATGGGATCGCAGGTCAGACCCAGATGGTGTTCCAAGCCCATCTCGGCAGCATATTCGATCTGCCGGATCGAACCGCCCATGAGCTGGGCCGCCGCCCCCGCCGCCATCGCGCAGGCCGTGCCGACCTCGCCCTGGCAACCGACCTCGGCACCCGAGATCGAAGCGTTGTGCTTGACCAGATTGCCGATCAGGCCGGCCGTGGCCAGCGCCCGGGCGATGCGCGCCTCGCTGAAAGATGAGCGTTGCTGCAGAAAATGCAGCACCGAGGGCAGCACGCCGCAGGCACCGCAGGTCGGGGCCGTCACCACCTGGCTCCCGGCCGCGTTTTCTTCGGACACCGCCAGCGCGTAGGCGAACAGGTGCCCCGTATCACCGACATGGCCAGCCATGCTGTGCGCTCGCGCGAGGTAGTTGCTGGCCTTGCGCTGGACTTTGAGCGCGCCCGGCAGGCGCCCTTCAGCACTCAGCCCGGCGGCAATCGCCGCCTGCATGGCCTGCCAGACCGCTACCAGCCAGGGCCAGATCGTTTCCCCTTCCTGCTGACCGACCAACTCCCAGATCTGCAGCCCTTCGCGCTCGCACCAGTCCAGCACCTCCACCATGTTCGTGCAGGCATAGACCGCAGGACCGCCATCGGGTACTCCCGCCTCGTCCAGCAAGGCGCCACCGCCCACCGAATAAAAGACCCGGTCCGCCAGCACCCGGCCGGCCTCATCCAGCGCCTCGAAACGCATGCCGTTCGGGTGACGCGGCAGCAACTCCGTCGCCCGCCACAGGATTTCCACCGGCAGTGGCGCGAAGGGCCCTTGCACCGCCACATCCGTCATGTGACCATGCCCCGTGGCAGCGAGGCTGCCGTACAGCGTGATGCGGATGCGCTGGCAGCCCCCGGGCAAAGCCTGTGCGAAGGCCTGCGCTGCAAAGCGCGGCCCCATCGTGTGACTGCTCGAAGGCCCCAGGCCAATGCGGTACAACTCCTTCAGGGATTTCATCGCGTCTTCCTTGTTCTACGGGAGGCCCCACTCCGGACACTGCCAGAATGAGCGCCCAGCCATCATACACGAAAGCCCATGGATGCCATGCTTGCCGCCATTGCCACCGCTGGCCTTCATGGCAGGGATGCATCACCGCTTGCGCAGCACCCAATGCGCCATCTTGCGCAGCACGATGCGAGGCCGCGTCGCATCGCCGCCAGCCGCGCTTGCGCCACCGGCTGGGCATCATGAAGAAATATGGTGGTCTGCCCCCAATTTCTTTGCCAATTTCTTCGGGTTTCCGATGTTGATAAAATTTTATTGCCCGGTTATTGACGGTGTTATTATTCAAGTCTGTTGAATAAAACAAGTTTGATCCTTCCACCATGACTGACCTCATTGAGAGTTCCACCGCTCTTTTACTGGTTGCAATAGTCTGCGTTTCCTATGGCATAAAACTTATCCTGTTTGGCGGCTTTGTTAATAGCGGGGTTTTTATCCAAATCTTTGGCATCCAGTTTGGTATCGGTGAGAGGGAGCCAATGAGTACTGGTCAGCGTTGGTTTCAAGGCTTACTCACCATCGGGATGGGCCTCATACTCTTTCACTTTTATCGTACCTCTACTTGACCCCGTGCTCACTGGCCGGCCAGTAATCTAGCATTACGGTCCAAGCGCGGCTTTGCCGCTGGAACGCCGTGCTGGCGATGCCGGCCCGCTGCCCCTCACCTTCACGTTAAAAGAGTTCACTTTGGGTAGAAAGCAGACACCCAAGAACCTTTTATTCCTTCCGCAACACCCAATGCGCCATCTTGCGCAGCACGATGCGCGGCAGCAGGCGGGTGCTCCAGGTCATCAGTGTGTTTTTCCATCCCGGCACGACCGATGCGCGGCCGTGCCGCATCGCGGCCAGCCCGATTTGCACCACCGGCCGGCTGGGCATCATGAAAGCGCGTTTCATCGGCGAGGATTGCTGGCCGGAAACGTCGAAAAACTCGGTCGCGGTCGCGCCCGGCGAGAGCACGGTCACGGTCACGCCGTGCGGCCGCAGTTCTTCGTGCAGTGCCTCGCCCAGACTCAGCACATACGCCTTGCTGGCGGCGTAGGCGGCGTAGTTTGGTGATGCCTGAAACGCGACCACCGACGCCACCAGCAGAATCTGGCCACGCCGGCGCGCCACCATGCCGGTGGCGAACAGGTGCGTGAGTTCGGTTAGCGCGGCGATGTTCAGTTGCAACATCGCTTGCACCCGCGCCAGTGACTGTTCGATGAACTCGCCGAAAATGCCGAAACCGGCGTTGTTGATAAGGACGTCGATGACGATGCTGGCCTGATCCAGTTGCTGTTTCAGTTCCGCCGCAGCGCCCGGCAGTGATAGATCAAGCGCAATCACTTTCGTTTGCACCGGGTAGCGCGCTTCGATTTCGGTCGCCAGTTCGTGCAGTCGCTCGGCGCGGCGCGCGGTCAGCACCAGGTTGTGTCCTCCGGCCGCCAGTTCGTGCGCAAAATCGACCCCGAGGCCGCTGGATGCGCCAGTCACCAGCGCCCAGGAATGGGCAGCTTTCACGTTCGTCATGTCCTTTCTCCGCTCTTTGCGCTCGATTTCACCGGCGGGCAACCGCAATATTAACTAAATAGTGGGGGTATATAGTCAAAATACCATGCTTGGCCACAGTTTTGCTGGCTGTTTTAAAATACTGCCAGGAGTATATTTTTCAGCCTAATTAAACGAAAATGGGGCTTCGGTCAGTTATTTTTGCCTCGCGGGCTTGTTGCCGGGGAGAGTGGCACACGCGGCCACTTCAATCGCCATCATGATAGTCCTTCCAAGTCCACCCAGACAGCCACCAGCAGCCACCTAGGGCCATCAGCAGCCCTCAACAACTGCCGCTGTGGCCGCCCACTGTAGCCAGCTAGACGCATTGCGGTCTGGTCAGGTTTCCAGCGCCTCCAGTTCGTTTTGCCGATCCAGCCAGTCGTCTTCCAGTTGCGCCAGTTCCTTCGCGCAGCCAGCTTGTTCGGTCAGCAGCGTTTTGAGTTTGTCGCGGTTGGCGGCATCGTAGATCGTCTGTTCGGCCAATTGCGCGTCGACGGCGGCTTTGGTTTCATTCAGCTGCGCCATTCGCTGTTCCAGTTTCTTGATCTGGTTTTCGAGCGGCTTTTTCAGCGCCGACAGCCGCTGTCGCTGTTCCGCTTCTTGCCGGCGCTGCTCGCGCCGATCCAGCGCTGGCGCGCTCGCTTCCTGTCCGGCAACGAGGGCAGGGGCGGCGGCATCGGCATTGGTCTTCTTGGTTTGCAGCAGCCAGTCGCGGTAATCGTCCAGATCGCCGTCGAATTCGCGCAGCCTGCCGTCGGCCACGATCACGAACTGGTCGGTGGTGGCGCGCAGCAGGTGGCGGTCGTGCGAGACCACGATCAGCGTGCCGTCGAACTGCGCCAGCGCGTCGGTCAGCGCTTCCCTGGTTTCCAGATCGAGGTGGTTGGTCGGTTCGTCCAGCAGCAGCAGGTTCGGCCGCTGCCAGACGATCATCGCCAGCGCCAGGCGCGCTTTTTCGCCGCCGGAAAACGGCGCGATCGGGCTGGTGGCCATCGTGCCGGGGAAATTGAAGCCGCCGAGGAAGTTGCGCAATTCCTGCTCGCGCGCGGTCGGCGCGATTTTGGTCAGATGCCACAGCGGCGTTTCGTCGTGCCGCAGCATTTCGACCTGATGCTGGGCGAAGTAGCCGATATTCAGCCCCTTGCCGGTGGTCATCGTGCCTGACAGCGGCGCGATGTCGCCGGCGATGGTTTTGATCAGCGTCGATTTGCCGGCGCCGTTCACGCCCAGCAGGCCGATACGCTGCCCCGGTTGCAGCGAGAAGTGGATGCCGGCAACGATGGTTTTCCTGCCGGCCTCGCCCTCGACCGGCTCGCCGTGATCGTCCTGCAAGCGGTAGCCGGCGTTGACGTTATCCATCAGCAACAGCGGGTTGGGCGCATTTTCCGGCTCACGGAATTCGAACGAGAATTCGGCCGCCGCGCGCAAAGGCGCCAGCGCTTCCATCTTTTCCAGCATTTTCATCCGGCTTTGCGCCTGCCGCGCTTTGGTTGCCTTGGCTTTGAAGCGGTTGATGAACGATTCCAGATGCGCGCGCTGGCGGGTCTGCTTTTCGATCGCCGCCTGCGCCAGCACCAGTTGCTCGGCCCGCTGGCGTTCGAAGGCCGAATAGTTGCCGCTGTAACGCTTCAGTTTCTTGTCGTCAATGTGGACGATCACGTTCACCACGCCGTCGAGGAAATCGCGGTCGTGTGAAATCACCAGCAGCGTGCCGGGGTAGCGCTTGAGCCAGTCTTCAAGCCAGATGATCGCATCCAGATCGAGGTGGTTAGTCGGTTCGTCCAGCAGCAGCAAGTCGGACGGGCACATCAGCGCCTGCGCCAGGTTCAGCCGCATGCGCCAGCCGCCGGAGAATTGCGATACGGGCTGCATCATCTGCGCCTCAGTGAAGCCCAGCCCCAGCAGCAGTTGTTCGGCGCGCGATTTGGCGGTATAGGCATCGGCATCCGCCAGCGCGGTGTGCAGTTCGGCGATGCGCAAGCCGTTTTTCGCGCTGTCCGGCAGCGCTTCCAACGCCGCCAGTTCGGTTTCGAGCGTGCGCAATGTGCTGTCGCCGTCGATCGCATAGTCGAGCGCGGCCCGTTCCAGCGCCGGCGTTTCCTGCGCCACATGCGCCACGCGCCACTGCGCCGGGAAGTCGACGTCGCCCTGATCGGCGTACAGTTCGCCGCGCAGCATCGCGAACAGGCTGGACTTGCCGGCGCCGTTGGCACCGATCAGGCCGATTTTTTCGCCCGGATTGAGGGTGACGGTGGCGTCTTCGAACAGCGGTTTGACGCCGCGCATCAGGTTGACTTGCGAAAGGCGGATCATTACAAATTAACGGGGGTATGTTTCAAAAATGATGGCTTGCGCCAGATAGTTTGCGGCAGTTTATAAATACACCGAGGAGTATTCTTGAGTGGCAATTGGGTACAAAAGCGGGTACACACAGAGTGCACGACAGCCGGGCATGTGCCGGCTGTCGTGCGGCCACTGTGGCTTTTATGCGCCGAACTTGTCGTCGCTGCGCCCTTTGTTGTTTTGCAATTGCTGCGCGGTCAGCAGGAATACCCGGTCGTCGCCGCCGGAAGTGGAAAGCCAGGTCGGTTCCAGATGCTGGAACGCCGCCATCGCGTGCTCGTATTCGTTGCCGATTTCGACCACCAGCACGCCGTCCGGCTTGAGCCAGTGCGTCGCCTGCGCAACGATCTTGCGTACCAGATCCATGCCGTCGGCACCGCCAGCGAGCGCATTTTGCGGCTCTTTCAGGTATTCGTCCGGCAGGCTGGCCATCGATTCGGCATTCACATACGGCGGGTTGGTGACGATCAGGTCGTATTTCTTTGGCAGCAACTGGGTGTACAGGTCGGATTCGACCAGCGCGATCTGATTCTGCAGGCCATAATCGACGATGTTCTGTTCGGCCACGTCGAGCGCGTCGCCCGAAATGTCGACCGCATCGACATGCGCGTTCGGGAAGGCGTCGGCCAGCATGATCGCCAGGCAACCGGAACCGGTGCACAGTTCCAGCACTTCTTCAACAGCATCCGGGTCCTTGACCCACGGCGCGAAGTGTTCGGGGATCAGTTCATGGATGAACGAGCGCGGCACGATCACGCGCTCATCCACATAAAAACGGTATTCGCCCAGCCAGGCTTCGTTGGTCAGGTAAGCGGCCGGGATGCGCTCATCGGCGCGCTTGGCGATGATGCCCAGCACGTTTCCGATTTCCTCCGGCAGCAGGCGCGCATCGAAGAACGGCTCGAGCGTATCGAGCGGTAGCGACAGCGTATGCAGCACCAGGTAGGCCGCTTCGTCGTAGGCATTGGCATTGCCGTGGCCGAAGGAGAGGTTGGCGCCGGTGAAGCGCGTGACCGCGTAGCGCACGAGGTCGCGCACGGTGGTGAAAGTGGCGGCGGGGGTCGTCATGTCAGGTTCTCCTTAGAGCAACAGGTTTTCAAGCGTGCGGCGGTAAATGTTTTTCAGTGGTTCGATGTGCGCCACGTCGACGTGTTCGTCGATCTTGTGGATGCTGCCAGCCAGCGGGCCGAATTCGACCACCTGCGGGCAGATTTGCGCGATGAAACGGCCATCGGACGTGCCGCCGGAGGTGGAAAGCTCGGTTTCCACCCCGGTTTCAGCCTTGATGGCATCGGCCAGCGCGGAACACAGGTTGCCCTTCGGGGTCAGGAACGGCAGGCCGCTGACGCTCCAGTCGAGCGTGTATTCCAGTCCGTGCCGGTCCAGCATCGCGCGCACGCGGTTTTGCAGCGCCTCGACCGTATGCACGGTGGAAAAGCGGAAATTGAAATCGATCACCGCTTCGCCCGGAATCACGTTCGAGGCGCCGGTGCCGGCATGGATGTTCGACACCTGCCATGAGGTCGGATCGTAGTATTCATTGCCCTGATCCCACACTTCAGCCGCCAGTTCGACCAGCGCCGGCGCCACCTGATGCACCGGGTTGCGTGCCAGATGCGGATAGGCAATATGCCCCTGAATGCCTTTCACCACCAGCCGTCCAGACATCGAGCCTCGGCGACCGTTTTTCACCATGTCGCCCAGTTTTTCGAGTGAGCTGGGTTCGCCGACGATGCAGTAATCGAGCTTTTCATTGCGCGCCTTGAGCCGGTCGCAGACGATGACGGTGCCATCGGTGGCCACGCCTTCTTCGTCGCTGGTTATCAGGAAAGCGATTGAGCCCTTGTGATCCGGATGCGCGGTGACGAACTCTTCCGCCGCTACCACCATCGCGGCGACAGAGGTTTTCATGTCGGCCGCGCCGCGGCCATACAGCTTGCCGTCGCGCACGGTCGGCACAAACGGCGGCGATTGCCACTGCGCTTCGGGGCCGGTAGGTACCACATCGGTGTGGCCGGCAAACACGATTACCGGTTGCGTAGTGCCATGGCGCGCCCACAGGTTGGTGACACCGTTGGATTCGATGATTTCACAGGCAAAGCCCAGCGGCGCCAGCCGTTCGTTCAGCAGTTGCTGGCAGCCGGAATCGTCCGGCGTAACGGAGGGGCGGGCAATCAGGGCGGAAGCAAGTTCAAAGGTGTTGTTCATGGTCAGCAGGGTCAGCAGAAATAGTTACGCCCATGAAACGCCAGTACCGCGCTTCATGGGCGTCAAATCAACAACAGCTATTTTACTTGATCGCGACCTTCAGTTTATAGCTGGCGTTGCCGCGTGTGCCGCCGACGACGATCAGGTATTTGCCGGATTTCGGCAGCGGGCCGCTAAATGATTTGGCATCGTCTTCCTCGCCCGCTTTGGGCAGCGTCGCGCCCTTGATGTCGGTCATGCCGTCTTCCTTGACGAATTTCGCGCCCGGTTCGTAAATCTGGAATGCGGCATTGTCTTCCTTCGCGCTGACGGCAACGGTCATCGTCTGGCCCGCCTTGGCGGTGACCGAGTAAATGTCGCGGTCGCCGCGAATGACGCTGTTGCTTACCGTGGCCGAGCTGGTGCCCGGTGCAAAGCGCAGTTCCTTCTGGTTGTCGCGCGCAAAGCTGCTGCCTGCTACCAGAAACGCCAGTGCAAACATGAAGGAAAACTTGATATTTTTCATTTGAAATCCTATGCAGGTTATTGATTTTTAATGTATTCAAGCAAGATGTACGGCGCTTTTCCATCGCCCCCAGTATTCTTGGCCACGATGGCTTTCATCTTGTACGAAAGTTCCGGTACTTCGCCACTTTCCCGTTGCCATGATTCGGGCGTACCAGTGATGCTGCCGACCCAGCCGGAGCTGGCCGCATAGACGTTCACGTCAACTGCATAGCGGTTGCCGCCGAGATGGCGTATTTGCGTCGCTTGCGAGAATTGCTGCATTTCACCGGAAGCAGGCATCAGATAGTAGTAGCCGTTCCGGTACTCGTATTCTCCCGCCGACTGGTGCTGCGCGATCTTGCGACCAAAATACTTTTGCGCCGATTCGGCGACATGGCTGGCCTTGATCCGTACTTTCGCGTCGTCAGGAAGTTTTTCGAACAGCCTTTCGCGGTTTTGGTAATTGTGCGCAACCGAAAAGCGGATCATTTCGCTGTTGTTCAGGTTGCTGCTGGTGAACGGTTGCATGAACACTTCCGAGAAATTGCTCAGGAAGATGTTCAGTTTTTTGATTTCTTCAGGGCTAGCATGGAGCATTTTCCCTGATGGCTGCGGAAGGGCAGTGCCGGGAACCGCGGCGAACAGCGCGAGCAACAACGATAAGAGCAGCTGGAGTGCTTTCATGTCAGTCAATGGCTATCGTCATCGAATCCCGGCCTGGACGGGCATCAGCAAGCCAGCTTCTTGTTGACGCGCTGATTGATCCAGTTCATGTTGATGGTATCAAAATGCGAAATGATTTTTTTAGGGCCGTAAGCGCCGACCGTGCCATTATGATTTGGCCAGGCAATGACCGCGCGACCAGAGAGTCCGGCGCTGTTGGCGCATCGAGTCAATCCCCTGACGAGTGCTTCCTTGTCGGAGTTGGGCACAGTTCGCATTTTTCCGGAAACCGGGAAAATGATCACGTCCTGGCCTTGAATGCGAGTGTGAGCAACCGTATAGTGGTTAACCGCGGATGCAACCAGCGGAATGGCGCACAGCAGGCCGAGCAGCAGTTTAGTCAGTTTTTTCATGTCGAAACTCAAAAGGTTGGGGTTGTTTGGGGAACTCGCTGACAGTTTCAGGAACAAGCACGCATTGTGCAGATACGCACAATGTGACCCATGCCAGCATGACTGATTGATACAGCATCCGTCATGCGTATCTTACCTTGCCACGTTCGCAATTTCGCATTTGGTAAAATTTTGTTGCGAAAAAAGCTGGAAATGAGATGAAAACATCACACCCAGAACATGGGGTGTTATATCTTCATCGTGAATTCGGCAAAATCGGCCGAATTGTCAATTTTTGGTTTAACTTCGTTGTCCTGCTTCTGGAACAGTTTGCCGGATTCCTGTTGACCGTTATTCAGATGCCACATCAGATTGGTGGCTGAATCGGCGTACAGTAACGCGTCTTCTCGCGTAATCATACCTTCTCGGATCAGCTTGATCAGCGCCAGTTCGAAAGTTTGCGAGCCGGGTGACAGACTCTTTTCAATCGCATCGCGAATGGCGTCGATTTCACCCTTTTCGATCAGCTCCGCCACATATTGCGTGTTGCGCATCACTTCGACCGCGGGAACGCGGCCGCCGGTGGTGCAGCGAATCAGGCGCTGGCAGATGATGGCGCGGATGGTGGACGACAGGTCCTGCAGCAGCGATTGACGGGTTTCGATCGGATAAAAGCTGATGATGCGGTTCAATGCGTTGTAGCTGTTGTTTGCATGCAGCGTTGCCAGCACCAGATGGCCCGATTGCGCATAGGCAATGGCTGCCGACATCGTTTCCTTGTCGCGGATTTCGCCGATCAGGATGCAGTCTGGCGCCTGGCGCAGCGCATTTTTCAGTGCCAGGTTCAGCGAGGCTGTGTCAGCGCCGATTTCGCGCTGGTTGACAATCGATTTCTTGCTGCGGAACAGGTATTCGATCGGATCTTCCAGTGTCAGGATGTGGCCGGTCTGGCTCGCATTGCGCCGATCCAGCATGGCGGCGATTGTGGTCGATTTGCCCGAACCAGTGGCGCCCGCAACCAGAATCAAGCCATGCTTGAGCGTGACCAGTTCGGTCAGCGTGGTGGGCAGATTGAGGACATTCAGGTCGGGAATGTCGCTCGGAATGTAGCGAAATACGGCGGAAATGCTGCCGCGCTGGCAGAACGCGGATAACCTGAAACGACCAACCCCGGCGGCCGGAATGCCGATATTCAGCTCGTTTTCGGTCGCAAGTTTTTGCATGTCTGCCGGCGTTACCACCTCAGACAGCAACGCACGGATGCCGGTCCATTCCAGTTTCTGATCGTTGATGGGTACCAGTTCACCGTTGATCTTCAGGTGAATCGGCGAATTAACGGCAAAAAACATGTCCGATGCACGTTGTTCCTGCATCAGTTTGAACAATCGCTGCATCGGCATGGGTTCCTCCGGCGGGAAGTGATACGGTCAAATTGCCAGCATGTGTTGCATCAATCGCCGCGCAGCAGGTCGTTGATGCTGGTTTTCGCGCGCGTGCTCGCATCCACCTGCTTGACGATCACTGCGCAGTTCAGGTTGTACTTGCCGTCTTCGGACGGCAGGCTGCCCGGCACCACGACCGAACCGGCTGGCACGCGGCCATAGCTGACTTCGCCGGTCATGCGATTGTAGATGCGGGTCGACTGGCTGATGAAGGTACCCATTGCCAGCACGCTGTTTTCTTCGACGATCACGCCTTCGACCACTTCGGAGCGGGCGCCGATGAAGCAGTTGTCCTCGATGATGGTCGGGTTTGCCTGCATCGGTTCCAGCACGCCGCCGATGCCGACGCCACCGGACAGATGCACGTTCTTGCCAATCTGTGCACATGAGCCGACCGTGGCCCAAGTATCAACCATCGAACCTTCGCCGACATAGGCGCCGATGTTCACGAACGACGGCATCAGCACCACATTCCTGCCGATGAAACTGCCGCGGCGTACGGTCGCTGGCGGCACCACACGGAAGCCGCCCTTGGCAAAGTCATCCGCGGTGTATTGCGCGAATTTGCTCGGCACTTTGTCGTAAAATTGCATCGAGTTCATGCCGCTGGCGCCAACCGGCATCGAAACATTGTCTTCCAGCCGGAACGACAGCAAAACCGCTTTTTTCACCCACTGGTTGACGATCCATTCACCCTCGATTTTCTCTGCGACACGCAACGCGCCGCGATCTAGCATGTCAATGACGAGCAACACGGCATTGCACAATTCCTTCGGTGCGCTTGAGGGTGTAATGCTGGCACGATCTTCCCATGCCTGATCGATGTATTTTTGGAGCTGTTGAGTCATGGTGCAAAAGTCATTTCAGGGTTGAGAATGCCCTGAAACCCTTGTTTTTACGCTGGTTTCAGGAAGAATTATATATTTATTGCAGAGGCTGCGCTTTTAAAAGCGCAGAAAATGGCTGGTCTGACAGCATATAGCAGAACAGAATAGCCTGCTAGAATTCTAATTTTCTACTATTCCCTAATTATAATTATCTACTTTTGGACAGTCGTGCCGCCGATGAGGAAGCGACCGGGGCGACTGTCTTCTTGCAGTTGCTATTCGATTTCTCTAAACCATTTAAACATAGAAAGTTGCTTTGCATGAACGACAAAATCAGAATCGGCATCGTTGGTCATGGCAATCTGGGACGTGGCGTAGAAGCTTCTATCACGCAAAACCCGGACATGAAACTGGTCGGCATTTTTACTCGTCGCAATCCTGTCGACATCAAACCTTTAACTGCTGGAGTATCTGTGCATGCTCTCGCAGATGTCGCCAATTTCCGGAAGGATATTGACGTTATGATCCTGTGCGGCGGATCGAAGAGTGATTTACCCGAGCAGGGCCCTGCGCTCGCCGCACTTTTCAATACGGTCGATAGCTTTGACACCCATGCGAAGATTCCAGAATATTTCGATGCAGTGGACAAAGCAGCACGATCCGGCGGTTATACCGCCATGATCGCCATGGGATGGGATCCTGGCCTGTTTTCGATCAACCGCCTCTATGGAGAAGCTGTCCTGCCCAAGGGTGATACGTATTCTTTTTGGGGATATGGCGTGAGCCAAGGACATTCCGACGCCATTCGGCGTGTTCCGGGCGTGAAGAACGCGGTTCAGTACACGGTACCATTGGAGAAGGCGATGGAACTTGCGCGAAGCGGCTCTCGCCCCAAACTGACAACCCGCGAAAAGCATCTGCGTGATTGCTATGTGGTGCTTGCCGAAGGTGCTGATGCGGCGGCTGTCACACAAGCCATCGTCACGATGCCTGACTACTTCGTCGATTATGATACCAAGGTTACTTTCATCAGTGAGGATGAGCTGAAGAGCAAACATTCAGCAATGCCCCACGGAGGTTTCGTGATCCGTAGCGGTGTAACAGGTCAGGGTACGGCACAGACATTGGAATTTCGCCTTGCGCTGGGTAGCAATCCGGAGTTCACCGCAAGCACACTCGTCGCCTATGCACGGGCGGCGATTCGCATGAATCGCAAGGGCGATACGGGAGCAAAAACCGCCTTTGACGTCGCACCAGGCTTACTGTCGCCAAAGGGTGCAGCCGAATTGCGTAAGGAATTGCTCTGATTCGCTGAATTTAGCGGATTGAAAATAGTGCGGCAGGAAAGCGATCTTGCCGCACTTGCTCATCATGGCTGTGTGAATCGCTGTGCAAACTCGACGATGCGCCGTGCCGCTTCCATGCATTCCTCGACCTCCGCCACCAGCGCAATCCGGATGCGGTTGGCGCCAGGATTGATGCCGTGCGCTTCACGCGCCAGATAGCTGCCCGGCAATACGGTCACATTATATTCGGCATACAATCGCCGGGCGAATTCGACATCTGACAGGCCCGTGCGCGAGTGAACGTTAGCCCACAGATAAAAGCTCGCGTCAGGCCATTGCACGTCGAGCGCCTGTTGCAGCAGCGGCGTTACCTGCCGGAACTTAGTCGCATATTGTTCGCGGTTATCAATCACATGCGCTTCGTCGTTCCAAGCAGCAACCGACGCCGCCTGCACCGGATTGCTCATCGCGCTGCCGTGATAGGTGCGGTACAGCAGGAATTTCTTGATGATTTCAGCATCCCCGGCAACAAAGCCGGAGCGCATGCCGGGTACGTTCGATCGTTTCGACAGGCTGGACAGCATGATCAGGCGCGGGAAACCGTCGCGTCCGAGCTTGTGCGCCGCTGCCAGTCCGCCGAGCGGCGGCTGATCGCCGAAATAGATTTCGGAATAGCATTCGTCGGATGCAATGATGAAACCATATCTGTCGGACAGCGCGAACAACTCTTTCCAGTCGTCCAGCGTTAGCACGGCCCCAGTGGGGTTGCCTGGCGAGCACAGGTACAGCAGTTGCACCCGCGACCAGACGTCGGCTGGAATGCTGCGATAGTCAGGCGCGAAGTTGCGCGCCGGATCGGCGTTGGCAAAATACGGTTCCGCGCCAGCCAGCAGCGCCGCGCCTTCATAGATCTGGTAAAACGGGTTCGGGCACAACACCAGCGCGCCGGGTTTCGGATCGATGACCGCCTGCGCCAGCGAGAACAGCGCTTCGCGCGAGCCGAGCGTTGGCAGAATCTGGCTGACCGGCTCGACCAATGGCAAATGATAACGGCGCTCGAGCCAGCCGGCGATGGCGACGCGCAGTGCCTCGGTGCCGAGGGTGGCAGGGTAATTGGACAGCCCATTCAGGCTGTCTGTCAGCGTCTGCTTGATGAATTCCGGGGTTGGGTGGCGTGGTTCGCCCAGGCCCAGGCTGACATGCCGGTAGGCAGGGTTGGGCTGGACATCGGAAAACAGCCGGCGCAGCTTTTCGAATGGGTAAGGTTGAAGTTTGTCGAGAAGTGGGTTCACAGTACAGAATTTCCAGAAAAATCAATGCCAGAGTGTCGTTGACGCAATACCATATCAAAACCTCATCGCGATATACACCGACGGTCGTGCCATATTAGCAGGACAAGGCTGTGTGTGGTGCGAGGCAGAACGATTTGGAGGTGACCTCAATGCCATTGGTGCGCTGGAGCGACAAATTCTGCATTGAATGAGCGCCGAATAACCGATCCTGCTCCGCTGGACGTACGGCGCTTGCCTTTCTGAAGTCCTGGCAGATCGGCCACGTGATGGCCGAAGACCTGAAACTAGGCCTGTTTCTTGCCCAGAAAAAGGATTCATGAATTTTGTTTGCCGGAAAATTGTCCGGTTACGATGGATTGTAACGATGCCGATGATATGATGGCAGCCTGTTCATGCCACCGAAAGAATATGTTGGTTATTCTTTAACGGATAAAAGCTGATAACCGTCGGTAACGTGCTACTAACCTCAATCAAATTAACCGGATTCAAATCTTTTGTCGATCTCACCAATTTCCAGGTGAAGGGACAACTGGTTGGCGTTGTCGGCCCGAATGGTTGCGGCAAGTCGAACATCATCGATGCCGTACGCTGGGTGCTGGGTGAATCGCGCGCATCGGAGTTGCGTGGCGAGTCGATGCAAGATGTGATTTTCAACGGCTCGACCGGGCGCAAGCCGGCAGGTCGGGCGTCGGTCGAACTGGTGTTCGACAATTCGCTCGGCAAGGTGTCCGGTCAGTGGGGGCAGTATGCCGAGATCGCGGTCCGGCGTGTGCTGGCGCGCGATGGCACTTCCAGTTATTTCATCAACAATCAGGCGGTTCGACGGCGCGATATCCAGGATATTTTCATGGGCACCGGCCTAGGGCCGCGTGCCTACGCCATCATCGGCCAGGGCATGATTTCGCGCATCATCGAGGCGCGGCCGGATGAATTGCGGATATTTCTCGAAGAGGCGGCCGGTGTTTCGCGTTACAAGGAGCGCCGCCGGGAAACGGAAAACCGTCTGCACGACACGCGGGAAAACCTGCAGCGGGTCGAGGATATCCGACGGGAACTGGAAACCAATCTGGAGAAGCTCGAAGGTCAGGCCGAAGTCGCGCGCAAATACCATGCTCTTCAGACAGAACAGGATGAAAAACAGAAACTGCTGTGGCTGATCCGCAGAAATGAAGCGGAAGCGGAGCGGGAAAGAGTTTTTCGGGAAGTCGAACAGGCGCAAAACGGACTGGAAGCGCAAACAGCGGAACTGCGCCGGCTGGAGGCTGCGCTGGAACAGTTGCGGCAAGCGCATTTCGCCGCCGGCGATCGGATGCATCAGGCGCAGGGGCATCTGTACCAGACCAATTCGGAAATCGGCAGTCTGGAAGCGCAGATCCGTTTTGTGCTTGAGTCGCGCAGCCGGATGCAGGCCCAGATCAATGCATTGGCCAAGCAGCAGGATCAGTGGCGGCAGCAGGGCGTACGCCAGCAGGAAGAACTGGCTGAGGCTGGCCAGCGACTGGATGAGCTTGGCGAGCGCGCGCAGCAGGCGCAGGAATTGTTGCAACAACAAAGCGAAACCCTGCCAACGCACGAGCAGGCTTGGCGCGAAGCACAGGAAAAAACGGGTGGTTTGCGTACGGGCATCATGCAGGTTCAGCAGCAGATCGAATTGGCCTCGACCCATCATCGCAATGCTTCCGGCATGCTGGCGTCACTGGTAACGCGGCGCGAGCGTCTGGGCCGGGAAAGCAGCGAATTGCAGGCGCCGGATGCGTACCAGCTGGCGGAATTGTCGGCGCAGCAGGAAGAAACGCGGATGATGCTGCAGGAAGAGCAGCTCCGGATTGAAACGTTGCGCGAACAGCGCGCTGCACTTGAAATCAGCCGCCGCGCCGCACAAGACGCACTCGATGCGGAAAACGCCGGTCTGGCGAAACTGGAAGCGCGTCTGGCGGCGCTCAAACAGTTGCAGCAAAACGTGCAATCCCAGGGTAAGGTGCAGCCGTGGCTGGACCGGCACGAACTGGGCGCCTTGCCTCGTCTGTGGCAAAAACTGGAGATCGAACCGGGCTGGGAAACGGCGCTGGAAGCCGTTTTGCGCGAGCGCATTTCGGCCTTGCAGGTTTCAAACCTTGATTGGGCCAAGGCATTTCTGAATGATGCGCCGCCGGCCAAGCTTGCGTTTTATACGTCGGCGAGCAGGGATCTTGCGGGTACGGATGCAACCATGGCGGCACCCATGACGGAGTTGACGCCTTTGCTGAGTTTGCTCAGGTTAAACGACGCTGGTCTTGACGCACTGTTGCACGACTGGTTGCAGTGCGTGTTCATTGTGGTCGATACGGCCACCGCCTTTTCCCTGCGCGAAAAGTTGCCTGCGGGTGGTTGCCTGGTCACCCGGGAGGGGCATCTTGTCGGCAAGCACAGCATGCAGTTTTATGCCCCGGATTCGGAGCAGGACGGCATGATGGCGCGCCGGCAGGAAATTGAACATCTCGATCGTCAGCAGCATGTGCAAAGACGGCAGGCCGAAGAAGCGCGGGCGCGTCTGGCTCAGGAAGATGTGGCGCTGGCGCAATGCGGACGTCAGCTGAAGGATGCGCACCAGAATGCCGATACCTTGACCAAAGTCGCGCACGAAACGCAGATTGCCGTGGTCAAACTGTCCGAAATGCGGCAGCGTTTCGAGCAGCGCAGCACGCAGATTCAGGCGGATCTGACGGAAATACGTGAACAGGAAGCGGCGCAACAGCAGGACATGTCCGAAGCCGAACTGCGGCTCGAACAGCTGGACGTTGCGCTGGCTGAAGCACAGGAACGGTACGAACAATGCCAGACGGATTTTCTGCTGAAGGAACAAACGCTGAATGAAGCGCGGCAGAAACTGCGCGACTGCGAGCGTGCGGCGCAGGAAGCGGAATTCGCCACCAAATCGCAGCACAACCGGATAGAAGAACTCCAGCGCAGCATCACCACGGCACAACAGCAGGCGGAAAAGCTGCTGGCCGACATGCAGCAGGGACAGCTGGAACTGGAAACGCTCGATGACCAGGCCGCGCAGGCCGGATTGCAGACACTGCTGAATACGCGCATCGATCAGGAACGCGTGCTGGCGGATGCGCGCAATGAACTGGAACAGCTTTCAAAGCAGCTGCGAACGGCGGAAGAGGCGCGCCTGGCTGCCGAGCGTGGACTGCAACCGCAGCGTGACCGGATTGTCGAGTTGCAGCTCAAGGAACAGGCGGCGCGCCTGAATCAGGAGCAGTACACGCAGCAGCTGGCTGAAGCACAGGCGGATGAATCGGCGCTGGCGCAAAAATTGTCGGCTGAGATGAAAGCGCCATCGCTGCAGGGTGAAGTGACGCGTCTTTCCAACGCGATTGCTGCTTTGGGCGCTGTCAATCTGGCCGCACTGGACGAATTGGTGCTAGCATCGGAGCGCAAACGTTTTCTGGATGCGCAGCACGCGGACTTGTCGGAAGCCATCGGCACGCTGGAGGACGCAATTCGCAGGATAGATCGGGAAACGCGCGAACTGCTGCAAGATACCTTCGACAAGGTAGACCGGCATTTTGCAGAGTTGTTCCCGGTACTGTTCGGCGGCGGCCAGGCGAAGCTGACGATGACTGGCGATGAAATTCTCGATGCGGGCGTGCAGGTAATGGCGCAACCGCCGGGCAAGAAGAATGCAACCATTCATCTGCTGTCGGGCGGTGAGAAGGCGCTGACGGCGATTGCGCTGGTATTTGCAATGTTTCAGCTCAATCCGGCGCCGTTTTGTCTGCTGGACGAGGTGGATGCGCCACTGGACGATGCGAACACGGAACGATTCTGCAAGATGGTCAAGAGAATGTCGGCCAACACGCAGTTTCTGTTCATTTCGCACAACAAGATAGCAATGGAAATGGCACAGCAATTGATAGGTGTAACCATGCAGGAACAAGGGGTGTCGCGTATTGTCGTGGTGGATCTGGAATCCGCCGCAGAATTTGCTTCAGAGGTGCAAGCAGCATGACAGACCTACAGACCAGCTTAATCGTTATCGGCGGCGTGATTGTGGCCGGCGTCATCGGATATAACAAATGGCATGAACATCGCGCCAAAAAGAATGTCGAACGCGCTTTCTCCAGCGAGCCGGACGATGTGCTGATGACGCCAACGGCATATCAACCGTCAGCAACATCGGTCGAACCGGAGGTAACGGCGGTTCCGGCGCAGGTGGCCAGCGATGAACGCCATGAACCCGTTTTCTCAGAGCAGGAATTTGTGCTGCCGGAAGAGTCGCCGGATCTGCCAGTGGCCGAGGCTGCAACGGCCAGCGAAGCTGCTGCCACCAGCGCATCGTTGCCGGTTGATGCCAAGATCGATTGCGTGATACCGCTGTCGTTCGAGGGTGTCGTCAAGGGAGAAAAACTGCTACCGCTGATTCAGGCATTGAATCATGTCGGCAACAAGCCGGTGCATTTCATGGGATATGTGGAAGCGGAAGGCTGGCAGCCGATATCGCCTGCAGGAACTTACCGCGAATTGCAGGCCGGCGTGCAACTGGCCAACCGCAGTGGTGCGCTGAACGAACTGGAATATTCGGAAATGGTGATGCGGCTGCGCCATATTGCCGATGAAATTGGGGCTGAGCCGGGGATACCCGACATGCCCAGAGTCATGGTGGACGCGAAGACGCTTCGCCAGTTCGTGATTGACCATGATGTCAAGCTTGGCATCAATGTCCGTTCGAATGGCGCGCCATGGGCGATTGGTACGCTTTTGACGGCACTGGAACGGCAAGGTTTTGACGTGCGTCCGGATGGCCGTTTTGCGATGCTCGATGCGGAAGGCACGCCACTGTTCACACTGACCACGAATGAAACCGTGGCGGCGGAACATACGCCGCGGCTGACATTGCTGCTTGATGTTCCTCGTGTGGCGCCAGGCCAGAATGGTTTCGATGCCATGATCGATTGTGCCCGCACGCTGGTGAAGCGGCTTGACGGCACCATCGTCGATGACAGCGACCAGCGGCTTACCGACGAAGTGCTGCAAGACATAGCAAGCCAGGTAAATGCGTTTTATGACGACATGGAGCTGGCAGGCATTGCTGCCGGTTCTGTTCGCGCGCGCCGCCTGTTCATCTGACATCGCTGACGATGCAGCAGGATTTGTTTGCCGCAAATACACGCGAGCAGGCTGACCATACTGACTGGCGCGAGCGTGCCGCCTGGCTGGCGACCGAAATCAACCGTCACAACCACGCCTATTACGTTCTCGATGCGCCGACCATTCCCGATGCCGAATATGATCGGCTGTTTGGCGAACTGCTGGCGCTCGAAGCGGCACATTCCGAACTGGTGACGCCGGCATCGCCGACGCAACGGGTTGGCGCGGCGCCGTTGGCCGAGTTCGCGCAAATCACCCATTCGGTGCCGATGCTGTCGCTGGCCAATGCTTTCGGCGACGACGACGTGATTGCGTTCGATCGCCGCGCCGGCGAAGGGCTGCAGCTTGAACTGGTCGAATACAATGCGGAACTCAAGTTCGACGGGCTGGCGATCAACCTGCGTTATGAAGACGGCATCCTGATGCAAGCTGCGACGCGCGGTGATGGTGAAACCGGCGAGGATGTGACCGCCAATATCCGCACCGTGCGCGCGATTCCGTTGCGCCTGAGCACGGCCCATCCGCCGAAAGTGCTGGAAGTGCGCGGCGAAGTGCTGATGTTCCGGGCTGATTTTGATCGGATGAATGCGCGTCAGCGCGAGGCGGGGCAAAAGGAATTCGCGAATCCGCGCAATGCCGCCGCCGGCAGCCTGAGGCAGCTTGATCCGCGCATCACCGCGCAGCGGCCACTGCGCTTTTTTGCCTATGGTATCGGCGCGCTCGAAGGGGTGGACACGCCGCAAACCCATGCCGGCATGCTCGACTGGTTCGCTAGCCTTGGGATTCCGGTATGCAGCGAACGGGCAGTGGTTCCCGGCGCTGAAGGATTGCTGGAATTCTTCCGTCAGATTGGCGCCAAGCGCGACCGTCTGCCTTACGATATCGATGGCGTGGTTTACAAGGTCAACAGCCTGGCGCAGCAGCAGGCGCTTGGTTTCGTCACGCGCGCGCCGCGTTTTGCGATCGCGCACAAGTTCCCGGCGCAGGAGGCGCTGACGGTGGTGCAGGATATCGAGGTGCAGGTCGGACGCACAGGCGCGATTACGCCGGTTGCACGGTTGGCGCCCGTGTTCGTCGGCGGCGTCACGGTAACCAATGCAACGCTGCACAACGAAGATGAAATCCGGCGCAAGGATATCCGCATCGGTGATACCGTAATCGTGCGCCGTGCGGGTGATGTGATTCCCGAAGTGGTGGCACATGTGCCGGAAATGCGGCCGCAGGATGCGCGCGAATTTTCGATGCCGAGCGTTTGTCCGGTTTGCGGCTCACCTATAGTCAAACCCGAGGATGAAGCGATAGCGCGCTGTTCAGGCGGCTGGGTTCGCTGCGCGGCGCAGCGCAAGGCTGGTTTGCAGCATTTCGCATCGCGCAAGGCGATGGACATCGAAGGCCTGGGCGATCAGTTGATTGAACAGCTGGTGGACAAAAACCTGGTCGCTACCGCGGCCGACCTGTATCGGCTGGAATTGCCGGCGCTGGCCGGGCTGGACCGTATGGCGGATAAATCGGCGCAAAACGTGCTGAATGCGCTGGAGCAATCGAAATCGACCACACTGGCGCGCTTTCTGTACTCGCTCGGCATCCGTCACGTAGGCGAATCGACCGCAAAAACGCTTGCCAGCCACTTCGGCCGCCTGGAGGCTCTGACGAAAGCGACGGTTGAAGAGTTGCAGACGGTACCCGATGTCGGGCCGGTTGTCGCGCAGTCAATTCGGCAATATTTGTCCGATCCGTTGAGCCTGTCGATGATTGAACAATTGCGCTCGGCTGGGATAGTCTGGGCCGAAGGTGAACCGGTTTTTGCCAGTCCGCAGCCGCTGCAGGGAAAGACTTTCGTGCTGACCGGCGCGCTGCCAACGCTGACGCGCGAGCATGCAACCGAAATGATTGAAACGGCAGGCGGAAAGGTGGCCGGTTCCGTGTCGAAAAAAACGCATTTTGTTGTTTCCGGCCATGAAGCCGGCAGCAAACTTGCCAAGGCGCAGGCGCTAGGCATTACCATACTGGATGAAGCAGCATTTCTGGAACTTTTGAAACAATCATAATGAAGAAAGTAACCAAAGCAGTCTTCCCCGTGGCGGGCCTAGGAACCCGTTTTCTCCCAGCCTCCAAGGCGCAGCCGAAGGAAATGCTGACCGTGGTGGACAAGCCGCTGGTGCAATACGCGGTGGAGGAAGCGATCGAGGCGGGCATCACCGAAATGATTTTCATCACCGGCCGCAACAAGCGCGCGATCGAAGATCATTTCGACAAGGCCTACGAACTGGAAACGGAACTGGCAGCCGCGGGCAAAATCGATTTGCTCGAACAGGTGCAAAACATCCTGCCCAAACACATATCCTGCGTTTATATCCGTCAGCCATCGCCGCTCGGACTGGGACATGCGGTGTTGTGCGCCAAGCCGGTCATTGGCGATGAACCGTTCGCGGTCGTACTTGCCGACGATTTGATGGACCCGAAGCCGGGCACGCCGAATGTGCTGGCGCAGATGGTGGGAATATACGATCGCGAGGGTACAAGCATGGTTGCGGTGAAGAACGTGCCGCACGCGAGCACCAGCAAGTACGGTATCGTCAGCGTTGATCCATACAAGCCCAAGCTTGAACGGATTACCCAGATCATTGAAAAACCGGCTCCCGAGCATGCGCCCTCCAATCTGGCAGTGGTCGGGCGTTATGTGCTCAACAGCAGCATATTTGCGCATCTGGAAGGGCTGGGCAAAGGCGCAGGCGGCGAGATTCAGTTGACTGACGGTATTTCAGCCTTGCTGGCGGCCGAACCTGTGATGGCATACCGTTATGCCGGAAGAAGGTATGATTGCGGTTCGAAGATCGGTTACCTGAAAGCCAGCATTGCGCTGGGGTTGAAACATCCGGATGTTGGCCAGGAACTTTCCGAATACCTTGATGAAATTACTTCCAGCAACTGAGATATGAGCATTCGACCAATACTGAAGATGGGCGATCTGCGCTTATTGCGCAGGGCAGAGCCCGTGCGCAAATTCGACACGCCGGAATTGCACGAACTGATTGCCGACATGTTCGAAACGATGGCGGCGGCCGATGGCGCCGGTCTGGCTGCGCCGCAAATCGGCATCAACCAGCAACTGGTGATTATTGGCTTTAACCAGAATGGGCGTTATCCGGAGGCAGAGGCGATACCGGAAACGGTGCTGATCAATCCGCTGATAACGCCAATCGGCGACGAAGTCGAGGAAGCCTGGGAAGGCTGCCTGTCCGTGCCGGGGATGCGCGGCATGGTGCCGCGCTGGGCCAGGCTGCGCTACGAAGCATTTGACCAGTTCGGCCAGAAAATTTCGCGCGAAGTGGATGGTTTTCACGCGCGCGTGGTGCAGCATGAATGCGACCATCTGGGCGGCATCCTGTATCCGATGCGGATGCGCGATTTGATGCGCTTCGGGTTCAATGACGCGCTGTTTCCGTGGGTTGACCACGGTGCAGAAGAGCGCGGCTGACGATTCAACGGCCGGCGAAAGCCGGCTTTTTTTTCGCCAGGAAGCTGGAATAGCCGTTGCGGTAATCGTCGGTATCGAAGCAGTCGAAGCACTCCAGATATTCATCCTGCGTGATGGCGCCCGGATCGGACAACCGGCGCACGAATTTCTTGTGCCAGCGCGCCACCAGCGGTGCGCCATCAGCAATCCGCTTCGCCGCCAGCAATGCTTCGGCTTCGACCTGCGCATCTGGCACGATGCGCGTCACCAGCCGTTTTTCCTTCGCTTCCTGCGCGTCGAAGATGCGGCCTTCAAGCAGGATTTCGAGCGCCACGTCAGCTCCGGTCAGGCGGATGATTGATGTCAGCTCAGGATAGGCCATGGCCAGACCGAGGTGCTTGACCGGCGCGCCGAAACGGCTTGATTCGCCGCAGATGCGGATATCGCACAGCGACGCGATTTCCAGCCCGCCGCCGATGCAGATGCCGTGAATTTGCGCCACCAGCGGTACCGGGCAGGCCGCTAGCGTGGCAGCCGCGGTATGCATCGCAATCCCGTATTCGACCCCCTGTTGCCGGTTGGCGCGCAGTTGCGAAAATTCGGCGATGTCGCAGCCGGATGAAAACGCCTTTTCGCCTGCGCCGCGGATGATGATGCAGCGCAAGGTGTCATCGAACGACAATGCCTCGATTTCATTCGTCAGTTGCCGCCACATCGCCAGCGTGATCGCATTCAGATGTTCGTGCCGGTTGAGGGTGACGGTGGTGATGAAGCCATCGTGCTGCACTTGAATCAGTTCGGACATGGCGCAAGAGTGAAGAAGAGAATGCGTTCGAGGATACTGTAATTTCGGTGGCAGTGGCAACTTTTGCCGCCGGTTCAAGTGCCAGAATATACTTCGTACAGTATGTCTGAGGGGCGCCAGAATGCTTGGCCTGGCGCATGTTTTCATGCATATACCCCCGCAGTTATGCCAGTGCGCACGGGATTTCGTCCATGCCGGAATTTCGCTTGATGTTGATCAAGGATGGTTGGTTTGCCCGCAGTACGATGCTCTTTCGCGACTCTGCGACATATAGCATATTCGTCAATCCAATCTATTTGCCGACAAGGAGAACCATGATGAGAATTCGTATCAAGTCCGCGCTGGTGCCGCTTTGTGCCGCGCTGCTGTTGTTGCCGATGGCTGGCGTTCAGGCCAAACAGGGGGGGAAATCGGGACAGGTCGGCGCGCAATCCAATAGCGCCAAACAATACGCGCCAGGGCAGCAAAAGAAAACGGCGACCGGCACGTCCAAGAGCGCGAAGGAATATGCTCCAGGTCAGCGCAAGAAGAGCGGAACGCAAAGCGGCAAGAGCGCGAAGCAGTATGCGCCGGGACAGCAAAAGAAAAATCAGGTTAATCAGTAAACCAGTCAATTGCCTGGTAACTGCCGACGTTCCCACGGTTCGACGTCCCCATCCTGCACTTGAAAAAGCGGGTGGGGCGTCGGCGTTCGCGTGCAATGCCATTTTTCATGCATTGCCGGGGAACGCACGCTTAGCTTTTGCAGCAAGTGTTGCCATTCGTAGTCGAGCTGGCCCGTTGTCACCGGGATAGTACAGGCCGGCCCGCCTGCTGCCCGGATCTTGCTCTGGTCGAAGGCATAGCCGCGCAACTTGGCTTCAGCCTGCACGGCCGAAAGATATTGTGCGATGGCGGCGAGCGGTGTCGGATGTTGGCGAAAGCGTTCCAGTTGCGGATGGTGGCGGTAACCCCGTGTTTCGCCATCAATTACCGCTTGTGCCAGCAAGGCTTCGCGCCAGAGCGCTACCAGGCCTTTGGCGTCAAGGTATTGGGGATGCAGTGACCATAAGCGCATGATGCGTTGCCCTCAGCGTATTTCCGTCCTCGATCTAATCCTTTCAGTTTACCTGTTTGCCGTACGATTGCACGTAATGCGCAGGATGCGAATGCGATGCATATCGCCATTTCATGACAGACATCATGCCTGGCTGCAAAAAAATGAAACGGCTTTGGTGGAAACATCCTTTGCCATTTGGAGCGCGCTAGAATGGACGAAAAATTCGCCAGATGGCAACGAGCATGGGAAAGGGCAAGCGGATGGAGAACTGTACCCTGAACGGCAAGAATGGCAACGGCAGCAGCAACCTGAAGCTGCGCCGCATCGGTATCGACACTTACCGCGAGAACGTTGCCTACCTGCACCGCGAATGTGAAGTGTATCGAATCGAAGGCTTCCAGGCGCTGTCGAAAATCGAGGTCGGCGCAAGCTGTGGTGACGAAGGCCACATCATGGCGGTGCTGAATGTTATCGATGACGTCGGCATCGTGCGTCAGGATGAACTCGGCCTGTCGGAACAGGCGTTTGCGCAACTGGGACAGCCCGAAGGCAGCCTGGTGTGTGTCCGCCATGCCGAACCGCCGGCGTCGATGGATGCGGTGCGGCGTAAAATTCGCGGCCGGCGGCTTTCGCAGGACGATTTTCGCGCCATCATCAACGACATCACTGAAAGCCATTATACCAAGATGGAAATTTCGGCCTTCATCGTCGCCTGTGGCCAGAACGAGCTGGATCGCGATGAAGTGCTGTACCTGACGCGCGCAATGATCGAATCCGGCGAAAAGCTGGACTGGCAGGAACCGCTAGTGGCGGACAAGCACTGCATCGGCGGCATTCCCGGCAACCGCACGTCGATGCTCGTGGTGCCGATCGTGGCCGCGCACGGCATGCTGATCCCGAAAACTTCAAGCCGCGCGATCACCTCGCCCGCTGGCACCGCCGACACGATGGAGATGCTGGCCAATGTCGAGCTGGCGATGTCCGATCTGCAGCAGATCGTGCGCAAGCATCGCGGCTGTCTGGCATGGGGTGGCACGGCCGACCTGTCGCCGGCGGACGACATCCTGATTTCGGTCGAGCGACCGCTGGGCATCGACTCGAACGGCCAGATGGTGGCGTCGATTCTGTCGAAAAAACTGGCAGCCGGCTCGACCCATCTGCTGATCGACATCCCGGTCGGACCGAGCGCGAAGGTGCGCCACATGCACGAGGCGCAGCAATTGCGCCGCCTGTTCGAATTCGTCGGTGACCATCTCGGCGTCCATCTGGAAGTGGTGATTACCGATGGCCGCCAGCCGATTGGTTCCGGCATCGGGCCGATGCTGGAAGCTCGCGACGTGATGCGCGTGCTGCAAACCGATCCGGCTGCGCCGGCCGATCTGCGGCAAAAGGCGCTGCGCCTGGCCGGGCGGATACTCGAATTCGATCCCGATGTGCGCGGCGGGCAGGGGTTCGCGATTGCGCGCGACATTCTCGAATCCGGTCGCGCGCTGGCAAAGATGAATGCGATCATCGATGCGCAGGGCCGGCGTGTGGCGGAATTCACGCCCGGCAAACTGAGTTTTGAAGTATTAAGCCAGGCTGATGGCGTGGTGACAGCCATCGACAACCTGCAGATGGCGCATAT
This sequence comes from Burkholderiaceae bacterium, assembly GCA_018261755.1. Taxonomy (GTDB): domain Bacteria; phylum Pseudomonadota; class Gammaproteobacteria; order Burkholderiales; family Burkholderiaceae_D; genus QZKY01. The sequence goes on from JAGTRJ010000001.1 coordinate 51,573, forward strand.
CGCACGCTATGCCGGCGCGCCGATCGCAGAAGGGGCGGGGGTCGATTTGTTCCGGAAACTGGGCGATGCGGTTAAAAAGGGTGAGCCGCTGTACCGCGTGCATGCCGAATTTCCGGCCGAATTCCATTTCGCGCAGGAGCTATGCCAGCGCAACAACGGGTATTCCATCGGCGCGGCCGCAGACATCCCGGCGGCGTTCGTCGAACCATAAGCGGTGGCGGCATGAATCCGGACATGATGATCCTCGGTTTTCTCGAATACGAAGCGCAGGCGCAGCGTCTGGCGCAGCAGCTGGGCGCGGCTTATGCGTGCGTGCAGACGCACCGCTTTCCCGATGGCGAAAGCCGGGTGACGCTGCCGGCTGCGTTGCCATCGAAGGTCATTTTCTGCCGCAGCCTGAACGAGCCGAATGAAAAGCTGGTCGAACTGCTGCTGGCGGCGAAAACCGCGCGCCGTCTTGGCGCGCGAACGCTGACGCTGGTGGCGCCTTACCTGTGCTACATGCGGCAGGACAAGGCGTTCCACGATGGTGAAGCGATCAGCCAGCACATCATCGGCTACTGGCTGGCGCAACTGTTCGACGGCATCGTCACGCTCGATCCGCACTTGCACCGGACGCCGACCATCGCCGCGGCGGTGCCGGCCAAAACGGCGGTGGCACTGACGGCGGCCAGCGCCATCGGCCATTTCCTGCATCAGCACGCTTCCGGGGCGTTCATTCTCGGGCCGGACGAAGAATCGCGGCAATGGGTGCAGGCGGTGGCGCTGCCGGGCGGCTTCGACTTCGCCGTATGCGACAAGCGCCGGTTCGACGATCGCAGCGTGCGAATTGACCTGCCAGAGGTGAATTTGCGCGGACGACGGGTGGTATTGGTCGATGATGTCGCCAGCACCGGGCATACCGTGATTGAAGCGACGCGGCAATGTCTGACCGCTGGCGCGGCGCGGGTGGACGTGTTCGTTAGCCATGCGCTGTTTGTTGAGGGTGCGGACGAAGCACTGCGCGCAGCGGGCGCAAACAGCATCTGGAGCACCGACAGCGTCAGCCATCCGGGCAATGTGGTGCATCTGGCGGAATTGCTTGCCGGCGCGCTGCAACAGTGACACGATGCCAACTTCGTCGTCGCAACGAAGGGGCACGGCATGAAGCATTTCGGCGAAGCATGGCGCATCCTGTTCCACCATGCCTTATCTGGGCTTGATGCTGACCGTCAGCACCTGTCACCGGCCATTCAGGGACAGGTGCCGGATAGGAGCCGGACATGCGCCGGGAAAGCAGGCTGGAGCAGATTTGCGACCAATTCTGCCGGCTGAAACACAACGCGCCGGGCCGGTAAATTTACGGTTCTGCGGAATTTGCAGTGGATAAAGTCAGGCGTTTTATGCAAATCAGCAGGGGTATATAGTAAAAACATAGCGCTGGGCCACATATTTAATAGCTGTTTTAAAATACTGCAGGGAGTATATTTTTCTGCCTTAATGACCAAAAATTCATTTAAGTCAGTTATTTGGGGCTTCCAGCGCCAGCCCGGCCAGAATTTCAGCACGAATTTTTCACTGAACAGATGCTATCACTATCTTTCCGCATGACGCTGCGCGACTGGCGCGCGGGTGAGTTGCGCTTCCTGCTGCTGACGCTGGTGGTGGCGGTCGCGGCGTTGTCGTCGGTCGGCTTTTTCGTTGACCGGATGCGTACCGGTCTGAGCCGCGATGCGCACCAGATGCTGGGCGGTGATCTGGTGATCCATGCCGACCAGCCGCTGGGCGCAAGCTGGCGTGACGAGGCGCAAAAACGCGGACTGTCGCAGGCCGATACCGTCGGTTTTCCCAGCATGGCACTGGCGGGCGAAGGCGAGCGGGCTACATCGAAGCTGGTGGCGCTGAAGGCGGTTGCCGCCGGTTATCCGCTGCGCGGCAGCATGAAACTGGCCGATGCTGCTAACGCGCCGGCTTCACCTGCTGACGGCATACCCGCTGCCGGCACGGCCTGGGTCGATGCCACGCTGCTGGCGGCGCTGAACCTCAAGCCAGGCGGCACGATACGGCTGGGCGAAAGCGAGTTCCAGGTGGCGAAGATCATTGCCATCGAACCGGATCGCGGCGCATCGTTCATGAGTTTTGCGCCGAGGGTGATGATCAATTTGGCTGATCTGGCGGCAACCGGGCTGGTGCAGCCCAGTTCACGCGTGCAATACCGGCTGCTGCTGGCGGGCGAGGCGAAGGCTGTGGCTGGGTTCCGGCTATGGGCACAGGCGTTGCTCGACAATGGCGCGCGCGGCGTGCGCATCGAATCGCTCGAAACCGGCCGGCCTGAAATGCACTCGACGCTTGAACGCGGCGAGCGTTTTCTGGCACTGGTCGGCCTGCTGTCGGCCATGCTGGCGGCGGTGGCGATAGGCATGGCGGCGCGCCGCTTCATGCTGCGTCATCTGGATGCGTGCGCGATGCTGCGCTGCCTGGGAATGACGCAAAACCGGGCCATGGCACTGTACCTGATTGAATTCCTGCTCATCGGGCTGGCCGGCAGCGGCATCGGCGCGCTGCTGGGTTTTGGTGCGCATTTCGTGCTGATGGACGGGCTGGGCAAGCTGGTGTTTGCCGAAATGCCGCCACCAACCATCATGCCGGCCTTCCAGGCGATAGCCGCCGGCCTGCTGCTGCTGGTCGGTTTTGCGCTGCCGCCAGTGCTGCAATTGCGCAATGTGCCGCATAACCGCGTGATCCGGCGCGAACGCGAAGCGCCGCAGCCGCTGGCGCTGGTGACTTACGGCGGCGGGCTGGTCGCCTTTGTGCTGCTGCTGTTGTGGCAGGCGGGCGATTCGAGAATCGGCTTGCTGGCCGCAGCCGGATTTGCCGGCGGCATGGCGGCGTTCGTTCTCGCTGGCTGGCTGGCGCTGAAAGCCGTGCAGGTGTTGCGCCGCGCCATCAACCGGCCCAACTGGAATTTCGCGCTGACTTCGCTGCAGCGCCGTCCCGGCGCGACCATCGTGCAAATCGTCGCGCTGGCGGTCGGCCTGATGGCATTGTTGCTGCTGACGGTCGTGCGCGCCGACCTGATGCAGGCCTGGCGCCAGACCACGCCGGCGGATGCGCCTAACCGTTACGTGCTCAATATCCAGCCGGAACAGAAAGAAGCGGTCGAACAGCAGTTGCAACGGGCCGGCCTTGCCAATCTGCAGCTATATCCGATGATACGCGGCCGGTTGATCGAAGTGAACGGCCAACCGGTGCGCGGCGAACATTACGTTGAGGATCGGGCTAAACGGCTGGTCGAGCGCGAATTCAACCTGTCGACCATGCGCGAGCAGCAACCGTACAACGAAATCATTGCTGGCCGCTGGTATGACGACACGCAGCCGGAAGCGTCGGTGGAGGACGGTTTGGCGAAATTGCTGGGCTTGCGTCTCGGCGATCAACTCGCGTTCGATATTGCCGGGCAAAAGATTGAAGCGAAAATCACCAGCCTGCGGCGGCTCGAATGGGGCTCGATGCGGGTGAATTTCTTCGTCATCATCAACCCGCAGGCGGTGCGCGGCATGCCGCAATCGTGGATCACCGCCATTCAACTGCCGGACAGCAAGGCGGCGGTCGAGCATGAATTGACGCGCGATTTTCCGAATCTGACCGTAATCGATACCGGCAGCATCATCCGCCAGTTGCAGGATGTGCTGGAACAGGTGATCGCGGCAGTCGAATTCCTGTTCCTGTTCACGCTTGCTTCCGGCTTGTTGGTGCTGTATGCGGCGCTGCTCGGCTCGCACGATGAACGCATCCGCGAATCCGGTCTGTTGCGCGCGCTCGGCGCGACGCGCACGCAGTTGCGGCAGGCGCAGTGGGTGGAATTGTCGCTGATTGGCGGGCTGTCCGGGTTGCTGGCAGCGACTGGCGCGGCCATCACCGGCTGGGTGCTGGCGCATTTCGCCTTCAGTTTCCCGTGGACATTCAGCCCGCTTGTCTGGCTGGCTGGCTTGGCTGGCGGCGCCATATGCGCGGTCATCGGCGGCTGGTTCGGGCTGCGCAACGTGCTCAACCAGCCGCCGCTGCTGACCTTGCGCGAAAGCTGACGCCGAAGCACGTTTCAGCCATCCATTTTCTTGCGGTTCAACAGCGACACCTTCATCTGCACTTCAACCGCATCCTTGTAGGTGACTTCGCCGGTAAGTGAGCGCGTCGGCTCGGGCTGGGTGTGGAAGGCGCGCATGTAGGCGCTGGCATAGACGCAGGTGTCACCCGTCAGCGACCACGGATGCGGCACGAAGCAGGGCGTTTCCCGGCTGCAGCTCAAGCCACGTTCACAGCCGTGAAATGGCAGCGGTGAATAATGATGACGGGTTTGGTCCATGACTTTTCCCCGGCGAAGAGACATATAATTTTGGCAATTGCCGAATACATTCTAGCAAGCGGAAATGACAGCTTCATGCGATTGCGCAAGCTGCCGGCTTTGTGTTTGCGTGCGCTGGAATCTGTGTCATGCTGGCGCCAACACTCAGGTCGAGGAGGAAAAATGAAACGCCGTCTTGCCGCTTTCGTTCTATTTCTGTTCATCGCATGTCCGGCGCTGGCACAAGAGGGGCCGCCGAAGGAAAGCGGCGATTTTCTCCAGCCGGATCTGGTCGAACTGATCAAGCTGGATTCTGGGTTCAAGCTCGATATCCGCTATGCGGGCAGCGACAATTTCGTCGGTCAGCCAGTATATGAAGAAGCTCGCGCCTTCCTGTTGCGTCCGGCGGCTGAATTGCTGCTGCGCGTGCAGAAAAGGGCGAACCAGCAAGGTTACGGTTTGCTGATTTTCGATGCCTACCGCCCGTGGTCGGTGACCAGAGAGTTCTGGCAAAAATTCCCGCAGTACCGCGAATATCTGGCTGACCCGGCCAAGGGATCGCGCCACAACCGCGGTTGCGCGGTTGATTTGACGCTGTACGATTTGCGCACCGGCAGCGAAGTGCCGATGCCGAGCGGCTATGACGATTTCAGCGAACGCGCGCACCCTGGCTACCAGGGCGGCACGCAAGAACAGCGCGCCGCACGCGATTTGCTGCGCAAGCTGATGGAAGCCGAGGGGTTCAGCGTGTATGAAAACGAATGGTGGCATTTCGATTACCGCGATTGGCGGCGCTGCCCGCTGATGAACCTGCAATTTCATCAAATCACGGGGGTATAAGGCCAAATAGTGCTGCTAGGCCACGTTTTTTCTGGCTGTTTTTAAATACTGGCAGGAGTATTTGGGGGGCGCCTAAACGCCTGTCAGGCACGCCATTTTTTGTTGCAATGGTATCATCATTTCGTGTATTTCCTTACTTGAATACGATAACACGTTGAAATAATTTGAGTTTTACGGCAGACTGCGGTCAAAACTTGGCTTGGGCCGGCATGGGCAATCCTGGCCGGGAATTCCGGATATTAATACGATGAATCAAACTGAATTTTTTGTTTTGCTGGCTGGATTATTGGCCGTGTTGCTGCTGGTGCTGGCGTCGCTGGCGATTGCGCTGCGCCGCCGCGAGCAGGATTTGACGCCGATGCTGGCGCAGTTGCAGCAATCGAACGAGCGCACCGAACGCGAATTGCGGCAGCAGGTGCAAACCAGCGCGCAGGCAACGCGGCAGGAACTGTCGGGCAATTTCGCCCAGTTGCAGCAGACGCTGGCGGCGCAGATGACTAGCGTCGCCACGGTGCAAAACAGCCAGATCGACGGCTTTTCGCAGCAATTGGCGAAGCTGGTCGAAGGCAATGCGCAACAACTGGAAGCGATGCGTCAGGCTATGGTGCAGCAGTCACAGGCGGCGCGTGAAGAGCAGTCGGTCACGCTCAAGCGCTTTGGCGACACGCTGAACCAGACGCTGGCGACGCTGACTGAATCGAATTCGCAGCGGATGGCCGAAGTGCGCGCGACGCTGGAGCAGAAAATTCAGGCGCTGCAGAGCGACAACGCGGCCAAGCTGGAGGAAATGCGCAAGACGGTGGATGAAAAGCTGCACGCGACGCTGGAACAGCGGCTCGGCGAATCGTTCAAGCTGGTGTCCGAGCGGCTGGAGAAAGTGCATCAGGGGCTGGGCGAGATGCAGCAACTGGCGGTTGGCGTCGGCGACCTGAAACGGGTGCTGACTAACGTGAAAACGCGCGGCACCTGGGGCGAAGTGCAACTGGAAATGCTGCTGGAACAGGTGCTGACGGCCGAGCAGTACGCGAAAAATGTCGAAACCGTTCCCGGCAGTGGCGAACGGGTGGAATTCGCCATCAACCTGCCGGGCAAGGATGACGACCGCCGTCCGGTGTGGCTGCCAGTCGATGCGAAATTCCCGAAGGAGCAGTACGAACGGCTGGTCGAGGCGGCCGAACATGCGGATGCCGATGGCGTGGCCGCCGCCGGGCGCGAACTGGAACGGGCGATTCGGCAGGAAGCGAAAACGATAGCCGACAAATATCTGTCGCCGCCGCTGACGACCGATTTCGCCATCCTGTTTTTGCCGACCGAAGGCTTGTATGCGGAAGTGATGCGCCGCCCGGGTCTGGCGGACGACGTCCAGCGCGCTCACCGCGTCAGCATCGCCGGGCCATCGACGCTGTCGGCGCTGCTCAACAGCCTGCAGATGGGTTTCCGCACGCTGGCGCTGGAAAAACGATCATCGGAAGTGTGGCAGGTGCTGGGCGCGGTCAAGACCGAGTTCGGCAAGTTTGGCGAAGTGCTGGCGACGACCAAGGCGACGCTGGAGCGGGCGGCGAAAAACATCGAGAGTGCCGAAGTGCGCACGCGGCAGATGTCGCGCAAGCTCAAGTCGGTCGAAGCGTTGCCGTTAGAAATGGCACAGCAATTGCTAGGAGTGGATGGCGCATCGCAGGCAATGACAGAGGAGTAATAACGCCAATTTGTGATTTCGCAAACGAGAATTGTTTCATGTTCTGCAGGTTTCCGGAAGCGATGCTAGAATCCGCGCCGTAGCAGCAGCAAACACGCAGGAGAACCACATGGATACCATCGAATTTGAGAGGGTCACTCTGGCCGAGGCCAGGCAAATTCTCAAGGAAGAGAAGGAGGCATTGAAGCCGCCGGCGGAAGACTGGTCGGCGAAACGCATGCCGTCCCTGCCGGAAGAGCTGCAATTGCAGCCGACGACGCGCGAATGGATCCTTGGTTTGCCGGACGAAGTGCGCCCGTTGCGGCTGGCGCGGCAGTTTCCGCGCGTGGCCAACAGGATCGCGGCTGCGTGGAAGACGCCTACCGCCTGCGACAAGGTGATGGATGGCCTGATGATCGATCATCGCGGCACGCGCCAGGGCTTCCCGGAAGCGGTCGCGCTCGAGATTGGCAAGCTGAAATCGTATTACTCGACACAGGTGTTTGCCGAGCGGCACGACATCTGGACGCTCGCCTGAGCGTTTATCTGAAGTGGGCTAAACCAGCCCTTCGAACATTACTACCTCGACCGAATCGCCAGCGGCGACATTGCCGCTGGCATCATGCAGGACGACGATGCAGTTGGCTTCGGTCATAGAGCGCAGGATGCCGGAGCCTTGCGAACCGGTAAGCTCCACCTGCCATTCGCCATCGACGCCACGCGACACGACGCCGCGCTGGTATTCGGTGCGGCCAGCCTTCTTGCGGATTGGCGACAGCGATTTCACCCGCGCCAGCGGCAGCGGTGCGGCAGCGGCGCCCATCATGTGCAGCAGAGCTTCGCGCGCGAAGAAATAAAACGTCACCATCACCGCCACCGGATTGCCGGGCAGGCCGAACAGGAAAGCACTTTTGCCGTTCGAACTGATGCGGCCGAATGCCATCGGCCGGCCGGGCCGCATGCCGATTTTCCAGAAATTCATCTCGCCTAGCCGCGCCATGATTTGCTTGGTGTAATCGGCCGCGCCAACCGAAACGCCGCCCGAGGTGATGATTGCGTCAGCGTTTTCGCACGCGCTTTTGAGCGCCGCTTCCAGCAGCGCCGGATCATCCCTGACCACGCCCATGTCGATGATGTCGCAGCCCAGCCTGGTCAGCATGCCGTATATCGTGTAACGGTTGCTGTCGTAGACGCTGCCTTGGTCCAACGGTTCGCCCAGCGAGCGCAATTCATCGCCGGTGGAAAAAAAAGCGACGCGCAATTTGCGCCGCACCGGGACTTCGGCGATGCCCAGCGAGGCCAGCAAGCCGAGGTGCGCGGGGCGCAGGATCGCGCCTTGTTTCAGTGCGATTTTCCCGCTACACAGGTCTTCGCCCTTTAGCCGGCGGTTGTCGCCTTGTACCACCGCGCCGGGCACGATGCTGATGCGATCGCCGGCAGTTTCGATGAATTCCTGCGGCACGACGGTATCGCAGCCTGCCGGCATGACCGCGCCAGTCATGATTTGCACGCATTCGCCGGTTCCGACCGCGCCAGTGTATGCCTGGCCGGCGTAGGCCGTGCCGATGACGCGAAATGCATTTTCCCCCGGCTGCAAGTCGGCGCCACGGAAGGCATAGCCATCCATGGCTGAATTGTCATGCGCCGGCACGTCGATCGGCGAAACAATGTCTTGCGCCAGCACCCGTCCGAGCGCGCTGCGGATGGCGATTTTCTCGATCGCTTCGACCGGCGTGATGAATTCGCGGATGATGCGCTGCGCCTGCTCAACCGGCAATGCGTCCGGGTCGTAATCTGACAGGCAACTGACGATGTCGGACAGCGAGCGGTTGGTCATGGTGTCGTTTCCTTTGCGGTGTCATCCGGTGCGCAGGCGCGCAATTCGTCCAGCGTATTGATGTTGCGAAAAGCCGTTTCATCACCGAAATGGACCTCGGCCACTTTCAGCGGCGCATACCAGCCGCCAATTTTGCGCTGGCCGCTGTGCAGATAGTTTTCCAGTTGTGGCAGCAGCGCGGTCTTCAGCAGGCAGTACACTGGTTGCGGCTGCCGCTGTTCGCCTTCGCCAGTGACGGCAAGTGCGACATCGGCCTGCTCGCGCGCAAGCGCGTCGGACAGTTTCGCCACCAGATCTTCGGGTAGGAAAGGGCCGTCGCAAGGGGCGGTTACGAGGTAGGGCGTGCTGCAATGCCGCAGTCCGGCCTGCAAGCCGGCCAGCGGGCCTTCGAAGCCGGTCAATTCATCGGATACCACCGGCGAGCCGAACTGGCGATAGGTTTCGAGGTTGCGGTTCGCGTTGATCAGCAGCGGGCCGACTTGCGGCGACAAGCGGCGAATCACATGCGCGATCAGCGGTTCGCCCGCCAGCAGTTGCAGCCCCTTGTCGAGATGGCCCATCCTTGAGCCTTGTCCGCCGGCGAGGATCAGGCCGGTGATCTGCTGCCTGTCTGGCATCGAGAGTCCTTTTTTCGCAAAACGCGGCGCATCGGGCCGAATTGGGTGCCAAAAAATACTGCCCCGTGTATCTCAAAACAGCCGCAGGAACCGTGGCGGAGCAGCTACTTTTTGCATTATACCCCCGGAAAAACCGACAAATCAGCCGCCGATGTAAGACATTTCGATCTTCTTTTGCGGCACGTTCGCCAGACTGGCGCGCAGTTCCGAATAGCGATCATCGCGCACCCGCCACAGTTGCGCCAGCGCGGAAGCGATTTCGATGTCCGAACGGCCGGCGCGCAGCAGCGCGCGCAGGTCGTGGCCCTGGGTGGCGAACAGGCAGGTGTACAGCTTGCCATCGGTGGCAAGGCGCACGCGCGAACAGTCGCTGCAAAAGGCGTGCGTGACGCTGGCAATGACGCCGATTTCGCCGCCGCCATCGAGGTAGCGCCAGCGTTCGGCCGTTTCGCCGGCATAATTGGCATCGATTTGTTCCAGCGGCATTTCAGCGTCGATCATGCGGATGATGTCGGACGACGGCACCACTTCAGCCAGATTCCATTCATTGCTGGAGCCGACGTCCATGTATTCGATGAAACGCACGATGAAGCGCGTGCCCTTGAAATGGCGCGCCATCGGCAGGATTTCACGCTCATTCACGCCGCGCCGGACCACCATGTTGAGCTTGATGACATCGAAGCCGGCCTGCTGCGCCATCTCGATGCCGTGCAGCACGCTGGCCACAGGATAATCAACATCATTCATTTGCCGAAAAACCGCATCGTCGAGCGCATCAAGCGATACGGTCAGGCGTTTCAGGCCTGCGTCGCGCAGGCTGAGCGCCTTTTTTGCCAGCAGCGAACCGTTGGTGGTCAGCGTCAGATCCAGCTCGCGGCCATCGGGCGTCCTGAGTGCGCTCAACTGGGCAATCAGCCGCTCGACATCCTTGCGCAGCAGCGGTTCGCCGCCAGTCAGACGCAGCTTTTCGACACCGTGTGCGACGAAAATCTTTGCCAGCCGCGTGATCTCCTCGAACGACAGCAGCGATGCATGCGGCTGGAACAAGAAATCCTTGCCGAACACCGTTTTCGGCATGCAGTACGTGCAGCGGAAATTGCAGCGATCGGTGACTGAAATGCGCAGGTCGCGCAGCGGACGACCGTGCGCATCGGTCAGCAGGCCATCCGGCTGTTCAAGCCGCTGGGGAACCGCTGGCACCGCGTTCGGATAATGGTAACTGGCGATCGGAATGATCTTGTGGTTCATGCAGATACGTTAGCACAGCAGCGGAAAAAGCGCAGGGGAGCGCGCACGCTCCCCTGTTATCCAGTAAATAGGTGTGGATCAGTCGCGGCGGGTATCCACCTGAACCAGCGGTTCATCCGACACGGCTTGCTGCGGACGGCGTACGCGGCGGCGCACTGGCACGACTTCGTCCTGCGCCGGCTGACTATCCTGCACCGCGCGCACTTTTTCCGGATCGGTCGTTGCCATCGTCAGTCCGGCGGCGGCGAGGATGTCGGATATGTCGTCGCTGCCGGAAGCTGCTTCAGGTGCATTTTCGGCCGCGTTTGCCACAACAACCGCTGCCGGTTGCACCGGAACAGCAGCAACTGCTTCGACAACCGGCGCTGGCGCCGTTTCAACCTCAACCGCGACTGCTTCCCGCGGCGCCACGACTTCGGCCGGCACTTCATCAGCGATAGCCAAAGTTAATTGCGCTTGTGCTTCTATCACGGCAGGCGCTTCAGCCGGCACGGCTGGCGTTTCAACGGCAGCCGAAGCAAGTTCCGGCGCAGTCCAGCAGAAAGGCGCTTCATTTTCCTGCTCGGCGCTGGCGACTTCCGGCGGCACTGCATCCGGTACCACCACGGCCGACGCCAGCTCGACTGCTGCGACTGCTGGTGCGGCAGGCTGAACCGGTTCTGCCGTAACGGCAACTGGCTTGCTGACTGGCTCGTTGATTGCTGCTTCTGCCAGTGGTGCAGTGGCCTGTTCGGCCGATGCCTGCAATTCGTTCGCGGGCTGCTCGTCGCCACCCTCAGCCATATCCTCGGCATTTTCAGGCGCATCGCCACGCGCGGCGCGATCTCCACGGCGGTTGCGATTGCGGCCGCCACGGCGGCGACGGCGGCGCGGTTCTTCGCCGGTTTGTTCGGTCGTTTCGATGCCATCAACAAGTTGTGGCGCGGCTTCGTCGCCAGCCTGCAACGGCATAGCTGGCTCGATATTGCCTGTGGTTACAGCCACGGAGGCAGCAGCTAGCAATGCCTTGTCCTTTTGCACTTCTTCCGTGCGCGCTTCGGCAGCGACGGCTTCTTTGCGATCTTCGCGCTGGCTGCGCGCGCCTTCACGCGGCTGACGTGGCTGGCGCGGCGGACGCGGTGCTGCCGGCTCGGCCGTCACCTCGGTCTTGGGCTGCTGTTTAGCCGGTTGTTCCTCACGTTGCTCGCTGCGCGGTTCATTACGGCGTGTTTCGCGTTCCTCGCGATCACGGCCACCGCGACGGCCACGCCCGCGGCCACGCGCAGAGCGTTCGCCTCCCTGTGCCGGCTTGCCTTCCTTGGCTGGTGCCGGGGCAGCAGCCTGTTCCGCCGGTTTCGAACGGAAGAAGCCAAACAGGCGGCTGAAGAAACCTTCTTCCTGCACTGCTACGGGCGCAACCTCCGGTTCGACCGGTTTGCGCACTGGTGCAGGCTGTACCGGTGTGAAGCCCTGAACCACGGCTTCTTGGCGCGGTTTTGCTGTTTCCTTCTGGCGCTTGTCGTAGCCGGCGTCGGTATCTGCCTGTTCTGCCAGCGCATAGCTGGCCTCGCTGTCATCGAGGCGCGGATCGTCCTGTTTGATGCGTTCGAGTTTGTAGTGCGGCGTTTCCAGATGCTTGTTCGGAATGACGATCAGGCGCACGTGATGGCGGGTTTCGATCTTCAGGATCTCGCCGCGCTTTTCATTCAGCAGGAAGGCCGCCACATCGACCGGCATCTGCGCATGAATCATGGCCGAATTTTCCTTCATCGCTTCTTCCTGGATGATGCGCAGGATTTGCAGCGCGGAAGATTCGATATCGCGGATATGGCCGGTGCCGTTGCAGCGCGGGCAGGTGACATGCGTACCTTCGGACAGCGAAGGACGCAGCCGCTGGCGCGACAGTTCCATCAGGCCGAAACGCGAAATCTTGCCCATCTGTACGCGGGCACGGTCGTAATGCAGCGCATCCTTCAGCCGGTTTTCGATTTCGCGCTGGTTGCGCGAGCTTTCCATGTCGATGAAGTCGATCACGATCAGGCCGCCCAGGTCGCGCAGGCGCAACTGGCGCGCGACTTCTTCCGCTGCCTCGCAGTTGGTGTTGAAGGCCGTGGTTTCGATGTCGGTGCCGCGGGTTGAGCGGGCGGAGTTGACGTCAATCGATACCAGCGCTTCAGTGTGGTCAATGACGATCGCGCCGCCGGACGGTAGCGGTACCGTGCGCGAATACGCGGTTTCGATCTGGTGCTCGATCTGGAAGCGTGAGAACAGCGGCACGTCGTCGGTGTAACGCTTCACGCGATGCACCATGTCCGGCATCACGTGGCTCATGAACTGGCGCGCCTGTTCGTAAATCTCGTCGGTATCGACCAGAATTTCGCCGATATCCGGCTGGAAATAGTCACGAATAGCGCGAATCACGAGCGAGGATTCGTGGTAAATCAGGAAGGCGCCCGGCGCTGATTTGCCGGCGCTGTCAATTGCGCGCCACAGTTGCAACAGGTAATTCAAGTCCCATTGCAGTTCCTCGACACTGCGGCCAATGCCGGCGGTGCGCGCGATGACCGACATGCCCGCCGGCAGTTCGAGCTTGTCCATCGCCTCGCGCAATTCCTGCCGTTCCTCGCCTTCGACCCGGCGCGAAACGCCGCCGCCGCGAGGGTTGTTCGGCATCAGCACCAGGTAACGGCCAGCCAGCGAAACAAAGGTGGTCAGCGCCGCGCCCTTGTTGCCGCGTTCTTCCTTTTCCACCTGCACCATGACTTCCTGACCTTCACGCAGCGCGGTCTTGACCGACGCATTGCGTACGTCGACACCTTCCTTGAAGAAGGCGCGCGTGACTTCCTTGAATGGCAGGAAACCGTGGCGATCTTCGCCATAGTTCACGAAGCAGGCTTCGAGCGAAGGCTCGATGCGCGTGACCACGGCTTTGTAGATGTTGGACTTATGCTGCTCGCGTCCGGCGATTTCGATATCGATGTCGATCAGCTTCTGGCCATCGACAATCGCAACGCGCAATTCTTCCTGCTGCGTTGCGTTGAACAACATGCGTTTCATTTATATTGCACTCCGGAGCCCGAAGGCTCTCATTCATGCCGCATTCAGCCTGAGGCAAACGCGGCAATGGTCATCGAACGTACGCTCGAACGAAGTGTCTGGGGAGGTGGGAATTGCCATGGGATGCGGCGCAACGACATGGAATGGGTACCACGTTGCGGCAAATGGGCGCGGATGCGAACGGGTTGGCCGCCATGCCAGGATGCCTCTGCACGATTGAGCAGTCTGAATATTTCAAATAAAAAAAACATATTCGTGGGCAACAAGCAGGTTTATCGATAACGACAAACAGGGTTAACGGCAGCCAGAAACGCCATCTCATCAACCAGCAAGCACACGATTTCAGGTGGTGCTTGCCGGACTTATCCTTGAAATCCAAACAGTTTGTTCGACATCACGATGCCTGTCCGATTGCATCTACGGCGCAACCCGGGCGGGCATCGGGGATGATGCGTACACTTTTTTCATCGAATTTGCAGCTGGGCTAGGCCGATGAAAGGCCCCATATACGGAAACAATATTGTAACCCGTCAGGCCAGAACTTGTTTTATACTGGCTCCCTGTTGATTATATATTCAAAATGAAGGACTTAGAGAGATTTTCAGGGAAAGTTGCTGAAAAGCGTCACGGCGCGAAGGCTTCGCGGGCACAGCCAGAGGTGCAATTCGTCACAATTTCAGACGAAGATGCCGGTCAGCGCATAGACAATTTCCTGTTACGCATATGCAAAGGTGTGCCGAAAAGCCACATCTATCGCATCCTGCGTTCCGGCGAAGTGCGCGTCAACAAGGGGCGCATCGATCAAACCTACCGGCTGGAAGCGGGCGATATCGTGCGCATCCCACCGGTGCGCACGGCAGAAAAGCCTGTGCAAACGGTGCCAGCAGCGGATTTCCCCATCCTGTACGAGGACAGCCATCTGCTGATTATCGACAAACCGGCTGGCGTTGCCGTGCATGGCGGTTCGGGCGTCAGCTATGGCGTGATTGAACAGTTGCGCGCCAAGCGGCCCGACGCGAAATTCCTCGAACTGGTGCATCGGCTGGATCGCGAAACTTCCGGCATCCTGCTGGTGGCCAAAAAACGCTCCGCGCTGAAGCACCTGCACGAGCAAATCCGCGGCGGCACGGTTGACAAGCGTTACCTGACGCTGGTACGTGGCGACTGGAAAAATGCGCGCCAGCATGTGAAGCTGCCGCTGTACAAGTATTCGACTTCCGACGGCGAAAAACGGGTGCGGGTGCAGGAGGGCGGCATGGCGTCGCACACGATCTTCAACCTGCTGCAAAAATATGACGACTATGCGTTGCTGGAAGCCGAACTGAAAACAGGGCGCACGCACCAGATTAGGGTACACCTTTCATCAAGTGGTTTCGTGATTGCAGGTGACGACAAATACGGCGATTTTGCGCTGAATCGGCAACTGCAAAAAGCCGAAGGCGGTCGCAACCGCTTGAAACGGATGTTTTTGCACGCATATAAGATCCAGTTCACGCACCCGGAAACCGGCGAAACGATCACCATTGATTCGCCGCTGGCGGCTGAATGTGAGCGTTTCCTGCATGGCCTGGAAGCGACGGATGACGCGGTGCGCGAAGATACGACAACTGACTGACAAGGAGCGGGCGGTTTTCTGCCCACGGTATGGCACAAAAGCAATTCGACCTGATCGTGTTTGATTGGGATGGCACATTGATGGACAGCACGGCCGCGATCGTGAAATCGATCCAGGCTTCGGCGCGGGATCTCGGTCTGCCGGTGCCGGACAATCACGCCGCGGCATACGTGATCGGGCTCGGATTGCCGGAAGCATTGCGCGCGGCGATGCCGGGGCTGGAGCCGAAGTACTATCCGCAAATGATAGAACGCTACCGCCATCATTATCTGAGCCGCGACCACGGCCTGACGCTGTTCGACGGCGTGCGCGAAATGCTGGACGAACTATCGCAAATGGGCTATCTGCTGGCGGTGGCCACCGGCAAGAGCCGTGCTGGTTTGAACCGTGCGCTGCAGGAATCCAGCCTTGGTTCGCTGTTCGATGCCACGCGCTGCGCCGATGAAACCCATTCGAAACCGCATCCGGCAATGCTGCAGGAACTGACCGAACAGCTCGGGCAAGACATCGGACGCACGGTAATGATTGGCGACACCACGCATGATTTGCAAATGGCGAGCAACGCCGGTGCCAGCGGCATTGCGGTGCATTATGGCGCGCATCCGGAAACGATGCTGCGCGAATTCAATCCGCTGTTTGCCGCCAATTCCGTAGCCGAATTGCACGACTGGCTGCGCAGGCATGCATGATGACTGGCGAGGGCATCCCGGTTTGCGCATCGGCTGATTTGCCGGAAGGCGAGCAGGGTGTGCGTTTTCCGCTGACCGCCGCGGGTGAAGATGCAACTGGTTTCGTGGTGCGGCATCAGGGTGTGGTGCATGGATACCTGAACCGATGCCTCCATTTGCCGCTGGAGCTCGATCAGGGTAGCGGCAGATTTTTCGATTCAAGCGGGCATTTCCTGATGTGCGCGAAGCATGGCGCGGTTTACATGCCGGACACCGGGCGCTGCGCTGGCGGTCCATGCAGTGGCGGGCGCCTGCAAGTGATCCATGTTGAAGAAAAGGATGGCCGGATTGTCTGGCATCCGGATGAATTTGCGCGCCCTGTCAGGGCATGACTGACCATTTACCAAGCGAACATATGAACGAACAAAACGACAAGCCGGCCGCCAAACCGGAAAAGGAAGGATGGGAACGCGAAGTTCTCGAACAGCTGGCTTTTGCCGCGCTAAAAGAACAGCGCACGCGTCGCCGCTGGAGCATCTTTTTCAAATGCTCGGTCTTGCTGCTGATCGTGTTCAGCATCTGGCAATTCATGGACATGAAGCGCAGCGACAAGGAATCCTTCGGCCGGCATACCGCAGTAATCGACATCGACGGTCCGATCAGCGCCGATCAGAACAGCGCCTCCAAATCGGTGATACCGGCATTGAACAATGCCTTTTCCGACAAGGGCTCGGTTGGCGTGGTTCTGCGCATCAACAGCCCCGGCGGCAGCCCGGTGCAGGCCGGCATGATCAACGACGAGATTCAGCGCCTGCGCAAGGCCTATCCGGAAAAACCGCTGTATGTGGTCGTGAATGAAATCTGCGCATCGGGCGGGTATTACATTGCGGCGGCGGCGGACAAGATTTACGTCGACAAGGCCAGCATAGTCGGTTCGATCGGCGTGCTAATCAACAGCTTCGGCTTCACCGGCGCGATGGAAAAACTGGGTGTGGAACGCAGGTTGATGACGGCGGGCGAAAACAAGGGCTTCCTCGACCCGTTCAGTCCGCAATCGGCCAGACACAAGGAACACGCACAAAAAATGCTGGATGAAGTTCACCAGCAATTCATTGATGTGGTGCGCAAGGGACGCGGCAACAGGCTGAAAGAAAATCCGGAAATCTTTTCCGGCCTGTTCTGGAGCGGCAGCAAGGCGGTTGAACTGGGGCTGGCCGATGATTTCGGCACGGTCGAATCGGTGGCGCGCGATGTGCTGAAAGCGGATGAAATGGTCGATTACACCGAACACGAAGGCTTGCGCGAACGGATGCTGAAAAAGTTCGGCGCATCGGTTGGCGCTGGAATGGTCAAATCCCTGTGGGGCAGTTCCGCAGCGGCATTTCAATAGCATTTCCGCGCAATAAAAAAACGGGGGGCTGCCCCCGTTTTTTTATTCTTCATCAATGAGTTACAGCATGTCTTTTACACACTTCTTGACGTAGCTATTCTTGGCTGCGCCAGCCAGTTTCTTGCCGGCAGCTTCCTTGTCGCAGCTGGCATTGATTGCATCGCTGCTGCATTTCTTTTCGAAACTATTCTTGGCCGCGCCAGCGAGTTTCTTGTCGGCAGCCTGCTTGTCGCAGCTAGCCTTGATCGTATCCTTTTCGCACTTGGTGACGAAGCTTTCCTTGGCTGCGCCAGCCAGTTTTTTCTCGGCTGCCTTCGCATCACAGGCGGCATCGGCAGCAAAAGACGTAGCGGCAAACAGGCCCAGCAGGGCGGCAATCACAATCTTCTTCATAAATTTTCTCCTGTTGTTATCAGGGCAAAATGCCCGTGCAGCTATTATTACATGGCAAATTCGCACCACAAAAGAGAATCGATGCCAAACCGGCAGCATAGTTCTGAATATTGCCGCGTCACCAGCCAGTCACTTTTTGCTGCCAGAATGCGTGCGTCTAACTTTTGGAACTGCAACATGAGAACCATGCCAAACAATATCGTCCTGTTTGAAATCGCCGAAGCCGTCCGTATGGGATGCCTGTCGATGCCGGAGGATGCTTCCAGCTTCTTGTTCCGCCAGTCTTTCATTGATGTGCACAGCAGCATTTATGGTGTTGATGGCATGAAGCCAGACAACGGCAGTGAGCGCGCCGAGATCGCCACAACCGGTGACCGCTAAAGAACAGGAAATGCGCCTGTGCCTGTCAGGTGTCTGAAAGCGCGAAATTTTTCTATAAAGTGCTGTCGGGGCAAGTGCGGCGCCAGATAACAGCCGTTTGAACCATGTCCACATTGCGCCGAAAATTGACCTGCAATTTCGCATAATTTGTATTATGTAAAACGACACGCCGAAAATTAAAGGCAGTATGGGCAGCCGTCCTACGTTGGCTCATAAAAATTCACCTGCCCCCATTTATTGAATTTCTCAGGCGGCAACACCACCGTCTCATACACCCTGATGTCACCATCCTTGGCGCACAGTTCGCGCACTTGCAGATCCAGCCGGTCCTTTTCGCGTTCGCAACCACCGAGCACAAGCAAACAAAACAGCAACGCCAGCCAGATCAAAGCGGGTTTGGATGTTTTTTCCATCTGGAGATTGTCATGAACGAATCATGATCAGCATCATCTTGAATTTCCTGATGCCTTTAAGCGCATGTGGTTCGTTGGCAGGCATGACAATGAAATCGCCTTGCGCCAAGTGGTAAGGCTTTCCGGAAATGCTGATTTCAACTTCTCCATCTAACACTTGCACCATCGCATCGAATGGTGCTGTGTGCTCCGAAAGCCCCTGCCCTTCGTCAAAGGCAAACAAGGTTACCGTCCCTGTTCCTTTTTTCACGATAGTCTTGCTGACGACAGCATCCTGCTGATAATCCACCATATCAACCAAACGATTCACATTCAATTCCGTATCCATATTTTTCTCCTTAATCTGACCTGATAGCTCTCTACTTACGAACATCCGCCACAGGATTCATACGATTGGACGCACAATTCTGGGTCACGGTGTCTTATTAATTACTTCTTGTTACTGCATCTTGAGCAAGCCTGAGATGCTGGTGGCTGCGGCATACGCCGGCTGGATCGATTTCAGGCGATGGGTGATGGCAGACCACGCCGGTGAAGTAAATGTATTCGACGTGCGCGCACGTAACGCATCCCGACAGCCGGTGCGTTTGTTCCATCGTGTAGATCAGGCGTGGCGTTTCAGGCATTTGTTGTTTTGCTTGCGGTCATCCGGCGCAATGACGCCGTATGCAAGCATAGCCTGAAATTGCCTGATTGGTATTGTTTTTTGATTATGCGGCTGGATGGGCGAAATCGCCTAGCATCCAGCCGGTTGGGGAGCGCAGAAGGAATCAGGCAACGGCGGAAATGGTGCTGCTTGCCGTTTGCGTGCTGCTGGTGGAGGTGGTGCCATAAGCCTGCAGCAGTTGCACCATCATTTTCATCACGGACATATTTTCAGTTTGCGACGTTGCATTGCTGCTCTCGTAGGCAATGCGTTCCTGTGCGCTGACGACGCCATCTTCGTTGGTGTCGGCCGCGTCGTAGCTGCTGCTGGAGCTAGAACTGGTGCTGTCGCCGCTGCCCTGAGATTTTCCCGGCGGCGGAGGCGGCGGCATCGCGCCTGCTTGCGCGGTCGTGGTGGTGGATGAGGTCGCGCTGGTCGATTGGTCGTAGGTCATCGCTTCGGCGTTCGATACCTTGCCGTCGCCATCGGTATCAGCCTTGTCGAAATTGTTGACGATGCTGGACATCAGCGAAGTACGCTTGCTGTCGGTGCTGCCCAGTTCATCGATCAGCGCCGTCAGTTCATCCTTGGTGAAGCCGGCATCGGAAGTGGTCGTACCGCTGGTTGAACTGGTGCTTGAGCTGCTGCTGGCTTGCAGCGTCTGGTCGTAGGCCATGGCTTCGGCGTTCGATACCTTACCGTTGCCGTCGGTATCCGCCTTGTCGAAGTTGCTGACGATGCTGGACATCAGCGAAGTACGCTTGCTGTCGGTGCTGCCGACCTGGTCGATCAGGCTGGTCAATTCATCCTTGGTGTAGCCGCTGGTGTTTTCGAGCGAATTCGTGCCGCTAGCCAGGCGCGACTGGTTGAACTGGTTGTCCAGCTCCTGCGCCAGCTTCGTCATTCCATCGGTCATCTCCGACTTGGTGAGCTTGCCGTCGCTGTCGCTATCGAATTTGCTGAAAATGGCATCGACGCTGCTGGAAGAACTTTCAGCATCCGACGATGTGATTTCCTGAAAGGCGGATTTGAGCCCCGCCTTGTCGATATAACCCTGATTGCTGGTATCGATTCTGGAGAACAGGCTGTTCACCATGCTGCTTACACTGCTGATTGCGCTCATGATCATCTCCTTTATCTGGTGAGCCAGAGGAACCAAAACCCAGTTCCAGTGATGCCATGATTTCAGCCGAGTGTATCGGCGTTATGTGCGGTTTGTATCAGTTCGCAAACATACGACAGTTTGCATTCAGGTGGCGCGCGGCAGGCTTATCATGGCGAGCAGTCCGCCGCCATCGGCGTTTTTCAGCGTTAGCTCTCCGCCGCACTGGCGTGCCGCTTCCCGCGCAATCGACAACCCCAGCCCTACGCCGCCATAGGCCTTGTTGCGCGAGGTTTCGAGCCGGACGAATGGTTCGAACACGGCTTCAAGTTTGTCGGCGGGGATGCCCTGCCCAGCATCGCGGATTTCGATCACCAGCGATGTCGGCGCATCGGTCAGCGTGATGGCGGCCTTGTGACCGTAGCGCAATGCATTTTCGATCAGGTTCGACAGCGCGCGGCGCAGCGTCAGCGGCCGCGTCCATATCGGCCTGGCTTCGCCCGCGAGCGTGACGTCGCGTCCGTTTTCCCTGGCATCTTCGGCCATCGAATCGAGCAAGGCGTGGATATCAAGCTTTTGCTGTTCCTCAACCATCGATTCGTCGCGCAGGTAGTCGAGCGTGGCGTTGAGCATCATGGCCATTTCGTCGATGTCGGACAGCAGCCGATCGGTCTGGATATTTTCATCCGGACGTTCCAGACGCAGCTTCATCCGTGTGAGCGGTGTGCGCAAATCGTGCGACACGGCGGCGAGAAACCGCTCCCGTTCGTCGATGTGCGCGCGGATGCGCCGCTGCATCTGGTTGAACACCTGCGCTGCCTGTCGCGCCTCGGCCGGGCCGTCTTCCTCGTCCAGCAACGGGCTGTTCAGCGTTTCGCCTAGCTGCGCCGCAGCACGTGCCTGCCGCTGGATGGGGCGCGCCAGCACACGTGCGCCAAACCAGGCAGCGATCGTCAGCGCGATAAATTGCGTTACCAGCCCGATCCATAATCCCGGCGGCGGGCCGCCTTCGCGCATCGGTTTGAATTCGGGTGCGTGTGGTGGCGGCAATTTGCCTTGCCACGGCGGCTGCATCGGCGGACGATGGTTGCCGGGCAGGCCGAAGGTTCCCTGCGGCGCAGGTTCGAACCGGTGCTCCGGTGATGGCGGGAGTCGCTCGCCATAAAAACCGAACAGAACGGCGAAAGTGGCCAGATGGCTGACGAGTATCGCCAGCACGATCAGCGCGAACAGCCGGGCGAAGATGGTATCCGGGATCAGGCGTTTCATCGCATTACCTGCGCGTCGAACAGGTAGCCTTCGCCGCGCACGGTTTTCAGAAGCCGGGGATTCTTGGGTTCATCATCGAGTTTTTGCCGCAGGCGCGACACCAGCAAATCAATGCTGCGGTCGAACGCCGTCGCCAGCTGGCCGCGTGCGGCATCCATCAGTTGATCGCGGCTCAGCACGCGGCGCGGACGCTCCAGAAAAGCCCATAGCAGGCGGAATTCGGCATTCGATAGCGGCACGACCATTTGCTGCGGGCTGACCAGTTGCCGCATCGTGCGGTTCAGCTTCCAGCCGTCAAAACCAACCTGATCCTCCGGCAATTGCGTTGCCGGTTTGTCGCCCTGCCTGCTGCGCCGCAAGATGGTGTGTATTCTGGCGACCAGTTCACGCGGATCGAACGGCTTGATGATGTAATCGTCCGCGCCCAGTTCCAGCCCCACCACCCGATCGGCGGTTTCGCCTCTGGCGGTCAGCATGATGACCGGGATTTCACTGCTGACGCGCAATTGCCGGCACAGCGACAAGCCATCCTCGCCCGGCAGCATCAGGTCGAGAATCACCAGATCGTATCGATTGGCGGCCATTGCGGTGCGCATCGCCGCACCATCATGGACGCCTTGCGCATTCATGCCGAAATCGCGCAGATAGTTGACCAGCAATCCGCAGATTTCGGTGTCGTCATCGACGATCAGCACTTGAGTTGGTTGGTTCGGCATGTCAATTTGCTTGCAAAAATGCTTATGTAACAGATCGTTAACATTGGCATGATATATGCTGGATTATCCGGTAAATGCTTACTGGTTAAAGGCAGAAAAACAGGTGTGTATGCCATCAGTTAACTGAATTGAGGTATATCAAGATGTCAATACGGTATCTGGAAGATCATGCTGAAAGAATGATAGTCGCAGTGCTTCAGATGTACCACAGTCAACCGACACGAAAGTGAAATTCAGCAACCTTCGTCTTCAATCAATCCACCATGTATCGTTCACGCACCAAGCGTATTGAAATCATCAAGCAGTGCAGTCAAGTTGTAGCAGACATTATTGGAGCCGAGATGATTAACCAGACACAATCAAGTTGTTCCGAAACCCTGACCGACGCCACTGTGCAGTTGGCACCGCAATCAACCAATGAGGCCATAGACAACTTCCTGACCTACCCTTCGTTCAGCACCAAGCAGATGGCGCTGGAAATGCTGTGGAAGCAAATCTCCCAAAGTAGCGCCAGCGCAATAATGCAGAAGTCGCGCAGTTCCTAAGCAAGTCGCGTTAACAAACCACTTCCCTTTGAGCATGATGGGGCTAAATACCCCATCATGCTTTTTTATATGCGCAAACGGTTTGATGCATGGGTGAATTCAGGCATACTTGAACTTTTATTGCGCATTGACGAGGAGGCACACATGGTTTTGCTGGAACTGCAAATTTTCCCGAATGACAAGGGAGTCAACCTGTCGTCTTATGTGGCGCGCGCGATGGACATCATCGACAAAAGCGGCGTGACCTACCAGATGACCCCGATGGGCACCATCCTGGAAGGCGAATGGGATGAAGTGATGGCGGTTGCCACGGCCTGCTTCAAGGATCTGGCCAAGGACTGCGACCGGATTACAACCAACATCAAGACCGACTACCGTGCCGGCGACAAGAGCCGCCTGAAAAGCAAGATCACCTCGGTCGAAAACGTGCTCGGTCGGACTTTGGCCAGTTAAACGCCCTATCGCGGGAAGCGTTCGCGCCAATGCCTGGCCTCTGACGCGCTTCCTGCACTGATTTCCGTTGACTCGTCAGGACGGATGCCGCAGAATGGCGCCCGCGACAAAGCATATGGCAGCACATCCCGATTTCCCTGTACTTAAGCGAACAAGAACGAAGTTAAAGCATGGATAGCCTGATTGCGTTTTACCAGAAAAATATGGCGGCCAGTGTCATGGCCATGTTGCTGTTGCCAATCGCTGGCGCGCTGATTTACGGCTCGCTCAAGTCGTTCTGGCAGAAAAAGAAAGCCAAGCAGCACAGCATTGCGATTTACGAGTACCTGGTCGCATCGGCCGGCAATCCGAACGCCGCCACCACTGATGAAATCGCCAAGGCGCTCAGCATCCCGCGCAATGACGTGATTGAACTGTGCAGCAACCATCCGCAGATTGTCGATGCCGGCAAGCGCCAGCGTTCATGGAAGCTCAAAGCCGCCGAAGAAGATGCGGCGGAAGCCGAGCAGCAACGAAAAAAGAAAAATTAATCTTTTTCTTTCAATCGGTTGCATCTGCTATTTAAACTTCGACTTCAACTCTGAAAAAACGCGGTTTGGCGCCAGCAGCGCCAAATCGAAGGTGGACAGATCGATCGCGTCCAGCGTATTTTTCACCATCAACCCCAGTTCGGTATCGCCCTCCATCAGCAAGCGGCGGCTGAAAAACAGCGTATCCGGGTCTTCCTTGCGCTGCGCCAGCAGCAAGAAATCGTGCGCACTGGCGGCGATCGTCAGGTCGGTTTCGCCACCGTTCCAGCCAGCAACGAACTGGTCGCGCTTCCAGGTGAAATCGAAAGTCACACCGGCATCGGTGACGTGAATCCGCAGGCGCTTGCCTGCCAGCGATTGCTGCACATCGTGCGGAATGCGCGATTTCAACGCCAGATTCAGCCCTGAGACGAACAGCAGCGAGCCGGGATAGGCCGGCAGCAGCGACATTGCCTTGCCGACGAAACTGGGCAGCCGCAAGTATTTCTGGTTCATCGTGGTGTTTCCTTGTGGTTCCGGGGTGTTATGCCAAAATAACTGACTCAAAAGTCGGTTTGGTGCAATTAGGCCAGAAAATATACTGTGGGTAGTATTTTAAAACAGCCAGCAAAAACATGGCCCAGACCATGGTTTTGGCAATATACCCCGCCATTCTGGCATCATTGCGGATGCAGGTCCAGCCCCGGCTTGCCGTGCCAGTAACCATTGCACGGCTCATCCGGCATCAGCTTGGCCATCTGCGCTAGCGCCTCCTGCGGCGCCAACTGCTGCGCCAGCACCGAGCGGAACAGGCCTGCAATCTCGCCGCTATGCTGCGCCTGCGGGCTGATGCGCACGACATCGACCCCAAGCTGGCGCATTTGCGGCAATTCGTTCGCCAGATTATAGACCCGGCTCGATTGCGTCTGGATGCCGTTGAGCACCAGGAATGGCTGCCCTTCCCTTGTTTTGAGCGTCAGCCCGTCCGGATGGTCGATGCAGCGGAAATGACAGTCGTCTTTCGGCAGGTCGTGGTGGCGCGCAGTGAAACAGCGAGCGGAAAACGCCAGTGGCATCCGGCCGTAGGCGAACACTTCGGTCTCGACGCCATCTGGCCGGTTTTGCTGCATCGCGGCCAGATCATCGCGTGACATTTCCAGCGGGATTACCCAGCGTTTTGCCCCCAGTGTGGCCAGCAGTTCGAGCGCCGCCGGGTTGTACAGGTTAAGGTGCGGCCCGGCGACGAACGGCACGCCGGCGTCGGCCAGCTTGTGCGCCGCGCCGATATCGTTCGCCTCGACCAGAAAGCGGCCGTTGCCGGCGATTTTGCGCATCGTTTGCAGATCCGCTTCGGATTCGATCAACGCCTGCGTCGACAGCACGGTTTGCTTGCCGGCGGCGGCTAGTTTGTCCGCCAGCTCCAGCCAGTCCGCCAGCCGCAGCTCATGCCGGCGCGAGCACACCGCTTCGCCCAGATAGACGATATCGAGCGGCGCGGCCGCCATTTGCTGGTAAAACGCCAGCACCTGTTCGCGCGGCCAGTAATATAGCAACGGCCCCAATGAAAGCTTCACATTCTCTCCCGCTATTTCCAGCTGCGATGGTAGGCGCCGAGCGTATGCTGCTGTCCTTCGGCCACCTTGTTCAGTTCGTTCATCCACGCCGGTTTGACCGCGTATTGCTGCGCATTGGCGCGGCAGGCGTCGATCGCGTCGCGCCAGACGCGCGTTACCTGCGCCACGTAAGCCGGGCTGCGCTGCCGCCCTTCAATCTTGACCGCGCGCACGCCGATTTCCAGCAGCTTGGGCAGCAGTTCCAGTGTGTTCAGGCTGGCCGGTTCTTCGATCGCATAGTAGCTTTCGTCATTCACTTCGAACCGCCCCTTGCACAGCGTCGGGTAGCTGGCGTTCTCACCGTCGGCATAGCGGTCGATCAGCACGCTGTTCAGCCGCGATTCCAGCCCTTTCGGTGTCTGCTGCCAGCGTACCGCCTTCGCCGGCGAGCAAACGCCATTGGTGTTCGGCGCTTCGCCGGTGACATACGACGACAGCGCACAGCGGCCTTCGACCATCACGCACAGGCTGCCGAACGCAAATACCTCGATTTCGACCGTCGTGTTCCTTGCCAGTTGCTCCACCTGCGCCACAGACAGCACGCGCGGCAGCACCGCGCGCGAAACGCCAAAATGGCGCTGATAGAAATTAATTGCTTCGTAATTCGTGGCCGAGCCCTGCACCGACAGATGCAGCCGCAATTGCGGGTGGTTTTTCGCTGTGTATTGCATCAGCCCCGGATCGGCCATGATCAGCGCATCGACGCCGAGTTGCGCCGCGCGGTCAACCGCAGCGTGCCACATGTGCAGCGACGTGGCTTTCGGATAGGTATTGAGCGCCACCAGCACCTTGCGCCCACGATCACGCGCATAGCGCACGCCTTCGGTCACGGCGGCATCATCGAAATTCAACCCGGCGAAATTGCGCGCATTGGTCGCATCGCGGAAACCGAGATAAACGCAGTCGGCGCCATTATCGACCGCCGCTTTCAGCGCCGGCAGGCTGCCCGCCGGGCATACCAGTTCAATTGGGTTTGAAGTAACTGTGGGTTGCAAGGTTTCTCCGCCGGTTATGTGCAAAAGACACGCAAAATGATCTGCCTGCAATCATGGTATCAAAACCGAAGCGAGGAAGGGATACCACTGAAAAGGGTTATTGCCTACGCGTGCCACGCCGAGATCGAGTGTGCAGGCATGTTCTTCGCCAGCGGAAATCCCCTTGAGAAAACTGGCCTGCCCAGCAGGGCTCGAACCTGCGACCCCAAGCTTAGAAGGCTTGTGCTCTATCCAGCTGAGCTATGGGCAGATAAATAGTCTGCATAAATGCAAACAGGCTGTCATGGACAGCCTGTTTGCGAATTGGTCGGGGCGGTGGGATTCGAACTCACGACCCTCTGGTCCCAAACCAGATGCGCTACCAGACTGCGCTACGCCCCGAAGCGCGCAATGATACAGCGCCATGCGGTTGCGGTCAAATATATCTTCTTACGCAGCCGCGCATTGGGCCGCGATGCGGCGAGCCATCGACTCGGCCAGCTGTGCCTGGCGCGCTTCGACCATCACGCGGATCAGCGGTTCGGTGCCGGACGGACGAATCAGCACCCGGCCGCTGTCGCCCAGTTCCCGTTCCGCCGTTTCCTTTTCCGACACCATTGCGGCACTGTTTTGCCATTTGAAGCCCGGCGCAACCTTGACGTTGATCAGCGTCTGCGGGAACAGTTCAAGCGCCGCCGTGCTTTCCGCCAGCGTTTCTCCGTTGCGCCGCAATGCGGACAGCACCTGCAGCGCCGAAATGATGCCGTCGCCAGTCGTGTGCTTGTCCAGACAGAGCAGATGGCCGGAGCCTTCGCCGCCAAGCTGCCAGCCGCGTTCGAGCAACCCTTCCAGCACATAGCGGTCTCCCACCTGCGCGCGCGCAAAGCCGATGCCCATCTCGCGGAAGGCAACTTCGAGCGCCATGTTGGTCATCAGCGTGCCGACCACACCCGGCAGCGAACCGTTTGTCAGCCTGTCCCGCGCCAGCACGTACAGCAGTTTGTCGCCGTCATACAACTGGCCGGATGCATCGGCCATCATCACCCGGTCGGCATCGCCATCGAGCGCGATGCCGAGATCGGCCTCGTTGTCGCAAACGGCGGCCGCCAGTGCTTCCGGCGACGTAGCGCCGCATTTGTCGTTGATGTTGATGCCATTCGGCTGCACGCCCATCGTGATCACGTCCGCGCCCAGTTCGTGGAATACGCATGGGGCGATGTTGTACGCGGCGCCATGCGCGCAATCGACCACGATCTTCAGCCCGCGCAAATCCAGTTCGTTCGGAAAGGTGCTTTTGCAGAATTCGATGTAACGGCCATGTGCGTCGTCCAGCCTTCTGGCGCGCCCCACCCTGTCGTGCGATGCGCATTCCATCGGCTGTTCAATCGCGGCTTCGATCGCCAGTTCGATTTCATCCGGCAATTTGTTGCCCGACGACGAGAAGAATTTGATACCGTTGTCCGGATACGGATTGTGCGAGGCGGAAATGACCACGCCGGCAGCCAGCCGCAACGCACGCGTCAGGTAGGCGATGGCCGGCGTCGGCATCGGCCCGGCCAGCATCACATCGGCGCCGGCAGCGGCAAATCCGGCCTGCAGTGCTGCTTCAAGCATGTAGCCGGAAACGCGCGTGTCCTTGCCGATCAACACTACCGGACGTCCCTTGCCGGGACGCGATTGCGCCAGCACGCGGCCAGCCGCATAGCCCAGTTTCATTACAAAATCCGGCGTGATCGGTGCCTCGCCTACCCGTCCGCGCACCCCATCGGTGCCGAAATACTTACGCGCCATGCTTTTTCCTGTCATTTCATTGCAATGTGCCACACCTTCAACGCATCGACCGTTTCCGCCACATCGTGTACCCGCAGGATGCGCGCGCCGTTCGCCACCGCCACCAGCGCGGCAGCCAGACTGCCAGCCAGCCTGGCATTGGTCGATTTGCCGGTTATGGTACCGATCATGGTCTTGCGCGACAAGCCGGCCAGCAATGGCAGACCCAGTGCATTCTGAATCGATTCGATATTTCTCAGAATAGTCAGATTGTGTTCCAGCGTCTTGCCGAAACCGAAGCCGGGGTCGATGCACATCCGCTTGCGTGCAATACCCGCCTTTTCCAGTTCCGTCACCCGTTCCTGCAGGAAGGCGGTGATTTCGCACACCGTGTCCTGATAGTAGGGGCTGATTTGCATCGTTTCGGGATTGTGCTGCATGTGCATCACGCACAGCCCGCATTGGCTGCCTGCCACAATCTCGACTGCTCCCGGTTCGAACAGACCATTGATGTCGTTGATCATGTCCGCGCCGGCAGCCAGCGCTTCGCGCATTACCTCCGGCTTGTAGGTATCGATTGACAGCGGCTTGCCGCAATCGCGCAGCGCGTACACCACCGGTATCACGCGGTCGAGCTCCTGCTGCAGCGGCAACGGTTTCGCGCCCGGACGGGTCGATTCGCCGCCGATGTCGATGATATCGACGCCGGCGGCAATCATCTGTTCTGCCCGCTCAACAGCGGCTTCGAGCGAATTGAATTGCCCGCCATCGGAAAAGGAATCGGGCGTGACATTCAGAATGCCCATCACCAGCGGCATCGCATCCTGCTGCGATAAATTGAACCGGTATCGTCCGCAATGGAAGGTGGATTGCATGTCAGTTGTCCGATATGAAAAAGGGGGAGAGGAAGATCCTCGCCCCCATGATAGAGCGCATGCAGCCGGAAACGGCTTGACGTGCGTTATGCCGGCGCAGTTGCGTTCGGTGAAATGTCGGTCGGCTTGTCGCCGGAGGCGGATTTGCCGCCACCTGCGCCATCATGTGGCGAACGCGGTTCGCGCCCCGCCATGATGTCATTGACCTGATCGGAATCAATGGTTTCCCATTCCATCAGCGTTTTGGCCATCATATCGACCTTGTCGCGGTTTTCCTCCAGCAGTCTGCGGCACAGCGCGTATTGCTGGTCAAGAATGTTGCGGATTTCAGCATCAACCTTCTGCTGCGTGGCCTCTGACACGGTCTTGGACGAAACCCGCCCAAAGAATGCATCCTGTTCGCTGTCTTCATACACCATCGTGCCGAGCGATTCAGACATGCCGTAACGGGTGACCATCGAACGCGCCATCTTGGTCGCGCGCTCGAAATCGTTCGATGCGCCGGTGGACATCTGGTGCATGAACAATTCTTCCGCCACGCGACCGCCGAACAGGATCGCGATTTCCTCCAGCATTTTGTCCTTGTACATGTTGACACGGTCGTGCTCCGGCAACTGCCAGGTCAGGCCCAGCGCCATGCCGCGCGGCATGATGGTGACCTTGTGTACCGGGTCGGCCTTCGGCAGCAGTTTCGCCACCACGGCATGACCAGACTCATGGTAGGCGGTATTCATCCGCTCTTCCTCGCGCATCACGAACGACTTGCGCTCCGGCCCCATGATGATCTTGTCTTTCGCATCCTCGAAGTCCTGCATTTCGACCAGACGCTTGTTCTTGCGCGCGGCAAACAGCGCCGCCTCGTTCACCAGGTTCGCCAGGTCAGCACCTGAGAAGCCCGGCGTGCCGCGTGCCAGCACGTCGTGTTTGACGTCGGGCCCGATCGGCACCTTGCGCATGTGGACATACAAAATCTGTTCGCGGCCGCGGATATCCGGCAGACCGACAATCACCTGACGGTCGAAGCGGCCCGGGCGCAACAGCGCCTTGTCCAGTACGTCCACGCGGTTGGTGGCTGCGACCACGATGGTGCCGGAATTCGGCTCGAAACCATCCATTTCGACCAGCAGCTGGTTCAGCGTTTGCTCGCGTTCGTCGTTACCGCCGCCCATGCCGGCGCCGCGATGACGGCCAACAGCGTCAATTTCGTCGATGAAGATGATGCAAGGTGAATGCTTCTTCGCGTTCTCGAACATGTCGCGCACGCGCGAGGCGCCGACGCCGACGAACATTTCAACGAAGTCGGAACCGGAAATCGAGAAGAACGGCACTTTCGCTTCGCCGGCAATCGCGCGCGCCAGCAGGGTTTTACCGGTGCCTGGCGGGCCGACCAGCAGCAAGCCGCGCGGAATGCGTCCGCCCAGTTTCTGGAATTTGCTCGGATCCTTCAGGAAATCGACCACTTCCGTGACTTCTTCCTTCGCCTCATCGCAACCGGCGACGTCGCTGAAGGTGACCGTGTTGTTCTTTTCGTCGATCATCCTCGCCTTGGATTTGCCGAAGGAAAACGCACCCTTGCCGCCTCCGCCCTGCATCTGGCGCATAAAGAATATCCATACCGCGATCAGCATCACCATCGGGAACCACGAGATGAAGATTTGCGACAGGAACGATGGTTCCTCCGGCTGCTTCACGTCGAACTTGATACCGCTGTTGACCAGATCGCCAATCAGGCCGCGATCAAGGTAGGTGACCGCCGTCTTGACCTTCTTGCCATCATTGTTGACGGCGATGATGGTCCGATCCTCGATCGAGACTTCCTTGATGTGTTTGGCCTTGACCTCGTTTAGGAAGTCAGAGTAGCTGATAGGCGCAGCGCTGGCGCTGGCATTCTGCGTATTGAAATACTTGATCGCGACCAGCATGATGGTCGCCGAGATAACCGCCCAAATGGCAAATCTGCCAAACCGGTTGTTCCACATGAGATAAGTCCTCGAATACTTTATTACGTTTCGATTCTACAGCGATTTTCACTAGCGTGCCATGAACTCGCTGGCAATTGCATTGATATTGCGCCAAACCTGCACGGATTAATGCAGATATTACCTGTATCTGGTTACAGCTTGCCGGAAATCAAGGGCTTGATTGCGTTATTTCAAGCCGCGACCTAGCAGAAAAGTTTCGGCGGATTTGTCGCGGCTGGCTTTCGGCTTTCTGACGCTGACTGTCTTGAACGCTTCCCGGAACCGGCGCACGATGTCATCGTAGCCCAGCCCATGAAAACATTTGACCAGCAGCGCGCCGGAAGGTTTCATATGCGCCTGCGCAAATTCGATTGCCAGCTCGATCAGGTGTTCAATCCGCGCTGAATCGGCGTCGGCAATGCCGGACAGATTGGGCGCCATGTCTGACAGCACCAGATCTGCCTTGCGTCCTGCCAGCACCGCTTCCAGTTGCTGCAGCACTTCGTCTTCGCGGAAATCGCCCTGGATGAAATGCACGTCAGCCACCGGTTCCATCGGCAGCATGTCGAGCCCGATGATCGTGCCGCGGATGCCGCCGCCATCCTTGCCAGCCAGCTTGTGCCGTGCATATTGCGACCAGCTTCCCGGCGCGCAGCCAAGATCGACAATCACCTGCTCCGGCTTGAGTAGCTTTTCCAGTTCGTCGATTTCCTTCAGCTTGTACGCGGCGCGCGCACGATAGCCGTCCTTTTGCGCCTGTTTGACGTAAGGGTCATTGATATGGCCATGTAGCCAGGTTTTATTGATTCGACTTTTCGTCATTCGCGTAAAATACGGTTTTTAAAAAAGGAATTCCATGCCGACACTGACTCCCGCCCAACGCAGCGCGCTGCGCTCCGATGCCCATGCCCTCAACCCGGTCGTAATCGTCGGCGAATCCGGCCTGACGCCCTCAGTGATGAAGGAAATCGGGCTGTGCCTGGATGCGCACGGGCTGATCAAGATCCGTGTTTTCGGCGACGACCGCGAAGCGCGCATCGCGATGTATGAAACCATCTGCAGCGAACTCGGCGCGGCGCCAGTGCAGCACATCGGCAAGCTGCTGGTCATCTATCGGCCAAAAAAGGAAACGGCCAAGACACCATCCGCCTCCACCGGCAAGGGTTTGCGCAGTGTTACCGTGGTGAAAAAAGCCGCCAGCGCGATGCAGCGCCCCAAAGTCACCAAACTGACCCTCAAGGGCAATGAGCGCCTGACCGAAGGCGGCAACGTCAAGCGTGCGAAGAAACGCCAGATCAGCAGCAAAAAGAGTGCGCAGAACAAACCCTGAAGCTGTTTCAAGGCCTGAAAATACTGGCGCCAGTATTTTAAAAACACCGCGGAATGTCTGGCCCAATCGGGGTATTTGACCATATACCCCTCAATTTCCATCCAAAAC
The DNA here is from genome assembly GCA_018261755.1 of Burkholderiaceae bacterium. GTDB lineage: Bacteria > Pseudomonadota > Gammaproteobacteria > Burkholderiales > Burkholderiaceae_D > QZKY01. The sequence continues at coordinate 83,878 of JAGTRJ010000001.1, forward strand.
AGAAGCCGCAGCACAAGCTGCGGCAGCGTCTGGTCAAATATACAGGATTTCGAGCACTTCGTACTCGCGGATGCCAGATGGCGCCTGCACCTCGACCACATCGCCGGCTTCACGGCCGATGATGGCGCGCGCAATCGGTGACGTGATCGACACTTTCGATTCCTTCAGATCGGCTTCGTCCACGCCCACGATCTGATACTGCACTTCCTGTCCGCTTTCCATGTCTTCCAGCCGGACTGTGGTACCGAACACCACGCGGCCATCTTTCGGCAAAGACGCAGGGTCGATGATTTGCGCCGACCCCAGTTTGCCTTCGAGTTCGGCAATCTTGCCTTCGATAAAGGCCTGGCGTTCCTTGGCCGCATCGTATTCTGCATTCTCGGACAGGTCGCCATGCGAGCGAGCCTCGGCAATCGCCGCGATGACTTCGTGCCGATCCTTGGTTTTCATCCGGTGCAATTCCTGCTTCAGCAGTTCCGCACCGCGCTTGGTCAGAGGTGTTGTGCTCATGTTAAGTTTTATAGCCAAAAAAATGTCAGAGGTCACAACAGGGCATGCCCGCTGTGACCTCCTCTACCAGATGTAGCGAATAAACGAAATGGGGACGGGTTCAGTTTAAGGATTTATGCAAGCCTTGTAAATCATAGACATGCAACTGATCCAGATAACCCATGCCCTCGACCACGGCTTCGGCGCCCGCAATCGTGGTCCAGGTCGGCACGCGCGCGGCCAGCGCCGAGGTGCGAATCGCGCCCGAATCGATGATTGCGCTACGCTTTTCCTCGACTGTGTTGATCACCAGCGCGATTTCCCTGTTCTTGATCATGTCGACCACATGCGGCCGGCCTTCGACCACCTTGTTGACCGTCTTGACCGGAATGCCGGCGGCACTGATGGCGGCCGACGTGCCGCGGGTGGCGGCAATGGTGAAGCCGAGCTTGACCAGATCGCGCGCCACCGCGACCGCACGCGGTTTGTCGCTGTCCTTGACGCTCAGGAAAACCATGCCGAAACGCGGCAATACTACGCCTGCGCCGAGCTGCGATTTGATGAACGCTTCGCCGAAAGTCTTGCCGACGCCCATCACCTCGCCGGTCGATTTCATTTCCGGACCGAGAATGGTATCGACGCCGGGGAATTTGACGAACGGGAACACCGCTTCCTTGACACTGAAATACGGCGGCACGACTTCGGTCGTGATGCCTTGCGAGTCGAGCGATTGCCCGGCCATGCAGCGCGCAGCGATCTTCGCCAGCGGCAGGCCGGTGGCTTTCGATACATACGGCACGGTGCGCGATGCGCGCGGGTTCACTTCCAGCACGAAAACGATGTCTTGCAGCTTGCCATCGACTTCACGCTGCTGAATCGCAAACTGCACGTTCATCAGACCGACCACGTTCAAGCCCTTGGCCATCAGCGACGTCTGGCGCTTGAGTTCATTGATTGTTTCCTGCGACAGCGAATACGGCGGCAGCGAACAGGCCGAGTCGCCCGAGTGTACGCCAGCCTGTTCGATGTGTTCCATCACGCCGCCGATGAAGGTGCGCGTGCCGTCGGACAGGCAATCGACATCGACCTCGATCGCATCGTTCAGGAAGCGGTCCAGCAGCACCGGCGAATCGTTCGACACTTTCACCGCTTCGCGCATGTAGCGTTCCAGATCGCGCTGATCGTGCACGATTTCCATTGCGCGGCCACCCAGCACGTACGACGGGCGCACCACCAGCGGGTAGCCGATTTCCAGTGCCAGCACCAGCGCCTCCTGCTCGTTGCGCGCGGTGCGGTTTGGCGGCTGGCGCAAACCGAACTGGTTCAGCATCTGCTGGAAGCGTTCGCGGTCTTCGGCGGCGTCGATCATGTCCGGCGTGGTGCCGATGATCGGCACGCCGTTCGCTTCCAGATCGAGCGCCAGCTTCAGCGGCGTCTGGCCGCCGAACTGCACGATCACGCCAACCGGTTTTTCCTTGTCAACGATTTCCAGCACGTCTTCCAGCGTCAGTGGCTCGAAATACAGCCGGTCGGAGGTGTCATAGTCGGTCGAAACCGTTTCCGGGTTGCAGTTGACCATGATGGTTTCGTAGCCATCTTCGCGCATTGCCAGCGCCGCATGCACGCAGCAATAGTCGAACTCGATACCCTGGCCAATGCGGTTCGGGCCGCCGCCAAGTACCATGATTTTCTTCTTGTCGGTCGGCTGCGCCTCGCATTCCTCGTCGTAGGACGAATACATGTAGGCGGTATTGGTCGCAAATTCGGCCGCGCAGGTATCGACCCGCTTGTACACAGGGCGGATGTTCAGCGCATGACGGCGCTCGCGCACCGCCTTGTCGGAGGTTTTCAGCAGATGCGCCAGACGGCGGTCGGCAAAACCCTTCTGTTTCAGGCGGAACAGCGTGTCGCGTTCGAGCGCATCCAGCGACTGCGATTCCAGCCACAGTTCGATTTCGACGATTTCCTTGATCTGCGCCAGAAACCACGGGTCGATGTGCGTCAGCTGATGCACCTGCTCCAGCGTGAAACCCTGCGCGAACGCATCGCCGACGTACCAGATCCGATCCGGACCCGGCTCGCCCAGTTCTTCCGCGATCAATTCGCGATCACGGGTTTTTTCGTTCAGGCCATCGACGCCAACTTCCAGCCCGCGCAGCGCCTTCTGGAACGATTCCTGGAAGCTGCGACCAATCGCCATCACCTCGCCGACCGATTTCATCTGCGTCGTCAAGTGCGGATCGGCGTGCGGGAATTTCTCGAACGTGAAGCGCGGCACTTTCGTGACCACGTAGTCGATCGACGGTTCGAACGAGGCCGGGGTTGCGCCGCCGGTGATTTCGTTTTTCAGTTCGTCCAGCGTGAAACCGACCGCCAGTTTGGCCGCGACTTTCGCAATCGGGAAGCCGGTCGCTTTCGATGCCAGCGCCGACGAGCGCGACACGCGCGGATTCATCTCGATCACGATCATCCGGCCATCTTTCGGGTTGATCGAGAATTGCACGTTCGAACCGCCGGTATCGACGCCGATCTCGCGCAGCACCGCGATCGACGCGTTGCGCATGATCTGGTATTCCTTGTCGGTCAGCGTCTGCGCCGGCGCGACCGTGATCGAGTCGCCGGTATGCACGCCCATCGGATCGAGGTTTTCGATCGAACAGACGATGATGCAATTGTCGGCGCGGTCGCGCACGACTTCCATCTCGAATTCCTTCCAGCCGATCAGCGATTCTTCAATCAGCAGTTCATTCGTCGGCGAGGCTTCCAGCCCGCGCTTGCAGATGGCGTCAAACTCTTCCTCGTTGTACGCAATACCGCCGCCGGTGCCGCCCATCGTGAACGACGGACGGATGATGACCGGGAAACCGAGGTCGCGCTGAACGTCCCATGCTTCATCCATCGAATGCGCAATGCCGGAACGGGCGGAGCCGAGGCCGATGGCGGTCATCGCCTCCTTGAATTTTTGCCGGTCTTCGGCCTTGTCGATCGCTTCCGGCGAAGCGCCGATCAGCTCGCAGCCGTATTTTTCCAGCACGCCGTGGCGGTGCAGGTCGAGCGCGCAGTTGAGCGCGGTCTGGCCACCCATCGTCGGCAGGATCGCATCCGGGCGTTCCTTGTCGATGATGCTCTCGACCACTTTCCACGTGATCGGCTCGATGTAGGTCACGTCCGCCATGTTCGGGTCGGTCATGATCGTGGCCGGATTGCTGTTGACCAGAATGACTCTGTAGCCTTCCTCGCGCAGCGCCTTGCACGCCTGCGCGCCGGAATAGTCGAACTCGCACGCCTGGCCGATGATGATCGGGCCGGCGCCAATGATCAGGATGCTTTTGATGTCTGTACGCTTAGGCATGTTTGTTCTTCTCCATCATCGCCACAAAGCGATCAAACAGGTAACCAATGTCATTCGGGCCAGGCGACGCTTCAGGATGTCCCTGGAAGCAGAATGCCGGCTTGTCGGTGCGGGCAAAGCCTTGCAGCGAACCGTCGAACAGCGACTTGTGGGTTACGCGGCAATTTGCAGGAAGGGTTTCGATATCAACCGCAAAGCCATGATTTTGCGAGGTAATCAGCACTTGCTTGGTATCCAGGTCTTGCACCGGATGGTTCGCGCCGTGGTGACCGAATTTCATCTTCAGTGTCTTCGCGCCAGAAGCCAGCGCCATGATCTGATGACCGAGGCAAATGCCGAAAGTCGGGTAGCCTTTTTCAATCAGTTCTTTTGCCGCCGCAATCGCGTAATCGCACGGCTGCGGGTCGCCCGGGCCGTTCGACAGGAAAATGCCGTCCGGGTTCAGCGCAATCGCTTCCGCTGCCGTTGCTTGCGCCGGCAGTACCGTAACCTTGCAGCCGCGTTCGGCCAGCATGCGCAGGATATTGCGCTTGACGCCGAAATCGAACGCCACCACGTGGTATTTGCCGTCGGTTTGCTTGCCATAACCCTGGCCCAGCTTCCATTCGGTTTCGGCCCACTCGTAAGCTTTTTGCGTGGTCACGACCTTTGCCAGATCCATGCCCGACAAACCCGGGAACGAACGCGCCAGCGCCAGCGCCTTGTCCGCGTCCGCGCCGACGAAAATGGCGCCGTTTTGCGCGCCCTTTTCACGCAGCACGCGGGTCAGGCGGCGCGTATCGACGCCGGCAATCGCGACGATGTTTTCCGACGACAGGTATTCGGACAGCGTCTGTGTCTTGCGGAAGTTCGAGGTCAGCAGCGGCAGGTCCTTGATCACCAGACCAGCGGCATGAACGTGCGTTGATTCGACGTCTTCCGGATTGACGCCGGTATTGCCGATGTGCGGATAAGTCAGCGTCACTATCTGACGGCTGTAGCTCGGATCGGTCAGGATTTCCTGATAGCCGGTCATCGAGGTGTTGAAAACGACTTCGCCGATCGCATGACCGGCGGCACCTATCGAAACGCCCCGGAAAATGGAGCCATCGGCAAGCGCGAGAACTGCAGGTATGGCATGGCCAGAGAGGAATGGCAGCAAGGGTAACTCCTGAGTTGTGCCGTAGCTGCGCCGCTCCCTGACAGCCGAAATGGCCGGACTGTTCAACGGATTCGCGTGTTTTTGACGCGGAAAAGGGGTATGCGCTACGGGTATGTACGATTGTTCAGTTTAACATGCCATTCTACCGGAATTCGGCCATGCCGGCAAACCTGCAGTCAGCGTCAGCATCACATCAAATGCCGCCTTGCTGGTCAGTGTGCATTGCCACAACGGCTCCCATAATACCGGGATTAATACTGGGGTGAGTATATTTAAAGCGCCCCCGGAATATTTGGCCCAACCAGTTATTTTGGGCATATACCCGCAAGAAAATCAGGTGGCGCCGTGGATCGATAGCCGTGGCTGGTGTCGGGATGCGTGGATGCGTATCAGGCTGCTCTGCTAAAGTGTGCGACAAATATCGAGCCGAATCGCACACCAGATCGCCGTCAAGTATAAAATGCCGGCAAACATGCGTTTTGCCACATCATGAAAACAGCCAATGCGGATGACCAGCCGCGCCCCAAATCACTGGTCGATTTGTATATGTCGTTTACCTGGCTGGCCTTGCAAGGTTTCGGCGGCGCGCTGGCGGTGGCGCAGCGCGAACTGGTCGAGCGCAAGCGCTGGCTGACACTGGAAGAATTCGCTGAGGAATGGGCGGTGGCGCAAATCCTGCCAGGTCCGAACGTATGCAATCTGGCGGTGATGCTGGGCGGGCGTCACTTCGGCAAGCTGGGGGCAGTGGTCGCTTTGGCTGGCATGTTGTCGATACCGCTGGTGCTGATGCTGCTGATTGCCTTGGCCTATGCGCTTTTTGCCAGCCATCCCGGTGTTGCCGGCGCGCTGCGCGGCATGAGCGCGGTCGCCGCCGGACTGATCGCCGGCACCGGGCTGAAATTCGTCAACACGTTCAAGACGCATCCGCTTGGCTTTCTGACCTGCGCCGTTCTGGCGATTGTCGTCTTTGTCAGTATCTGCCTGCTGCAGGTGCCGCTGGGCTACATCGTGCTCGGACTGGGTGGCGCAACCTGCGTGCTGACTTACCGGAAGCTGAAACCATGACGGACGCCGCGCTGCTTTCATTGGGCTGGAGTGACTGGCTCGGACTGTTCCTGCATACCGCGATGCTATCGCTGCTATCGGTTGGCGGCGGCATTACCATCATGCCGGCCTTGCACCATTACATCGTCGCCGATCATGCGTGGCTGACCGATGCGCAGTTCAACGCATCAATTGTCATCGCTCAGGCAGCGCCGGGGCCGAACGTGCTGATGATCGCGATTTTCGGCTGGACCATTGGCTTGCAAACCGGTTCGATGCTCAATGGCCTGGTCGGAGTAGCCGCGATCATGGCCGGCATGATGCTGCCGACCGCCACCGTCACCTATTACGCGTCGCGCTGGCTGCAGTTCAACCGCGAACGCCGCTCGGTGCGCGCCTTCCGCCAGGGCATGATCCCGATTGTGTCCGCGCTGCTGGTGGCTTCCGCCTGGATCATCGCTGCATCGCATGATGATCTGACCAGGGATTGGCCGCTTTGGGTCGTAAGCGCAACCGTCATGCTGCTGGTCTGGCGCACACGGCTGCATCTGCTGTGGATGCTGGCGGCTGGGGCGTTGTTGGGGTGGTTCGGGCTGATTTGACTGGTCACAGCACGGGACACCCATATATGTTAAGGTTTGGGTGCAGATTTTTGTGGTTTGAAAAACCAACACGGTTTTCACAATCCTCGACATGTCTGCGAAGGCATCGGCATGTTTTGGGCGATACGGCCACTATTTCCATTGCATGTGTTTTACGCACGAATCGTGTATAGAGACTCACACCAATTGTTCCCTGGTGTCCAGGATGAGTCGATATTCCCGCACACATTTAATGGAGGAGTGACATGTCTTTTTCCGTTTCCGTCATTGTCAGCACTTACAATTCACCAGAATGGCTGGAGAAAGTGCTTTGGGGATTTGAAAATCAGAATTTTAGAAATTATCAGCTTGTCCTTGCAGATGATGGCTCAACCACAGAAACAACCGATCTGGTCGCCAGCATCAGGAAAAACAACATCTTGGAAATTGAACACGTCTGGCATGAGGACATGGGGTGCCAAAAAGCTGTTATCCTCAACAAGGCAGTGACGAGAGCATCCGGCGACTATCTGATCTTCACCGAGGGCGATTGCATTCCGCGGCAGGATTTTGTGCATGCGCACGAAAAAAGAGCCAAGCAAGGCTATTTCCTGTCAGGTGATTTTGCCAAATTGCCCAGATGTTGCAGTGTACAAGTCAACAAGGAAGAAATCATGTCAGGCAGCGCATTCGACATTTTCTGGTTGACGACCCATGGCTACCCGGATCATTCAAACAAAATGCGATTGCTTGCAAAGGGCTGGTGGGCCAAGTTTCTGAACTTTGCGGTGCCGACCCAAAACAAATGGAACCACCATAATTCCTCTGGCTGGAAGTCCGACATTCTGTCCGTCAATGGTTTCGACGAACGCATGCAATACCGTGATGGCGATTGCGAAATGGGTGAACGGCTCAAAAACTCTGGTATCAAGGTCAGGCGAGTCGGCTATACCGCTGCCAGTGTCCACCTGTATCCCGGCAAACAGATCCAGACTGATGAATCGAAAATCCTGAACCAGTCGATTCGCGACGCTACCCGACGCGATCAAAGTTGCTACACCACATTTGGTATTGTCAAATCCCCTAGGTCAGCTCGCGCAGGCGGTTGAACGCCTCATCGATCCGCTCGACCGCGACGATGGTCATGCCCTCGATCTTCTGTTTCGGCGCATTCGCCTTCGGAATCAGCGCGATCGAAAAACCGAGCTTAGCCGCTTCGCGCAGCCGTTCCTGTCCGCGCGGCGCGGGGCGGATTTCCCCCGCCAGCCCAACTTCGCCGAACACCACCAGCCCTTTCGGCAGCGGTTTGTTGCGCATTGATGAATTGATCGCCAGCAGCACCGCCAGATCGGCTGCCGGTTCGGTGATTTTGACGCCGCCGACGGCGTTGATGAACACGTCCTGATCGAACGCGGCGATGCCCGCATGCCGGTGCAGCACCGCCAGCAGCATTGCCAGACGGTTCTGTTCGAGCCCGACCGACAGCCGGCGCGCGTTCGGCATATGGGAAGAATCGACCAGCGCCTGAATTTCGACCAAGAGCGGCCTCGTGCCTTCCTGCGTCACCATCACGCACGATCCGGGTACCTGATTGCCATGCTGCGACAAAAACAGCGCCGACGGGTTCGACACGCCGCGCAAGCCCTTGTCGGTCATCGCGAACACGCCCAATTCGTTCACCGCGCCAAAGCGGTTCTTGAATGCGCGCACCAGTCGGAAGCTGGAATGGGTGTCACCCTCGAAATACAGCACGGTATCGACGATGTGTTCCAGCACGCGCGGCCCAGCCAGCGCGCCCTCTTTCGTCACGTGCCCGACCAGGATCACGGTGGTGCCGGTCTGTTTCGCCACCCGCGTCAATTGCGCCGCGCATTCGCGCACTTGCGCCACCGATCCGGGCGCTGAAGTCAGCGCATCCGAATACAGCGTCTGGATGGAATCGACCACCGCCACCTGCGGTTTTTGCGCCGCCAGCGTGCCGAGGATTTTTTCCAGCTGAATTTCCGCCTGCAGTTTCAGATTTTTCGCGTCGATGCCGAGCCGCTTGCCACGCAGCGCAATCTGCGCGCCGGATTCCTCGCCGCTGACGTACAGCACCTCCATCACCTTCGACAGCCCAGCCAGCGCCTGTAGCAGCAAGGTCGATTTGCCGATGCCCGGATCGCCGCCTATCAGCACCACGCCACCGGCGACCAGCCCGCCGCCCAGCACGCGGTCGAATTCGTCGATACCAGTGGAAAAACGCGGCACGTCAGCCGCTTCGATCTCGGACAGACTTTGTACCGGCGCGCTTTGCGCCAGGCCTTGCGGCGTGGCCGAATAACGGTTGCCACCGGATTCGATCACGGTTTCGACCAGCGTGTTCCACTGGCCGCAGGCCGGACATTGCCCGGCCCATTTGCTGGAGATGCCGCCGCATTCGGTACAGGTGAAGTTAGTTTTAACCTTGGCCATGCGTCATGCCCTGAAAATATACTCGTGCCAGTATAAAAAAAGCGCCGCGGAATATCCGGCCGAAGCGATTATTTCTGACGCATACTCCGCCAGTTATGCCGGAATCTTATCCCGCACCGGCACCCGCAGCGACAACGCGCACATCAGTTCGTACCCGACCGTGCCGGATGCCTGCGCCACGTCCTCGATCGGCATGCCTTCGCCCCAGATGGTGACCTTGCTGCCGACATGCGGATTCGGCACCGGCGTCAGATCGACCGTCAGCATGTCCATTGACACGCGCCCGACCAGCCGCGTCCTGACGCCATCAACCACGATTGGCGTGCCTTCCGGCGCGCGGCGCGGATAGCCGTCGGCATAGCCGCAGGCGACCACACCAATGGTCATCGGCTTGTCGGCGACGAAAATGCTGCCGTAGCCAATCGCATCCCCCTGGTTGATGTGCTGGACGGCAATAATTTCGCTCGACAGCGTCATTGCCGGTTTCAGGCCGAATGCTTCCGCCGTCTTGCCGCCGGGCGTGCCACCGTACAGCATGATGCCGGGCCGCACCCAGTCGGTCGCCAGTTCCGGATACATCAGAATCGCCCCCGAGTTCGACAGGTTGCGTTCGCCCGGCAAACCCGCGGTCGCCGCCTGAAAGCGCCGCACCTGCTCGGCCACCGACACATAAGCCAGATCGGCGATTTCGCCATTGGCAAAATGGGTCATGAACTTGATGCTTCGCACCGCAGGCAGCGCCCGCAAGCGTTCATACGCGGCGCGCACCACTTCCGGCTTGAAGCCAAGGCGATTCATGCCGGTATTCAGTTTCAGGTGCACGTCCAGCTGCTGGGTCAGCTTCGCTTGTTCCAGCATGTCGATCTGTTCGTTGCAATGTACCGCCAGTTCCAGCTGGTGATGCGCCACCGTCTGGATATCCTGCGGGTCAAAAAACCCTTCCAGCAGCACGATTGGTTTTTTCCAGCCGCTTTCGCGCAAATGCACCGCATTTTCGATTTCGATCAGCGCCAGCCCTTCGGAAGCCGCAAACGCTCGCGCGCAACGATCCAGCCCGTGGCCGTAGGCATTTGCCTTGACGACGCAAAACGTTTTGGCTTTGGGAACTGCTGCGCGTACGACCGAGAAGTTGTGCTGCAATGCAGCGAAATCAATGGTGGCTACAAGAGGTCTGGACATGGTAAAGCACGGCGGCAGAACCGTCGTTGAAACGGCATAAGAAAGCGACATTTTAACGGACGCAGCCGTGTATCGGCGCAAACTTTCGCTGGCTTGCCGCTTTTGTAGAGTAAAATCGGACTGTTTTGTTAACTCGGCAAATCAATGAATCGCGGCTTTTACAACATCATGGCAGCGGAATTCTTTTCTTCGCTTGCCGATAACGCTCTACTGATAACGGCCATTTTTCTGTTGAAGGAACTCCATGCGCCAGCGTGGATGACGCCGCTGTTAAAGCTGTTTTTTGTTTTGTCCTACGTGATGCTGGCCGCATTTGTCGGCCCGTTTTCCGACTCGATGCCCAAGGGCAAGGTGATGTTCATCACCAATCTGGTCAAGATCATCGGCTGTGCGATGATGTTTTTCAACGTGCATCCGCTGCTGGCCTATGGCATCGTCGGCTTTGGCGCCGCTGCGTATTCGCCAGCCAAATACGGCATTCTGACCGAGCTGCTACCACCGGAAAAACTGGTGGCCGCCAATGGCTGGATTGAAGGGTTGACCGTCACATCCATCATTCTCGGTACGGTGCTGGGCGGCGTGCTGATCAACGCGAAAATCTCCGCTTTCCTGGTTTCGTTGAATCTGCCTGGCATGGGCACGGCCGGCAGCGCCGCGCTATGCATTGTCGGTTTCGTCTATCTGCTGGCGGCTTTCTTCAACCTGTTTATTCCCGATACCGGCGCCAAATACGAGAAACAGGAACGCAACCCGATAAAGCTGATCGTGGGTTTTTCAAGTGCCTGCGTTACCTTGTGGAAAGACAAGCTGGGGCAGATTTCGCTGGCGGTCACCACGCTGTTCTGGGGCGCGGGCGCGACGCTGCAATTCCTGATCTTGAAATGGGCCGAAAGCCATCTCGGCCTGCAACTCGACAAGGCTGCTTTTCTGCAAGGCATCGTGGCGCTGGGCGTCATTGCCGGCGCGGTATCGGCCGCGCGGTTCGTCAAGCTGAAAAAGGCGCTCTCGGTCATGCCGCTGGGCATGATCATGGGCTTGCTGGTGATGCTGATGACCGTCATCTACAACGTCTGGCTCGCTTATCCGCTGCTGGTGCTGGTCGGCGGACTGTCCGGCTTCTTTGTCGTGCCAATGAACGCGCTGCTGCAGCACCGCGGTCATGTGCTGCTGAGCGCTGGCCATTCGATTGCAGTGCAGAATTTCAATGAAAACCTGTCGATCCTGTCGATGCTGGTGCTGTACGCCGCGATGATTTCACTCAACCTGAGCGTCAATGCGGTCATCGTCATCTTCGGCCTGTTCGTGGCCGGCATGATGCTGCTGGTAATGCGCTGGCATGCCGCCAACCAGCGCATCAAGGATTCGCTGGCGCTAATTGGCGAACACAAGCACTAGAACCGGTAGTTCAGCCCGGCCGAAAGCGCCTGCTCGGTGAAATTGCGCCGATATTCAAGGTTGTAGCGAGCAAACAGGGAACAGTGTTTGCCAGAGATCAGACTGAAACCAAGGCTGGCCGAAATGGCATCGGTTGATTTCGTATCGCCATAAACCGTAAAACTGTCAGGCTGACCATTGAGTTGCGCGGTAATGGCACGATTGTCGAGCGGACGTTCGTGCACCCAGCCTAACTGGAGCCGTGGCATCAGCAATTGTCCGTCCGGCAAGATGCTTTTCCACGAAGCGCTCACGCCCACATTGCTGCGCAGGGTTCGGTACTTTACCGACTGCACCCGCAGATTCAGGCTATCTGCCCCGCTTTCGCTGAAGCTGCCCTGCCTTTGGTAGAAATAATCCAGGCTGATGGCTGGCACGAGATCCAATTCCCTGTATGGCAGACGGTAACCAAACCGCAAGTGCACATTTCCTTCCCAGCCGCTAGTTGATGCGGTGGCGTTCCGAGATAACGCAGCAAACGCCAGCCGTCGCGTTGCATCACCATGAGAGATTCCTGCATTAACGCCACCTTGTGCAAACCAGTTGCCGGGGTTCCACACAGCATAAATCCCTGCCTTGGCATAATCGGTATTCACACCGCCCATGCCGCCGTTCCAGTTAAGATCGTTACGCGCTATCCCAGCCGAAAAGCCCAGCAACCCATTGTCTGAAATTCTTGCATCTGTTCCGGCCACAATCCCGCTGGAATGTGTCGAGAACCCGGAGCCTGGCGCGCGCATGGAACTTCCGGCTGCCTGCAGCCAGACATTCCTTCGCTTTGGCTCATTTTCATCTGGCGATAATCCCATGCTCCGGTCGCCAAACAGCAAGCCAGCAACCCGTTGATCGATGGCATCATTGTGCAGCACGGAAGCGTTTACCGCGTCTATCGCCAGATGGTCATAACGCTGGGGTGAAATCTGGTTGAGTGCCTGGTTGAACCGTGGAGCCGTTGGCGGGTAATACAGCAAGTCCAGATTGGTATACACCGTTTCCAGATCGGAATATGCCGTCGGGATCCGCGCGTCCAAATAGCTCGCCACCCGATTTGCATTGCCATTCGGCGCCAATGTGCGATAACAAAGGATGCAATCGCCAATGGCTTGCCGGTTCATGAAATTATCGGCCGATACCCAGGGCGGCCCGATGAGCTTCGACTGCTGCCCTCCGCCAGCCCCCCAACCTGCAATTGGCGCTGCAATTCCGGTGTAAAGATTCGAACCTGCCGGCACCAGCACCATCGTCATCATGGTCGGCATGGCCGGCAACGCAAACAGGTCGCGCACCTGAGCCGGGGTCAATCCGCGTACGGTTGCGCTACGCATGACCCAACTGCCAACCGGATTGGATGGATTCTCAGCGCTGGTCGGATTGTAAAAACGAACGAAATACTGCGGCACACCAGTCTGAATGGTTGTGACATCAGTACTTGTTTCAAAAGGCGGAAAACCTCCCAGCCGACCGTTTACCGTAGCAGCCGATTCCACAGCCATCAGATTGCCAATCGGCTGAACCAGTTCGTGCCAATCTTTGCCATGTGCGACCGGCATCAGCACCAGCAACAGGCAAATCTGCCCCCCAAGGCGTAATAAGGAATTCAAATATCAACCCCGCGCGGTAGCTGCTTTTCCATTAATGGGATAAACGCCAGCTCAAAATGATTTTTTCATGCCGATGCTGAACACCGTTTCGCTGTTGGTACGCCCTACCGTGCCATCCAGTTGCAGGCCGGGCACGATGTCCTTTCTGATGCCGACCTGCGCGGTCGGTTTGCTGTTTTTTAATCCGAAATACTCGACATGCGCAATCGCGACGCCCAAATCACGCTCATAGGCAACGCCCCAGTTGGTCAGCGTTTCGCTGTTGTTCGGGTGCGACAATCCCAGATTAGCGTGGAAGGCCCCTCCCTTGTGGTTGCAGGTGGCAATGCCATTCAGATACGGCGTGTTTCCGCCACCATTGCTTTGATGCGAGATGCCGGCGACCAAACCGAGGTTGCAGCCTTCGGGTTGCGATGCAGTCACGCGCCATTTGGCCTGGATGGCGCTGGTGGTCCATTCGCCGGTCGTATTGCGCGACAGAAGCGCTGAAAATTCCCAATCCTTGATCGGCGAATAAGCCGGCGCAACGTTCCAGCTGTTCGCGTGGCCGGCGGTACGTGCAAACCAGGCTTCAACGTGGCCGGCTCCCGGATCATTGACATTCGCGTCATCCACCGATAGCGGACGGCCGGCATGCGCGCTTTGGGCCAAGATACACATCGCGGCAGCCGCGCAAGCGAACTTGAACGTTTTCAGGCATTTATTTTTCATGATTTGGTTGTGGTTAGAGTGAATTGGATGAAGGTTAACACGCTATCAATTAGAGATTCCTTGATCAATTAGCGATTTCTAGCTTGAGATCGATTCTTCGACCTATGCCAATTTATAGATGGACCGGAGTGGGTCAAAAATCGTTTAAAAATGCATTTCCGGGCAAAGCTGACCTGTTTTTCTCGTCTTCCGGCGCTCAGAACGCACGTCAGGTTTCTGCGATCGTAAAACGCCTGCTGGCGAGCACCAAATTGGCGAAAGCAAACAACGTGAACAACTGCGCTCTAGAGGCATCGCCCGATCGCTATCGACATAATGCAAAGTCCGAGAGACTGACAAATACTTGTTGATCTGTATGTTGCAGGCAAATATAATGAGAATCATTCGCATGTACTCATGATTAACTCACCTATGCGCATGGCGATGCATTAAACATCGTGTAATTAGACGTCGTCTTTTGATTTTCCAGGCTTTTGTAAAGTGCTGCGTGCCGAAATAGACGTCAAATTATTACCTGTGCTGTACGTTTCTCAGTCGCATATGAAAAATATTCCCCAAAAATCGATGCATCAATTTCTGAAATTGACGCCATTAACACTGGCAATGGCTCTTGGTTACGCACTCCCATTAGACGTAATTGCGCAAACAACCAATCAGGCATTGCCTGAAGTGCAAGTTAAAGGAGCCGGTGATAAAGAGAAACGCATTCAGCCCAAGCTGCGAGATGAAATTGTTACCACCGAATCGATCTCTGAAAAAACCATCCAGAAAACCAATGCCTCGACCCTGAACGAAGCCATTGATTTCAATCCTGGGGTATCGGTCCAGACCGAATGCTCGATCTGCAATGTGCGCAATGTCACGCTGAACAATCTGCCCGGCAGGTTTACCACCATCATGATCGATGGCATTCCGATTTTTTCCTCGGTTTCCAGCGCCTACGGTCTGGACATGATTGGCGTGAACGGGGTCGAACGGATTGACATTTCCCGCGGCGCCGGTGCCAGCCTGATTGCCCCGGAAGCATTGTCAGGCACGGTGAACATCATTTCCAAGCGCCCAAAAAAGGAAGAAACCGTATTTGAAACCCAGTTTGGCCAGAATGGTTACCGCAAGGTGGACGGCTACTGGGCCAAGCCATTTGAAGGCGGTGCCATCACGCTCAATGTGCATGGCAATCATCATGATACGGTGGATAGCAATGGCAATGGCGTGGGCGAATATACCGGCTACAAACGGGCGCTGGTCGGCGCCGGCCTGTTCCTGGACGATGTTGGCGGGTTCAAGATTCGCGGGCGGGTGGATGGCGTGGATGAAAAACGCGGCGGCGGCCCGCTCGGTTCCGATTACGATGCCATCAAGCACAGCCTGAGCGGCAACCCGTTTGACTGGAGTCAGGGCAAAGGCGGCTCGCCAAGTTCCAGCGGCTGGGTCAATCCTTCCACCGGCAGCATCATTCCTTACGACTCCGGCCGTGGCGGTTTTTCGGAAATCATCTTCACCAAGCGTCAGCAAGCCATCCTTTCGGGCGAACGCGACATGGGCGGCGGCGACAAGCTGAAACTGGCGTTTGGCTATGCCCACCATGCTCAGGATTCCTTTTACGAGGGCGATTACTACAAGGCGCAGCAAAACCAGTATTACACCGAAGCCAGCTGGCAGAAAAAGCTAGGCGCCAACATTGTGACCGCTGGCCTGAATTATCGTTATGAAGACTTGAAATCGCACGGCACGCTGATCGATGGCACGGCAGTCAATGGACTGGACAACTACACCTATCGCACGCCGGGCGTGTTTTTGCAGGCCTATCGGGCGCTGTTTGACGACCGGCTGGAGCTGAATGGCTCGGTGCGCCACGATCGCCACAACGTGTTTGGCAACATCAACACCCCGCGCCTGAATGCACTCTGGCATCACACGCACGACATTTCCAGCCGGTTTGCGGTTGGCACCGGCTACCGCGCCCCCACCTCGTTCTTCGAGCAGGATCACGGCATTCTCTCCACCACCCGCATCGAACGCGAAATCACGCAGCCGGAAAAATCGAAGAATGCCAGCTATGCATTCTCATACGCGGATGAAAAGCAGGCATTCGTGGCTTCGGCCAACTACAACAAGATCACCAACTATGCGCTGCTGGATTCGAGCGCGACCGATCCGGTGACAGGCGCGCCAATCACGGTGTTCACCCAATCCGGGCATCCACTGATCGTCAAAGGCATCGACGCCACCTACACCCGCAAACTGGGCAAGGCATTCGAGGCCACGGTTGCGGGCGAAGTGTTCAATTACCAGTTCCATCCGGGCGACCTTTCCTTCGCCCGGCCGAAGCACCGCGCCTACCTGCGGCTGGATTACAACGAAGGCCCGTGGCAGCTGTTTGCCCGCGCGACCTGGACCGGATCAATGGATCTGGCGCGTTTCTACGATTACGCCAACACCCCGCGCTACAACATGGATGGCACGCCGAAGCTGGACAAGAGCCCAAGCTACTGGGTGGTGGACTTGAATGGCCGCTACCGGGTCAACAAGAATACCTCGCTCATCTTTGGCGTCAACAACCTGTTTGATTTTGTGCAGACCAAGTATGAAGATTTCCTGTGGGTGGACAAGAACGGCCACTATGACGTAACCCATTTCTGGGGGCCGGGCCGTGGCCGTCAGGTCTACGCCGGTCTGCGGTTAGAGATGTAATGGCTGTATTTGCCATCCGGAATGCTTTGCTCGTGCCATGTGCTTTGCTGGGAGCCGTTTCCCTTGTTGCCGGTTTCTCCGGCTCAGCCATGGCTGGCGACCAGGCATTGGCCGCCGAGCGCCAGGCGTTTGATGTCGCCCCCAGACAGCATGCCCTAGCGGCTGAATCCCGCCTAGCCAGCGCACAAGCCCGACCTGCCCTGCCCGAAATCAGCGTCAAAGCTGGCCATGAGGTAGGCACTACCGTGCGAGCGCATAGCAGTTTCAATCCGCAGGGTGAACGTTGCCTTGGGCGGATGCTCCCTTTCGCTGGCGCAAGCTTCCAGCGCTAACTTCTTTCTTTTTTTATCCCCGCCAATCTGAGGCATATCTTTTGTAACTATGAGAATGATTGCTATTACGTTAGGAAACCTGTATGAAACCGCACAAAAATAACGCTTCCGCAACCACCAGCCTGACACCGATTGCCTTTGCAATTGCCGTGGCATTTTCGATGCCGGCACTTGCCGTGGCACAAACCGCTGGCAGCGCCGAACCGGATAAAACCCAGTCGACGCTGCCATCCGTCACGGTCAAGGCCAGCGCGGATGCCTCGGCCGCAGGCCTGACGCCAGAATACGCTGGCAGGCAAGTGGCGCGCGGTGGCCGCGTCGGCATTCTTGGCAATCAAGATACGATGGATACTCCATTTAATTCAACGAGTTATACCAATGAGTTAATCCAGAATCAGCAATCGAGGAGCGTGGGGGATGTGCTGCTCAACGATCCATCGGTCCGTCTGGCTCGCGGCTATGGCAACTTCCAGGAACTGTATCTCATCCGCGGTTTCCCGGTCTATTCGGACGATATTGCCTACAACGGCTTGTATGGCCTGCTGCCACGACAATACGTATCGGCCGAATTTGCCGAGCGGGTTGAAGTTTTCCGCGGCGCCAACACTTTCCTCAATGGCGCCGCGCCTGGCGGCAGCGGCATCGGCGGTGCCGTCAACGTATTGCCCAAACGCGCTCCGAACGAGCCGTTGACGCAGTTGACCGCCGGGGTCGAGAGCGGCGGCCAGGCCTATGCCTCGGCCGATCTGGCACGACGTTTTGGTGAAGACCAGCGCTTCGGGGTGCGGGTAAACGCCACCAAGCGCGAAGGCGATACCTCGGTCGACAATGAACACCGCAACCTGAACGCGGCCTTTGTCGGGCTGGATTATCGCGGCCGCGATTATCGCCTGTCAGCCGATGTCGGGCATCAGGACCACAAGCTGAACCAGCCGCGTCCTAGCGTCACGCCATCGGGCGGCATTCCGGCGGCGCCAGATGCTTCGAGCAACTTCGCCCAGCCGTGGACGCACTCGAACGAGCGCCAGACTTTTGGCACGGTTCGCGGTGAATACGATATCAACAGCAATGTCACTGTCTGGGCGGCGGGCGGCGTGCGCAAAGGCAACGAATCGAACGTGCTGGCCAACCCGCGTTCCACTGCCAACGGCACCACCACCAGCTACCGCTTCGATAACAACCGCGAAGATCATGTCAGCACGGGCGAAATCGGCATCCGTGGCAAGTTCCAGACTGGCGAGATCCAGCACAATGTCAGCGCTTCCGCGTCTGCCTTCAAGCTCGATTCGAAAAATGCCTATGCGTTCTCGAACTTTTCCGGCTTTAGCGGCAACCTGTACAACCCGGTAGCCGTGACATCGCCGGTTCCCGATTATTACATTGGCGGCTCGCTGGCGAATCCGCTGACCACGCACAAGTCCGAAACATCGAGCATTGCATTCGCGGACACGATGTCGTTGATGCAGGATCGGCTGCTGCTGACGGTAGGCGCCCGCCACCAGAGCATCAAGGATGAAACCTTTAACTACAATACCGGCGCGCTTTCGACGAGTTACGACAAGAGCCGCGTCACGCCGATGGCGGGCGTGGTGTTCAAGCCGAGCAAGCAGATTTCGCTGTATGCCAACTATGTCGAAGGCCTGGTTGCGGGTGAAGTCGCGCCAGCCACCAGCGGCGGCACACCGGTGAAAAATGCCGGCGAAGCGTTTGCGCCGTATCGCTCGAAACAAAAGGAAATCGGCGTCAAGTATGACGGCGGCAACCTCGGCGGCAGCCTGAGCGTGTTTAGCACCAGCAAGCCCAGCGCTTTTGTGGTCGACAACGTCTTCGGCCTGAATGGCGAGCAGCGCAACCGCGGCATCGAATTGTCTGCTTACGGCGAGTTGCAGCGTGGCCTGCGCCTGCTGGGCGGCGTGACGCTGCTGGATGCCAAACAGCAGAAAACCGCTGGCGGCACCTATGACGGCAAGGACGTGATTGGCGCCCCGGAGCTGCAAGGCAATGTCGGGCTTGAGTGGGATGTGCCAGGCGTGCCGCGCCTGACGCTGACCGGACGCGCGCTGTACACCTCATCGCAGTTCGCCGATGCTGCCAATACCTTGAAAGTGCCGTCATGGACCCGCTTTGACATTGGCGCGCGTTACCTGACCAAGATCGGCAACCAGGCGGTCACGCTGCGCGCCAGCGTCGAAAATCTGATGAACCGCGATTACTGGGCATCGGCGGGTGGCTCTGGCAACTCCGGCTACCTGGTGCTGGGCGCACCGCGCACGTTCGTGATGTCGGCCTCGGTCGATTTCTAAGTCATGCTCGGCACGATGCGCCCCAGACTGGTTTTGCTGCACCGCTACGTCGGTCTGGCGATGGCTCCGTTTCTGTTCATCGCCGGCCTGACTGGCGCGGTTATCGCGTGGCAGCAGGAACTGGACACTTGGCTCAATCCGCAGTTGTTCGTTGCCAGAACTGCGGGCGCATCCCTGCCGGCAACCGAACTGGCGCGCCGTCTGGAAGCGGCTGATCCGCGGGTACAAATCAGCACCATGCCGCTGGCGCTGGCACCAGGCGCCGCCTTTGTTGCACGGGTGCAGCCGCGACTGGACCCGCAAACCGGCAAGCCGTTCGAACTTGAGTACAACCAGGTCGCGCTTGACCCGGCAAGCGGTGAAATTCAGGCGAAACGTGACTTGAACTCGCTGTCGCTCTCGCGCGAAACCCTGCTGCCGTTCTTGCGGCGTCTGCATTACAGCCTGCATTTGCCCACGGCTTCCGGCATCCAGACCGGCGTCTGGCTGATGGGGCTGGTGGCGCTTGGCTGGTTGCTGGACTGCTTCGTTTCACTGGCGATTTCGTTTCCCAACCTGAACGCGTGGCGCAAATCGTTCGTTATCCGCTGGCGCGATGGCGGCTACAAGCGGCAATTCGACCTGCACCGTTCTGGCGGAGTCTGGATCTGGGGCTTGCTGCTGATGCTGGCCGTGAGTTCGGTATCGCTGAATCTGCACCAGCAGGTAATGCGGCCGGTGGTGTCGCTGTTTTCCACCTTGTCGCCCTCGCCGTTTGCCGGGCGGATGCCACTGGCCCCTTCGGAACATCGTATCAGCCTGGAGCAGGCCATTTCGCTGGCAAAAGGCGAAGCGGCCAGCCGCGGCTGGAACACACCGGCAGGCGGACTGTTTTTTTCTCCGCGCGCCAGCCTGTACGGCGTGGGATTTTTCGAACCTGGCAATGAACGCGGCGGTGCCGGCCTGGGGAATAACTGGCTGTATTTCGATGCCAGAAGTGGCGAGCTGGTGGGTGCGCTCGTGCCCGGCAGCGGCAGCCGCGGCGACATTTTCCTGCAAGCCATGTATCCGATCCATTCCGGCCGGATTCTTGGTTTGCCGGGGCGCATCCTGATGACTTTCATCGGCCTGGCGATCGCCGTGCTGTGCGTCACCGGCATGGTTATCTGGGCAAAAAAACGCCGTTCCCGCCTGCAACAGGAAGCGAAACTGAAAATGCAGGCCAAAGTGCAAAAACAACAGGCATGAGATCATGAATCAACCACACATCGCACCAGCCACAGGCGTGGCAAGTCACGAACGGAGAGGCAATCTGCTGTGCCTGTCCGGCATCACGGCGCTGCACCTTTGCTTGCTGGCGGCGGCAGTCATCGGCTTGGGCGCGCCGACGCCGCCCATTGTCGCGCCGCGCATCATCGGCATGCTGGTATCGGACGCGCCGGCCGCCGACAACAGTCAATCGCAGCCATCGGCGCGTTCCGAGCCTGCGCCTGTGCGAACCATAAACAAAACCTCCCCGCTTCCCGCCGTGAGCAAGGCGCCGCCTTCCGAGCGCGCGCTCACGGCCCCCGCAGCTGCCGCCCCAGCCGCAGCCAGCAAAGGGACAGCGGGCACCGGTTCAGGCCCAGGCGCTGCAGGCGGCGGACAGGTTTCATTGCCGCGCACCGATGCCGCGCACCTGAATAATCCCAAGCCGGTTTACCCCTCCGTTTCACGCCGCATGGGGGAACAAGGGCGCGTGCTGCTGTCGGTTTACATCCTGCCAGACGGCAGCGTGGGGGAAATCCGGCTCAAGCAATCCTGCGGCCACCCGCGGCTGGATGAATCGGCCATGACGGCCGTGCGCCGCTGGCGCTATGTTCCGGCGCGCCGTGGCAACGAACCCATTCCCTACTGGTATGTCCAGCCGATTTCATTCTCGCTGGACGAATAAACATTTAACGCTGAAAGGAAACATCATGGAAAGCAACCCGTACGGCATCGCCGCATTATGGAACCAGGGCGATTTGCTCATCAAGTTTGTCGCCATCTTGCTGCTGCTCATGTCCATTGCCTCATGGTACGTGATCGTCACCCGCGCTTGGCGGCTATTCAAGCTGCGCAAGGCGGAACACGCGCTGACCGATTTTTGGCACACGCGCAGCTTTGCCGAAGGCATGGGCGTGCTTGAGGCCAATGGCAGCCACAACCCGTTTCGCCATCTGGCGCTAGAGAGCAAGGCCGCGGTGGAACACCATGCCACCAATGCCGAAGATTTGCACGGGCAAATCAATCTGGCGGACTGGCTGACCGAATGCCTGCGCGGCGCAATCGAGGATAGCGCCGAGCGGCTGCAAGGCGGGCTGGCCATTCTGGCAACGGTGGGCTCGACCGCTCCTTTCGTCGGCTTGTTCGGCACGGTCTGGGGCATCTATCACGCGCTGGTGGGGATAGGCGTTTCCGGCCAGGCCAGCATCGACAAGGTGGCCGGCCCGGTGGGCGAAGCGCTGATCATGACCGCGTTCGGGCTGGCGGTGGCGATTCCGGCGGTGCTGGGCTACAACGCGCTCACCCGCTCCAACAAGGGAATCATCAGCAAGCTGCACCGTTTCGCGCGCCAGCTGCATGCCTATTTCCTGACCGGATCGCCAGTGGCCAAATCCGAAGCGGCAACCAACGGCGGAGGAATCTGAAATGGCTTTCGGAGGCGGACTCGAAGACAAGGATGACGTGGTCAGCGAAATCAACATGACGCCGCTGGTGGACGTGATGCTGGTGCTGCTGATCATTTTCATCATCACGGTGCCGGTGATGACGCATTCGGTGAAGCTGGATTTGCCGCGGGCGCAAAACCAGGCAAACATTGTCCAGCCACAAACGGTGACGATTTCCGTGCTCGCGGATGGCAGCACGCACTGGAATTCGGAAGCGGTTGATTTGGCGACGCTGCAAGCTCGGCTGCGGGTGGCGGCCGAGCAGCAGCCGCAACCGGAAGTTCACATCCGTGGCGACCGCAAGGTGGCCTACGAGCATGTGGCGCAAGCAATGGCGGCAGCGCAAAAAGCCGGCATTCTGAAGCTGGGATTCATCACCAAACCTGATTGATGCGAATCTCTCCATCCATCACTGGGGGTATATAGTAAAAACACGGTTCCAGGCCACGTATTAGCTGGCTGTTTTTAAATACTACCCCCAGTATATTTTTTGACCTTATTAACCCAAAATTCATTTAAGTCAGTTATTTTTGCCCAGATTGCCGTCAGGTTTGAGCGCCTGCATTGCCAGACACAGGTCGGCCCAGGCCTTTTTCTTGTCCGGCAATTGCCGCAGCAGGTAAGCCGGATGGTAGGTCGCGACCAGCGGGATCTCGCGCCCGTCCGGTGTGCGCAACCGGTGCAGCTTGCCGCGCAACGAGGCCAGCGACGCCTGCGGATCGCTACCCAGCAGCATCGTCGCCGCCGTTTTGCCGAGCGCGACGATGATTTCCGGCTGGATCAGCGCAATCTGCCGTTCGAGGTAGGGCCGGCACAGGGCGGCTTCCTCGACGGACGGCGGCCGGTCACGGCCATTGTCGTCGGTCGGTCGGCATTTGACGATATTGGCGATGTACGCATTCGCGCCGCGCTTGAGACCCATCGCCAGCAGCATGTTGTCCAGCAGTTTGCCGGAAGGGCCGACAAACGGTTCGCCCTGCTGATCCTCGACGAAGCCCGGCCCTTCGCCGACGAACAGCCAGTTGGCGTTGCGGTCGCCCACGCCCGGCACTGCTTGCGTCCGGTTCTGGCACAGGCCGCAAGCGTTGCATTGCAGGATGGTTTGTTCGAGCTGTTCCCAGTCCATGCCAGCCACGTCCGGCTTGGGCGGTTCTGGCGGCGCCAGCGGTTCGGACGAATCTGCCCAGTCGGATGAAACCGGTGCCATTGCGTCTGCTTCGGCCCACGGAATGTCGTCGAAAAACGACGGCGGCACATCGACGTCAACGCCACTGTCGGCCGGATCATCGTCGGCTCGCGCATTAAAACAGGGTGGCGGCGCTTCTGCCGCGCTGAAAACGGTTGCCGGTGCCGTGTCGATTGCCTGTTGTGCAACCGGTTCCGGTTCGGCCAGTGAAACTGGCTGCGCCGCCCCCGCTGGCTGGCGCAGCGTCCATACGGGGCCGAGGCCCATTTCCTGCAAAATGCCTGCGCGGCGGCTCATAGCGGCATCCTCATCACCAGTGCATCCTCGCGCGTGTTGTCCGGCGCGGCATAGTAATTCTTGCGCCGCCCGATCTGCTCGAAGCCGTAGCGCCGGTAAAGTTCGACCGCCCGCAGGTTCGACGGCCGCACTTCGAGCAGCATCGATTGCATCCGCATCCCGCGCGCCAGGGAAATCAGGTAGTCCATCAGGCTGCGGCCGTAACCGCGCCCGTGCAGTTCCGGATGGACCGCAATCGTCAGCAAATGCACTTCATCGACCACTTGCATCAGCACGAAATAGCCGATCAGCGCGTTGATGTCATTGCGCGCCACCCAGCAGTCGTAACCTGCGGTCAGCGTGCTTTCAAATACCGGGCGCGTCCACGGGAACGGGAAGGCGGCCAACTCGATTGCCATCACTTCATCCAGATCGCTGTCATGCATGCGTGAAAACCGCAGCATCGAAGCCGGATCAAGCACGAATTCCGGCAAGGCGCTCATGCCTTCGCCTTCACCTTAGCTGCCGCGGCCGCAGCAGCGCGTTCCGCCGTGGTGAGCGCGACCTTATTGCGCAGGTAGAACGGTTGCGCCTGGTGCGGCGCCAACGTCTTGCCGGCGGCGACCAGCGCCTGTCCAAGCCGCGCCACCTGCACCGCATGCGGCCCGATCTGCGGCTGGGCGCCAGCCAGAAAATCACGCCCGGCAAAGGCTGGCGCGTAGGAAAGCAGGCCATTGCCACAAGCGTTCACCTTGCCTTGCGGCATGACGGCTTCCGGCGCGGACAATTGCGGCGCCAGTGTGGCTTGCCAGCCATTATCGAAACGGTATTGCGCCCAGTACACCTCGCCCATTGCCGCATCGAGCACGGTCAGCACCTCGCTCGCACCATTCGCTTCACGGCAAGCCTCGGCCATTGCTTCCAGCGTAACCACCGGCGCCACCGGCAGATTCGCGCCGAACGCCAGCCCTTGCGCGATGCCGCAGGCGGTGCGCACGCCGGTGAACGAGCCGGGACCGATGCCGACCGCCACCGCATCGCATTGCGCCAGCGTAATGCCTGCTTCGGCCAGCAATTGCTGCAGCAGCGGCAAAATCATCTGCGAATGAGTCTGCACGCCGGAGGATTCGCGCGTCAGCACCTGAGCGTCGCGCAGCAGCGCCACCGAGGCCAGCGTGGTGGAAGTATCGAGTGCAAGGATGGTAGCCATCCCGACATTTTACCGTGTTGCGTACCGTGTGGTGACTGAAAAACCCCGGTTTACTCGGAGAATAGCGGCTTGAAGAACAGACGCGGATATTCGATTTTCGGACAGCGATCCATCACCACCTTCAGCCCGGCGGCTTCGGCCCGCTCAGCTGCTTCCTCATTGATCACGCCCAGTTGCATCCAGATCACTTTCGCGCCGATGGCAATTGCGTCTTCGACAATCGGCATGATTTCCTCTGCCCGCCGGAAGCAATCGACGATGTCGATTTTTTCGGGAATATCGCGCAACGACGGGTAGCAACGCTCGCCAACCAGTTCCTGATGGCCCGGGTTGACCGGTATCACGCGGTAGCCCCGCTCCTGCCAGTAGCGCGCAACGTAATGGCCGGCGCGCTCCGGTTTGGGCGAGCAGCCGACGACCGCCACCGTGCGGCAGGTTTCGAAAATTTCCTTCAGTCCCTCGTCGGTTTCTATCGTCATGTCAGCTCCGTAAGTTGGATGGCAAATTTCAAGGTAGATCCAGTGGCGGACCAGTATTGGCTCAGATGGCAATGGTCCGCGTTTTCGGCACTTTCGCCAGCGACCAGTGGATTGTCGCCCATTCCCAGAATTCATGCAGCGATGCCTGTTCTAAGGCTGCTGGCGGCGATTGGCCAAGAAAATCCAGCGCGCGCCATAACGCCGGCACCGGTTTTTCATCATCCAGCGGCGCGGCCATCGTTTGTTTCGACAGCTTTTCGCCGGCCGCATTCACCGCCACCGGCAAATGCACATACTGCGGTGTCGGCACGCCCAATCCCTGCTGCAGGAATATCTGCCTCGGAGTGGAATCCAGCAGGTCGGCGCCTCGCACCACATGCGTGATTTCCTGCTCGGCATCGTCCACCACCACCGCCAGCTGATAGGCAAACAAGCCATCGGCGCGCAGCAGCACGAAATCGCCGGCCTCGGTCGCCAGGTTCTGCTCCACCCTGCCCTGCACGCCATCGTCGAACGCAATTACCGCCTCGCCGACCCGGATGCGCCACGCCCGCGCTTCCCTGTCAGGCGGCAAACCAGCGCGGCAAGTGCCCGGATACACTGGCGCGCCATCGGCTCCCAACGTCGAATCGCCGATTTCCTTTCTGGTGCAGGCGCAGCCGAACACGGTTGCATCATGGAACAGCCTGTTCAGCGCTTTCTGGTATGTCGCCGTGCGCCCGCTCTGGCGCATCACGCGCGCGTCGAAACGGAAACCGTGGCAGTCGAGCGTGCGCAGGATCGCATGTTCATACGCCGGGCGACAGCGCGTGATATCGACATCCTCGATCCGCACCAGCCATTCGCCATGATGCACCTGCGCCTCCAGATAGCTGCCGACGGCGGCCACCAGCGAACCGAAATGCAGCGGCCCGGTCGGTGACGGCGCGAATCGGCCGCGATAGGTTCGTTCGAGGTCGTGGTACATCGTGGCTCCGGAATATCGACAATTATCCATCCGCACATTTTAACCTTGCAGGAATGGCTTCAAGCTGTATCGCAGGTAAAATGAAACCTGCTGCAAAACATACGATGACCATGCCTGCTCTCACGCTTCACGCCGACAACTACCAAACGCTGCTGGATTCCCTTGCCGATAACGACTGGATCGTCGCCTGTCTGTGCGCCGAATGGTGCGGCACCTGCCGCGGCTACCGCAAGGGCTTCGACGAGATGGCCGAACGCCATCCGGACAAGCATTTCATCTGGATCGATGTCGAAGACCACGCCGATCTGCTGGGCGATCTGGATGCCGAGAATTTCCCGACGATGCTGATTCAACGCGGTGACATCGTTACCTATTTCGCGCCAGTGCTGCCTGATCATAGACAGGTGGAACGAATGCTGGCGGCGCAGATCGAACAGGGTGACAACGAATTGCGCCAGCAGGCAGGCAGTTCGCCCGAACGGATCGAATGGCAGAATGATTGCAATCTGCGCCAATTGCTGCGCGCCGCGGTCGAATAGCCCGACAACTGATTTGCATCAAATTGTTTGTATGTATTTGTAAGTGACGGCATCTTGCAATTATTGCAGTGCTATCATTAAAAATCATGCATTCTCACTGCCTTGGCCAACGGCGGGGCATCGTTCACGAGGAGAGACACCATGGCCATCGCAAACTGGAGCAACAGCCAGGTCGTTGCACAGCTCGACAGCGGCACGAAGTGGAGCGGCTCGACCATCACCTACGCTTTCCCGACCACGGCTGCAGGCATGTACTCGCAAGGGGAAGCGACGGCTTTCCGCGCGGTCAGCGCAGCGCAGCAAGTCTATTTCCTGCTGGCGCTGCAAACCTGGGATGACCTGATACCGCAGAATTTCGAGCAAACCACCTCGATCAGCTCGGATATCGAGATGGCGTACACGACGTCAAACATCGACTACGCCCATGCCTACTACCCCACCATCGGCAGTGCCTGGTTCAACCCTTCATACAGCGACGTCACCTCACCCACCATTGGCGGTTACGGCTTCTGCACCCTGATACACGAACTGGGGCATGCACTCGGCCTCAACCACATGGGCGATTACAACGGTTCCGGCAGCTGGACGCCATCGTCGTACCAGGATACCGTGGTGCTGTCGATCATGTCGTATTTCGGGCCTGCCGGCACCGGCAACTACACCTCCAGCGATATCATGCCGGCCGACTGGGTCGCCGCCGACGGCACGGGCTATTCGGCGCAAACGCCGATGGTCAACGACGTGATGACGATTCAGTACATCTACGGCACCTCGACCACAACCAGAACCGGCGACACCGCCTATGGTTTCTCGTCCAACATCACCGGTTCGCTGGCCAACCTTTACGACTTTTCGATCAACAAGAATCCGATCCTGACGATTTTCGATTCTGGCGGCAACGACACGCTGAATTTCAGCGGCTGGAGCACCCCGTCCTACATCAGCCTGGAACCCGGCACCTATTCGTCGTGCAACAGCATGACCAACAATATCGGCATCGCCTATTCGGCCACAATCGAAAACGCCATTGGCGGCAGCGGCAATGATGTGCTGCTCGGCAATTCCAGCGCCAACCGGCTTGATGGCGGCGCCGGCAATGACCAGTTCGATGGCAAGGCGGGAGACGATATCCTGACTGGCGGCGCCGGCAACGACACCATCAATGGCGGCGACGGCAACGACACCGCCATTTTTGCCTCTGCGTTTGCCAACTACACGATTTCCTACAATGCAGGTTCGGCCACCTTCACGCTGACCAATGCCACCACTGGCACCGACACCGTAACCAATGTTGAAAATTTCCAGTTCAGCGATGTGACGAAAACAGCCGCTTCGCTCACCGGCAGCACGCCGGTGAGCGATACGATTGCGCCAACACTTTCCAGCATGACGCCCGCAGACAATGCCATCGGCGTGGCGGCGTCGGCCAATCTGGTGCTCACTTTCAGCGAAACGGTACAGGCCGGACTGGGCAATATTGTCATCTACAACGTTGACGGCACGGTCGCCAAAACGATTGCCGCCAACGACACCAGCCAGGTCACGATATCAGGCAGCACGGTCACGATTAACCCGACGACCGATCTGAATTCGGGCAACAGTTATTACGTCAATATCGCTGCCGGCGCAATCAAGGATCTCTCTGGCAACAGTTACGCCGGCCTGACTGGAACAACCGCTTACAGTTTCTCGACCGTTGCCTCGGCCATCGCGGATGACTATCCGTGGAGCACCAGCACGACAGGTGTGGTGACGGTCAATGGTTCGGCCAAGGGCGGCGTTATCGAAACCGTCAACGATGCCGACCTGTTCAAGGTTTCGCTGACTGCAGGCTCCACCTACGTGTTTGAACTCGACCGAACCAGCGGCGGTCTGGCCGACCCTTACCTGCGTCTGTACGATCCGAGCGTCAATCTGGCTGCTTTCGACGACGATGGCGGCGCCAATGGCAATGCAAAGATCGTCTACACCGCTACCACCACCGGCACCTACTATCTGGGCGCGTTCGATTATGACAGCGGTACCGGCGGCTATACCATCAAGGCCAGCACCGCAGTGGACGATTATCCATGGAGTACCAGCACGACTGGCGTGGTCACCGTTGACGGCACGGTCAGCCACGGCACGATTGAAATTGCCTACGATGCCGATTTGTTCAAGGTGACCTTGACCGCGGGGCAGACCTACGATTTCGATCTGGTCAGAACCTCAGGCGGGCTGACGGATCCCTATCTGTATCTGTACGATTCGAGCGTGAATCTGGTCGCGTTTGACGATAACAGCGGCAGTTCGGGCAATGCCCACATCACGTTTACGGCCACCACCAGCGGTACCTATTACCTTGGCGCCAGCGATTACGACAGCGGAATTGGCGGCTATACGCTGTCTGCAGCAACAAACACATCACCAGGCACCACTACCGGTCTGATCATAGATGGAACCAATGGCGATGATATCCTGCATGGACAAAACGGCAATGACATCCTGATTGGCTATGCGGGCAATGACATTCTCGATGGCGGCGGCGGTACCGATACGGCCTATTACGGCGGCAACATCAACGAATACGACATCGTGCTATACAACGATGGAATGACGGTCGATGATCTGGTCGGCAATGAAGGTTTTGACCAGCTCTACAATATGGAACGGATGGAATTTGCCGATCAGGGGTTGGCATTCGATGTGGATGGGCCAACCAGCGCCGGCGGTATCTACCGCCTGTATCAGGCCACTTTCGATCGCACGCCGGACTGGGAAGGCCTTGGCTACTGGATTGCGCAAGCAGATCGGGGGGAAGGCGCCATCGCGATGGCGATTGATTTCACCTATTCAACTGAATTCCAGCAAATGTATGGCGTTACAACCCGGGATAATTACCTGACGGGGGCGAATATTGAGAACGTGGTCAGCGGTTTTTACCAGCATGTGCTGCACCGTGCCGCGGATCAGGCGGGCTTGAACTATTACGTCAACGTGATCGTGACGCATGAAAAAACCGTTGGCCAGGTGCTGGCAGAAATATCCGATAGCCCGGAAAACTACGTGCAAACGATTGGCCAGATGCAAAATGGCATTGATTACGTGCCTTGGTATCATTAACTCGCCGCACATTTATTGTGCGTCGTATATAAAAAAATGGTTGTCGCTAGCGTGACAACCATTTTTTCTTTAAGCCTCCTGACGCCACAAACACTTGCCCTTCACCTGCTTGTCCAGGCCATCAAGCAGGGCTTCGTGCGCCGCCGTTTCATCGTCTGATGCAGGCAGCACGATGATTTCCGCCAGCGCCGCCGTCTCGAGAATCTCACCGCCGGTTGTCTGTTCCGATTCAAGGGCGAGGTCCATGCCCAGGCTGTCCTGACCGCGCGTCATTGCCAGATAGACTTCGGCCAGCAGCGAAGCGTCGAGCAGCGCGCCGTGGAACGTACGGTGCGCGTTCGAAATACCGTAGCGGTCGCACAGCGCATCGAGCGAGTTGCGCTTGCCAGGGTGCAGTTCCCGCGCCAGCAACAGGCTGTCGATGGTGTTGGCTACGTCGTCATCAAACCGCGACAAAGACATGCGTTCGAATTCCGCATTCAGGAAGCCAAGGTCGAACGGCGCATTGTGGATGATGATTTCGGCATCGCGCACATAGTCGCGAAACGCATCGGCTATCTCGGCGAATTTCGGCTTGTCGCGCAGAAATTCAACCGTCAGCCCGTGAACGGCGACCGCACCTTCATCGATGTCACGCTCAGGGTTGATGTAGGTATGAAAATTGTTGCCTGTCAGCCGCCGGTTGATGACTTCGACGCAGCCGATTTCAATGACGCGGTCGCCGGTTTTGGCATTCAGGCCGGTAGTTTCGGTATCGAGAACGATTTGACGCATGGTAGGAAATGATTACAGCATTCGCGCCAGCAGCGCCTTGTCGTATTTCGGTTCGAGCGGAATGCGCACGATGTGGCCGCTGCCTGGCGCAACGCCAATCGGCTCGCCTTCGAGCGACGCCATGCGCTCCAGCGTGACCACTTCATTGCCGGATGGATGGATGATTTCAATCCGGTCACCAACGGAAAAGCGGTTCTTGACCACCACTTCGGCCCAGCCATCGGTCACCGACTGCACATCACCGACATAATGGCTGTTGTCCAGTTCCGATGCACCGGTCAGGTAGTTCTGGTAATCCTGCGTGCGATGGCGCTGCAGGAAGCCATCGGTGTAACCGCGATTGGCCAATCCCTGCAGCATGCCAAGCAAGCCGATGTCGAACGGCTTGCCGGCAACCGCATCGTCGATTGCATGGCGGTACACCTGCGCCGCGCGCGCGACATAGTAAATCGATTTGGTGCGACCTTCGATCTTGAGCGAATTCACGCCGATCTTCACCAGCCGTTCAACATGCTCAACCGCGCGCAAATCCTTCGAATTCATGATGTAGGTGCCGTGCTCGTCTTCCATGATCGGCAACAACTGCCCTGGCCGCTTGCCTTCCTCGATCAGGTAGGTACGGTCGGCCAGCGGATGACGCGGCATTTCGCCCAGCGCGGACAACGGCTGCTGCTCGGCCTGCTCCAGCATCTGGTGGTAATTCATGCTGATGGTCTCGGCCGGAATGCGCACCGCGTCGCCAATTGCATCTTCGTCGGCATTCATCACCTTGTAATCCCAGCGGCAGGAATTGGTGCAGGTACCCTGATTCGAGTCGCGGTGATTGAAATAACCGGACAGCAGGCAGCGGCCGGAATAGGCGATGCACAGCGCGCCATGCACGAACACTTCCAGTTCCATTTCGGGGCAACGCTGGCGGATTTCCTCGATTTCGTCCAGCGACAGTTCGCGCGACAGGATCACGCGCGTCAGCCCCATCCGCTGCCAGAACTTCACGTCGGCCCAGTTGATCGCATTCGCCTGCACCGACAGATGCACCGGGATGTCCGGCCATTTGTCCCGCACCAGCATGATCAGGCCCGGATCGGCCATGATCAGCGCATCCGGCTTCATCGCCACCACCGGTTCCATGTCGTTCAGATAGGTTTTCAGCTTCGCGTTGTGCGCAAAGATGTTGCTGGCAACGTAAAACTGCTTGCCGCGCATGTGTGCCTGCTCGATGCCGGTCGCCAGTGCTTCCAGCGTCGAAAACTCGTTGTTGCGCGCGCGCAGGCTGTAACGCGGCTGACCCGCATACACGGCATCCGCGCCGAAATCGAACGCGGTATGCATTTTCGCGAGCGAACCGGCGGGCAACAAAAGTTCAGGAGCAAGCGACATGGTGAATGGGCATGAAATGTTCTGGAGAAGATGACGATTATAGCGAATGCGGTGGCGGCGCGCAGTGCTAGCCGCGATTGTCATCCGCGCTGTGTATTTGACGGCTGGGCTTCTGTGCCTTCTGCACCACTATGTGCTTCGTTCCGGCGCCTCAAATCAGCGTTTCAACCCAACCGGCCGCGGCTCCAGGCGACAGCCACGCCCTTCCGGCTGATGCGGCGCGACACAGCAGCCAGCCCCCTGCATCACACGCCAATGCCCATACAACCCAACAAAAAATGGGGGTATATGATCAAAATACGACTCCGGGCCACAATTTAGCTGGCCGTTTAAAAATACTGACGGGAGTATATTTCTCAGCCTTAATGACCCGAAAGTTTTTTAAGTCAATTATTTCGGGCTGTAGCAGCCATGCCCGGCACGCTGCTTGAACGCTCTATACGTACTATTTGCCTCTGTTGCCGGCTATGCAGAAACAGCCGGCAAATAGCCAGTTCGACCACAGGAAAACTACATCCGCCGCCAGCCTCAGCCCTGCTCCGCTTTCTGCTCCACCATGCCGCCCACCAGCCGGAAAAGTTGTGCCTGTACATCCAGCGGCCAGTACGATACCAGTTCGGCCAGACGCTTGATGTCCGGCGCAAACAACGCCCTCAGCGCTTCATCGAAATCCGGTTGATTACCGGCAACTGCAGTCATGAAGCGGTAAGCCGATTCCTGCATCGCGCGCCGCCGATCCGTTTCCGGACTGGCGCGCATGGCCGCTTCGACCAGCTTGCGCAGCGCCACCGATGCCCCGCCAGACTGGCTGGCCAGCCATTCCCAGTGCCGCGGCAGCAAGGTGATTTCCCGCGCCACCACCCCCAGTTTCGGCCGGCCTGGCTGGCGCGCCGGCGGCGCTGCCGATTTGGGCGCACCATCCTCAAGCGCCGCAGCCGGCAAGCGCGCCAGCGCCTGTGCCAGATCGCCACGCAAGTCCAGTTCCACCGGACGGCTGGTTTCGTCATCCATCACCAGCACGCTCCGTTCCGGATTGGCGTCAATAAAGGCTTTCAGTTGGGTCACCACTTCGCGCGGCGCACCGGATGCGACGCATTCGGTATCGGCAAAGGCGACCCAGCGCATGGCCTTGACTTCGTTCATGTGTCCTCCATTGATTGAACACATTAATTTTACCCGGATAATTACAGCAAAGCAATATTATCCGGGTAAATTATATGAATTTAATAAACAACTTGATGAAATTCCCGCAAGCGAATGATTTAAAAAAACCATCACAAACGCACCCTGACCTTGCGCGAGAACAGTTCACACCAAAACAGGATCCAGCGCTTGATATCCGCCTTGCGCCCTTCGGTGACGGTGCCCAGCGCCCAGATGACGGCGATCGAACCGAAAATCATGATCATGTTGCGCACCGTCTGATCATCGAAATGGCTCGCAATCGCAGCAAAGAATTGCAGCAGCGGATAGTGGAACAGATAGGTGGCAAAGGTGAAACCGGCCAGATAGCGGATCGGCTTTTCTCCGGCATACAGCAGCGACGCCAGCCGCGGCGCGACCGTTGCCGCACCGATGAAGTGGATCGCCACCAGCACGCCAATGACATAACTGCTGAGAAATTCCTGCGACCATTTCAGCGTATACATCATGAAATCCTGATCGATATACGAAGCGGTCAGGCCATAGAGGTAATCCGGGTAATCGGCACAGCGGAAAAGCGTATACAGCAAGAGCGAACCAGTGAACATCAGCCACCCGGCCCACTCGGAAACCTGCCGGTGCTTGATGATGTAATACACCAGCACGCCCAGCAGCCACACCGGCATCAGAATCAGGATTTTTGGTCCAATCAATACGCACAGCGCCAGCACCAGCAGATATTTCAGCGGCGTTTTCAGGTAGCACGCCGCGGCAAAAATCACGTAGTACCAGAATTCATAGCCGAGCGACCAGAACGGGCCATTGGAAAATGGACGCACCGAACGGAACCACAGCTCGTTCACGAACAGCGCATTCGACGCCAGACGCCATGCCGGGTGGTCGTTCTGGAACCAGCCGCCATCGTACATGTCGAAATCCAGACGCAAGCCGATGTGATCCAGCACCACGGTCAGGATCAGCGCGGGAATCGCGACTGAATACAGCCGTGCAAAGCGGCTGACGAAGTAATCCTTCAGCGTTTTTTCTTTCTGGTCGGAAACATATGCGATCACGAAGCCGGACAGCACGAAAAAGACCATCACCGCATCGTTGCCGAAATCCTTCAACCGCCACAACACCGGCAGACCGCCAGTGAACCGGTCGTAATTCGCATGAACAAAGAAAACGGTAACAGCCGCCAGAAACCTAATCAGGTCCAGGTAAATCGAAGTGGGCTTGTTCATGACAGCGGGACTAACGCCGGAATTGCGGGCGTCGGGTGAATATTGGGTCAGCATCTTAATTGAAGGCCTGCGGCATTTGACGGCGATGTTGTAACGAATTGTTAGAAACGCCGATTTATGCAAGAAACGGGCCGGTCGGGGGTGAAAATATACTAGGTGGGGGTATTGTAAAATTGCTGCGGAAATCTTGGCTGAACAACTGGTTTTGCTAGGATACCCTGAAAAATATCAGGAAAGTCTGACGAAAATATGCCTGCCGAGTTTGTCAGCCGGGTGCATCGACAGTTTGCGACATAACTTGACACATCGTTGCGATTGTTTGCGCGCCGCAAACTGGCCCGCCAGCCTGGCGGCATCGATACGCATTGCAGTTTCTCTGCACGATTCCGGAAAGGGAGGCATTTTACCTAAACAAGCTGACGGTTCATAGCCAAATTTGGGGTGAAACGCGCGTGGAATCGGCGCGCCGCCTCGGGTATAATTGGCGGTTTGATTTTCGCAAATATCGACATGGAAGCCGAACGCCTCAACGCCATTGCCAACCTGCTCGCGGATCTATCCACCCGCGAAGCCGAACTTCGGGGGTATCTTTGACTTTCCTGCAAAGTCGGACAAACTCGAACAGGTAAACGCAGAACTCGAAGACCCGAACGTCTGGGATGACCCGAAGCGCGCGCAGGATCTGGGGCGCGAAAAGAAAGCACTGGAAGCGGTCGTCCTCACGCTCACCAAAATCAAATCCGACCTGCATGACGCCAGCGAACTGTACGCGATGGCGCGCGAGGAACAGGATGACGATTCGCTGATCGCGATTGAAGGCGACGCGAAGGAAACCCAGAAACTGGTCGAGGAACTCGAATTCCGCCGGATGTTCTCCAATCCGATGGATTCGAACAACTGCTTCATCGACATCCAGGCCGGCGCTGGCGGCACCGAAGCGCAAGACTGGGCGTCGATGATCCTGCGGCAATACCTGCGCTATTGCGAGCGCAAGGGCTTCAAGGCCGAGATCATGGAACAGTCGGACGGCGACGTGGCCGGCATCAAAACCGCCACCATCAAGGTCGAGGGTGACTATGCGTATGGCTTCTTGCGCACCGAAACCGGCGTGCATCGCCTGGTGCGCAAATCACCGTTCGATTCGGCCGGCGGCCGCCATACGTCGTTCTGCAGCCTGTTCGTCTATCCGGAAGTGGATGATTCGATCGATATCGACATCAACCCCGCCGACGTGCGGGTCGATACCTACCGCGCTTCCGGCGCCGGTGGCCAGCACATCAACAAGACCGACTCCGCCGTGCGCCTGACGCACAACCCGACCGGCATCGTGGTGCAGTGCCAGAACGACCGCAGCCAGCACAAGAACCGCGCCGAAGCGTGGGAAATGCTGAAATCGCGCCTGTTCGAACTAGAATTGCGCAAGCGGATGGCCGAGCAGCAAAAGCTGGAAGATTCGAAAACCGATGTCGGCTGGGGCCATCAGATCCGGTCGTATGTGCTAGATCAGTCGCGCATCAAGGACTTGCGCACCAATTTTGAAACCGGCAATACCAAGTCGGTACTGGACGGCGATCTGGACGATTTCATCGCCGCATCGCTGAAACAGGGTGTATGAGGCTGCACTGCCCGCTGTACTGCCCAATTTATGACGCAAAGATCATCATGACTACGCAAAACAAACCAGCCGCGCCCGCGGCCGATGAAAATTCGATTATCGCCGAGCGCCGCGCCAAGCTGGCCGCCATTCGCGCCCAAGGCGTCGCGTTCCCGAACGACTTCCGCCCGCAGCACAAGGCGGCCGACCTGCACGCCGAATATGGCCAGCTGGCGCGCGAAACGCTGGAAGAAAAGCAAATCAAGGTGGTCGTCGCCGGCCGGATGATGCTCAAGCGGCTGATGGGCAAGGTGTCATTTGCCACCATCCAGGACGCTTCCGGCCCGCAGTGCGACGGCCGTATCCAGCTGTTCGTCAGCCAGGGCGATTCCGGCGATGCCATCTGCGAGGCGCTGCGCCAGTATGACTTGGGCGACATTCTCGGCGCCGAAGGCACGCTGTTCAAGACCAAGACCGGCGAGTTATCAGTGCGTGTCGCATCCCTGCGCCTGATTACCAAATCGCTGCGCCCGCTGCCGGACAAGTTCCACGGCCTGGCCGATCAGGAAACCAAATACCGTCAGCGCTACGTCGACCTGATCACCAGCGAAGAAACGCGCCGCGCATTCAAGGCGCGTACCACTGCGATTTCATCGATTCGCCGCTTCATGGATCAACACGAATTCATGGAAGTGGAAACGCCGATGCTGCATGTGATTCCGGGCGGCGCGGCAGCAAAACCGTTCATCACCCATCACAACGCGCTCGACATGCAGATGTTCATGCGCATCGCGCCGGAACTGTATCTGAAACGGCTGGTCGTTGGCGGCTTCGAACGCGTGTTCGAGCTGAACCGCAATTTCCGCAACGAAGGCGTGTCGCCGCGGCACAATCCGGAATTCACGATGATGGAATTCTATGCCGCCTATGTCGATTACCAGTGGCTGATGGATTTCACCGAACAATTGCTGCGCCAGGCTGCGATTGACGCCTACGGCACGGCGATGTTCAGCTATCAGGGCCGCGAACTGGATTTGTCGAAACCGTTCGCCCGCATGACCATCGTCGAGGCGATCAACAAATATGCACCGCACTACACCGCCGAGCAACTAAACGACGCTGCGTTCCTGAAAACCGAACTCCAGCGTTTCGGCGTAAAGCCATACGCAACCGCCGGTGTCGGCGCGCTGCAACTGGCGCTGTTCGAGGAAACGGCCGAAGCGCAACTGTGGGAGCCGACCTACATCATCGACTATCCGGTCGAAGTTTCGCCGCTGGCGCGTGCATCCGACACCCGCCCGGGCATCACCGAACGCTTCGAGCTGTTCATCGTCGGGCGCGAAATCGCCAACGGCTTCTCCGAACTGAACGATGCGGAAGATCAGGCAGCGCGCTTCATGAAGCAGGTTGAAGCGAAAAACGCCGGCGACGAGGAGGCGATGTATTACGACGCCGACTACATCCGCGCGCTCGAATACGGCATGCCGCCTGCCGGCGGCTGCGGCATCGGCATTGACCGGCTGATGATGCTGCTGACAGATTCGCCCAACATCCGCGACGTGATCCTGTTCCCGCACCTGCGCCGCGAGGAATAAGCCATTTCAGCAAAAACCGGGGGTATATAGTAAAGATCCCCGGTTTGGCCAGATATTTGCTGGCAGTTTAAAAATACTCCACCCAGTATTTTCAGGCTGGATTTTTGCCTTTTTGCAGCACCTTGCCGCACGGCGGCAGGCTTCCATCATGCGCACAGGCTAACGTCAATCGGCATCCTGCCCCTGATTGAACTGCTGCGCCCATCGGTCGCGGTCTTCCTGTTCGCGCCGCCAGCGTTCGAGTACCGCCTTTTTCATGTCATTCAAGCGGTTAACCAGATAGGCATTGATGAAGACGAAGATGGCGATGGTGGTGATGAAATCGAACAAATCCATCGCCTTGCGCACGAAAACCATCCAGAACACACCGAACAGACAACCGCCGCCGATGACGAGTGTCAGCAGCAGGTACATCCGGGTGCGTTCGAA
The DNA here is from genome assembly GCA_018261755.1 of Burkholderiaceae bacterium. Classification (GTDB taxonomy): domain Bacteria; phylum Pseudomonadota; class Gammaproteobacteria; order Burkholderiales; family Burkholderiaceae_D; genus QZKY01. Next base: position 121,783 of record JAGTRJ010000001.1, read on the forward strand.
ATCCTTGTTCTGGCGTAATTCTTCGAACAGATGCATTTTCTGTTCTTCGGTAAGCGAATTCGGGTCAATCGGCATTGCTGGGTTCCTCCAAAGTTGGCCCGTCAGATGGTTTACTTCCGCTTCCTGTCCGCCTTTTCCTGCTTTTTCGCGCCTCGACCGCGTTGCGTTCCTTGACCAGCCTGATGAGGGTATACAAATAGACGGCTGCCGCACCGGTAATGCCGATGATGGCCGCCGTCATGTCAATGATACCGCGCATCACCATCAGCCCCAGCAGCGCCAGCGAAATGGAACAGGCGAGCGATACCCAAAGCAGTATCCGCTTGCATTTTGCATAGCCGGCATCCTGCAGCAATACCGCCTGCAAGCGTTTTCTGTCGTCTGGCGACATGCTGTGCAAATCCATTTCGCTCCTGAATGTTTGAACTTGATGCGGCCGACATACCGCGTCTGCCTGTCGCTGGGGATGGACGGTGCCTGCAGCGCCGCCCTTCCAGCATGACGCGCTTACAGCATGCTCGCCAGCGTTTGCCAGGTTTTCACGACCGAGTCCGGATTGAGCGACATCGATTCAATGCCGTGATCCACCAGCCACTTGGCAAAATCTGGCCGGTCGGATGGCCCCTGGCCGCAGATGCCGACATATTTGCCCTGCGCGCGGCAGGCGGCAATTGCCTTGCCGATCAACGCCAGCACAGCCGGGTCGCGCTCGTCGAAATCGGCTGTCAGAAGTTCCATGCCTGCATCCCGATCGATGCCGAGCGTAAGCTGTGTCAGGTCATTCGAGCCAATCGAGAAGCCATCGAAGTGTTCCAGGAATTCTTCGGCCAGAATCGCATTCGACGGCACTTCGCACATCATGATCAGTCGCAGACCATTTTCGCCACGCTTGAGACCATGCACCGCCATCAGGTCGATGATTTTCTTCGCCTGTGTCACGGTGCGCACGAACGGCACCATCAGCTCGACGTTGGTCAAGCCCATGTCGTCACGCACCCGCTTCATCGCGATGCATTCCATCTCGAACGCGGCGGCAAATTCCTTCGACACATAGCGCGCCGCGCCACGGAAACCGAGCATCGGGTTTTCCTCTTCCGGCTCATAGCGCGAACCACCCATCAGCTTGCGGTATTCGTTCGATTTGAAGTCAGACAGCCGCACGATCACCGGCTTGGGCCAGAACGCAGCCGCAATCGTGGCCACGCCTTCAGCCAGCTTGTCGATGAAAAATGCCTTCGGCGAGGCATGGCCGCGCGTCAGCGATTCAATCGCGGTTTTCAGCTCGGCATCGACATTCGGATAATCCAGCACCGCCTGCGGATGCACGCTAATGCTGTTGATGATGAATTCAAGCCGCGCCAGCCCGACACCTGCATTCGGAATCGCCTGATTGCTGAACGCCAGATCGGGGTTGCCGACATTCATCACCAGCTTGACCGGGATTTCCGGCAGTTCACCCACCTGCTCGCTCGATACCTCGGTTTCGATCAAGCCTTCGTAAATTCTGCCCTCGTCGCCCTCGGCGCACGATACCGTCACCGTCATGCCATCGGTCAGCACTTCGGTTGCATCGCTGCAGCCGACCACCGCCGGCACACCGAGTTCACGCGCAACAATCGCCGCATGGCAGGTTCGTCCGCCGCGATTGGTGACGATTGCAGCCGCGCGTTTCATCACCGGTTCCCAGTTCGGATCGGTAATGTCGGCCACCAGAATATCGCCCGGCTGCACGCGGTGCATGTCGGCCGGATTCTTGATCACGCGCACCGGGCCGGAACCCACTTTCTGGCCAATGGCACGCCCCACCGTCAGCACCTTGCCCGTGCCCTTGAGCTTGAAGGTGTGATTCGCCTCGCCCGCCTTCTGCTGCGATTTCACCGTTTCCGGCCGCGCCTGCAAAATGTAGAGCTTGCCGTCGTTGCCATCCTTGCCCCATTCGATGTCCATCGGCCGGCCATAGTGCTGCTCAATGGTAACCGCGTATTTCGCCAGTTCGATCACGTCGGCGTCGGTCAGTGAATAGCGATCGCGTTTTTCTTCCGGCACATCGACCGTATGGATTGAACGCCCCGCACCGGCAACGCCGGAATACTCCATCATCGTCAGCTTCGAACCCAGATGGCGGCGGATGATCGGAAACTTGCCCTGCGCAAGGATGGGCTTGTGCACGAAAAATTCATCGGGATTCACCGCCCCCTGCACCACCGATTCGCCCAGGCCATAGCTTGACGTGATGAATACCACGTCCTTGAAACCGGATTCGGTATCGATGGTGAACATCACGCCGGAAGAGCCGATATCCGAACGCACCATGCGCTGCACGCCAGCCGAGAGCGCCACTTCCGCATGCTTGAAACCACGATGCTGGCGATACGAAATCGCGCGGTCGTTGTAAAGGGACGCGAACACATGCTTGATGGCTTCCAGCACATGCTCGATGCCGACCACATTCAGGAAGGTTTCCTGCTGTCCGGCAAATGACGCATCTTCCAGATCCTCTGCCGTTGCGGACGAACGCACCGCAAATGACACATCACTGGAAGAATCACCAACAAGCTTTTGATAATAATTGTTTATTTCTTTTTCAAGTTCAGGCTGAAACGGGGTTTCGACGATCCATTGCCGAATCGTCGCGCCAGCCTTCGCCAGAGCCTGCACGTCAGCCACGTCCAGATTTTCAAGTGCGCCCGCGATCCGCTGCGCCAGCGTCTGTCCACCACCTGCATCGTACTCAAGGAAATCACGGAACGCCTGCGCGGTTGTCGCGAAACCTCCCGGCACTCGCACGCCTTCGCTAGTCAATTGACTGATCATTTCACCCAGCGAAGCATTCTTGCCACCAACAGTGGGCACATCGGTCATCCGCAGTTTTTCAAACGGGATGACATAAGGGAACTGCGTTGTATTGCCCGGCACAGCAACGGTCATGATTTCCTCTTGAAGATAGTTGACTGAATTGTTTCTACTGCATTCCTTTGAGTCTTCTTGAAAACGGAACATGTGTAACCTCGGCATTTTACCGTGAGACGAGCATCTTGCCGACCCCAGTTTTTACCCTGTCCGCACTTCCGTCGCAAGAACACATCACCTTGCTCAACACCTAGTCCTGTCATGAATGCCAAGCGAACGGCTATTGCGTTGTAAATTTGCCATAGATATCCTGTCAGCATGCGTTTGTCACTGGCGAAATCACTTTTTCACGGCGATGCCGTGTACTATTTGAGCGGATGCGCTGCAGACAACAATCAGCGTCTGCAAGTCAGGTTTGAAACCAAACTATTCACGAGGCGAGTTCATGAAAAAAATACTGGCGGCCGGCTTGGCCCTGTTGTCATTGGGCGGATGCACCATTACCAGCGACGCACCAAGTGCGCTCAACTTCCCACCGGCACTTCAGCATAAGGCTATCGCGGCCACCCACTGGTCACTGATTGCCAACGACGTGGCCCAGCACCTGAAAAATACGGTGGCAAAGGATAACGCAACGGTGCTGTATGTTGCCGAACCGAAGCCAAGCGAATTTAGCCAGGCATTCCGCAACCTGCTGATCAGCGCGCTGGTGAACAAGGGCGTTATCGTGGTCAAAGCCAAGGAAAACAATGCGCTGACCATCGACATCGACGTCCAGCTGGTCAAGTTCTCGCCGCATCGCTTCCAGAATTCCTACTATGACCGCGCATTGCCGCTGACTGAAGGACTGCTGGCCGTCAATGGCGTGGTATCGCGCTCCGAAACAGAAGGCGTTGACAGCCTGTCCAAGTCCGCACTGGTGGACTGGAACGATGGGCGTTACCTGTCTCGCATGGCCGGCGGCTACACACCGAGCCGCGAACTGGTCATCACGATTTCCGCGACCGACAACCTGCAATACCTTGCTCGCCGCACCAACGTGTACTACATCCTTGACCATGACAAGGGCCTGTATGATAAGCCGGGCAAGAACATCATCGTAACCGGAGGTGAATGATGAAACGCTATCTGCTCATCCTCGTTTCCGCGCTGGCACTAACTGCATGCGCTGACTTGTCCTCATCCAATGGCAGCTATTCATCGACCCCGACCTGGGAAGATGCCGCGACCAACAAGCTCACGCCGCAAAACCATGAAGCTGCGGACAAACTGATCGAACAGGCGAAACTCAGGCTCGAAAGCGGTCGCCCGCTGATTGTCGCGACACTGGTGAACATCAATGCGCTGGAAGAATCCTCACCGCTCGGCCGCATGATTGCAGAACAGGTTTCCGGACAGTTCTCGCGTCACGGTTTCGAGATGATCGAAATGAAATTCCGCAATAATGTGTACGTGAAGCAGAACGTGGGCGAACTGATGCTGACACGCGAAATCAGACAGCTCGCGCAAAACCACAATGCCCAGGCCGTGGTTGTCGGCACCTACACTGAAAGTTCCCAACTGGTATTCGTCAACCTGAAAGTCATCCGTCCGTCCGACAACATCGTCATCGCAGCGCATGACTATGTCATCCCGATGGACAAGGTTGTCCGCTCACTGCTGGGCCGACGCTAGTCATTCGCCCTGCTTCAAATTGAATCCCGGCCTTGGTGCCGGGATTCTTTCAGCTGAAAGAAAAGGCCCGGTCTTTCGACCGGGCCTTGCCATTTTGGGAACGCAAACACTGCCGCGCAATCACATCGGACGTGGCTGCTGCGCAAGCAGTTTAAAACTCTTCCCAGTCTTCATTTTTTTCCTGTCCTTTTCTGGATGCGGCAATCTGAAGAGCCGGAGCTGATTGCGCACTGGCAGGCTTGTTTTGCAGTGCCGCAACAGCCCTGGGTTTGCTGGCTACTCTGACTTTCGCAGACGTTTGCTGCGAATCCTGCCCCGTCTGGAAAACACTGACGACCTCAACCAGTTTTCCTGCCTGTTCCTGCATCGACTCTGCCGCCGCCGCCGCTTCTTCCACCAGCGCCGCATTCTGCTGCGTCACCTGATCCATCTGTGCAATAGCCTGATTGACATGCTCAATGCCATCAACCTGCTCGCTCGTTGCCGCAGCAATGTCGCCCATGATATCGGTCACGCGCTGGATGCTGCTGACAATCTCTGTCATCGTCAAACCGGCCTGATCCACCAGTTTCGAGCCTTCGCCAACCTTGCTGACCGAATCATCAATCAGCGCCTTGATTTCGCGTGCCGCTGCCGCGCTCCGTTGCGCCAGACTGCGGACTTCGGTCGCCACCACAGCAAAACCGCGCCCCTGTTCGCCTGCCCGTGCAGCTTCTACCGCCGCGTTCAGTGCCAGAATGTTGGTCTGGAAAGCAATGCCGTCGATGACGTTGATGATGTCTGCCATCTTCTTCGACGATTCGTTGATTGCGCCCATAGTCTGCACAACCTCAGCCACCACAGCACCGCCCTTGACAGCAATGTCCGAGGCCGAGATTGCCAACTGGTTCGCCTGCTGCGCATTGTTGCCATTCTGGCGTACCGTGCTGGTCATTTCTTCCATCGACGAAGCCGTTTCTTCCAGCGAACTGGCCTGTTCCTCTGTACGCGAAGACAAATCCTGGTTGCCAGCCGAAATCTGCGCCGACGCGGTCGCGATCGTATCCGTTCCCGCACGAACCTGGTTGACAATGTTGATCAAGCCATCGTTCATGTTCTTGAGCGCCATCATCAGGTGACCCGTTTCATCAGTCGAATGAGCCTCGATGCGGTGCGTCAAATCACCAGCTGCCACCGTTTCAGCCACCCTGACCGCTTCGTCCAAGGGTTTCGTGATGCCTCTTGTTAGACGCCATGCAAAAATGAATCCGATGATCACGATGATGGCGCCGAGCGCGATCAATTCTATCCGGCTCTTCCTGTCGGTTTCATCAATTGCCCGCGCCTTGGCATCAAGATTTTTCCGCTGTATTTCGAGAAAATCGGAAACCACCTTTTGATACTGATCCGCACTTGGAATGAATGTTTTTTCCAAAAGCACTCGCGCATCTTCTGTTTTTCCGGCCGCTTTCAGCTTGGCAATGTCATCCCGGCTGGATGAGTAAACCTTCCTGATTTCGATCAGGTCTGCATAAATTTTCTTTTCTTCATCGGAGGCAAGGAGTACTTCAATCTTTTTGATCAGCTCGGTCGTGTTCTTGGCTGATTCCGCATTGGCTTGTCCGAAGAAAGTCGCCAAACTTGGATCGCTGCTCTTGGCGATCGCCGTAGTGCGCATCACCGCTGCATAAATGTTTCGCGCCCAGTCGCTGGCCAGTCGCTCCTTCGTGACGGACTCATTCGCCATTTCCCTGGTCAGGCTGGAAACGGACTTAATCTGCATCACGCCGATTGCCGTGATGATTATGGAAAGGAGGATTACCGCAGCAAATCCCAACCCCAAGCGTGTGCCAATTTTCCAGTTCGAAAATTTCATATGTCTTTCTTGTTAGTTATTCAATTTCTGGCGACACACCAGCCAGCCAGTATCCAGCGCGGACACCATGCTCCCCCGATGGCGCAAACCTTGCATCAGCGAAACCTTCCGATACACAAGCCCTGCATTAACTTAAGACAAGAGGGCTGCAGCAGATTGAGGTATCGCAAAAGAAAAGATGAACAAGCCAGTAATTCAAATTTCTGCTTGCCCATCTTCAAGCAAAACGTTCAATTCTAGCATCAATACTTTCCGCATGGCAACAATCAGCCCAACTCAAGGCTCAGGTCAGAAACAAACTCTTTGATGACGCCAAATTCGATGCCACCTAGCATGATGGGATGCTCTGGCGCAACAAGGTGAGCACATTATGGAAGCACTAGTTGGTTAACAATTAATGGCTTTAGAACGTGTGATCGCCATCCCAACTTATAAGGTGCGCCGAAGCGATCCAAAAATTCCGACAAGTCGATTTTCTGTGTAAATCTTCTCTGTCTTTCACGCCCCAAGGCGCTTTAATGCAGGCTAACATGCAAATCGGAAACTGAAAGCCAGTGTAGAATCTACTGCATACCAACCCATGAAAGGTTTAACCATGTCCTACACGTCTGAACTGCTAGATGAGCTGAATATATTGATTCGCTTCGACTTGGTGACCAATCAACAAGGCCTAAAAGTTCACTCCCAAACAGCCGATGCCAAGGTAATTGCCGCCACCCGGCGTCTGTACGACAAAGGACTGGTTACGCTGCCAGATGGCGGCTATCTGACCAGTCTGGGACGCAACGCATCTGTCCATGCGCACGCTGCGTTGACCCTGCTGACCGAGGGTAGTGCACAACTTGCGGCTACGCCCAAAGATGACGTTGCTCTTTCTGCCTGATCAAAAATTGTCAGTATAGACAAATAAGCGGTCGTGATAAGTCGCTGAAAGTGTCACCGAACACGACCGCTGTTTAATAGTGCCTGTGACCTGCTCCCCGAGGTTGGTACGGTAATGATGTAGAGTCTGCCCTTCGGAGGCAGGCATGAAAAAGCGTTTTACAGAAGAACAAATCATCGGCATTTTGAAAGAGGCCTATTTCGCCGGCATATGCATTGATGTGATGCCGTCTAGCTTACGACACTAGAAGCGGTTGAATTTATCGATTACCGACGGAAGATTCTGGGGAGATTTGATTCGCAACTGTTTGTTGACGTTGAATCTGCCAAACACAACTTCTATATCACTCACCGCCACCTTAAATTCCTTGGCCAGAAAACGAACCATATGATCGGTGGCCCTGCCAGCCACGGGAGTAGCAGTGACACTAATGCTTAGTTGCTTACCTTTCACCTTGCCAATAGCATCCTTTGATGCGCTAGGAGTACCAAGAACATTAAGCACCAATGTTTCCCCTTCCCATGCGCAAAAAGAATCAATCGACGATCCCTTGCGCCCCTGTCTGCTTCTGACTCGCAAATTTGTGTCTTTCACTTTTCCCCGCTCATATCCAACCAACAAATCGGTATCATTTTCTTAGAGGATCGAGCAGATGTGTTAGCGCATTGTGGTCTAGCTCATACATGAGCGCCATCAGACGACCAAGTTCACCTGCAGGAAATCCTTCACGCGCGAACCAACCAAGATAATGCCCCGGTAAATCGGCGATCAGACGGCCCTTGTACTTCCCATATGGCATTTCACGAGTGACCAGAAGTTGTAAATATTCGTGTTTCATGCTTGGCTATTGAGTTCTGCATTGGGCACCACTGAACTAATACCGAGATTCGATCAGCAAGTACAAAATGGGAATGGGATACGTCGGATTTGAAGAAATATAAGGCACTGCCAAATATTCTGCCAGAAAGAAAAAGAAAAAGGGGCTACGCCGAAACGTACCCCCTTGTATTCTGTGGCTCACAACCTGAGCTCAAATTTGTCACGATCTCTATTCGTCCGCCGCCAATACCTCCGCTGCAATCGACACGCTGTCCGGCACGAATCTTTGCTGTCTTGCGGCTTTCCTGTTTTCCATCCACGCGCACCAAGCCTGTTGCGACCATCTGCTTGCCTTGCCCTCCACTATCAGCGATGCCAGCAAGTTTGATCAGGTTACACAGCTCTATATGTTCCTCGCGCAAGTGAAACTCGATATTTTGTGGGTGCATGACGCTTCGACCTCCGTTGTGCCTGGTTCGCAAGGCCGATTTTCACGGTGTTCTCGCCGATAAATGATGCCTGAAGCACCAAAGAAAAAGGGGATGCACTTTCGTGCACCCCCTTGAATTTCTTGGCTCCCCGACCTGGGCTCGAACCAGGGACCTGCGGATTAACAGTCCGTCGCTCTACCAACTGAGCTATCAGGGAACAGAGAAAAAGATTATATAGGCGCTGGCCGTATCTGTCAAATATTTTGAGAGCTAATCCATCAAAAAATCGGCTCTTTCACAAACCGATGCGGACTGAAATCAACCGTAGTGGATGCCCATCGCCTCGCGCACGTCGCGCATCGTTTCTTGCGCGAATTTTCGGGCGACATCGCAACCGTCTGCGACGATGGCCCGCACCAGTGAGGGTTCGTCGAGGTAAGGTTGCGCCCGTTCATGCATCGGTTCCTGTTCTTTCAGGATCGCTTCATATACCGGCTGCTTGCATTCGATGCAGCCGATGCCAGCCGATTTGCAGCCCTTGACCACCCACTGCTGGACGTCGTCGGATGAATAGACCTGATGCAGTTGCCATACCGGACAGCGATCTGGGTCACCAGCATCAGTGCGCCGGACACGCGCCGGATCGGTTTGCATCGTGCGGATTTTCTTTTGCAGCACATCCTTGTCTTCGCGCAGCGCAATCGAGTTGCCGTAGCTCTTCGACATTTTCTGACCATCCAGCCCGGTCAGGCGCGACGCTTCGGTCAACAGCGCCTTCGGCTCAGCGAGGATCAACTTGCGACTGCCTTCGAGGTAGCCAAACAACCGTTCGCGATCGATCATCGACAGATTTTGCGCGTCATCCAGCATCGCTTTCGCTTTCTCCAGCGCGGCAGCATTGCCGTTTTGCTGGAAATCAGTGCGCAATTCGTTATAGAGCTTCGCGCGCTTGCCGCCAAGTTTCTTCACCGCTTCCTGTGCCTTTTCTTCGAAGCCCGGTTCGCGTCCATACAGGTTGTTGAAGCGGCGCGCGATTTCGCGCGTCATTTCGATATGCGGAATTTGATCCTCGCCCACCGGCACCATGTTGGCGCGGTAAAGCAGGATATCGGCCGCCATCAAAAGCGGATAGCCAAGAAAACCATAGTTGGTCAAATCCTTGTGCGCCAGTTTTTCGATCTGATCCTTGTACGTCGGCACGCGTTCAAGCCAACCCAGCGGGGTCGTCATGCCAAGCAGCAGCGTGAGTTCTGCCACCTCCGGCACCTGCGACTGGATGAAAAGCGTCGCCTGCGACGGATCTACTCCGGCTGCCAGCCAATCCACCAGCATGTCCCAAGTGCTTTTTTCGATGCTGTCTGTTTCATCGTAGTGCGTGGTCAACGCATGCCAGTCGGCTACAAAGAACAGGCAAGGCTCTTCGGACTGCATCTTGATCCAGTTCTTGAGGGCGCCATGGTAGTGGCCGAGGTGCATGGCGCCGGTGGGACGCATGCCTGAAACAACGCGGTCTGGGTACATGATTTTCGATTTTTATCTGAGTAGCAAATTCAACGGGGACACCAGCAGTTGCAGCAAGGTATTGGCGCCAAGCATGACTGGCACCATCCAGAAGTGGATAACTCTGAAGTATGCCAGCACGAGCACAATAAAGAAACCGTAGCGCTCAATTTGCGAGAATGAATAGGCCAGCCGGTACGGCAACAGGCTGACGACGATGCGCCCGCCGTCGAGTGGCGGCAGCGGAAACAGGTTGAATGCGAATAGCACCAGATTGGTGGTTACACCCGCGCCTGCAACGCGCAGCAGGTATTCGCCTTCAATATGCACCCGATGCAGAATCACCGACAGCACCAGCCACAGGAATGCCATCAGCAAATTGGCAGCCGGCCCCGCCAGCGCCACCCACGCCATGTCGCGCTTGGGCTTGCGCAGGCGTCCGAAATCGACCGGCACCGGCTTGGCATAACCAAAGATGAACGGACTGCCAACAAAAAACAGCACCACCGGGATCAGGATCGTGCCGAATGGATCGATGTGCCGAATCGGATTCAGGCTCATGCGCCCTTGCTGGTAAGCGGTCAGGTCGCCGAAATATTTGGCCGCATAGGCATGCGCTGCTTCATGCAGCGTAATCGCCAGCAGGATCGGCAGCGCATAGACGGCAAAGGTGTAGATCATCTGTTCCATGTAAACGATTTTAGCAGAGGGGGTGAAGACAGACGTAGGACTCGGTCAGCGATCAAAATACACCCTCGAAGCAGGTTCACCACCGCGATTCCCACGCAAAATCAAGGGGTATATTACAAAAACATGCCGCTCCGCCGGATATTCGGCAGCAGTTTAAAAATACTCCCGGCAGTATTTTTCCGTGCTTCGACGGCTTAAAATCAGGCCAGACCGAACATGCTGGCATCACCGCGCCCCTGACGTACCAGCGAGGGTTCATCCGAACTCATGTCAATCACTGTTGTCGGCACCAGGCTGCAGGCACCGCCATCAATCACTAGATCAACCTGACTTTTCAGGCGATGGCAGATTTCATCCGGGTCGGTCAGCGGATCCTCGTCCCCGGGCAGAATCAGGGTTGAACCCAGCAGCGGTTGTCCGAGTTCTTCCAGCAATGCATGCACAATGCGATTGTCTGGCACCCGCAGGCCGATGGTCTTGCGCGATGGATGGCTGAGGCGACGCGGTACTTCTTTCGTCGCCGGCAAAATGAAGGTGAATGACCCCGGCGTGGCCGCCTTCAGCAACCGATATTGCCGATTATCGACTTTCGCATACGATGCCACTTCGCTCAGGTCGCGGCACAGCAAAGTCAAGTGATGGCGCTCGTCGATGCCGCGAATCTGCCGCAACCTGTCAGCGGCGGACTTGTCGTCCAGACGGCATACTAGCGCGTAGCAGGAATCGGTTGGAATGGCGACGATGCCGCCAGATTTGATGATGTCCGCCGCCATCTTGATCGAACGCGGCTGCGGGTTGTCGGGATGAATCTGGTAAAACTGGCTCATATGCAAAAGCGACGACCGCCTTTTAGCAGCCGCCTTCAAGAAAAACCACTTATTTTACTGCCTGCAAAGCTGCAATCCGTTCTTCAATCGGCGGATGGCTCGAAAACAGCGCGACAAAACCCGGCATATCGCTGATGCCTGCGGCTGCCAGCGACTTGGGCAATGCCCCCGGCTCCAGTCCGCCCAGACGTGCGAGGGCATGAATCATCGGTGTGCGACTGCCGAGCAATTGCGCCGAACCTGCATCGGCACGGAACTCACGCTGACGCGAAAACCAGGCCACGATCAGCGACGCAGCGATACCAAACACGATTTCGCACACGAAAGTGGTGGCCATATACGCCAGCCCGGATGACCGCTCATCGTTGCGCAGCAGCACCCGGTCCACCACGAAACCCACTAGGCGAGACAGAAACACGACGAAGGTGTTGACCACACCCTGAATCAGCGTCATCGTCACCATGTCGCCATTCGCGATATGTGCGACTTCGTGACCAAGCACCGCCTCCACTTCTTCTTTCGTCATGCCCTCGAGCAGACCGGTCGAAACCGCAACCAGCGCGGAATTCTTGAACGCGCCAGTGGCGAACGCATTCGGCTCGCCTTCATACACTGCCACTTCAGGCATGCTAATGCCGGCACGTTGCGCCAGTTGATGCACGGTATTCAGCAGCCACTGTTCGGTCGAATTCACCGGCTGTTCGATCACGCGCGCTCCGGTGGACCATTTCGCCATTGGTTTGCTCATCAGCAATGAAATGATGGAACCGGTAAAACCGACCACCAGCGAAAACACCATCAGACTGCCAAGATTCAGCCCCGAACCATAGAGCATGCGGTTTACGCCAAGCAGCGACAGCATAAATGACATCACCAGCATCACGGCCAGATTGGTCACGAGAAATAGAAAGATGCGTTTCATGTATGCCTCTCAAATGGGAACGCCCGTCATGTTGGGATGATGGTGAAAAAATCAAGCCGCTGCACAAGCGGAAAGTGTTGCCGGAATATTCAGGGAAAATGTGCTGCGGATTGTATCGCAAGACAGCGTCAGAACGATGTCAGAGCCAGTTGTTCCACACTGGAATGAGGCCTTCTGGCAACGGTGGCAAGGTGCCAATATCGACCCGCGATTCGCCGGGTGCGTGAAAATCCGACCCCATTGATGCCTGGAAGCCGAAATCTTTCGCGATTTTGGCGTATTTTTGATATTGGTCAACCGTGTGACTGCCGGTCACGACCTCTATCATTGTGCCGCCAAGATATTTGAATTCCTCGAAGAATGCACCAAACACCAGATCGCTGAAACGGTAACGCCCCGGGTGCGCAATACCGGCAATGCCACCCGCATTGCGGATCCACCTGACTGCGTCTTCCAGGCTGGCCCAGCGGTGCGGCATGTAGCCCGGCTTGCCTTCAACCAGATAACGGCGGAATGCATCCTTGATGTCCTGGCAAATGCCGGTGCCAACCAGATGCCGCGCAAAATGCTTGCGCGTGACCAGAAACGGATTGCTGACCATTTTCATCGCGCCTTCATAGGCACCTGAAATGCCGACATTTTCCAGCAGGCGCGACATTTCATGCGCGCGCTCAACACGCCCGCTACGCGTTTCTTCCAGACCGGCGATCAACTCCGCGTTGGTTTCATCGACGCCAAGTCCGACAATATGCACGGTCGAACCGGCCCAGGTCGTGGAAATTTCGACGCCGGAAATGAACTTGACACCGTAAACATCGGCGGCCTCGCGCGCTTCGGCCACGCCCTGTACTTCATCGTGATCGGTCAACGCCATCACGTGAACGCCATTGGCCTTCGCCCGCGCCACCAGCGCGGTAGGAGAAAGGACACCATCCGAAATGGTCGAATGGCTGTGTAAGTCAACGTTAAGCATGGATAATGCTGATGTTACCGGCACGGGTAATGCCATTTGCATCGGGTAGTTAACACATCGGTATTTTACGCTGTCTGCCACAATTTTGCATGGAAGCAATTCTTGCGGCAACGACTCATGTCAGCAGGAATTCCTCGACAATCCGTGCCACCTGCTCCGGCTGATCGTGATGCAGCATGTGGCCCGTGCCAGCGATGCGCTTTCTTGTCAGATCGGGGATTGAATTCAGGCGAAGTTCGAACTCTGTGCTGAAGATTTCCTGACGTTTCAGCCTTGCACGCCTTTCTTCGACCGTTTCGTCGCTGGACTTGATGGCATTCCAGGATGTTCCCAGCCGTTGCCAGATGTCGGTATATTCGGCCTCGACCCACAGCGTCGGCGCAGTGATTTCGCTCCAGCATGCCAGCGCCTCTTCGGCGCGATACAGCAGCGGATTGCTGTTGCGGTGCATCGGATCGGCTTGAATCTCCCACAGCCCGTCCTTGTTCTGCGCCGCCCAGTTCGCCGACAGGAACACTGCGCGGTCGTATGGCAGCCGAGGATTGACCTTTTGCAGCAGGTTTATCACGTCAGCCTGTGAAGCGAAGGTTTTCGGCAGCGGCGGATTGAGCAATTGATCCATCCACATGCGGTAGCGCAATGGCGCATCGGTCGGCCGCGTTGATGGCAAACCGTAGCCTTCCAGATTCACCAGTTTGAGGATTTTTTCCGGCCTCACGCCAGCATAGATGGTGGAGATATTGCCGCCCATACTGTGCCCAAGCAAAAGAATCGGCTTGTCCGGCGAATAATGACGCACGACGGCATCGAGGTCGGCAATGTAGTTCGGAAACCAGTAGCTGTGCCCGGGCGCAAATTCCGTCAAACCGAAACCGCGCCAGTCGGGCACGATCACGTGCCACTCACGCTGCAGGCTATCGACCAGAAACTGGAACGAAGCAGACATGTCCATCCAGCCATGCAGCATGAATAGTTTAGGCGCATCGGCACTACCCCAATGCCGGACGTGATAACGCAAATCACGCACAGTAATGAATTCGGAACGGGAAGTTTTTTTCGGAACGTAGGATGCGGCCTGCTGTGCTGCGCGGGTATTCATGGAAATTTGCCGGAAACAGATGACCCCTCATTTTACCCGCTCAGCAAGACATAAACTGTACCCCAAGGTCAATTCTTCGGCATTTCTTCGCGCAAATTACTGTCTCCGACGGTAAAATCCCGGTTTTCATTGATTTACCCAACCGGGATTTTCATCCGGCAGCAAAAAATGGCCATTTATCGACTTGGAGCTCACACTCCTGAAATTCACCCCACCGCATGGATCGCACCATCGGCCGACATCATCGGCAACGTCAGGATTGAAGCCGGCGCTTCCGTCTGGTTTGGCGTCACCATCCGCGCCGATCACGAGCGAATCGTGATTGGCGAAAACAGCAATATTCAGGATGGCTCGGTGCTGCACGCCGACCCCGGTTGCCCGCTGCTGATGGGCAAGAACGTCACCGTCGGCCATCAGGCGATGTTGCACGGCTGCAAAATTGGCGATGGTGCAATGGTTGGCATCCGTGCCACCGTACTCAACGGCGCCGTGATCGGCGAAAACGCGCTGGTCGGCGCCTGCGCGCTGGTAACTGAAGGCAAGGACATGGCATCGAATGCGCTGATCATCGGCTCCCCCGCACGCGTTGCCCGGACGATGAGCGAAGAAGATGTGCACAGAATGCAGGGCGCGGCCCGCTTTTACATCAAAAACAGCAAGCTGTTTGCTGCCGAACTCGAACAGATAGGTTGAACATGAGCGACAAACTGCAGAAATTCCTGTTTGAAAATGCCTCCGTGCGTGGCGAACTGGTCGAAATTTCCGAAACCTGGCTGCAAGTGCAGGCGCGACACGATTACCCTAAGGCGGTCAAGGCGCTACTGGGCGAAATGCTGTCGGCGGCGGCGCTGCTGTCAGCCAACCTGAAATTCAACGGCGCTATCATCCTGCAAATTTACGGCGATGGCCCGGTGCGCCTGCTGGTGGTCGAATGTGATTCGACGCTGCGCCTGCGCGCCGTAGCCAAACTGGCTGAAAATGCGCAGATTGCCGACGATGCCACACTGCGGCAACTGGTACATGAACATGGCAACGGCCGTTTCGTGATCACGCTCGATCCGCACGAAAAACTGCCGGGGCAGCAGCCTTATCAGGGCGTCGTGCCGCTGGATGGTGACAATATCGCCACCGTAATCGAAAACTACATGCAGCGTTCCGAACAGCTCGACACGAAAATCTGGCTGGCGGCCAACGAGCAGGTATCGCGCGGCTTGCTGCTGCAGAAACTGCCGGGCGAAGGCGGTGTTGAAGGTCTGGGCCGCGACGATGGACACGAGTTGGAAACTTGGAACCATGTGGTCATGCTGGCCTCGACGCTGAAAACAGAGGAAATGCTGGAAACAGACATTTACACACTGATTAGGCGGCTGTTCTGGGAGGAAACCATTCGGGCGTTCGACCCGCTGCAACCGCAATTCCACTGCAACTGCTCGCGCGACAAGGTAGCCAACATGTTACAGATGTTGGGCAAGGACGAAATCGACGCGGCGCTGGCCGAGCAGGGAACGCTGACCATCCACTGCGACTTTTGCGGCCAGGCATACGAGTTTGATGCCGTCGATTGCGCGCAATTGTTCGCGGTCGATTTTCCGGCGGAGCGTTCATTGCCTGCGACGAATCAATTGCATTAAACTTCGACGCAAAAAAACGCCGGCATGACCGGCGTTTTTTTGCATTTCAGCATCTCAATTGGCGCGCTGGCAAATGGTTTGTCCCGGCGCCGGAGATTCCGACCAGCGATTCTGACACAAACGGTAACGCACTTTCTCACGGCAGAACAGCGCACCCGGACCGCTGCCACACTCTGCCGCTGCGCGCTGTCGGAACTGTTCATCGATGCTGCCGACACGCCGCGGTTCGCCAGGCATCGTTTGCGGTGCCGGATAGTGCGGCGTCAGTTCCCTGCGCTGTTCGGTCTTTTTCTTGCGTTCACGACCATTCGCCTTGGCAGCCGGTTCATCCTGTTTCAATGACTGTTCTGCTTTTCCTGCTTGTGCCGCTGATGCGGCCTGCCCTGACTTGATCGGATTGCCGTAAGGATCCAGTTCTTCAGCCGATGCCGAAGCACTACCAACCTTCGGCACTCCTTCAGACGCAGAAGACGCACTGGCGCTTGCCGCAGACGCCGTCGGCGCTGATGCCACCGCTGCCTTTTCCGGCGCGGCAACCGGTTTGAACCACATGTACCAGCCAGCACCGCATGCCCCTGCAACCGCGAGCAGTGCCACCACCACGACTACAGCCAGATTGCTACCACTCTTTTGTACGCTCGCGGCGGCCGGCGCGGATTCATTTGCCGCCGCCGGCAAATCACCCGACGGTTCCACCCGCTCGGCAGCAGCAGCCACTGGCTCGATCGCTGGTTCAGATACTGCACTGACCGCGGTTTCTGTTGGTGTTTCTGCGTTGGCGGCAGCCTCGGTCGCATCAAAGCGATAACCGCAGGCACCGCAAAACTTCGCATCATCAGCCCTGGGCGCGCTGCATGCGGGGCAAACTGTTTGCTGCACTGGCGCAGGCGCAGATTCGGCGGTCGGAGCCGTCAGCGGCTGACCGCACTTGCTGCAGAATTTCGCGCCATCCGGATTGGCAGCACTGCATTGAGAACAATTCATGTCATCGCTCCATCAAATGATTCCAGAAAATCGCAGCTTAGCCGACCACGCCATTTTTCCCGGCCGGTTTTTACCAATACTTACAAAAACTTCAACGGGTGTCCAGAATTACAGCAAAAAAGTCAATGCCCGTCAGTTTTGTGAGCGGGCGGCTGTGTCAAAGACGAAAATATACTCTACGGTGTATGTAAAAATATCCGCAGAAATAGTGGCGCGGCAATAGGATTTGCATTTATACCCCCGATTTTTCCAAACAGGGATGTCAGTATCCCACGCGCCGGCCGGCCGCGTGTTGCGAATCGTCAGTCAGCCTGCCACGCCCGTTCGAGCAGGCGTTGCAGTCGTTCAGCCGCAGCGCCATCCGTCAGCGCCGCCAGCTCGCACAGGCGCCTTACCTTCGCTGTCAGCGCTTCATCATCCTGTCCAGACAGCGCCGATTGCAGCGCGTTCACCTGCATTTGCAAACGCTCGCGTGCCAGCTCTGGCGGGCTGTCGATACCGGCAACGATTTCCAGCTGCAGCAGTTCCTGCGCCAGTTGACTGGCGGCATTTTCCAGCCGGCTGGCATAACCGCGATCGCCGGCTGCCAGTGCGGCATGCGCGGCGTCAAAGCGCGCACGCATCCGTTTTTCCCACGATGACGTCAGCGGCGGCAGCATTTGCCAGTGCGCCGACCAGCCAGCATCGAGCTGATGGTTCGCCACCACAGCTTCCTCGGCAGCCTGACACAGGCCGAGTTTTTCCTGCAAGACGCGCAATTGCGCCTGCCGCGCAGCTTGCCGTTCCTGTCTTTCCTGCTCCAGCCGCCGTTTTTCCGCATCGGCCGCATCCGCCAGTTCCCTACGGCGTGCAAACACGGCATCGCACGCGGTACAGAAGCGCTGCCACAACTGGCGCTCATCATGCCGCTCCAGCGGCAGCGTCCTAGCCGATTCCTGCCAGCGTGCTTGCAGTTGCCGCACACGATCGGTTGCGCCGCGCACATCCGGGTTGATGCCTTCAGCCTCCGCTATCAGACTTTCGCGCCGTCCGACTTCCTGTTGGCGCTGTTCATCCAGCGGCCCGAGTAGCTGCTGCAATACATCGGTGAATTCAGCGTCCAGGCGCTTTCGATCGCGACGATCGATCGGCCCAAGCTGCTGCCATGATTGCCGCGCAAGGCGGCAATCATGCGCCAGTTTTTTCCAGTCCGTGCTTCCAGCCAGCGCTCGCAAACCGGTCAGCAGTTTTTCCGCTTTATCACGATTCTGTTGCCTTTCCTGTGAACGCTTTTGCACATGTTCCGCCACCGGCGCGTAAGCTGCATTGCAGGCGGCATCAAACCGCTCCCAAAGTGCCTTCGATGCCGCGCCAGATGCGACATCAAGCGCCTTCCATTGCTGACGAACGGCACTGATTCTGTTGGCCAGTTCATTCGGCGACAGTGATTGATCTGGCAACCCGACGGCGGCCGCGATCAGTTCCTCGCGTGACACGTTGCCGCCCCAGCGGGCCCAATCCTGCATTCGTTTGAGTTCGGAGCGCACTTCAGCCAACCGCGCCATCTGCGCATCAGCCGGCTTGCTGGTAGAAAAATCCATTGCCCGCAGCTTCGCATCCTGCTCGATGGCAACGTGCAGCAATCCTTCGCTCAACGCCTGCTCCAGCGCAAGCAGCGTCTGCGAGAAATCCGTGTTCAGCGTAGTTTGCTCTGGCTGCTGCTTGGCTGGCACAGGACTAGGCGGCGCCAGCCTTTGTAGCAATGCATCGAACCGCTGCTGCATCGGTTCGGCCAACTGCGGTTCATCGATCGATGGCAAACGCTGCCATTCGCGTTTGAGCGACTGGCGATCAAGCGATGCCGGTTCCGCAGTTTCCCACGCGGCCAGCGCCGCCATTCTGGCTTCAACCGCCGCTTTATGCCGTTCCTGCGCAAGCAACCACTCGCGTAAGCGCAGACGCTGCGACTCAAATTCGGCCAGCAGATGCGGCGGCAGCGCCGACGCTTCAGATGATGCGCGATGCCGCGCCATGTCTGCTTCCAGCATGGCCACAGTTTCCGCCGTCCAAACAATATCTGGCTGACGCATTTTTTCCAGCATGCCTATCACCGCACGCTGCAAGTCAGCCTGCGCCGTCAGGCGTTCAGCCAACTGCGCCCGCAGGCGTTCGAAAGAAGCCCGCATCGTATCCGGCAACTCACCCGCCAGTTGCCAGCGCTTGTCCAGCTCGGCCACCAGGTTCGCCATCAGTGGCGAAGCATCAAACAGACGCTGTGCCTCGTCAATGCATTCCTGCGCATGCGTTTCGGCCATTTCCTTGCGCCTGAGCTGATCCAGCCGCGACTGCATCAGCTTTGCC
Organism: Burkholderiaceae bacterium; assembly: GCA_018261755.1. Lineage (GTDB taxonomy): Bacteria > Pseudomonadota > Gammaproteobacteria > Burkholderiales > Burkholderiaceae_D > QZKY01. Next base: position 141,261 of record JAGTRJ010000001.1, read on the forward strand.
ACGCGGCGGTCGGTCTTGCGCACGGCCTGCAAAACCTGCTCAAGCATTGGCTTGCTGACCACATGCTGCGCCGCCTCCAGGCGCGCGTCTGCAAAGTGACAGTCGGCAATGAACGCCACCGCGCCAGCTTCGTCATTACCGAAACTGCCCGCCTGCAGCATCGCCTGCTGCTTGGCCAAGCCATCAGACGAAGACGATGGCAATTCGGCCTTCGAATCAGATGCTGCCGTTTTTGAAGCTCGCCGCAAGAAAAATTTAAGCATGACTAAATGTACTGGCCGGAAAAATTATCCGAAACACGGATCATAGCAACTTGCGAGCCATATCGAACCATTTGCGCAAGAAATTTCCGCGTTTTTACAGTGATTGACATACCTCAACGCAGATCATTGGCCTTCGGATAATGTCACTTTAATCATCTTCTGCCATGTCAATTCATTTTCAGGGGGCGCCGCATGAAACCGAAACAACCACCTACGCCAAGCTTCCAGCCAGGACAGCACTTTCAGTTGATGGACGAAGTCGTGCATGATCCTTTGCAGGATCTGGGCAAACTGGCCGAGCCAGCTGTCTGCGGTACCTGCAAGGCCGTATATCACAAAGGCCACTGGCAATGGCTGGCATCGCCGCCGAATGCATATCTGGTGCAGTGTCCGGCATGCAAGCGGGTGCAGCAAAAGCTCCCGGCCGGTTACGTTACCATCACGGGTGAATTTGCGCGCAGCCACGAAGCCGAACTGCTGGCACTGGTCCACAACCACGAAACGCGAGAAAAGCAGGAACATCCGCTCAAGCGCATCATGAACATCGAACAGATCGATGACGGCATCGAGATCACCACCACCGACATTCACCTTGCACACGGCATTGGCGAAGCGCTGCATCATGCCTACAAGGGCGAACTGGAATCGCATTTCAATGATGCCGAATACCTGCTGCGCGTGCGCTGGCAGCGCTGAAACCGTCTGCAACGATCTGTCGGAACCACCATCGGCCTTCAGAAATACTCCCACCAGTATTTCTGAAGCGCCTATGAATATCCGGCGAAAACCGAGTTTTTTCCTGCATACTCCATGAGTCGCTGAAATTGCGCGTGCCATTTCCGGCTTGAACGGTGCGCGCCGGATGCCGGCAGGGTTAGAATGACGGCCTGCGGCATCATTTCGATGCCTTCCCTGCCCTGCTTACCATGCTGCGACTGACTGAAATCCGCCTGCCGCTCGACCATACCGAAGATGATTTGACCAACGCCATTGCCAGAAAACTGGCCATCGCGCCGGGAGAAGTTGTCTGCTACACCATCTTCCGCCGTGGCTTCGATGCGCGCAAGAAAGGCGCTATCCTGTTCGTCTATACGCTGGACGTGACCACCACCACCGATGCGCTGCTGCTGCAAAAATTTGCCGACGACAAGCACGTCAAGCCAGCGCCAGACATGCGCTACCGTTTTGTGGCCCGCGCAACGGGCAAGGAAGCATCGCGTCCGGTCGTGGTCGGCTTCGGCCCGTGCGGCATGTTCGCCGCGCTGATCCTGGCGCAAAGCGGTTTCCGCCCCATCATTGTCGAGCGCGGCAAGAAAGTGCGCGAGCGCACGGCCGACACCTTCGGCTTCTGGCGCCAGCGCAAGCTCAATCCCGAATCGAACGTGCAGTTCGGCGAAGGCGGCGCCGGCACCTTTTCCGACGGCAAGCTGCACACACAAATCAAGGATCCGAAATTCTATGGCCGCAAGGTGCTGACCGAATTCGTGAAAGCCGGCGCACCGGAAGAAATCCTGTATGTCAGCAAGCCGCACATTGGCACCTTCCGGCTGGTGAAAATGGTTGAGCTGATGCGCGAGGAAATCGAATCGCTCGGCGGCGAATTCCGCTTCGAAAACCGGGTGGACGATATCGAGATCGTCGACGGCGAAGTCAGTAGCGTCACACTAGCCAGCGGCGAGCGCTTGGCTACGAACCAAGTGGTCTTGGCGGTTGGCCACAGTGCTCGCGACACGTTCGAAATGCTCTACCGGCGTGGCGTGTACATCGAAGCCAAGCCATTCTCGGTCGGCTTCCGCATCGAGCACCCGCAGTCGATGATCGACGCCTGCCGCCTCGGTCCCAATGCCGGCCACCCGGCGCTGGGCGCGGCCGACTACCATCTGGTGCACCACTGCAAGAATGGCCGCTCGGTGTACAGCTTTTGCATGTGCCCCGGCGGCACCGTAGTCGCAGCCGCGTCCGAACCCGGGCGCGTGGTCACCAACGGCATGAGCCAGTATTCGCGCGCCGAACGCAATGCAAACGCGGCAATCGTGGTCGGTATCGAACCCTCCGACTACCCCGGCCATCCGCTAGCCGGAATCGAATTCCAGCGCCAGCTTGAAGCGCGTGCGTTCGAGCTCGGCGGCGGCACCTACGACGCACCGGGGCAACTGGTCGGCGATTTCCTCGCTGGCCGCCCGTCGACCGAATTCGGCGCGGTGACTCCGTCATACAAGCCTGCGGTGCATCTGACCGACCTCGCCAGCGCGTTGCCCGACTATGCGATCGACGCCATACGCGAAGCGATTCCGGCATTCGAGCAGCAAATCAAGGGCTTCGCCCGCGAAGATGCGGTGCTGACCGGGGTCGAAACGCGCACCTCATCACCTATCCGCCTCAAGCGCGATGACAAGACACTGCAAAGCGTGAACGTAAAGGGACTGTACCCGGCCGGCGAAGGCGCTGGCTATGCCGGCGGCATCCTGTCGGCGGCGGTCGATGGCATCAAGGTGGCTGAGGCGGTAGCGCTCGCGCTCGCATCCTGAGCAGTTCTGCCACAAATTTGCTATGCTTTTCCGATTGAATACCCAAGCTAGTTTGCAATAAAACATGTATTACGCATCCCCCATCACCTACACCGAACCGCTGTTCCGACCACCGAGCGAAGCGCGCTCGCTGATTTTCCAGATCACCAACGGCTGTAGCTGGAACAAGTGCACCTACTGCGACATGTACACCCAGCCGCAGAAGAAGTTTTCAGTCAAGCCGGAAGAAGACGTGCTGCGCGAAATCGAATGGGCCGGCCAGAACCTGCAAGGCGTGCGGCGCGTGTTCCTGGCCGATGGCGATGCGATTTCACTCTCGAACCGGCGCCTGCTGACCATTCTGGACGCAATCCGCAAGCACCTGCCGGACGTCAGTCGCGTGGCATCCTACTGTTCACCCAACAATGTCACGCGCAAGTCGGTCGAAGACCTGAAAGCACTGCACAATGCCGGGCTGGATCTGGTGTACGTCGGCGCCGAATCGGGCGATGATTTCGTACTCAAATCGATCAACAAGGGCGAAACGCACGACGGCACGGTCGATGCGCTGAACAAGCTCGGTGACGCCGGCATCAAGCGTTCGGTGATGATCATCAGCGGCGTCGGCGGCAAGCGGTTTTATGAGCAGCACGCGCTGAATTCCGCCCTCTTGCTCAACAAAACCCAGCCGGAATACCTGGCCTCGCTGGTGATCAACCATCCGCAAGGCATCGAGCGTTTTCAGGCTGGTTTTGGCGGCCAGTACGAGCTGATGAACCAATACGAGCGTTTCATCGAACTGCGCACGATGATGAACGCGCTGGAGCTGAAATCGACCATTTACCGTAGCGACCATGCGTCGAACCAGCTGGTGTTGAAAGGCGTGCTGGGCAAGGACAAGGAAAAGCTGCTGGCGCAGATCGACCGTGCGATCGAAACGCCGGAACAGGCGCATCTGCGGCCGGTGTGGATACGACCGTTTTAACCAATGCTTCTACGCCATGAATTTCTCCGTCGAACCCATTGCCACCATTCACGCGCTGCGCCAGCATCCGGAAGATGATTTCTGGAGCGGCGAAGAAGCGCGGATTGTGCTGGCCGATGGCATTCCGGCTGAATCGCTGCAGGGGCTGGCGGAGTTTTCGCACGTGGAAGTGCTGTACCTGTTCCATCAGGTTGCACAGGCGAAGATCGTCAGCGGCGCGCGCCATCCGCGCAACAACCCGAACTGGCCGAAGATCGGCATTTTTGCGCAGCGCGGCAAAAACCGCCCGAACCGCATCGGCAGCACAATTTGCCGGCTGCTGCGCTGCGAAGAGCGCTGCCTGATTGTGGCTGAACTAGACGCGATCGACGGCACGCCCGTGCTCGACCTCAAACCGGTGATGGCCGAATTCCTGCCGCGCGAAACGGTGCGGCAGCCGCAATGGTCGCATGAACTGATGCGCGACTACTGGCGCCGACGGAGCTGAAATCGACCATTTACCGCAGCGACCACGCTTCGTACCAGTTGGTGTTGAAAGGCGTGTTATACAAGAACAAGAAAAAGCTGCCGGCGCAGATCGACCGCACAATCGAAATGCCAGAACAGGCGCATCTGCGGCCAGTGTGGATGCGGCCGTTTTGACAAAAAACGGCAAATAAGCAGAAATATATAAAAAAACAATTAATCTATCCAAATATTTCGGCGTTGTTAGAATATACTCACGCCAGTATATTTTGCTCTCAAACTGTCCCCCAATGCAGTGAAGCACCACCACCTCGCCGCTCGCATGCCCAAGAACCAGTTCACATCCATCTGCCACCTGCTATTTGCGGTACTCGCGCTGTCGCTCACTGCCTGCTCAACCACGGCTCATTACCCGATCAATCCGGCGCAAAATGGTGCTGACAAGAAAACCGAATACCGCTTCGAGAACTTGGGGGGCGGCAACAGCAGCGACCATCTTGCGATGACGCTGTTCTTTTCCGGCGGCGGCACACGAGCGGCGGCACTGTCGCATGGTGTGCTCGAGGAACTGGCTGAAATGCGTGTGCGCTGGGATGGTCGCGAACGCATCTTGCTGGATGAAATCGATGTCATCAGCTCCGTTTCAGGTGGCAGCATTACTGCCGCGCATTATGGCCTGAAGCAACGGCAACATTTTGCTGAATTTCCAGACAAATTCCTATACAAGGATTACCAGAACAGTATCAAGGACAAAATTTTTTCACTGGAAATCCTGACACAACTCTGGTCCCCCACGTATGGCCGCATTGAAATAGTCGCCAATAAGTTCGACCAGTCGCTGTTTCATGGCGCAACCTTCGGCGATCTGGCCAGACAGGGAAAACGTCCGTACTTGGTACTGAATTCGACCGACATGTCCAGCGGCGCACGTTTCGCATTCACGCAAGAACAATTTGACTTAATTTGCGCTGATTTGAGCGCCATCCCGCTGGCACGCGCTGTTGCCGCTTCGGCGGCTGTACCAGTGGTTTTTAGTCCGCTGACGCTGAAGAATTACACCAGCACTTGCAACAATGACACCAAACAGGAACTGAATCGCGACTGGTCGAAATTGCCGCCCCGGCAGCAACTCCGCCTGCGCGAATTGCGCAGCTATCTAGACGAACAGCGGCGTCCTTATTTGCATCTGGTCGATGGTGGTCTGGTAGATAACATCGGCATCGGTGGCAGTCTCGATCACGCGATGTTTTCGGGCAGTGCAGCCAACTTGGCACAAATACTTGGGTTTGATAATCTGCGCAAGGCGGTATTCGTGATTGTTTCCGCAGAAACCGATCCCAGTCTTGAAGCCGATTTAAGTCCGTCCGTGCCATCAATGCGGCGCGTTGCCATGGCGCTGGCCGATATCCCAATCAACCGCAACACCCGCGAATCGCTAATCCAGTTCCGTGAGACGGTAAGTCAATGGAAACTAGCACTGAAGCAGAAATTCGGTAATGACACCGAGTTCTACGTGATTGAGGTTTCTCTGCGCGACATCGCGGATCCGGTTGAACGAGAGCTATTCATGGCGATTCCCACCACGCTATCGCTGCCCAAAGATAATGTCGATCGCCTACGCCAGCTTGGACGAAAGATGTTGCGCGAATCGCCGGAAATGCAACGCCTGCTGCGCGACATGGCAGCCGAGCCGCACGCGCTGGATACCAAAATGGACGCACGTTTGCCTATTCTCAAGCAAAAACGCTGAATCCCCCCCTGAACTCGCTATAATTGACCCGAAAGTTATCTTCAACGCCGTAGCGAAAAAGGGGCTTTTCATGTCTTTCCATGTCCGCTACCGGAAGCTGATCCTGCTGCTGGTACTTCTAATTGCCGCCGCCTCCATTGGCTGGCACTTCTTCAAACCGTCATCCAGCCAGCAAGGCATCGCCAGCGGCAATGGCCGTCTGGAAGCGACCGAGGTCGATGTCGCGACCAAGGTCGCCGGCAAGGTCGCCGCCGTGCTGGTGCGCGAAGGCGACAACCTGAACACGGGCCAGGTCGCCGCAAAGCTGGATGCAGACGAACTGGCGGCGCAATTGCGCGCGGCCGAAGCGGCTGCGCAGCAGGCGAAGGATGGCGTTGCCAGCGCCATCAGTCAGCAGAAACTGGCGAAAGTCACGCTGGATCGGACGCGCGAACTGATCAAGAAAGGCTTCATCAGCGCCGACCGTCTCGACCGTGACGTCAGCGCACTGCAAACCGCCGATGCCGCGCTGGCGGCCGCCAAAAACAAGGTCAGCGAAGCCGATGCGCGAGTCGATGCGCTGCGGGTTAACATCAAGGACACCAGCCTGATCGCGCCGGTCGCCGGCCGCGTGCTGTACCGGCTGACCGAACCGGGCGAATTCCTTGCTGCCGGCGGCAAGGCGTTCACATTGCTCGACCTGTCCGACGTGTACATGTCGATTTACCTGCCAGCGGAAGAAGCAGGCAAGGTCGCGCTCGGCAGCGAAGCGAAGATTGCGCTCGATGCGCTGCCGGACATGGCCATTCCGGCCAGAGTGGTGTTCGTCGCGCCGCGGTCACAATTCACACCGAAGGAAGTGGAAACGCGGAATGAACGCGAAAAGCTGATGTTCCGCATCAAGGTCAAGGTCGAGCCGGAATGGATCAGGCAGCATGCCGACATGGCCAAGCCGGGGATGCCGGGCATCGCCTATGTCCGGACTGAGCCGAACGCCGCCTGGCCCGCGAAGCTGGGGCAATAATCATGGAGGGCGCGCCAGTTGCCCGGCTGCAGGATGTCAGCCTGCAATATGGCGACATCACTGCGCTGCAGCAGATCAGGCTCGATTTGCCGGCCAGCGGCATGGTGGCGCTGATCGGGCCGGACGGCGTCGGCAAATCGTCGCTGTTGGCGCTCGTGGCCGGCGCACGCAAAATCCAGTCCGGGCAAGTCGAAGTGCTGGGCGAAGATATCGGCAACCGTCACATCCGCGCGCGGCTGCAACCGCGCATCGCCTACATGCCGCAAGGGCTGGGCAAGAACCTCTATCCGACGCTGTCAGTATCCGAGAACCTCGATTTTTTCGGCCGCCTGTTCGGCCAGGATGGCGACGAGCGCAAGCGCCGCATTGACCAGCTGACCACCGCCACCGGCCTGCACCCGTTTCTGGATCGTCCGGCCGGCAAACTCTCAGGCGGCATGAAACAAAAGCTCGGCCTGTGCTGCGCGCTGATCCACGACCCTGATCTGCTGATTCTGGATGAGCCGACCACAGGCGTCGATCCGCTGTCGCGGCGCCAGTTCTGGGAATTGATCGACGCCATCCGCGCACAGCGCCCCGGCATGAGCGTGCTGGTCGCGACCGCCTACATGGAAGAAGCCGAGCGTTTCGACTGGCTGGTGGCGATGAACGACGGCCGCGTGATCGGCACCGGCACCGCGGCCGAACTGAAGACGCAATCGGCCAGCGCCACGCTGGAAGAGGCGTTCATCCGTCTGCTGCCGGAAGAACAGCGGCGTGAACACGCGGAACTGGTGATCCCGCCGCGCATCGCCGGCGACCACGACTGGGCGATCGAGGCGGAAGGGCTGACGCAGCGTTTCGGCGATTTCACCGCGGTCGACCATGTCAGCTTCAACATTGCCAAGGGCGAAATTTTCGGCTTTCTCGGCTCGAACGGCTGCGGCAAGACCACGACCATGAAAATGCTGACCGGCCTGTTGCCGCCGACCGAAGGCCGTTCGCGCCTGTTTGGCGTGCCGCTGGATGCGGACAATCTGGAAACGCGCAAGCAGGTCGGATACATGTCGCAATCGTTTTCGCTCTATGGCGAACTGACGGCCGCGCAAAACCTCGATCTGCATGCGCGGCTGTTCCACCTGCCGCCGGAAAAACTGGCCGAACGCATACCGGCGCTAATCGAACGCTTCAGCCTCGAACCGTATCTGCAGATGCCAGCCGCCAACCTGCCGCTCGGCATCCGGCAGCGGCTGTCGCTGGCAGTGGCAGTGGTACATGAACCCAAGCTGCTGATTCTGGACGAGCCGACTTCCGGCGTCGATCCGATTGCGCGCGACCAGTTCTGGCAGCTGCTGGTCGAACTGTCGCGCGAACAGAGCGTGACCATCTTCATCTCGACCCACTTCATGAACGAAGCCGAGCGTTGCGACCGCATTTCGCTGATGCATGCCGGCCAGGTGCTGGCCAGCGATACGCCGGATGCGCTCAAAGCACAGAAAGGCGTCGCCACGCTGGAAGATGCGTTCATCGCCTTCCTCGAAGACGTGGCTGGCAAGAGCGCGCCGCCGCAAATGCAGGTCGCCACGCCGGTTGCCGCTGCCACGCCGCATTTCACGCCGTTCAGCCTCAAGCGCCTGTTCGGTTATGCCTACCGCGAAACGCTGGAACTGCGGCGCGACGCCATCCGGCTGGCGTTTGCCCTGCTCGGCTCGGTGCTGATGATGTCGGTGCTCGGCTATGGCGTGTCGATGGATGTGCAGGATTTGCGCTTCGCGGTCTACGATCAGGATCAGTCGCCGGAATCGCGCGCCTACATCGAAAACATCGCCGGCTCGCGCTATTTCCTGCAACAGAAACCGATTCACGACAGCGCCGAACTGGAACGGCGGATGCACTCGGGCGAACTCACGGTCGCGCTCGAAATCCCGCCGAATTTTGGCCGCGACCTGCGCCGCAACCGCAACCCGGAAATTGCCGCCTGGGTTGATGGCGCGATGCCGTTTCGCGGCGAAACCACTCTCGGATACGTGCGCGGCCTGCACCAGCAATACCTACTCGATCTGATCACGACCGCAACCGGCACCACGCCCAAGCTGATGCCGACCGACATCGCGCTGCGCTACCGCTACAATCAGGATTTCCGCAGCATCTACGCGATGGTACCGGCGGTAATTCCGCTGCTGCTGGTATTCATCCCGGCCATCCTGATGGCGCTGGGCGTGGTGCGCGAAAAGGAACTCGGCTCGATCACTAACCTGTACGTAACGCCGGTATCGCGGCTGGAATTCTTGCTCGGCAAGCAGTTACCGTACATCGCGGTCGCGATGTTCAGCTATTTCTGCCTGTGCGCGCAGGCGGTGTGGATGTTCGACGTGCCCATCAAGGGCAGCTTCGCGGTGATGACGCTGGGCGCGCTGCTGTACGTCACCGCCACCACCGGCATCGGCCTGTTGATTTCCACCTTCACCAAAACGCAGATTGCCGCGCTGTTCGGCACCGCGCTATTGACGATGCTGCCAGCGGTGCAGTTTTCCGGGCTGACCACGCCAGTGGCGTCGCTGGTCGGCGCTGCCTACTGGATCGGGCAGTTTTTTCCGGCAACCTATTTTCTGGTCATCAGCCGTGGCGTGTTCACCAAGGCACTGGGTTTTACCGACCTGATCTGGCATCTGGTCGCGCTGGCAGCGTTCATTCCGGCGCTGACGCTAATCACGCTGGCATTGCTGCAAAAGCAGGAAAAATAGGCAGGAGATGCGATGAACGACAATACAAGCCGCCATCGGCTAACCAACATCTACCGCCTCGGCATCAAGGAATTGCGCAGCCTGTGGGCCGACAAGGTGCTGCTGATCCTGATTTGCTGGGCCTTCACCGGCGCGATTTATGCCGCCTCGGTCGGCGTATCGCAGGAATTGCGCAACGCGCCGGTAGCGGTGGTGGATGAAGACCAGTCGCCGCTGTCAAAACGACTGATTGGCGCGCTCACGCCGCCGTATTTCAACCCACCGGACGTGATTGCGTTCGACAAAATAGACCCGGCGATGGATCAGGGGCGCTACACGTTTTCGATCGTAATACCGGTCAATTTCCAGCGCGACCTGCAGGCCGGACGGCGGCCAACGATACAGGTCAATATCGATGCCACGCAGATGAGCCAATCGTTCATCGGCGCCAGTTACATCCAGAGCATTTTCGCCGGTGAACTGAACGAATACCTGACCGGGCGGCGCGACACCGGCAACCTACCGATCAACCTTGTTTCGCGCGCCCGCTTCAACCCGAACCTGACCGGCTTCTGGTTCGGCGGCGTAATGGAAACCATCAGCAGCATCACGATGCTGACCATCATCCTGGTCGGCGCCGCCTTCATCCGCGAGCGCGAGCATGGCACGCTCGAACATCTACTGGTGATGCCGCTGTCGCCATTTGAAATCATGATGGCGAAAATCTGGGCCAACAGCCTAGTGGTACTGATCGGCGCCAGCGTCGGACTGACCATCGTCATCCAGTGCATCCTGAAAGTGCCGATTGCCGGTTCGGTGCCGCTGTTTTTGTGCGGCGCGGCGCTGTACATGTTTTCCGCCGCCTCGATCGGCATCTTCCTCGGCACGATTGCGAGATCGATGCCGCAGCTCGGCCTGCTGATCATTCTGGCGATTATTCCGCTACAACTGCTCTCTGGCGGCGTCACGCCGCGTGAGAGCATGCCTGAGGTTGTGCAGATGATCATGCTGGGCGCGCCAACCACTTATTTCGTGCGGCTGGCACAGGGCATCCTGTACCGCGGCGCGGGGCTCGATACCGTCTGGCCGGATTTTCTGGCGATGACCGGCGTCGGCATGATGTTTTTCGTCGCCGCCATCGCGCGCTTCCGGCAATCGGTGACGCAGACGCAAGCCTGAACCAGCATGCTGCCATTTCCTGCTAGCATTTTCGGTTTCACCATCCGCCAGTTACTCGCATGAATTTCATTCCGCGCGCGCCAACTCTCGATGCACTGGAAAACCGCTTCGGTGCGCGCTACAAGTGGATGGCGCTGCTGACGGTGGCTTTCGGCAGCGTAGCCGCCGTGCTGTCCACCACCAGCTTCAATGTTGCCATTCCGACCCTGATGCGCGAGTTCGGTCTCGGTCAGGACAAAATCCAGTGGGCGCTCACCGGCTTCATGGCGGCGATGACCGTTTCGATGCTGCCCACGCCCTGGCTGCTCGATCGCTTTGGCTTTCGCCGCTGTTTTCTGGCCATCGTGCTGTTGCTGGCCGGCGCCAGCGTGGCCGGCAGCATGGCCAGCAATTTTTCATTTCTGGTGTTCACCCGCATCCTGCAAGGCGCGGCAGCAGGCATGCTGCAACCATTTGGCATGCTGACGGTCATGCGCACCTTTCCGCCGGAAATTCAGGGCCGTGCGACCGGCATCCTGTCGTTCAGCATCGTGTTCGCGCCAGCAGTTGCGCCAGCGCTGGGCGGTGTGCTGCTCGATCATTTCGGCTGGGAAGCCATTTTCCTGATCAACCTGCCGATGTGCATGATCGCCAGCGTTGCCGCGCTATACCTGATGCCGCAGCCGCAGGAACTGAAATCTGCGCCGTTTGACTGGTTTGGCGTGGCGCTGCTCGGACTAGCGGCTCTAGCCAGTGTCGAGGGCGTGAGCAGCCTGCATGATAATGGCGTGCAATCCTGGTGGACGCTGCTGTTTCTCGCTGGCACGCTGATACCGATGGGATGGTTCATCCATCATGCCAACCGGGCCGAGCATCCTATCGTCCGACTTGATCTGTTCCACGACCGCGCCTTTTCGATCGGCATACTCGTTTCACTGGCTTACGGTTTTGGCATTTATGCCTCGACCTACCTCATTCCGGTGTTCCTGCAAAACGCGCTCGGCTTTTCCGCTACCGTGGCTGGTCTGGCACTACTGCCCGCCGGCATCACGCTGGCACTCATGCTGCCGGTGGCCGGCCACATGGCAGACCGCTACCCACCAAGGTTGCTGACGATGGGCGGACTGGGCCTGTTCTGCCTGTCGTTTTTGCTGCTAGCATTCAGGGGCATCGGCATCAGCTACTTCGAACTGGTCGGCGTCACCATGCTCGGACGTTTCGGGCTGGCGATGATCCTGCCTTCGCTCACGCTGGCCACGCTGCGCGGCATGAAACCGCACCAGCTCGGCCAATCGTCGATGGTCATCAGCTACACCCGGCAAATCGGCGGCGTGTTCGGCATCGCTATTTCCGCCGTGTTTCTTGAATGGCGCGCTTTCGTGCATGGCGCAAGCGCAACTGCAACTTCATCCTCCTACTCGGAAACCTTCCTGCTGCTGGCAGCCGCGTTCGCCATCGCCTTTGTGGCGACCATAGGGATGAAGCACAAACCGGCACAGACTGCCCCGCGCTGATTTGCCCCGTTTTCCTCGTTGACGCAAATTTTCATCCGGGACTACAATGCGCCGGCTAAAAATTAATTGAAAGGAAACATGCATGACGCGCATCGACCGGATGCTGGCAGAAGAACAGCGGCACGAAGCCCGTGATCTCGAACGCGGACTGAAGGAACGCCATATCCGGCTGATCGCGCTCGGCGGCGCCATCGGCGTCGGTCTGTTTCTCGGCTCGGCCAAAGCCATCCATCAGGCCGGGCCGGGGCTGATTCTGAGCTATATGATTGCCGGCATCGCGGTGTTTTTCACCATGCGCGCACTGGGCGAACTGCTGCTGCACCGCCCTGTCGCCGGTTCGTTTGCCACCTATGCGGAAGAATATGTCGGCCCCTGGGCCGGCTTTTTCACCGGCTGGACCTACTGGTTCATGTGGCTGGTTGTCGGCATGGCCGAGCTGACCGCCATCGGCATGTACATCCACTACTGGTTCCCGGAAATCCCGCAATGGGTGCCGGCGCTGATCGCGCTAATTATTCTTACCGCGGCCAACCTGATTGCGGTCAAACTGTTTGGCGAATTCGAGTTCTGGTTCTCGATGATCAAGATTGTCACCATCTTGGCGATGATCCTGATCGGTCTGGCCATTATTGTGTTCGGCCTGGGCGATCTGGGCGCCAGCGCCAGCTTTTCGAATCTGTGGAAACATGGCGGCTTCTCACCTGTCGGCACGCTGGGGGTCCTGCTGACGGTGCAGATTGCCTGTTTCTCCTATACCGGCATCGAACTCATCGGCGTCACTGCCGGCGAAGTGGAAAATCCGGAAAAAGTGTTGCCGCGCGCGACCAATGGCGTGGTCTACCGCATCCTGTTTTTCTATCTCGGCACGCTGATCATCATCATGTCGCTGGTTCCGTGGCACCAGCTCAACCCGACTGCCAGCCCGTTCGTGCAGGTGTTCGACCGTATCGGCATTCCTGCCGCCGGCGGCATCATCAATTTCGTCGTCATCACCGCTGCCGCATCGTCATGCAACAGCGGCATCTTCAGCACCGGCCGGATGCTGTACACGTTAAGCCAATTCGGGCAAGCGCCAGCCGCGCTCGGCAAGGTCAATGCGCGCCATATCCCGGCCACCGGCATCCTGATGTCGTCCGGTTTCATGCTGATCGGCGTTCTGCTGAATTATCTGGTGCCGGAAGAAGTGTTCACCTACGTTACCAGCGTAATCACCGTCGCCGCCGTCTGGACCTGGGTGGTCATCATCTGGTCGCACCTGAACTACCGCCGCGCGATTGCTCGCGGGCAGGCGCAGCCGGTATCGTTCCGCCTGCCGGGCGCACCGTGGTCAAACTGGTTTGTGCTGATTTTCATGCTGGGCGTGGTCTGTTCGCTGGCGCTGGAAGCCGATACCCGCGTGGCGCTGTATGTCGCGCCGTTCTGGTTCGCATTACTGGCCGTTGGCTACCGTTTCAGCGCCAGCCGGGCACAGCCCAACTAACGCAACTAGCGCGGATGGCGTACCTGCCAGTAACGGGCATGGCTTTGCCGGTAGGCGTCAATGCGCAACGTCTGGCCAAAGTCCAGCGTAATCGCGCCTGATTCGTCGGTGCGCAGCCGTCTGGCGCCGACCGCCTCGACTCGTTGCAGCACCTCCGGCTTCGGATGGCCGTAACGGTTGCGGTAGCCTGACTGGAACAGCACCCATTGCGGCTGCACCGCCTGCACGAATGGCAGGGTTGAAGTCTTGCTGCCGCCGTGGTGCGATGCCAGCAGCACGGTCGAGCGCAGACGACTGCCCTGGCTGCCGAGCAACTCATCTTCCTGCACCCAGCCGATATCGCCCGGCAGCAGCATCGAATGCGTGCCGGCGGTGATTTTCAGCACGCAGCTGCGGTCGTTGCTTTTCCATTTCGTGCTGGCATAGCTGGCCGCTTCCGGCTGCAGCACCTCGAACCGCACGCCATCCCAGACCCAGCTCTGCCCTGCTTCACAGCGGCTGAATTTCCTTGCCGCGCGCGCGATTTCATGGCTATCCGGAATGGATGACAACACTTCGCCCACCGCCGTTTCCTTCAGCACCGACAATGCGCCGCCGGCATGATCGCTATCGGCGTGCGTGATCAGCATCATGTCGAGCGCATTGATGCCGCGCCCTTTCATGTACGGCAAAATCACCCGGTTGCCGCCATCGGACTCGGGCGAATAGGCCGGCCCGGCATCGACCAGCAGACGGTGCGCATGCGTTTCAACCAGCAGCGCCGAACCCTGACCGACATCGAATGCCACCACGCGCATTTCGCCCGGCAACGGTTGCGTCGGTGCGCCCAGCAGCAACGGCAGCCAGCACGGCACGCCAAGCCAGCGCACCGGCCAGCCGCGCGGCGCCAGCATCCAGATGGTGCCTGCCAGCGCGAATCCGAACACCCACGCCGACGGCAACGGCGCCGACCAGACCGCGAATTCAAACCGACTCATCCAGCCCAGCACGACAGCCAGCCAGTCGATCAGCGCGTGCGCGCCCGACAGCAGCCAGCCGGACAATGGCGCCGGCAACACGCTGCCAAGCAAAGCCAGCGGCGTGACGATCAGGCTGACCAGAGGAATCGCGACCGCGTTCGCCAGCGGACTGATCAGCGACATTTGCCCGAACAGCAGCATCGTCAGCGGCACCAGCCCGAGCGTGACCGCATACTGCGTGCGCGCTGCTGCCCTGAGTTCGGCCAGCCAGCGCCGGGAGCGCGGCAGATCGTCGCCTTCCGGCCTGGTGGCGCGGCCGACCGAGGCATACAGAATCACCGCCACCGCACCGAACGAGAGCCAGAAGCCTGGCCACAACACCGCCCACGGGTCGAACAGCACGGTTACGCCGAGCGCGATGGCCAGCACTTGCGACACTTGCGTGATGCGGCCAAACCACAGCGCCAGCGCCACCACCGTCAGCATGTACAGCGTGCGTTGCGCCGGCACGCCGAAACCGGCCAGAGCGACATAGATCAGCGCCGTCAGCGCGCCCGCCAGCGCCGCCGCCTTTTGCGCCGGCAACAGCAGCGGCAATTGCGCGCGGGTGAAAAACGAGCGCCGCCACAAGGCCATCGTCAGCCCGGCCACCATGCCGGCCAGCATCGTGATGTGCAGGCCGGAGATCGAGATCAGGTGCGAGATGCCGGTGCGGTTGAACACCGCCCAGTCCGACTGGCCGATACCCCGCTGGTCGCCAACCACCAGCGCCACGATCACGGCTGCATACGGTTTGTCCGGCAACGCGGCCACAATCCGGTCGCGCAGCCAGCCGCGTGTGCGTTCGATGGTATTGCCCACGCCAAACACGAACGCATCCAGCCGCTGGTTCGGCTGCAATACCTTGTCGTTTGCACGCACGTAACCGGTCGCGCGCAGGTTCTGGCCCAGCAGCCACGCTTCGTAATCGAAACCGTAGGGATTGGCATTGCCGTGCGGCCGTTTCAACCGCGCGGTCAGGCGCCAGCGCTCGCCCGGACGAACCTCCGGCACCGGCGCGGCCGCGTCTGAGCCATAGCTGTTCTGCCACGAAAGCGACACCCTGGGCGGCATATCGGCAATCTCGGCTTCGCCATCGAAAGCGCGTTCAAGCGCGAACTGGAAACGCACACCCTGTTCGAAACGGTATGGCAGGCTGTCGATGGTGCCGACCAGCATCACATCGCGCCCTTCCCATTCTCGCGGCAATTCGTGCTGCAAGGCCTGCCACGCGAACAGCGAGGCCCAGCACGCGCCGAACAATGCGCCAGCAACACAACGCAGCAAAACACGATGCGAACCAAAGCCCGCTTTCACCAGCCGCCAGCGCCATGCCAGACAGCAAGCCAGCAATACGCCAGCAAACAGGCATGTCAGCACCAGCGGTACCGGAAGTTCCGGTTGGAATTGCAGCCACAGCACGCCACTGACGAAACCGGCGACTGCGGCGCGCATGGTTAGCGTGACATCAGCGCCGCCAGCCGCGGCATCGCTGCCAGCGCGTTGGCCGTGGTTGCCTGCGCCAGCGATTCCGGCGCGATACCGCGCAAGGCTGCCAGCGTCTGACCGATTTGCGGCAATACCAGCGGCGAATTGCGCTGGCCATGCAGCCAGACCGGCGCGAGGTCGGGCGCGTCGGTTTCGATCACCAGCGATTCCAGCGGCAATTCCGCTGCTAGCCGCCGCACCTGCTGCGCCCGTTCGTAGGTGCAGGTGCCGCAGAAACTGAGCTTGAAGCCGAGTTCGATGAACGCCTGCGCCTGCTGCAGGCTACCGTTGAACGCGTGCGCGATGCCGCCGGGCGGGCGGATGCGGCGCAGGTGCTTGAGGATGGTGTCCTGCGCGCGGCGGATGTGCAGCAGCACCGGCAACTCGAATTCACGCGCCAGCTTCAGTTGCTCGACAAAGAAATGCTCCTGCCGCTCGCGCAGTGGCGAAGTGGTGTATTCGGGGATGAAGAAATCGATACCGATTTCGCCCATCGCCACCAGTTTCGGATCGGACAGCCTTGCTGCCAGCGCCTGCCGCAGTGCATCGAGGTCGGCATCGACCGCCTGCGGCACGTACAGCGGGTGGATGCCGAGCGCGTAGCTGCAATTCGGCTGCCGCTGCGCCAGCGCCGCCACGCGGGCGAAACTGTCGTGGTCAATCGCCGGAATCACGATCTGGCTCACGCCCAGCGCCGCCGCCTGCTGCGCCAGCGCGTCTTCGTCACCGGCGAATTCCGGCGCTTCAAGATGGCAATGGGTGTCGATCCACATCGGTTTGACCTTTTGCGCGTGCTGATGGCTGCTGCACCTGCTGGAACCGGCTCCACCGCACCGGCACCAACAATATACTCACCCCTGTATTTTCAAAAAACCTCAGAAATTGTGGCGAAATTCACAAAATTTCACGCATACCCCTGAAAATTGATGTTTTCAGCAGCCACATTTGCCGCCCCGGGAGAAAAATAACTGACCCGAATAACATTTTCGTTAAATAAGGCCAAAAAACATACTCCGTCCAGTATTTAAAAACAGCCAGCAAAAACGTGGCCCAGCATGGCATTTCTGCCATATACCCCCGCTTAGCCTGATATCTGCTGCTGCAAGCCGTTATCCGACAGGCGCAGCACGCAGTCGCAGCGGCTCGCCAGTTCAACATCGTGCGTGACAATCACGAACGCGGTGCCCATCGTGCGCGACAATTCCAGAAGCAGGTCGAACATCTGCTGCGCGGTGGCGCGGTCGAGGTTGCCGGTCGGTTCGTCTGCCAGCACGCAAGCCGGATTGGTCACCAGCGCCCGCGCCAGCGCCACGCGCTGCCGTTCGCCGCCGGACAGTTCGCCCGGCACGTGGCTAACGCGCGCTTCCAGCCCGACCCGCGCCAGCATCGCCAGCGCCGCCGCCTGCGCTTCGGCGCGCGGCACGCGGCGGATCATCAGCGGCATCGCGACGTTATCCAGCGCCGAAAACTCGGGCAGCAGATGGTGGAACTGATAAACGAAACCCAGCGCTTCATTGCGCAACTGGCCGCGCACCGTTTCATCCAGGCTGGCGAAATCGCGCCCGAGCAGGCTGACTGTGCCGGCGCTCGGCGCATCCAGCCCGCCCAGCAGGTGCAGCAGCGTCGATTTGCCGGAACCGGATGCGCCGACAATCGCCACCCGCTCGCCACGCCACACATCCAGATCGATGCCTGCCAGCACCTTGACCGAATAATTTCCCTGCGTGTAAGTCTTGCCGAGGTCGCGGCAGGACAGTATGGCATCACCCATCGTTTCGCTTACCGCGTCGTTTGTCGCGTCGTTTGTCGCGTCATTTACCGCGTCGTTCATGGCGTCACCCGTTGCCTCATTCATAGCGCAGCGCCTCCGCCGGCTTGACCCGCGCCGCGCTCCAGCTCGGATACAGCGTGGCCAGAAACGCCAGCACGATGGCCGTGCCGCCGATCGTCGCCACGTCGGACCAGCGCAGCTCGGACGGCATGGTGCTGATCACATACACTTCCTTCGGCAGGAACTGCACCCCCATCAGCCGCTCGATGAAGGGCACGATAACGTCAATGTTGGCCGCGATCAGCACACCCAGCCCAACCCCGACCGCCGTGCCGAGCAAGCCGGCCACCGCGCCCTGAATGATGAAGATTTTCATGATTGAACCGGGCGAAGCGCCCAAGGTGCGCAGGATGGCGATGTCGGCCTGCTTTTCGGTCACTGTCATCACCAGCGTCGATACCAGGTTGAACGCCGCCACCGCGATGATCAGCGTCAGGATGATGAACATCATTTTCTTTTCCGTCTGCACCGCCGCGAACCAGGTCTTGTTCTGTTTCGACCAGTCGCGGATCAGCACGCCGCCACTCAGTA
>JAGTRJ010000017.1 GCA_018261755.1 Burkholderiaceae bacterium
CGATGATAGTGCTGAAACCAGTGTGAAAGTAGGTTATCGTCAGGCTCTTATCCTGAAAACCCCCTCAAGCTTACCGCTTCGAGGGGGTTTTTGCTTTTCGTGGCAAAACTGAGCATTTTTACATCCGCAAAGAAAAACGCCACGGGACACAAAAGCCTCGTGGCGCCTGTCGTGCTACCAACTGGTTTCAACTTGCGGGTTCAGGTTCTGCTGGTGCGGCTTCCTTGCCGACAAATTCTTCAATGGATTCCAGCAGTTGCTGTTCCTGGAATGGCTTGCCATAGTATTCATTTGCACCCAGTTCCATCGCGTAGTTTCTGTGCTTGCTGGCTGTTCGTGAAGTAATCATGATGATCGGGGTCTTCGAAATGCGATTGTCGCTTCGGACATTGCGGATCAGGTCGAAGCCATCCATTCTCGGCATCTCGATATCGACCAGCATGACGTCCGGTTGGATCTCCTGCAATTTTTCCAGCGCGTCAACCCCGTCCTTTGCCAGTACGACCTGGTAGCCTTCACGCTGCAAGAAGCGCTGCGTTACACGGCGCACAGTAAGCGAGTCGTCCACCACCATGACAATATTTTTCTTATGCGTGTTTGGCGCAGGTTGCTCAGCATTTGCATGTACCGCAGTGCTTGACGCAACTGTTTCGATGGGGGGCGGCGTAGGCTCAGCAGTTGGTTGCGAAGGCTGTTCAACACTGTCAGTCTTGTTTGCCAATGGGAGCGTTGCAATGCTGGTGATTGGTGCGGGCGCATTTTGCTCGGAAATGATGCGGTGTGCGAGGGGGACAGGATTCAGAATCAGCACGATATCGCCTGAACCAAGCACGGTTGCGCCGACAATGCCGATCATCCGCGCAAGTTGCGGTCCGATGTTTTTGACAACAACCTCTCGATTGCCGATAACATCATCAACCTGAAGCGCAACACGATCGTTTCCGCTTCGCAACATGACGACAGGTGTGATCGGCTGTTCTGCCGGTAATGAAAGGGTGTCACCAAGCAAGGTTGACAGGAAATGAACTGGAATGCTCTCTCCCATCCAAGCGATACCGCCGGTCCGCTTTGCTTCTGTTACTGCCGCAGTTTTTAATTGCTGAACCTGTTCAACCAGAACTGATGGCACGGCATAGGTTTTGTCGCCGATGGCGAGCAAAACAACGGATGATACCGCCAACGTCAGAGGCAGATTGATGGTGAATGCTGTTCCTTTGCCGGTTTCGCTGCGCACGCTGATGCGACCGCCAAGTGACGTCGTTTCAGAACGGACGACGTCCATGCCGACGCCCCGGCCGGCAACCGATGTGACCTCGCTTGCGGTTGAAAAGCCGCTTTGGAAAATCAGGTCTTCCATTTCCGATTGTGACAGTTCACGCTCGGCAGAAATCAAGCCTAAGGCCAGTGCCCGCTCACGAATGCGGCTCCAATCGAGCCCCTTGCCATCGTCGGAAAGAAGAAGTACTACTTCGTTGCCTTCCTGCCGGATCTCCAGCAACAGTTCACCGGTTTCTCCTTTGCCGAGTGACTTGCGTTCCATTCTTGGCTCAATGCCATGAACGATCGCATTGCGCAGCAGATGTTCAAGCGGCGCGGCCATCCTTTCCAGAACGCTGCGATCGACTTCGACCGTGGTGCCGCGTATATCGAGATTGACTGGCTTGCCAACGTCTTTTGCCGTCTGGCGCGTAACCTGATACAGGCGTTCGGCGATGCTGGCGAATGGAACCATCCGCACCTGCATCAGATCCTGTTGCAGCGAACGGGTCAATTGCGCCTGCGTTTCCAGATCGGAAGTGGCGCCGGATACAGTGCGTATCAGGCTATCCTGAATCGAGGCAACGTCGTCAACGCTTTCAGTCATCATCCGCGTCAGCTCCTGCAGACGAGAGAAGCGGTCAAATTCAAGCGGGTCAAATTCCCGGTCGGTTGCCTGAGCCATGCGCGAGGCAATTTGCGATTCAGCCTGAATTTCCACTTCACGTAACTGCGAGCGCAGACGAGAAAGATTGTCTGTCAGATCAGTCAGTGATTGACGCAGCGAGTCAACCTCGTTTTCGATTTTGGACCGAGCGATCGATACCTCACCGGCCTGATTGACCAAGCGATCCAGCACATCTGCGCGAACACGCACTCGAGCAACTGGTGCCGCAGGTGCTGGTTGAGCAACTGTGGCGTTTGTCGCAGGCGGACGACGTCCCGTCTCAGGCTCTGGCGTAGATGGCGTGGTGTCAGTCGCAACTAGTTGCGTGTCCGGTAGGGCGCTTGATGCCTGTTGTTGTGCCGGCCTGAATGGCTGAGGTTTTTCCTTTTCCGGATGTAACAGATGGTCGAATAATTGCAGGCTGTGGTCGTGACGAACCAGCAGTTCTTCCAGCATCGGGGCTGTCGCAGTACCCGCATGCAGCACGTCTTCGATGTGACTTTCCATCAGATGCAAATGTTGGCCGAATCCCATCGCACCCGCCATGCGCGCACTGCCTTTTGCAGTATGCAACTGGCGCAGGATTTCTGGCGCATGGCTGGTATCCGACGGATTGCTCAGCCAGTTGCGCAGTGCTTCGCCAATTTGCGGTAGAAGCTCACGGCCTTCATCGATAAAGACCGGTAGCAGATCCGGATCCAGCGCATCACGAAATTGCTCCACATCTTCGTTATGATCTTCGCTGTTTTCATCTGCTGCGCTGATCGAAGCTTCGCCATCGTCGCTCGTGGCCGGTTCGATTGAGAGTTCTTTTGCAGACAGCAACGCCGCCGCCGCTGGCGTGATTTCTGGCGCATCCGCTTCCACCATGGTCGGGGCAGTTGCCGCCGGGGTTGCGGCTTCCTGTTGCAGTTCGCGCAACGCCCGGATGATTTCCTGCTGTCCAGCTGGCATTTCGCTAATGGCAATTTGCTGCTGCATCTGCTTCATTTGTTCGATGCACGAGTGCAAAGTGTCAAACGCGGCGGCAGGCAGCGCCATAGGTTGGTATTCAAGCGTTTCCAGGCAGATTTCAAGTGCGTGTGCCACATCCTGCAAGGTAGTGACTCCAACTGTGGCAGAAATGCCGGCCAGTGTATGCGCTGCCTGAACTGCGCGCGTGGAAACAGCGCGGTGCGGCTCATGCTGCCACTCGGAAAAATCCTGCGTCAGAAAACGCAGGATGTCGTCCGCTTCCGTTACAAAAATGTTGTACAGCGGTACGCTGATCTCGAGGTTACCGATGCGCTTTACATTGTCATTCTCGGTATTTGCCGGTGCTGTCGTGCCGGGAAATTCAATGACATTCGAACGCGACTGTGGATGTTCGGCTGGTGACGCATCAACAACAGCGGGAGGAATCTCGGTGTTCTCGTCTGTACGGCTGGCCACAATTCCTACTTCTGGTTCGGTATCAGAAGATGCCAGCGGTTGTTCCGGTTCGCCGTCGATTTCATCCGCTTCGGTTCGTGTGGGCGCCACGTCGTCTGGTTCGTCGCTGATTGCCGGCGCTTCAATGTCGTCGTCATACTGGAATGGCTCACCTTGTTTCACCCGCTCGGCTGCGTCGGATAGCGGTACTGGCGAACGAGCGGACTTGCCTGATGTTTTCAGGTCGTCAACCCACTCGCCCAGTTCTTCTGCCGCCTTGTCCAGCAAGGAAAATAGGTCAGGCGTGCCGTTGCGCGCTTCAGCTAGCCAGAGGTTCATGACCTGTTCAATGCTGTAGGCTGCTTCGGCAAAGGCAGTCAGGCCGACCATGCGTCCACTGCCCTTAAGGGTGTGGAACGAACGGCGCAGCGTGGACAATTGTTCTTGGTCGTCTTTGTGGCTGCGTGCTTCGGGTACGGTTTGCTTAACGAAATCGAGGACTTCTTCTGCCTCGGACATGAAAATGTCGAGCAATTCAGCGTCGATATCTTCATCGCTGACAGGTTGACTTGCCACTGCAGCTTGTACAGGCGGTTTCGGTGCTGCAGCTGGCTGGGCGACTGGCGCTTGTTCCTCGATATCCAGCACCGGGTCGAAAGCTGTGTCGGCTGTGCGGACGGCGGATGGACGCAGTGCGGTTTTTTCCAGCAGATTGGCGTGGAAAATCCCCTGTTCCTGATCGAATACAAAACGGTTGCGTGCCATTTCCGGGTGCTGCGGCAGCATTTCGACGAAAAATCCTAGAGCGGTGATGTTTTGCGTGACGGCATCAGGAATGGATGCAAATGCCGCGCCATCTTCCTGGCTGAGGTTTGCATCGCGGAACTGCTGGATTAGTGTTCTGGTATGTAATACCGCCTGCATCGCATCTTCCTGGCCTAGAACAGACAAAACGCCGGAAATCTGGTGCAGGATCGGATCAATTTCGGCCAGCGCCGCGTGCTTCGTGTGGTCGATGTTGTATTCGTCGAGTATGCGCTCGATATGACGCAGGCCGGATTCCATCTCGGTTGCCAGCACGCTGACGGTTTGCCGTTGCTGCGATTGCTGCGCCAGACTGTCCATCCACTGCGCTGTCGCAGGCGGTTCCTTGCCTGCTGCCACCAGATTGATGCGGTCAATCAGCGTATCGACTCGCTGCGGGAAATCTTCCGGCAACCGGTTCAGTTGCGTCAGCGTGTTTTCGGCAAACAGCAGGCAGGTAGCAATTTCGAGTGCCAGGTGGTCGCTAATAGCCATGCCTTGTTCGGCCGGTGCAGCCGCGGCGGCAATGGTGGAAAATAGTTTTTCCAGCGCTGGCGTTTTCAGCCGTACCGCTGCGTCAGCTAGTTGCCGCAACACCGTTGCAAAGGACTTGGCCGAATTTTCATCCCCTTTGGTGACACGGTTCCAATCATTCTTAGCCTGTGAAAGGGTGGCCTTTGCCATTCCCAAAGCAACGCTGTCAGTCTGGCCGTAGCGCTTCTGGTCGAAATCTGCGGGAATGGCGTCGGCGAGATGAAATGCTGCCCGAACCTTGGATGCCACAGGGGCTGCCGGATCTCCGGTCGACAAGCAATACAGAGCATCAACCAGCAATCTTTCCGATACGCTGGATGAGCCTTGCGCCAGCAACTTGATCTGGCGGTTCATGCGGCCGCAGATCTGCTTATCGAAAACACTGGCAGGATGCGTCATGGCCGACAGCATATCGGCAAAGCCATACATGGCGAACCAGAATTCTCGGCCGCCCAGGTTATCCTGTGCCCCCAATATTTCGGCCACAATATCGCGTAGTGTGGCCGCCGCTTCGGTATCCGCGGGCGCACCCTGATTAACCAGCAACGGCAGCAACGTTTTCTCAAAGCGACGCCTTAGCGAGGCGTAATCGGGGGAGGATGGCGTTGCGGACGATTCGGCCAATGCGCCCATGCTTTCGGGCGCGATTTCAATTTCCGGGAAAAAAAGATCTGCCGGATGGATTCGTTCGCTACCGCGCAACTCTTGCAAATCCCGATAGTACGGGAACAAGCGCAGCGGCTGTTGCCAGTCGCCGGAAAGCAATTCCTGCAGGTATTCGGTCAGGGCGATATAAGCCTGTTCGATAATCCGCGCATTGGCTCGATTCAGTGGAATATCCTTCGAAGACATCCGCCGCAGAATGTCTTCGATAGCGTCGGTCAGAATGGTGACTCCGTTGACATCGATGATTTGCAGCGCGCCATGTGCCTGATGCAGGAATGCCAGCGCATGGTTGAGCTGCGTTGTGCCGGCGTCGTCGCCCTTGCCCAGCGCGTCGAACAGTGCTGTGCGCGACTGGCCGAGCGCTTCCCGGATTTCTTCCATTACCCATGAAAGTGGGCCGCTGTCGAAATCGCTCCGGCGGTTTCCTGGCAATGCATGAAAAGACTGAGTCATAGGATCACCGGTTGGAAATCAGAAGCTGGCCTGAGTGTGTCTCAATGTCGTCACGCTGTCGCATCGTTCAAGAAATTCCCTTCAGGCAGAAACACGGAAACGCGCGACGGAACTCTTCAATTCTTCAGCCAGTGTTGACAGCTGTTGAATCGAGGTCGCCGTCTGCTGCGTACCTTGCTGCGTTTGTTCGGTAATGCCAAGAATGTGCTGGATGTTGCGTGCCAGACCGTTGGCCGATGCAGCATGCTGTTCGGAGGCAGACGAAATTCCCTGAATCAGATCAGCCAGCTGGTTTGAAACTCGGCTGATGTCTGCCAGTGCGGCACCAGCGGCGTCGGACAGCTTCGCTCCTTCTACCACACCCTGGGTCGAGTTTTCCATCGCGGCGACCGCGTCGTGCGTGTCGGTCTGAATCGTGCGCACCAACGCGCCGATCTGCTTGGTTGCTTCAGCTGAGCGTTCTGCCAGACGTCGAACCTCTTCTGCTACGACCGAGAAGCCTCTTCCTGCCTCGCCGGCCGATGCCGCCTGGATGGCGGCGTTCAGCGCCAGAATGTTGGTCTGTTCGGTAATGTCCGAAATCAGCTCGGTAATTTCACCAATCTCCTGCGAGGATTCACCCAGCCGCTTGATTCGTTTTGCGGTTTCCTGAATCTGGTCGCGAATTTCATTCATGCCCTTAATCGTGTTTTCCACCGCGGACGCGCCCTGAGACGCCACCATCAGCGATTGGCGCGCAACTTCGGCCGATTCGTTGGCGGATTTGGAAACGCTGTTGATGTCGTCTGCCATGCGCAGAACCTGCTGCGTGGCTTCCTCGATTTCGCGTGCCTGTCGTTGTGATGCGTCGATCAGGCCGACGGAAATCTGTTGCGCATCGGTAGATGCCGAGTTCACCTGCTCCGCCGTTGCGGTAACGCGACCGACCAGACCGCGCAATTCCTCAACCGTGTAGTTAATCGAGTCTGCAATTGCGCCCGTGATGTCTTCGGAAACGGTCGCCTGCGTGGTCAAGTCACCGTCCGCCACTTCCTGCAGTTCGTTCATCAGGCGCAGAATCGCCGCCTGGTTACGTTCATTCAGTTCGCGCGCTTCTTCCTCAAGCCGAATAGCTTCCAGACGCTGTTCTTCCGCTTCGAGACGGCGCCGTTCCGCTTCCGCTGCATCGGAAATACCGCCCTGAACCTGCACCACCATGAACGAGGCCACAACCAGCAGCGAAATGGCAACGAACAGCAGCATCATCCAGAACGGCCAGCGCAGCTGGTGGGAGTCTTCGAAGTACAGGTTTTTCAGTTCGTACAGGTTGTCGCGCAACGGTTCGTTATAGGTCTGGATTTGACGCACTGCTTGCTGGGCGATGGCAATGTTTTGCTGGTTGCTGACGATCACGTCGATCGCCTGCTGGTACTGCAGTAGCAGGCTTTGCAGCTTGTTGGTGGCATCGCGCTGTGCCTTGTCGCCGCTGGCTGACAGGTTGTCTGCATTGTTGCGGACGCTGGAGATGTCGCGCAAAAGCGATGAAGCCAGTTCCGTATTCAGCCCTTCGGCCGTGACCAGATCGGTCTTTCCGCGCTCCATGCGGCGCGCCAGCGAACGCAACTGGCCGGCGGTGGCACCATCGCTGCTGGCTGCCAGTTGTTCAACCTGTTTGGGAATGTCGGTCGACAACTGGATCGCCTTGACCAGCGAGGAACTGAAGCCGTTCAGCTCATCCTTGATTTCAAGCATCGAACGGGCCGCGGCATCCGGCGCAATCCAGATCTGCTGAATTTTGGTACGTGTTTCCAGCATGGCCGGATCGGCATTATAGATTGAGTAACCGTAGTCTTCCGCACCGCCGGTAAACTCGCCGAGCTGAATCACGCGCAGCGTTTCGAGCAGCTTGTTGAATCGCTGGTGGCTGGTTTCCAGCTGGTCAATCGCGCCCGGCTTGCCCTGTGCCGCACCCACGGTCGCGGCATTCAGTCGCTGGTATTGCTGCTGGAGTTCAGTAGCCGTTTGTGACTGGAAGTTCGTCATGTACAGACGCTGCCATTGCGCCAGACCGAAGAAGATGCCGAGCACGATGGAGAAGAACAGTAACGTCATCAGGATGCGTTCCTGCCGGCGGCGTGGCAAGTGGCCGATGAGCGGCAGCTGGACCTCCTTGAGCGTACCCTTGCGGCGCTCGGTGATGACCGCTTCGCGCAGGCCGGTCGCGGCCGCAGTGATTTCTTCGGGTTGCCCACTGATGCCAGCGGCTTGCGTCGCCGATGATTCTGCTTCCTGGGGTGACAAATCCTTTTTCTTTTTAGAAAAAAACGGGATTTCGAACGCCATGTGTCATCTCCTGATTGCCAATAGTGCTGCCGCACCTTCTCTTTTTATAAACCGATGTGCAGAAAGCGTGGATCCTGCACAAGTGAAGAAAGCCTGAGGCTGATCCATTCTTGCGCGTCATTGTCGCGGTAACGCTGACCAGCCCAGTCGCCGGTAATTTCCGTGCCATCGCTCATGGATTCCATGTGCGCGGTATCGCGAAAGCCGGTGATTCGCGTCACCAGCAGCCCGCAGTTAACGCCGAGCGTCGGCGCCAGCGTGACAATCCGGCTGACGTTTTCAATCGGTGTCGGCGCCATGCCGAGAAAACGCGCG
The DNA here is from genome assembly GCA_018261755.1 of Burkholderiaceae bacterium. Lineage (GTDB taxonomy): Bacteria > Pseudomonadota > Gammaproteobacteria > Burkholderiales > Burkholderiaceae_D > QZKY01. The sequence continues at coordinate 8,429 of JAGTRJ010000017.1, forward strand.
AAATCGATCACGCCAACCAGATTGCCGCGGATATTCAGCAATCCGAGGAACCAGTCTTTCGTCATCGGCACTTCAGTAATGGCCGTGGCTGGCACGATTTCGCCGACTTCCATCAGATCGAGCAGCCAGTTGGTTTGCCCTGCGACGACACCCAGCCGGTTTTCGAGCGCATCGGCCTGTTCGCGCACTTGCTGCATGCGCTCGGCCAGATCCGTCTGGAACTGGCGCAGGCGCTTGCGCCGTTCGATTCGCTGTGACGAAATCTCTGGCTGCGTGGCGGAACTGTCGTCTGATGGTGTGAACGTCATGTCTGGTCTTTATCCGAGAGCGGCTATTTTTTCCAGCAGTGCGTCCGGATCGATCGGTTTGATCAGGTAATCGTGCGCGCCCTGGCGCAAGCCCCAGATACGGTCGGTTTCCTGATCCTTGCTGGTGCAGATGAACACGGTGACATTCTGCATCGCCGGGTCGCGCACGATGGTGCGGGTGATCTGGAAGCCGTTTTTCCCAGGCATCACGACATCCATCAGGATCAGGTCCGGCTTGTCCGCCTTGATCTTGTCCAGCGCTTCTTCTCCATTTTCGGCGGTGGATACGGTAAAGCCTTTCTTGACCAGCAGATCGGTCAGGAAATAGCGCTCCGTCGGGGAGTCATCGACAATAAGGATTTTTTTGACAGGCATGTTTATGGCGTCCTTCGTTTCGGTGAATTAATTCGGTATTGCTGGCGGAATATGATCCGTGACGGCCTTGAGCAGGTCGTCCTTAGTAAACGGTTTGGTCAAATAATGGGCCGAACCGACCATCGCGCCACGCGCGCGGTCAAACAGGCCATCCTTTGACGACAGCATGATGACCGGTGTTGCGTGGAACCGCGCGCTTTTCTTGATCAGTGCGCAGGTCTGGTAGCCGTCGAGCCGTGGCATCAGGATGTCGCAGAAAATCAGGGCGGGGTTGTGATCGTTAATTTTGGCCAAGGCATCAAACCCGTTTTCGGCCAGAATGACTTCATAACCTGCGGGTCGTAAAAACAGCTCCGCCGTGCGGCGAATGGTACTGCTGTCATCAATTACCATGATTTTCAAATTGGCCACCTCGTTGCCGCCGTCGGTCACAATCCGGGATTTGTTTGAGAATACTACATAATTGCTGACCTGCAATAAAGACAATACATTTTTGTCTCAAAAATGGTATTTTCCTCTGCTGAATTGTTGTTGATATGATGCGCTTTCCTCGATGCTGGTGGCTTGTTTGGCATCAAGGATGTGCCCGGTAGTGGCGCGACTGTTGCATTCCCGCGCCATCCATCGAATTTTGCCCGATATTTGTGACACCATGACAACCCGCAACGAACGCCTTTTTTCCCGTGCGCAAGCCAGCATTCCTGGCGGCGTGAACTCGCCGGTGCGCGCCTTCCGCTCAGTCGGCGGCACGCCGCGTTTCATCACCGATGCCGACGGACCGTATTTTCGCGATGCCGATGGCCGGCGCTACATCGATTACATCGGTTCCTGGGGGCCGGCGATTGTAGGCCATGCGCATCCTGAGGTGGTGGCTGCGGTGCAGGCGGCGGCGGCGCGCGGGCTGAGCTTCGGTGCGCCGACCGAAGGCGAAATCGAACTGGCTGAAACGCTGTGCCGGCTGGTGCCGTCGGTCGAGCAGGTGCGGCTGGTATCGTCCGGCACAGAGGCGACGATGAGCGCGTTGCGGCTGGCGCGCGGCGCGACCGGGCGCGATTTGATCGTCAAGTTCGAAGGCTGCTACCACGGCCATGCCGATTCGTTGCTGGTGAAGGCCGGCAGCGGCCTGTTGACCTTCGGTAACCCGACCTCCGCCGGCGTGCCGGCGGATTTCGCCCGGCACACGCTGGTACTTTCATACAACGATGTGCAGCAACTGGAAGAGGCCTTCCGCCAGCGCGGTAGCGAAATCGCGTGCGTGATCGTCGAGGCGGTTGCAGGCAACATGAATCTGGTACGGGCCACGCCGGCATTCTTGCAGGCGATGCGCCGGCTGTGTTCCGAATACGGTGCGGTGCTGATTTTCGATGAAGTGATGACCGGTTTTCGCGTTGGGCTTGGCGGCGCGCAGGCGCTCTTTGGCATAGCGCCGGACATGACTTGCCTCGGCAAGGTGATCGGCGGCGGCCTGCCGGTGGCGGCATTTGGCGGCCGGCGCGAACTGATGGCGCATCTGGCGCCGCTGGGGCCGGTGTATCAGGCCGGCACGCTGTCGGGCAATCCGGTCGCGGTCGCGGCCGGGATGGCCACGCTGAAGCTGGTGCAGGCGCCCGGCTTTTACGACCGGCTGGCGGCGCAAACGCGCAAGCTGGCCGATGGCTTGACCGTCGCGGCCCGGGAAGCGGGCGTGCCGTTTTGCGCCGACGCGGTGGGCGGCATGTTCGGGCTGTATTTCGCGCCATCGGTGCCGGCAGACTTTGCCGGCGTGATGGCGTGCGACGTGCCGCGCTTCAATGCGTTTTTCCATGCGATGCTGGAGCAGGGCGCGTATTTCGCGCCCTCGGCGTTCGAGGCCGGGTTCGTGTCAGCCGCGCATGACAACGCGGCGATTGAAGCGACGCTGGCGGCGGCGCGTAATGCGTTTGCGCGGCTGGCGGCCGGTTAAACCCGGTGCGTTGCCGTGGCTTGGGGTTGTCGTTGCCATGGTTGCTGCGCCCAAATAACTGACCAGGCGGCAATTTTCGTTCAATTAGGTCGAAAAATATACTCCGCCCTGTATTTAAAAACAGCCCGTAAAACTGTGGCACTGCGGGTTGTTTTGGCTATATACCCCATGGAAATGGCGAGGTCGCAACAGGTGGTTGAGCGGGATGATGCGCGGGGCACTATCGCCGCATCGGTGTTGAGCGTGGATGCTGGCGCTAGCGTGCGCCGCACACCAGCTGCACAGGATTTCATCTGCGCTGCAATGACATGGCCGGCATCACGGGCGCGGTGTGACGCTATTTCAGCCAGCCGCGCTTGCGGAAATACCAGAATGGCGCAATCGCGCTGCACAGCATCAGAGCCAGCGAGAACGGATAGCCGTACGCCCATTCCAGTTCCGGGAACCACGATTTGAAGTTCATGCCGTAGATGCTGGCGATCAGGGTCGGTGGCAGGAACACTACGCTCGCGACCGAGAAAATCTTGATGATCTTGTTCTGGTTGATGTTGATGAAACCGACGGTCGCATCCATCAGGAAGTTGATTTTGTCGAACAGGAACGAGGTGTGGTTGTCCAGCGATTCGATGTCGCGCAGGATTTGCCGCGCTTCCTCGAACTGTTCCGAATCCAGCAGCCGTGTGCGCATCAGGAAGCTGACGCCGCGGCGCGTATCCATCATGTTGCGCCGGATGCGGCCGTTCAAGTCTTCTTCCTGCGCGATCAGGCTCAGGGTGGAGGCGGCATCTGCATCGGAAAACTCTTCCTGCAGTACGCGCCGGCTGACTTCTTCCAGCGTGACGTAAATACCTTCGAGCGCATCGGCCGAATATTCGGCATCGGTCGCGTACAGGTCGAGCAGCACGTCCTTGTAATCGGTGATGTAGCCGGGGCGCGACCGGGCGCGCAGCCGCACCAGCCGGAATACCGGCAAATCTTCGTTGTGGACCGAGAACAGCTTGCCGCGCGCGAGGATGAACGCGACCGTGACCGCGGTTGACGGGCCGTCGTCTTCATCCAGCAGGAAATCGGTGCGCAGGTGCAGGTCGCCGTTTTCCGCTTCGTAGTAACGCGCGGAGGCTTCGATGTCCTTGACGTCGTCCTCATCCGGCAATGTCACGCCGTAGATGGTCTTGACCCAGCCGCGCTCTTCGTCGTTCGGATCGGTCAGGTCAACCCAGACCGGATCGATGTTCAGCAAATCGGCGCGCGACTCGATTGGCACCTGGTTCAAGCGTCCGTTTTGCAGTACGAATACGTTAATCATCGGCGGGTCGTTGTTGACTTGTGTTCGGGAAAATGTACGGCCGCTTTGGCATGCGACAAATGCACGCGCTTCACGGCACCAAAACTGGCGCAAGTGTACTTTCAACAGTGAACGGCGGCAAGCGCGGCAACCGCCGCTGACGAATGGCGTTGTTTGCGGTCAGGGCAGTTCAGCCGCGCCCATGCGGCGCAGGATGGTATTGGTGCGGCGGGACAGGTAGGCCGAATCCAGGTTCTTGCCGTAGACGCGCGGCCGCGGCAGCAGTACCGCCAGCTTGGCCGCCTGCTGCGCGCTCAGCGCTGAAGCCGGAATCCGGTAGTAGTGCCGCGCGGCCGCTTCGGCGCCGAACACGCCGGTGCCGAACTCGACCACGTTCAGGTAAATCTCGAAAATCCGCTCCTTGTCCATCAGAAATTCGAGCATGTAGGTGATGACGAATTCCTGCCCCTTGCGGATGTAGCTGCGCGAACCGGACAGGAACAGGTTCTTCGCCAGTTGCTGCGTGATGGTCGAACCGCCAGCGACGACCTTGCCTTTCTTCGAGTTCTTTTCGTACGCCTTCATCAGCGCATCCCAGTCCACGCCCTCATGCTCGGAAAAGTTCGAATCCTCGGACGCGATCACCGCCCGCTTCAGATTGCTCGAAATGCGCTCGTATGGCACCCACTGGTGCTTGAGTTTCGCCTTCGGGTTCTTTTTCTGCAGTTCGGCCAGTTGCGCCCGCATGAAGCTGGTCGAGGTCGGATTGTGATCGACCCACCACCAGATTTGGGCGAAGAAATAACCTTGCACCAGCACGAACAGCACCAGTGGCGCGGCGATGAGCCACCACCGGTATTTGCGCCAGAACAGCACTAGCCGTTTCATGCGAGTGACGGGATTACGCTTGCAGCAGCGCGCGCAGCGCAGCCAGCACCGGTGCGGTATCCGGACGCACGCCGCGCCAGACGAAGAACGATTCGGCCGCCTGTTCGACCAGCATCCCCAGCCCGTCGCGCGTAGCCGCGCCATGCTGCGCGGCGAATTGCATGAAGCGCGTCGGCTCCTTGCCGTACACCATGTCGATCACCAGCACGCCGGGGTGGAACAGGCTGGCCGGCACCGCCGGCATGTCGTCCGACAGTCCGGCCGAGGTGCCGTTGACGATCAGGTCGAACCGGTCTTTCAGCTCACCAAACGCGCAGGCGTCGATGGCGATGTGGCTACCGCCGGAAAATCGCTGCGCCAGTTCGAACGCCTTGCCGACCGTGCGGTTGGCAATGGTCAATGCGGCTGGCGACTGTTCCAGAAACGGCAGGATCACGCCGCGCGCGGCGCCGCCCGCGCCCAAGAGCAAAATGCGCTTGCCCGCCAGCGGCACGCCGGCGTTGGCTACGATATCGTTCACCAGCCCGATGCCATCGGTGTTGTCGCCGAGGATCACGTCGCCGTCGAAGCGCAGCGTGTTGACCGCGCCGGCCGCGTCCGCGCGTTTGGTCAGCGCGGTCGCCATCTCGAACGCTTCCAGCTTGAACGGCACGGTGACATTCAGCCCGCGCCCGCCGTGTGCGACGAATTCGCGCACCGTGGCGGCAAAGCCGTCCAGCGGCGCCAGCAGCCGTTCATAGCTCAGGTTCTGCCCGGTCTGGGCGGCAAAGCGCGCATGGATTTCCGGCGACTTGCTGTGGGCGATCGGGTTGCCGATGACGGCGTAGCGGTCGGGGCTGGTCATATGTCGAACCTATCGGATATCGGCATGGAGGGCTTGCTCACGCGTGAACGTGAACCGGGTCATCACAATCCACAGATCGTCGCCGCCATCGGCGCGACGCATGTTCTTCGGGAAACGGCCGAATGGCGCCGCGCGGCGCACGATGCGGATTGCGGCCGCGTCCAGCGCCGGAATGCCGGACGAGCGTTCGATTTTCGGGCCGCCTTCCTTTTCGTACAGCGAGCCGTCATGGAAAACCGGAATCGAAATCGTCAGCTCGCCATATAGCTTTTTATCGCCATCCTGCGGAAAATTCAGCGTGCCGATGTCTTCGATCCGCTTTTGCATCGTCTTGTAATACATCGCGTATTCGACCCGCTGGGTGCTGGGCGAAATGAAGGTCTTCCTCGGCTTCTTGTTCTGATCCTCGATCGTGCGGCCGATTTCCGCCGCCCGGCGCGCCAGCATGCGCGTGCTTTCTGTCGCATCGGCACCGCCCGGCTGCTGCGCCGGCTCCGGCGTCTTGCGGCCGTTTTTCGGCGGCGCGCCGTACAGGCCGCTTTGCCGGATCTGCGCCATCAGTTTCTGCTGCTGCTGCTGCAACTCCTCCATCCGCTTGCGCGACAGCTTGAGACTATCGCCATCTTCATGTCGGCCCATGTCCGGCAGCGGCGATTTCGCGCGCCCGGCATCGGCATGGCCGCCGCCGTCGAGGTCGGCTTGCGCCAGCGCGTCCGGATTGGTCGGGCTTTTGCTGTGGCGCGCATTCACCAGCACCACTTCCAGATCAGGATTGGCCGGCGGCAGGCGGAACGTTTCCGGCGAGATGAAGCGCACCGACAGCAAAACGGCGTGCGTGATCACCGACAGCGCGATGGCAATCGACAGGTTTCGGTTTTGTTGCAGCAATAGCTTCACGCGCGAATCATCCGGATGGCACAATTTCCGGATTTTATTCCATTTCCGCGGCGGCGCGTAATGAGCTGTGTAACGATTGGCCGGCTATAACCACCATAACCACCCACATTCGCCCGCGCCACTGGCAGGCCGCTGAGCGCGCGCCGGGGCTGGCGGTGGCGGCTGGCATGGTCGTGCGGCAAAAATGCAACAGAAATGATGGGGGTATGTGGTCAAAACAACCTGCCGGGCCACATTTTTACTGGCTGTTTTTAAATACTGGTGGGAGTATATTTTTGGGCCTAATTGAATAAAAGTTCATTTTCGGTCAGTTATTTTTGCCCGATTGAGCCCAATTGCCAGCTGGGGCAGTTATAGGGGCAATTATTGGGGCATTGTGGCGGCATCGCCGGCACACGCCGGCCCGAGCCTGATTCAGGCTTGCCGGGGCGACGTTGGTCATGCACGCCAGTTTGGCGACCAGGATGCCAGCCTGCGCCGGCATGACCAGCGTTACCACCATTACGAATGGCCAGTCGGCGCCGGTTTGAAAAAGCGGTGGTGGTGTGCCTGAAATTCTCCGGCAGGCCACCATTTCGCTGCGGTTTGCAAAAACACGGCCGAGTCTGTTTTCAGGCGCTAGTGGCGTTGCTGGCGGTGTCGGCGCCGTTTAGTTCCTTCGATGCGTCGCCATTGCCGTTTTCCGGCTCGGCGGCCATGACTTCCTCTTCCTCGTCTTCGAGACTGGCGTCATCATCGGCCGTACCGGAAGTCACTTCGAGCAACCGCGCTTCGACCGTCAGTTCCGCTTCATCCCAGCGGATCAGATCGAGCTTCACCTGCGCGCCGCGCGCCAGCACCGGCATGCCCGGCAGCCGGATCACCAGCGGAATCGCAACCAGTCGTACCACTTCATCCTTCAGCACCACCGCTTCGACCTGTCTTGCTTCGTGCTGCGCCAGCCAGCGCAGGCACCAGTAGCGTTCCATCTGCGACTGGAAATCGGCGTAGGCGGCATAGGCGGCATCGAACGCTGACACGATGGCGAACAGGTTCGCATCCTTGTGCTTGAATGGCGCCACTAGCGGCGCGGCCACGCCTTTTTCGGCGCAGGCGATGATTTGCCACTGGTTGACCAGATCGGTGTAGCGGCGCAGCGGCGATGTGCTCCATGCATATTGATCGACCCCCAGCCCCTGATGTGGTGCCGCGTGCGTGACCATCCGTACCTGCATCTTGCCGCCCCAGCCGGTGCGGTTCTGGCTGCGGTAGATGCCGGGCACGCCATGCTCGTGCAGCAGCTTGCCCCAGGAACTGTTGGCGAAAATCATCAGTTCGGCCACGATCTTGTCCAGCGGCGCGCCGCGCTGGCGACGCTCGATCGTGACCACGCCGTTTTCGACGTAGAAATTGAAATCGACCCGGTTGGTCTGTTCCGGTTTCAGGCCGAACCCTTCGCGTTTGGCCATCCGCGCCTGTTCCAGCGCCTGCGCCCATTGCCACAGCAGCGCGATCTCGGCCTTGTGCGGATAGTCGCCTTCGTTCGCCGCCAGGCTTTCCGGCGTGATCAGGTGATCCAGATCGTTGTGCCGCAGGTTGCTGGCCACCGGCACCCGTTCGACCTTGGTTTCTGTTGCCAGCACGGACCAGTCGGTCGGATCGAGCGTGGCATACAGCGACAGCGCGGGTCGCGCCTGACCGGCGCCAAGCGTGTAGCGATCGACCAGTTCATCCGGCAGCATCGTGATCTTGTCGCCCGGCATGTAAACGGTCGACAACCGGTGGCGCGCGATGTTGTCCAGCAGGTCGTCCGGGCGGATGCCCAGCCCGGGCGCGGCGATGTGGATGCCGACCTTGATCTTGCCGTCCGGCAGCGTCGTGACCGACATCGCATCGTCGATCTCGGTCGTGGTCACGTCGTCGATCGAGAACGCCTGCACTTCGGCGACAGGCAGTGAATCCGGCAGTGGCGGCAGCTCGACTGGCGCAAACCCGGTGCCCCTGGGGAAATATTCGAACAGGAATTTCGACAGATGCAGATCGAATGGCGATCCCACGCCGCCGGTCGCCAGCATCAATTGCTGCGGCGAGGTATGCAGTTCGTCGCAGGCAGCTTCCAGCGCCTTGTATTCGATGCTGTTCTTGTCCGGCTTGAGCAGCAGTTGCAACGCCAGCGGGCGCATCGCTTCCGGCAGCGTGCCCGCCTTCAGTTGCTCCACGTACTGCGCCTGGATGATCGCCTGCTGCTTCTTGCGCTCGATGCCGGCCAGCGCAGCCTTCAGCGAGCTTTCCGGCGCCGCCTTGTAGCGCCCCTTGCCCTTGCGGTAGAAATACATCGGCGCGGCGTGCAGCCGCATCAGCAGGCCGGCCGCCTCGTGCGGCAGCGGTTCGTGGCCGTAATATTCCTGGCCCAGATCGGTAAAGCCGAATTCATCTTCGCCCGCGACTTCCCACAGGAAATCGAGGTCGATCTCGGCCGCGGCCGCTTTCGCGTCTTCCAGCAGGTGTTCTGGCGTCTGGTTCGCGTATTGCACCAGCACGTCCCTGGCGCGCACCTTGGTGCGCTTGCCGCCGGGAAGTTCGACCTGATACGACTCGCCCGCATGGGACAGCACGGTGCCGGTCTTGAAATCGCCGGATTCTTCAAAAAACAGATTCATGTTCAACCAACTTTTATAAATTCACGATGCCGGGCAGGAAAACCTCGGTTACCAGCATCAAGCCATTCTTGCGCCGAAACAGACACCGGCGCGCATGCAGCCGCGATTCTATCCGTTCTGCCGGCAGCGCGGCGCACAGCCGTCGTACTATCGGGTGCCGGCCATCAAGTCGCGCAAACTGCAACCGCCCTCGTGCGACTTGCGGGTCGCCAAACAGTAATTCGCCCAGTGAGCGTTCGCCCAGTGCGCCGAAGGTCGGCCAATCGGCCATCGACGCCAGCGGCACGACGGTGTGAGCAAACACTACCGGCTTGCCACCGCAATGCAGCAGCACTTCGCGCACGCGGGCCATTCCCCGCGGTTGGCTGATGATAGCTGCTTCGTCGGCCAGGCAGGGTTCGCGCCGTTGTTTCAGGCGCTGTACCCGGAACGGCGAACCGTGCCGCCGCAGCCGGGCCGTCAGCGACGTTTCAAGCGTCAGCCAGCCACGCAGCGCTTGTGGGCAGGTGGCGTTGATGTGCGAATGCCAACGGTTGCGCGCAGTGGGCATTACCGCGCATCCCTGTTGCTGCTGATGTTGGCTGCATCTATACCACCATAGGCCAGCACCTCATCCAGATACTGTTCAAAACCGGTCAGGCCGTGGTCGCTACCGTCGATGATAGTTTGCCTTGCGCCCGGATAGTGCGCGACCATCTCGCGCCAGTCGAGCAGTTCGTCGCCGGTGGCGGCGATCAGCCAGTAGCGCTCCGGGCGCGTAATCCGCTCGACCTTCAGCGCCAGCAGGTCATCGACGTATTCCGGTTTGAATTCGAACGGTTCATTCGTGTGGAAGGTGGTGGTGGCGCCGAGAAACTGCGCCATGTTGGCCGGGATGCCGGTCATCGGATTGAGCAGCACCGCGCGACAGCCGAGCTTTTCTGCCAGCCAGGTGGCGTAGTAGCCGCCGAGCGATGAGCCAATCAGCGTGATTTGCTCCGGCATGAATGGGGTCAGCAGTGTTTGCAATAATTGCGCTGATTCTTTTGGAGATGCCGGCAACTGCGGGCAAATGTATCGATCTTCCGCTTTTAGTTGCGCCATCCGCTGCGCGCACAATTGCGCCTTGAATGATTGCGGTGATGAGCGGAATCCGTGCAGATAAACGATTATGTTATTGTTTTGCATGATTTTGCCAGAAAATCTAGGATTTTTTCGTGGATGCCGCCAAAGCTGCCGTTGCTCATCACCAGAATCTGGTCGCCAGGCTGCGCGGCGCTGGCAACGGCTTGCGCCAGCGCATCGAGGTTGTCGAATGCCTGCGCCTTGCCGCCAAGCGGCGCCAGTGTTTCGGCCAGATTCCAGCCGAGCGCATCCTTGCCAGCGGTGGCGCCGTAGGCAAATACCAGATCGGCGCCGTTCAGGCTGCCCGGCAGTGCTGCCTTGGTCGCGCCTAGCTTCATCGTGTTCGAGCGTGGTTCCAGCACCGCCAGAATGCGCGTCGGTTGCGCCTGCGCGGCGAGGCGCTGGCGCAGGCCGCCGATGGTGGTGGCGATCGCGGTCGGGTGGTGGGCGAAATCGTCATACACGGTGACGCCGCTGACCGTGCCGCGCACTTCCATCCGGCGCCGGACGTTTTCGAACCGGCCTAGCGCGGCAATCGCTGCGGCTGGCGGCACGCCGACATGTCTTGCGGCGGCGATCGCGGCCAGCGCATTGTGCCGGTTGTGCGCGCCGTCGAGCCGCCAGGCGACCGTGCCTTGCTTTGCGCCATTGAACAGCACGTCGAAGCTGCCGTCGGCGTGTTCGGTCAGGGTCCAGTTGGCATCGGCGGCGGAGCCGAATTTTTCGACCTCGCTCCAGCAGCCGCGTGCCAGCACGCGCGCCAGCGATGCCTCGTTCGCGTTTGCAATCACGCGGCCGACGCCGGGCACGGTGCGCACGAAGTGGTGGAATTGCGTTTCAATCGCGCCCACATCCGGAAAGATATCGGCGTGGTCGTATTCGAGATTGTTCAGAATCGCGGTTTTCGCGTGGTAGTGGACGAATTTGCTGCGCTTGTCGAAAAACGCGGTGTCGTATTCGTCTGCCTCGATCACGAAAAAGGGCGAGGCGGCATCCTTGCCGTGCAGTCGGGCGGAAATGCCGAAATTCAGCGGCACGCCGCCGATCAGGAATCCGGGCGAATAGCCGCAGTCTTCCAGTACCCATGCCAGCATCGACGAGGTGGTGGTCTTGCCGTGCGTGCCTGCCACCGCCAGCACCCATTTGTCTTGCAGGATGTGTTCGCCGATCCATTGCGGGCCCGACATGTATGGCAGCCCGCGGTTCAGGATTTCTTCCATCAGCGGGTTGCCGCGCGACACCACGTTGCCGATCACGTACAGGTCGGGATGCAATTTCGTCTGTTCGGGGTCGAATCCCTGAATCAGCTCGATTCCCTGCGCCGCCAGTTGTGTGCTCATCGGCGGATAGACGTTGGCATCGCAGCCGGTGACTTTGTGTCCGGCCGCTTTTGCCAGCACGGCCAGCCCGCCCATGAAGGTGCCGCAGATGCCGAGAATGTGGATGTGCATGGTGGTAGAGGTGGAATGCAAATGTCCGATTTTACCCGAGCCGGCCGGTTCTACGGTTATCATTCGCGCATGAGCAAACAAACCTATACCGAAGCGGATGCGCTCCGCATGGAAATTGCCGCTGCCGCGGCGAAACTGATAGCGGAGGAGGGGGTGAGTTACGCCACCGCCAAGCGCAAGGCGGCCAGGCAGGTGCTGGGTGATGGGCGTATCAGCCACGACGTGCTGCCGGGCAACGAGCTGATTGAGGGCGAGGTGCGCATTTATAATGAACTTTTCCTGGCCGACAGTCAGCCGGCCAGACTGCGGCGCCTGCGGCAGTTGGCGCTTGACGTGATGGAGGAGTTGGCGCAGTTCGATCCTTATCTGATCGGTGCGGTGTTGAATGGCACGGCGGGCGAACATTCGGACATCCATTTGCAGTTGTTTGCCGACAATCCGAAGGAGGTCGAAATTTTTCTGCTGAACCGGAATGTTAATTTTGAGGTGTCGGAAACGCCACATTTCCGGCCGCAGCGCGATCCGGTCGAGGTGCTTAGTTTTCTGCGCGAGGGCGAGGGTGTTCATTTAGCGCTGTTTTCGCCCGATGATTTGCGTGGCGCGGTCAGGGCGAGGGATGAGCGCCGTCTGGAGCGCGCCAATCTGGATGTGGTGCGCGCACTGGTGGCTGAAGGCGAGGGCTGAGCATGGTTGCAATACGTTCTTTTTGCTTGCCAATCAATATCATTTGACGGCAGAATCCGGTCATTGTCACTAACTGGAACGGCGTGTCATGGCAAAGCATATCCTGTTGCTGAACGGCCCCAACCTGAATCTGCTGGGAATGCGCGAGCCGGAAGTCTATGGCAAGGCGACATTGGCTGATGTCGAGAGTGCGGCTGTTGCGCAGGCGGGCGGAGCTGGCGCCAGTTTGATTTGTTTTCAGAGCAATCACGAAGGCGCGCTGATCGACCGCATTCATGCCGCCAGGCAGGAGGGGGTTGATGCGATAGTCATCAATCCGGGCGGGCTGACGCATACCAGCGTCGCGTTGCGTGATGCGCTGGCCGGAGTGGCTATTCCCTTCATCGAGGTGCATATCTCGAACGTGCATCAGCGGGAGTCGTTCCGGCACCATTCTTTTCTGTCAGCGATTGCAACCGGTGTAATATGCGGTCTTGGGATCGAAGGTTATCGTCTGGCAATCGACTTTGCGCTAAAAAAAATATGATTTAATTTTGCGTAATTTCGCGCAACATCGTTAAATCGCTTACAATTGCGCTCTTTTTCAACCAGAGCGATTTTGATAGCAATCGCAGATTTCAGGATTTTCATATGGATCTACGCAAACTCAAGACCCTGATCGATTTGGTGGCCGAGTCCGATATCGCGGAACTGGAAGTGACCGAAGGCGAAAGCAAGGTTCGCATCATCAAGTCCAACCCGCAAGCCAGCCAGCCGATGATGATCCAGGCGCAGCCGGGAACCACCCAGTATGTGCAGATTCCGACTGGCGCGCCTGCCGCCGCCGCGCCGGCACCCGCGGCTCCTGCCGCTGCCGCACCGGAAGAAATTCAGGGGCATGTGGTCAAGTCGCCGATGGTTGGCACCTTCTATGCCGCGTCCGCGCCGGGCAATCCACCGTATGTCACGGTCGGTGCCAGCGTGCAGGTTGGCGATACGCTGTGCATCATCGAGGCGATGAAATTGCTGAACGAGATCGATGCCGAAGTTGCCGGCGTGGTCAAGCAGATTCTGGTTGAAAATGGCCAGCCGGTCGAATATGGCCAGCCTTTGTTCATCATCGGCTGAACACCGTTTCGTCGCATTTCGACGGAATAGACTGTTTGATGGCTGTATTTCGAAAGACCTAAAGAATGTTTGAAAAAATTCTGATTGCCAATCGAGGCGAAATTGCCCTCCGCATCCAGCGCGCATGCCGCGAGCTCGGCATCAAGACCGTGGTGGTGCATTCCGAAGCCGATCGTGAAGCCAAATACGTGAAGCTGGCAGATGAATCGGTTTGCATCGGCCCGGCGCCGTCGTCGCAAAGTTACCTGAACATGCCGGCAATTATCAGCGCGGCCGAAGTGACCGATGCCGAGGCGATCCATCCGGGTTATGGTTTCCTGTCCGAGAATGCCGATTTTGCCGAGCGAGTGGAAAAATCCGGCTTCGTGTTCATCGGTCCGAAACCGGAATCGATCCGGATGATGGGCGACAAGGTGAGCGCGAAACAGACGATGATCAAGACCGGCGTGCCGTGCGTGCCCGGTTCGGATGGCGCGCTGCCAGACGATCCGAAGGAAATCATCCAGACCGCGCGCAAGGTTGGCTATCCGGTCATCATCAAGGCTGCGGGCGGCGGTGGCGGTCGCGGGATGCGCGTGGTGCATACCGAGGCGGCGTTGCTGAATGCGGTTTCGATGACCAAATCCGAGGCGCAGACGGCGTTTGGCAACCCGGAAGTCTACATGGAGAAATTCCTGGAAAATCCGCGCCATGTGGAAATCCAGGTGCTGGCCGACCAGTTCAACAATGCCGTCTGGCTGGGTGAGCGCGATTGCTCGATGCAGCGTCGCCACCAGAAGGTGATCGAGGAAGCGCCGGCGCCGGGCATTCCGCGCAAGCTGATCGAGAAAATCGGCGACCGCTGCGCCGATGCGTGCCGCCAGATCGGCTATCGCGGCGCGGGCACGTTCGAATTCCTGTACGAAAACGGCGAGTTCTATTTCATCGAAATGAATACCCGTGTACAGGTCGAGCATCCGGTGACTGAAATGATCACCGGCGTCGATATCGTGCAGGAACAGATCATGATCGCATCCGGCGAGCGTTTGCGGATGCGCCAGCGCGATGTCGTATTCCGTGGCCATGCGATCGAATGTCGCATCAATGCCGAAGACCCGTTCAAGTTCACGCCATCGCCGGGCAAGATCACCGCATGGCATGCGCCGGGCGGGCCGGGGATGCGCGTCGATTCGCATGCGTATGCCGGCTATACCGTGCCGCAGTATTACGATTCGATGGTCGGCAAGGTGATTGCTTACGGCACGACGCGCGAGCAGGCGATTCGCCGCATGCACGTGGCGCTGTCCGAAATGGTGGTCGAAGGCATCCAGACCAATATCGCGCTGCACCGTGATCTGATGGTGGATCCGTGCTTCATCGAAGGCGGCACCAACATCCATTACCTGGAGCAGATGCTGGCGGAAAGGGCTGCGGCGGAAAAAGAGCAGTCATCGAGTTGAATGTAGGGCTGAATCAAGGCGTGTGACATGACATGGAATGAAATCGTCATCGAAGTTGAAAGAGATTACGCCGAAGCACTGTCTGACGCTTTCATGGATGCAGGCGCGGTGTCGGTGTCGGTCGAGGATGCCGATGAAGGCACGGCGGCTGAAAAGCCAATTTTCGGCGAACCGGGAATGGTGGTCGAAGCCGCCGCCTGGGAGCGCAGCCGCCTTGTCGCGCTGATTCCGGCCGAGGTCGCCCCCAAGACCGTGATGGCGGAAGTGGCCGCGGCCTGCGGCCTGGAAGCGTTGCCCGATTACATCGTGCGCGAAGTGGCCGAGCAGGACTGGGTGCGGCTGACGCAGTCGCAGTTCGAGCCGATACACATCGGCCAGAACATCTGGGTCGTGCCGAGCTGGCACGACGCGCCCGATCCGAACGGGCTGATCCTTGAACTGGACCCCGGTCTGGCATTCGGCACCGGCAGCCACCCGACCACGCGCTTGTGCATGGAATGGCTGGAGGCGCATGCGCCTGCCGGCAAGACCGTGCTCGACTATGGTTGCGGTTCCGGCATTCTGGCGCTGGTGGCCAGCAAGCTGGGCGCGTTCGAAGTGACCGGGGTTGATATCGATCCGCAGGCGATTCTCGCAGCGCGCGAAAATGCGGCGCGCAACCATTGTCAGGTAGCCTTTCATCTGCCGGATGAATTCGCCGCGCAGGCAGAAGGGCGGACTTTCGACGTGGTGGTGGCCAACATCCTGTCCAGTCCGCTGAAGCTGCTGGCGCCGATGCTGGCTAGCCGCGTTGCGCCCGGCGGTTCGCTGATCCTGTCCGGCATCTTGGAGCGGCAGGCGGATGAGGTGGCAGAGGCGTATGCGCACTGGATCGGGATGAAGGTGTGGAAGGCGCAGGACGGCTGGGTAGCGCTCTACGGCCATTTGCCGGACGGAAGCTGAACGATGGCACTGGCGACGCGATGCCCGTACTGCCACACGACGTTTCGCGTCGTGCAGGATCAGCTCAAGCTGTTCAACGGCATCGTGCGCTGCGGTTCATGCCAGCAGATTTTCAATGGTGTTGAGCAGTTGCTGCCGCAAGAGGGCGGCGCGGAAGTCTTCAGGCCGGAACGTGCCCAAAGCCGGATAAGCGAGATTGCGCCGGCGCTGCGGGAACAAGAGCAGGAGCAGACACTGACCGAACCGGTCGAAGATCTGCACCTGATTCTGTCAGTCGAGGATGAAGCAGAGCCGGTTTCGACAGCGCTCGCGGCCACGCCGGAACCTGTGCTGGGCGAGAATACGCGTCCTGTGCGGCTGGACATGGCGCCGCCGGACGACCGGCTTGATGTGCTGCCTGAAACCGAACTGAAGCCGGATTCGCGGCGCGAACCGCAATTCATCGAACCGGCGGCAGATATTCCGGCACATCGGACCGATGGCCGGGATGCGCCGGAAAATGATTTCATGCCGACGCAATTCCCCGATTTGCTGCAGGCAAAACAGGCGCAGGCTTACGCCCACCATGCGTCGCCCTCGCTCGAGTTAGATGAGCCGCAACCGGAAGTGGATGCGATCGAGGAGCCGGAGTTCATGCAGCGCGCGCGGCGCCAGCAGCGATTTGGGCGCATCTGGCGCATCGCGATGCTAATTGGCGTGCTGCTGATGTTGCCGACGCTGCTGTGGCAGGTGGTGGATGTATTCAATGCGAGGATTGCCGCCGCATTTCCGGCGCTGAAGCCGGCGATTGAATCGGTGTGCGGGGTGATCGATTGCCGTGTCGGGCTGGAAAAGCAGATCGATCAGGTGACGGTGGAAGTGAGTGAGTTGCATGCACCGGCGAATGGCGAAACGGCGTACACGCTCGGCGTTGTGCTGCGCAACCGCAGCGCGCAAGGGCAGGTGTGGCCGAATATCGAGCTGACGTTAAATGATTCGGACGAGAAGGCTGTCGCGCGCCGCATATTTGCGCCGGCTGAATTCCTGCCCAATCCGCAACTGGTTGCGCAGGGATTCGCCGCCAGTTCCGAACAGTCGATCAAACTGGCGTTTGAGCTTGAGCAAATCAAGCCGTCCGGTTATCGCGTATATCTTTTCTATCCCTGACATATCTAGGAAGACATCATGACCTGCCTGATCTGCGGTTCCCTTGCGTATGACACCATCATGTCGTTTCATGGCCGTTTCTCCGATGCGATTTTGCCGGATCAACTGCACAAGGTGAATGTCGCGTTTCTGGTGCCGGGCATGCGGCGCGAATTTGGCGGCACGGCGGGCAACATTGCGTACAACCTGAAACTCCTGGGCGGCGATCCGCGCATCATGGCGACCATCGGGGTCGATGGCGAACCGTATCTGGAGCGGTTGGCAGAGCTGGAACTGTCGCACCGCAACGTGCGCACCATCAAGAAATCGTTCACCGCGCAGGCATTCATCACCACCGACATCGACGGCAACCAGATTACCGCGTTTCACCCGGGCGCGATGTCGATGTCGCATGAAAACAAGGTGGCGGAAGCGGGTGAGGTCAGACTGGCGATCGTCGCGCCGGACGGCCGTGACGGCATGGTGCAGAACGCGAAGGATTGTGCCGCGCTTGGCATTCCGTTCATTTTCGATCCGGGCCAGGGCTTGCCGATGTTCAACGGCGACGAATTGCTGGAATTCATCGATCTGGCGTCTTACGTCACGGTCAATGATTACGAGGCGGAACTGCTGGTTGACCGCACCGGCCTGATGCCGCGCGAAATCGCGCAGCGGTTGTCGGCCCTCATCATCACGCGCGGTGAGATGGGGGCTGAGATTTATACCGGTGATGTCGTGCTCGACATTCCTTGTGTGCCGGCAGAAAAAATTGTCGATCCGACCGGTTGCGGCGATGCCTTTCGTGCCGGGTTGATGCACGGCATCGTCAGGGGCATGGATTTGCTGACATGCGGCCGCCTGGGCAGTTTGATGGGGGCGATCAAGATTTCCCATCAGGGCGGGCAGAACCACAAGCTGACGCCGACAGAGATCGCCGGACGGTTCAGGCAGGCGTTCGGTTACGAACTCTGATTTGGCTGAGCGCGGCTAACGGCAGCAAACTGCGTCAGGCAAGTTCGCATAAGCTGCCGCTCGGCTTGAATGCTGCGCTTCATGCGCCTTGCGCTCCAGTTGCTTGCGGCTGCTGTCGTTATTTTCCGGAAATGCAAACAACCCGCATGGCGCAAAGCCATGTGGGTTGTTCTTTTACTGCGGTGCCGGCTGCAAATGCAGCGGGCGATCAAGCCATTGCTTTGACAGCAGCAGACAGGCGGCTCTTGTGACGTGCAGCCTTGTTCTTGTGAACGATCTTCTTGTCGGAAATCCGGTCGATGATCGAAACGGATTTGGTGAAGGTCGCTGCCGCCGCTGCCTTGTCGCCAGCTTCGATAGCCTTGCGGACAGCCTTGATTGCGGTGCGCAGCGTCGAGCGCAGGCTCGAATTGTGAGCATTCTGCTTGACTGCCTGGCGGGCGCGCTTGCGTGCTTGTGCGGAATTTGCCATGTGTGTTTCCTAAAACGGGTCAGTGTTCGTTCGCCGACGCGAGAAGCTCGCGCAACAAAAAATTAGCGTAGCTTTTAATTATAGCAAGCCTTGTTGTGGCTGGCAAGGGTGTTGTGGTTCAGGCGTTTTCGGCCAAGGTTTTCGCCGCCAGATGGCGCGACTGCCGCTGCGGCGACGCGGTGTCGCCCTCCGCCTTGCGTTGCAGGTGCGGTTTTTCCGCGCCGCCGGCGTAATCGCTATCGATCACGGCGCGCGCCGCGTTGGCTTCCATCCCCTGTTCGGTCAGCCAGTCCGTCACCAGCCGCGCCAGCCGTGCTAGCGCGATCTGGTGCGTGGCGTTCGTTTTCGCGTACAGCCAGTCCGATAGCGCCAGAAAACGCGCGAACGGCGCGTCGGCCAGAATCAGCGGCAAGGTGTTGGCGAAACGGCCGGAATTCGCGATCATGTCCCAGAAGCGGGCGAAGCGCACCAGCCGCTGCATGGCGGCGAAATCGATCCGGTCGGTCGCCATGATGGTGTATGGCGGGCTGGGATCGAACACCAGCCTGAATTCGTCGGTGTGGCGGATGATCGGCGTGCCGCGCAGCCGTTTCAGGATGCCGAACTGGATTTCGTGCGGGCCGACCGCGATCAGCCGATCGAAACCGGCGGCGAAGCTGGCCAGATCCTCGCCCGGCAGGCCGGCGATCAGGTCGGCGTGCAGGTGCGCGTGCGTGTGCTCCATCAGCCAGCGGATGTTTTCCGCTGAACGGTCGTTGTCCTGCTTGCGCGAAATCAGCGCCTGTACTGCCGGGTTGAAGGTTTGCACGCCGATTTCCAGTTGCAGCGTGCCGGGCGGGAATTGCGCCAGGCTTTCCTTCAGCGCCGCCGGCAGATGATCGGGCACCACTTCGAAATGCGCGAATACCGGATCGTCCGGCGTAGCCGCCAGCTTGTCGAGGAAGAATTGCAGGATGCGGCGGCTGGCTTGCGTGTTCAGATTGAACGTGCGGTCAACGAATTTGAACTGCCGCGCGCCGCGCCGGTACAGTTCTTCCATCTCGGCCAGAAACCGGTCTAGCTCGAATTTCCACGCGGTCTTGTCCAGCGATGAAATGCAGAATTCGCATTTGAACGGACAGCCGCGCGAGGCTTCGACGTAAATCGTGCGGTGCGCGATGTCTTCGTCGGTGTAATGGCGGTACGGCAGCGCGATTTCTTCCAGCCGCGGCTGCGCGCCGGCATGGATTTTTTGCGCCGGCCGTTCGCCCGCCAGAATCTGCCGACACAGCGCCGGCGCGGTCAGATCGCCCCAGCCGGTGATGGTGTAATCCGCCAGCGCCACAATCGGTTGCGACTCGGTTTCGTGCGACACTTCCGGCCCGCCGAGCAGAATGATGACTTCCGGCGCCAGCCGTTTCAGCAGCGCGACCAGCTTGGTCGTTTCCTCGACATTCCAGATGTAGACCGCGAAGCCGATGATGTGCGGCCGTTTCGCCAGCAGCTTTTCCGCCATCGTGGCGAGGTTGCCGCCGATGATGAATTCGACAATTTCGGTCTGCGCTTCCAGCTCGCCCATGTTGGCCGCGAGATAGCGCAGGCCGAGCGAAGTGTGCGCATAGCGGGCGTTGAGGGTAGACAGCAGGATGGTCATGGCGTGGCATTCTAATGCATCGGCGCCGCCGCTGCCGGTTTTGTCCGGGCGGCGGCATGAATTGGTGGGGTATATGGTCAAAATACCCCGCTGGGCCACAATTTTGCTGGGCGTTTAAAAATACTGCACCCAGTATATTTTTTGACCTTAATGACCCAAAGTTTGGTTCTGGTCAGTTATTTTGTGCCCAGCGGACTGAATTCGACCGGCACCCAGCTGTACTGGCCATTGCCGTCGGCCCGCACGCGGCCGATTCCTGGGAATGGCAGGTGCATGCCGGCGACCAGTTCGCCGCTTTGCGCCACCGCCTGGAAGATCGCCAGCCGGGTCGCGAGCGCCTGTTTCGGATCGACATCGAAATCGAAGGTGACGTCCGGCCGCCTGAACTGCACCGCGTGGTTGTGCACCACGTCGCCCCAGAGCAGCAGCCGCTGGCTGCCGGATTCGACCGCGAACGCGGTGTGCCCCGGCGTGTGGCCGTGCGCTTCGACCGCGGTGATACCGGGTACCAGTTGCGTGCCGACGGTGAAGGTTTGCCAGCGGTTTTGCGCTAGATAGGGCGCGGCGGTGTTCTTCGCGCCATCGAAAATCCGTTTCCAGCTGGCGGGCGAGGCGGCGGCGACCTTGTCTGACAGCCAGTAATCATGATCTTCCTTCGCCACGAATACGGTCGCGTTGGGGAAGGTTGCGCGGCCGTCCGCATCAATCAGTCCGGCGATGTGGTCGCCATGCATGTGGGTGACGATGACGGTATCGACCTGCTCCGGCGCGTAGCCCGAGGCTTTCATGTTGGCCAGCATCTTGCCGACGGTCGGGCCATAGAGCGCGCCGCCGCCGGCATCGACCAGCACCAGATGACGACCAGTATTAATCAGGTAGGTGTTGACCGCGGTCTGCATTTTCTCCGTGCCGACGAACATCCGGGCCAGCAGCTGGCGGATATCTTCTGGCTTCGCGTTTTTCAGTCGCTGCACATCGAGATTGAATGCGCCATCGAACAGCGCGGTGACCTCGGTCTGGCCCAGCATCGTGCGGTAATAGCCGGGAACCTGCGTCTGTTGCTGCGGCGCTTCGGCCTGCGCCAGCGGCGCGAGGCCGAGCAGCAAGGCGGCCGCGCAGCGCAGCAGATGGCGGACCAAAGGGTAGATGAAAGGGTGGGCGAACGGGCGAGGCATCTGTGGCATATCAACTCCGTTTCAGATTGAAGATGTGCAAGATGATATCAGCCCCGCAATCGTTGCTACAATCCGCCTGACAGGCTGGTCTGTTTGCAGCGCCGACGCGCTGCCTTGCGAAAGGGTATCCGATGTCGATATGGGCGTTCGATGACAGGGGCACGAAAATCATGGCGGCGCTGGCGGTGGCGATCGGGCTGATCGGCAGCGCGACGATTCTGGCTGAAGGCATTAGCAGCGGCAAGCGCGGCGAGCGTTTCGTCACCGTGCGCGGCGTGGCGGAAAAGGAGGTCAAGGCTGATCTGGCGGTATGGCCGATCCGCGTGCGCGTGGCCGGCAATGATCTGGCTGAAACGAACAAAGCGGCCGACGAGGCGCGCAGAAAAGTGCTGGCATTCCTGGCTGAAAACGGCATTGGCGAGGCGGAAATCGCCAGCCAGAACCAGCGGGTCGAAGACCGACAGGCGAAGGATTACGAACAGGGCAAGGCAACGTTCCGCTATCTGGTCGAATACACGGTGCAGGTGCGCTCGAACGAGGTCGAGCGGGTGAAGAAAGTCAGCCAGATGACCGACCGGTTGGCCGCAGCCGGCGTGGTGCTGTCATCGCAGGGTAACTGGGACCGCAATGGGCCGCAATTCATCTTCACCCAGTTGAACGATATCAAGCCCGGCATGATGGCTGACGCGACCAAGGCAGCGCGTGAAGCGGCGACGCAATTCGCCTCCGACAGCGACAGCCATGTTGGCATGATCCGCCGCGCCAGCCAAGGACTGTTCACCATCGCTGATCGCGACCGGAGTTCACAGGGCGAAGGCGATGGCGCGAATGCCGGCGCATCGGACATCGCGAAGAAAGTGCGGGTGGTGGTGACAGTCGATTATTTCCTGAACTGACCGTGGCGCCGCAAAAGGGCAAAGCGGTATCGGCAAGCGGCATTTCATCTGGGAGGCGCGTATGACAAAGCGGATACACACGTTCAAGGGCGAATATACCTGCAAGGTGGGGGGCGAAAACTATCAGTACCAGGCGGAATACAGCGGCCACAAGGAAGTCCACTGGCAGGCGCGCATCTTCCAGCATGGCGAACTGAAGGGCAGCCCGTCGGGCAAGATGCTCGACAACACGCTCGAAGGCGAGGCGCTGCAACAGTACATCGTCGCCTATGTCGAAGGCATTTTGGAAAAGGGGCTGGGCATCGCCGAGTAGCGGCGCGGCCGTGCGCCGCATGGACTATCGCTTTGGTGACAACCCTGCTAAAGGCGGTGGCTGCGGTCGTCGCGCAAGAGTGCGTCGGGCAGGCGCACGTTTTTGCCGACTATTAGCACCTTGAACAGTTCGCCCATTTCCGCTGGCGACAGCAGCAGCTTGACCGCATTCGCCTGCGGCAGGTAGCGCGCCGCGTCGTCCGGCCGCGTGCGCAGCAGCAGTTCGCCGATGCCGGACGCCATCAGGAATGCAGCCTGGTTCAGGTAGGCCAGCACTTCCAGCTCGCCGTCGATTGCCGCCTGCGCGATGGCGCTGAAATCGACATGGGCGGTGATGTCCTGCAAGCCCGGCAGGAAAAACGGGTCATCGTGCGCGTGCTGGCGGTAATGGCACATCAGCGTGCCTCGGTTGCGCTCCGGCAGGTAGTATTCGCGTGCCGGGAAGCCGTAGTCGATCAGCAGTGCCGCGCCGGCATTGCCCGTCGCCAGCATTGTGGCCACGGTTTGCGTGAAGGCGCCGGCTTGCGGGTGAATTTCGGTCAGATAGCCATCCGGCAGCGACTCGGCTTCTGGAATTTGTGTTGCGATCCGGGCCGCCAGCGCCGCATCGCACGGGCGTTCGGCAAAGGTGAAGCGCGCATCATCCGTCGCGACACCGACTTCGTTCCAGCCAGCCGCCGTTTTTTTCACCAGATGCACTGGCATCGCATCCAGCACTTCATTGCCGAGCGCGATGCCGGAAAACGCATCCGGCAGCCGATCGAGCCATTCAACCTGTGGAAAGTCGCGCAGCGTTTCCTGTTGGCGCGCGCGCAGTTCGCCTGAGAGTTCAACGATCGCATAACGCTGCACCCGTTCGCCCAAGAGCGCCAGTTCGGTCAGCAAATCACGCGCGAGCTTGCCGCTGCCGGCACCGAATTCGATCATTTGCGGTGCGGTCTGCGCCAGCAGGCGGGCGACCGGCTGCGCCAGCGCGGCGGCGAACAGTGGCGAGATCTCGGGCGAGGTTGTAAAATCGCCTTCCCGGCCCAGTTTTGCCGCGCCTCCGGCATAATAGCCAAGATTGGGTGCGTACAGTGCGAGTTCCATGTAACGCGCGAACGGAATCCAGCCGTCATGCCGTGCGATGTCATCGGCTATCAGGCGGCAAAGCGCGTCGGAAGCGACGCTCGCGTCGTGGTCTGGTTCAGGAAGTTTCATTCCCCCCATTGTATTCTCAAATTTAAGACAGCATGACGACAGCAGACAGCCGCAACGTGGCGCTGGTTACCGGCGCCGCGAAACGTATCGGGCGGGTGATTGCGCTGGCATTGGCCGGGCGCGGCTGGGACGTGGTCGTGCATTACCGCCATTCAGAAGCCGATGCGCAGGCGACCGTGCGCGACATCCAGGCGCTGGGGCAGCGCGCGGTGGCGTTGCCGTGCGATTTTTCCGACGAAAACGCGGTCAAGGGATTGCTGCGGCGCGCGGTGGCTGCGCTCGGGCCGGTATCGTGCGTGGTCAACAATGCGTCAATTTTCGAGCACGACAGCGTCGAGCAGTTTTCATATGCGTCGCTCGACGCGCACATGCGCACCAATCTGGCGGCGCCGATTCTGCTGGCGCGCGCGCTGCATGCCGATACGCCGGAAGGCAGCCAGTCGGTGGTGGTTAACCTGCTGGATCAGAAGCTGGTTAACCTGAATCCGAGTTTTTTGTCGTACACCTTGTCAAAGGCCGCGCTCGATACCACGACCGTGATGCTGGCGCAGGAATTGGCGCCGAAGCTGCGCGTGGTCGGCGTCGCGCCCGGCATTACGCTGGTCTCGGCCGACATGACCGAGGAAGAATTCGCGCTGGCGCACACGGTCACGCCGCTGGGCAAATCCAGCACGCCGGAAGACATTGCCGCTGCCGTCTGCTTCCTGATCGAATCGCGCGCGATTACCGGCGCGAGAATCACGGTCGATGGCGGCCAGCACCTGATCCCGACGCGGCAGGACGTAATGTTCGTCGCCAAAGCCACCACGTCCGGCAAGTAAGCAATCACTTTGCAATAACCTAGCAACAACCAGCCTCAAGAAAGCAATACCTGAATCATGCTGACATCCCTGAATCGCCACAAACTGACCGATTGCCGCCGACTGTTCCTGCGCAACTATGAGGTGCCGGTCAACATCGGTGTGGACGACATCGAGAAAAAGGCCGCGCAACGGATACTGGTCAACGTCGATGTGTATGTGCCGCTGGCATTGTCCACGCCGTCGCACGACGACCTGTCCGAAGTGGTCGATTACAACTTCATGCGCGATACGCTGGCCAAGCGCACGTCGCAAGGCCATATCCAGTTGCAGGAAACGCTGTGCGATGATGTCGCGCGCACGCTGCTGGCGCATCCGAAGGTATATGCTGTGCGCGTGTCGACTGAAAAGCCGGACGTGTATGTCGATTGCGAGAGCGTCGGGGTCGAGGTGTTCCACTTCAAGGAAGACGTCGCGTGACCGGAACGGTTCACACTAGAAAGGCCATTCGCGCCGCCTACGAAAACAACAAGCTGCACAAGCGCCTGTGCCGGCAGGTCGGGCAGGCAATCGGCGATTACAACATGATCGGGGAAGGCGACCGGGTGATGGTCTGCCTCTCCGGCGGCAAGGACAGCCATGCGCTGCTCGATGTGCTGCTGACCTTGCAGACGCGGGCGCCGATCAATTTCGAGCTGATCGCGGTCAACCTGGAGCCGGTTGTTGCCGGCTATCCGTCGGACACGCTGCCGGCCTACCTGAAAGAGCGCGGCGTGAAGTTCCACATCGAGCGGCAGGATACGCTGGCGATCGTCAAACGCCATTTTCCGGAAGGGCGCAACGCCTGTTCGCTCTGTTCACGCTTGCGGCGCGGCATCCTGTACCGCGTTGCGGGCGAATTGGGCGCGACCAGGATTGCGCTGGGACACCATCGCGAAGACATCCTCGAAACCTTTTTCCTCAACCTGTTTTTTGGCGGTAAGTTGAAAACGATGCCGCCGAAACTGCGTACTGATGATGGCAGGCATATCGTGATTCGTCCGCTGGCGTATGTGAAGGAAGCCGATCTGGTGCGCTATGCCGACGTGCGCCAGTTTCCCATCATCCCGTGCAGCCTGTGCGGACTGGAGCCGAACCAGCAGCGCCGGCAGATGAAGGCCATGCTGCACGAGTGGCAAAAGATGCATCCAGGACGGATTGAAAACATTTTTTCGTCGCTCTCGACCGTGGTGCCGTCGCACCTGATGGATGCCGAATTGTTCGGTTTCGCCGATTTGCAGGCGGACGGCATTGCGCGCGCGGATGATGAACGTGAAGCAGGCGGCAGCGAATCGGACGACGAATGATTCTCGGCCATCTTCCCGCCGGTTATGTGGTGGCCAAACTGTCGTATCGGCGTTTTGCCAGCAGTGGCGTTTCCTGGCGAGCATTCCTTATGGCGTCGCTGCTGGGTGCTGTCGCACCGGATTTTGATTTTCTTTACTACTACACCTTAGGTCAGCAGCGACATCATCATCACGCCTATGTCACGCATTATCCGTTGTTGTGGGGCGCGCTGCTGCTGGCGGCCATCGTCTGGCATCGGATGGCGCGCGACCGGCGCTGGGCATCGCTAGGGCTGGTGTTCGCGCTCAATGC
This sequence comes from Burkholderiaceae bacterium, assembly GCA_018261755.1. Classification (GTDB taxonomy): domain Bacteria; phylum Pseudomonadota; class Gammaproteobacteria; order Burkholderiales; family Burkholderiaceae_D; genus QZKY01. Next base: position 34,557 of record JAGTRJ010000017.1, read on the forward strand.
CTTCATCCATCTGTGTCTGGACAGCGTCGCCGGCAGCATCCGCTGGCTGGCGCCGTTTGCATACGAGCGTTATTCGCTGCTGGTCGTGCCGCACATGACAGGCTCACGCCGGCTGGATTATCTGCAGCACTGGTCGTTCTGGCTGGAATTGATTCCGATAAGCTGGGCGCTCTGGTTGTGGTGGCGCGAACGCCAGCGTCACTGACGGCGTACTTTTTTCAACAGCGCGGTGGTCGACTTGTCATGCTCGAAATCGATAGCAACCGCCTTGCCGCCTTGTGCCACGACAGCGCGGCCTTCGGGAATCGCGGCCATGTCATAATCGCCGCCCTTGGCATAGATGTCCGGCGTTGCCTGTTGCACCACTTCCAGCGCGGTGTCTTCGTCGAACGGCACCACCAGGCTGACCGATTCGAGTGCTGCCAGCACGGCCATCCGGTCTTCGCACGCATTCACTGGCCGGTCGTCGCCCTTGCCCAGACGCTTGACCGATGCATCGGTATTCACCGCCACCACCAGCGATGCGCCGAGCGCGCGTGCCTGCGCCAGGTAGGTGACATGGCCGCGGTGCAGGATGTCGAACACGCCATTGGTCAGCACTACCGGCTTGGGCAGCGCTGCAATGCGGACGGACAGGTCGGCGCGGGAACAGAGTTTGGTTTCGAAGGTCGGTGGCATCGGCATGATTTTTCTGACGTGTGCCGCGATTGTATCAAGTTGCTGCAGGCAGCCTCAACCGTTATTGAGCCCGTGGGCGTTGGTCTGCTTTGCAACTGGTAACATTTCTTTCCTGGCAGGAGGTCATCGCGCAATTGGCCGAATGCGTTTAGACTTTCATCATGACGAATACGTTTCCTGCATCGTTACCGGAAGAACGCCGGCGCTGGTGGCCGGTGTTGCTGCTTGTGGTTGCGCTGCATCTGGCGGCAATCTACTGCGCGTTTGCGCCGGAGCGCAAGCTGGCCTCGCGTGCCGGCGGTTCCGGTGCCACGGTGACGGTCGAGCTTCAGCTTGCGCCGGCACCGGCGGCTGCGCCTGAGCCAGTCGAGCAGGTTGTTGTCGCGCCGGTGGAAAAGCAGGTCGCAACGGCGAGCCTGCCGCAACCTGTCGTCAGCCGCGAGCGGGACGCTGGTGGAGGGAGCGGCGGCGGTAGCGGTGATGGTCGTGGCGATGGCGGGGCGGGCGGCGATGCCTTGCCGCATGGCACGCCCGGCATCGAAGTGCCGGGTACCAGTGTCGAGGATGCGATGCTGGTGAAACCGTCTGCTGGTTCAGGTGGTGGCAGCAAGGCGGCGAGGAATGGTGTGGCCGCGCCAGCCAGGCCGGACATGCTGCCGACCACGCCGCGCTATCAGGTGACCGCGCCGCCATCGGCCGAACTGCATTTCGATGGACACGCATTGAGCAAGGGGCAGGAAATTCATGGCAGCGGCCGGATTAACTGGCAATCGGACGGCAGCAATTTCAGCATTGATGGCGACTTCAGCGTGCTGTTTTTGAGCATATTGAATTTCCACAGCGAAGGCGTGATCGATCGCGATTATGGCATCGCGCCGGTCATTTATACCGAAAAGCGTTTGCGCCGTTCAGCGACGAACACGCATTTTCAGCGCGATCGCAACCTGGTCAGCTTTTCTTCATCGACGCAGTCATACCGGCGGCAGGGCGGTGAACAGGACCGCGCCAGCATCGTCTGGCAGCTTGCCGGCATCGGGCGGCGCGAGGGCGCGAAATTCAAGAGTGGCGCAGAATTCCAGCTGGTGGTTGCCGGCGTGCGCGATGCCGAGATCAGGCATGTGCGCGTAGTCGGGCTGGAAGAGGTCGAGTCGGGCATTGGCAAGATAAAGGCGTGGCATCTGGTGCATAACCGGCAGCCCGGCTCTTATGAGCAGACGCTGGATGTGTGGCTGGCGCCGGAGAAGGATTGGTATCCGGTCCGGTTGCGTTATAACGAAAAAAATGGCGACTACCTTGAACTGAGGCTGGCTGAAATCCGCCAGCCGGGAGTGCGCTGATGTGCTGTTCTCCCATTTACGTTTTGGAGCATGTTTGATGAGGCTATTATTGTGGTTGCGGCGCGCAGTCGCCGCGATGCTGCTGGTGCTGGCATTGCCGTTGCTGGCAAACGAGCACCCAGCCGTCAAGTACCGGTTCAGGCTGCCGCCATCGGCGGATTTGGTGTATGCGGTGCAGTTTTCACAGCATGGCTTGACTCTGAATGGCGAAGCCGTGCTGCGCTGGCGGGTTGCCGGCAATCGTTACCAGTTGAGCAGTGAAACACGTTCATCGCTGCTGGGCAAGGCGCTGGAATCAAAAAGCGAAGGCGTGATCGATCCGTTTGGCTTGGCGCCGCTGCAATTGACAGAGAAACGCATGCGCAAGCCGGCCTACGGCGCAACATTCGACCGTGAACATCGCATCGTCCGTCTGACCGATGCGCCGCAGACCTACCCGCTGATCGGTGGCGAGCAGGACCGCGCCAGCATCATGCTGCAACTGGTGAGCGTGGCACGCGGGGTGCCGCAGAAATTTGTCAGCGGTTCTGAGTGGAAATTCTTCGTTGTCGGGCGTAAGGATGCAGAAATCTGGACTTTCCGGGTGATCCGGCAGGAGAGGATCAATACGCCAATGGGAGCAATTCAGGCTGTGCGCATCACGCGCCTGCTGCCGGAAGGTTCGAGGGAACAGCAGCTTGATTTATGGCTGGCGCCATCGCTCGACTGGTTCCCGGTTCGGGTCAGTTTCCATGATGCCGATGGCACGCGAAGCGATCAGAAACTCCTGCGGCTTGAGAAAAAATGACGGACAAAATGGATAATACGGATGCACGCGGCGGTGCTCTGGTGCTTTTCAGCGGCGGGCAGGATTCGACCACTTGCCTCGCATGGGCGCTGTCGCGTTTCGAGCGCGTGGAGACCGTTGGCTTCGACTACGGTCAGCGCCATCTGGTTGAGCTGACGGTCAGGCCATCGGTGCTCGATGGTGTGCGTGCCGTGTCGCCCGAATGGAGCCGGCGGCTGGGTGAAGATCACCTGCTCAACCTGCCGGTGGTGGCCGAGATTTCCGATACCGCCCTGACCGGCGAGGTTGAGATTGCGATGCTGGCCAATGGTTTGCCGAACACATTCGTTCCCGGGCGAAATCTGCTGTTTTTGACCGTGGCTGCGATGCTGGCTTACCGGCGCGGCTTGACGGTATTGGTGGGGGGTATGTGTGAAACCGATTTTTCCGGTTATCCGGATTGTCGCAACGACACGATTCGCGCCATGCAGCAGGCGCTGAATCTGGGGATGGCCACGGACTTCCGCCTGGAAACACCGCTGATGTGGCTCGACAAGGCGCAGACTTGGCAACTGGCGCAGGAACTCGGCGGCAGGCAATTGATTGAACTGATCCGGCAGGAAACCCACACCTGCTACCTTGGTGAGCGGCATCTGCACGACTGGGGGCGCGGATGCGGACATTGCCCGGCATGCGAATTGCGGGCAAACGGTTACCGGCGGTTTGCCGGAACTTGAAAAGCGCCATTGCTGCAACAGTCGGATGCTGTTGTGGCTTGTTCTAGCAAACAAAAAAGGCGCACTTTCGTGCGCCATTTCAGTTCATGTAACTGACGGGCCGTTATCAGAACTTGTGGGTCATGCCAACCTGGAAGCCGTTGATGTTGTCGGCATTTTCATAATCGGTATGTCCGTAGTGCGCGTAAGCGGTGGTGCGCTTGCTCAGGCTGTGGTTATAGCCGATGGCGAATTTCTTGTTGTTCGGTTGACCGGCAACGGTTTGATCCTTGATTTGGCCGTAGGAAGCTAGAATCTTGCCGGCGCCGATTTTGTATTCGCCGCCGATCAACCAGATTTTCTGGCTCAGATCGGTGGTTGCCGATTTTACGTTGGTTTTTTCGTACAGGGCCGAAACCTTGGCCGGACCAAATGCGTACGCCGCAGCAACGTTCCAGTTGTTGGAGTCGAAGCTGTCTGCTTTCTTGTTGTAATCGGCAGCCAGGCTGAGCGGGCCGTTGTTGTATTTAGCGGTCAAGCCGTAACCAGCATTTTTGCCAACGCTCGAATAGGTGCTGGATGAGGTGTCAGCGCCCGGGTTTTCCAGCGTGTAGGTGGCCAACAGTTGGAAACCGTTCCAGTTCGGGCTGTCATAGCGTGCGCTGTTGGCAATGCGCGACTCGCGGATCTTGTTTTTGAACATGCTGCCGACGCCATACTGATCGAACGGGTCGAACTGACGGATGGTTTCCGTGGTCAGGTTGTTCATGCGACCGAAGCGGACTTGGCCGAAGCTGCCAGCGAGACCGAGGTTGGATGCGCCTTCGAAGTCGATCGCGTTGGTTGCTGTGCCATCCTGCAGGTTGAAGCGTTTTTCCAATTGGAAGGTGGCTTTCAGGCCGCCACCGAGGTCTTCCGAACCCATGAAGCCCAAGCGCTCGTCCACCATGTTATCCATTCTCAGTTTCTTGTTGGTTTCTTTGACGTAACCGATATCAACCGTACCATAGACCACGACATTCGATTGTGCGTGAGCGGCACCGGCAACTGCGCCGAGAACTGCGAGAGCGATAAGCGTTTTTTTCATTCTGTGTTCCTCTGAAAGTTATTCGTATTTGACGGGCCAACGCAAAGGTTTGCTGGCGAAACTTGGCGGTAGTTGCGGCAGTTGGCCGCAAGCTGGCCACCCAGATATTTCTGCAAGAGAAAAACCTGATGCCAATGAGAATACGGAGCCAAAGTGACAGTTTGATTACAAGCCTGTCAGAGGAAGTGGAGTGTGTGTTTGTTGCAACACATGATGCGGCAACGCGAGCCGATGGTTTTTTGCGAGTGTGCGCCGCTGGTTCGGCGCGGCAACAAAAAAGGCGCACTTTCGTGCGCCTTTTTCTGTTCAGTTAACTGACAAGCAGTTATTAGAACTTGTGGGTCAGACCAACTTGGAAGCCGTTGACGTTGTCAGCTGCTTCGTAGGAGGTGTGAGCATAGTGAGCGTATGCAGTGGTGCGCTTGCTCAGGTTGTGGTTGTAGCCGATTGCATATTTCTTGTCTTTGCCATCAACACCGGTGTCTTGGTACTTGTACTGGCCATAAGATGCAACGATTGCGCCTGCGCCGATTTTGTAGTCAACGCCAACCAGCCAGATTTTCTCTTTAGCATCATTGGAAACATACTTCAGCTTAGCTTGTTCGTACAGAGCGGAAACCTTAGCCGGGCCAAATTTGTAAGCAGCTGCAACGTTCCAGTTGTTGGAATCGTTGGAATCAGCCAGCTTGTCGTAGTTGGCAGCCAGAGCCAGCGGGCCGTTGTTGTACTTTGCGGTCAGCGCATAGCCAGCGTTCGAGCCAGCCGGAACTGCGTTGTTAGCAACGCCAGGCTGTTCCAGCGTGTAGCTTGCGCCGAGTTGGAAACCGCTCCATACCGGGCTGTCATAGCGTGCGGTATTGCTGATACGTGCGGAACGCAGGCTGTTTTCGAACATGCCGCCAACGCCATACTGATCGAACGGATCGAATTTACGGATGGTTTCAACCGACAGGTTGTTTACACGGCCGAAACGAACTTGACCCCAGCTTGCGCCAGCCAGACCAAGGTTCGATGCGCCGTCAAATTCTTTACCAGCACCGCCACGGGTGTCGCCGTCAAACAGGTCGAAGCGCTTTTCCAGTTGGAACGTTGCTTTCAGGCCGCCGCCGAGGTCTTCCGAACCCATGAAGCCGATACGGTTGTTAACCATTTCGTCCATCTTCAGCTTGGAGCCGGTTTCTTTAACCAGGCCGATGTCAGCAACACCGTAGATAACAACGTTGGTTTGCGCGTGAGCTACACCAGCAGCAGCGCCGAGTACGGCGAGAGCGATGAGAGTTTTTTTCATTTGTAATCCTTTTCGAAAAGGTGAATCAGTTAAAAATCCGTGTAACGCGGTTGTCATAAATTGCTTTACCTTTCAGGTTGATATGTTGCCGAAAAAGGGGGGTGGGTAGATGTATTTTGTGTTGTGCAAACGATACATTTATGGTTCCATTGCTGCTGGTAGTCAAGTTGAGTCGATGATATTTTGACTTTTTTTGGTGTTTTTTCTGTGTTCTAATTTCTGTTGCATTGGCCGCCTGAGCGCTGGTGTTAACGGGTGAATTTGGGGCTGGAATCATTCATGGCAAGTCGCGAAGAATTAACGATGATCAGAGGCGCGCGCGCCGGGCAGGTTGAGGCGCAACTTGCCTTGGGCAAGCGTTACCTTTTTGGTGGTGATGGTTTGCCGCAAAGCATGGCGACCGCATTGCACTGGCTGGATCGTGCCGCGCGCCAGGATTGCGCGGAAGCGTGGATGCTCATCGGCAACCATGTTTCGTATGAGATAGCGGCGCAAAGCGAGAACCGTGCGCTGTTTGCGCGCTGGTACGAGCGCGCTTTCGATGCCGGCGTGATGCAGGCAGGCGTTGTGTTCGCGCGATTGGTGCTGGCGCAAGATGGGATTGGGGTAGACGAGGAAGTGCGGCGCAAGGCGGTCATGGCGCTGGAAATGGCGGCCAAAGCCGGACTGTCGGATGCGCAGTGGCTGCTGGCCGAGATTGTGTCGGATGCGCCGTCTGTGGATTTGCCGGTCGATGGCAATGCGCAGGCATGGGCCGAGCGTGCGGCTAGCAGTGGTGTGGCGCCGGCGCAGCAGGCGCTGGCCGATCATGCGTGGGATGCTGGCGACAGGGATGTTTTCCTGCATTGGGCATTGCCGCTGGCGCGTGAAATTGCCCGTCAGCATATACGTACCGCGGCTTCAGAGCCGTCACGGACGGGCATGCCGGGCTTGCGGCTTGAGGATGCGCGACTGCTGTCGCGTTGCGCGCAGGTGCTGGCATTGCGCGACGAGCGCGATCCGGATGAAGTGCAATTGTTCTGGGAACTGGCTGCGCAGGCTGGAGATGAGATCGCGCCGTTTTCGCTTGGCTTGTGGCTGGCGAGAATGGACGAGAGCGGTGCCCGCATCAAGGCAAGGGCCGGCGCTGCGAATTTCAAAAAGTCGGTGCGCTGGCTGACGCTCGCCGGAGATCAAGGCAAGGCGGGCGCATGGTATGCGTTGTCGCGCATCTACATGAAACCGGAATTTTCGCAGCGCAGTCTAGCCGATGCGCAGCGTTACCTTGAGCGCGCGGCAGAAATGGGGCACGCGGCGGCGCAACTGGAATGTGGCGTCAATGCCTGGCGTTCGCGGCGCGACAACGAGGGTAATGACGTGCGCGCGGCATTCTGGCTGCAAAAGGCGGCGGCGCAAGGCATCAGCGATGCGGCGACGCTGCTGGAAAAAGTGGCGCCGCGGGCGAAGCCTGCGCCGTGGGCGCAGGCCGCACAGACGCAACTGACGCGCGAAATGATGAATGGCCATCATTTTCTGGCGGCTCGAATTGAATTGGCTGCCTGTTTCGGCCTGACGCGTGCGGAGGCATTGCTGATTGACCCGTGTGCGGCCGATCAGGGGCATTGCCTGGTGGTCGATATCCGCGAGAATTATGGCCGTAGCAAGCGGCGGCTGGTATTGCTGCAAACCGGCCAGGAGCGGCAGGTGCTCAGCCGGATCGTGCGCATTTTCGAGAACGTCGATTGCAGCGTGAATGGTCCGGAAGGAAATTACCGGCAGCGGCTGTATCGCTTAAAGACGCTGTTGCCGGAAGCAGGGGGCGATGCGGCTGGTGGCGATTGATGCTTCGCCGCTGTGTCAGACCAATCCGAGTTTTAGCAAAATGGCGGGGTATGGGCGAAAAATTTCGCTGGGCCACAACTTTGCTGGTGCTTTGAAAATACTCCTGCCAGTATATTTTGAGCCGAAAATGCCGTTGACGGCCCTGGTTTGACGCGGCAGAGCTTGCCCGCGTGTTCTGGCCATCAGGCCGGTAGTTCTAGCTCGCCATCGAACACGCTGACTGCCGGACCGGACATCATCACCGGCTGGCCTTCGCCATTCCAGCGGATATTCAGCACGCCGCCACGTGCCTCGACCCGTACTGGCGATTCAAGCAGTCCGCGCCGAATGCCGGCAACCACTGCCGCACAGGCGCCAGTGCCGCAGGCAAGCGTTTCGCCAGCGCCGCGCTCATAGACGCGCAGGCGGATGGAATGGCGGTCAACAATCTGCATGAAGCCCGCGTTCACGCGCGCCGGAAAGCGCCGGTGCTGTTCGATCAGCGGGCCGTCGATGGCGACCGGCGCGGCGTCGATATCCGGCACGACCTGCACCGCATGCGGGTTGCCCATCGAAACGACCGAAATCTGGGTGGTCTTGCCTTCGCGCCCCGCTGGTTCGAGGTACAGCGGCCACAGCGTGTCCTGTCCTTCCGCCTTGCCGCGCAGGCCACTGGTGTCGAATGGCACTTTCGACGGTTCCAGCACCGGCGCGCCCATGTCGACCGTGACATTGCCGTCGTCTTCCAGTTGCAGTTCGATGATGCCCGCTTTCGTTTCAACCCGGATGCAGCGCTTGCCGGTCAAGCCTTTTTCGGCGACGAATTTGACGAATGCGCGCGCGCCGTTGCCGCATTGTTCGACTTCGCTGCCATCGGCGTTGAAGATGCGGTAGCGGAACTCGGTGCCGGCAGTCGCCGGTTTTTCAACCACCAGAATCTGATCGGCGCCAACGCCGAAGCGACGGTCGGCCAGAAAGCGCGACTGTTCCGGCGTCAGTTCTATCGATTGGCTGATGGCGTCAATAACGACGAAATCGTTGCCGGCGCCATGCATTTTTGTGAATTTCAGCTTCATGTGCGGCGAAGAAAATGGCTGGAAAAATCAGGCATTAATTATATACATCCGGCAAGCCTGGCGGGCGGGTCTTGAACCGGCGGTGCGTCCACAGGTATTCCGCCGGCGTTTCCCGGATGCGTTGCTCGATGAAAGCGTTCATCTTGCGCGTGGCGGCGAGCATGTCGTCACCCGGAAAATCTTCCCACGCGGGATAGAAGGTTACTTTCCAGCCGCGGTAGTCGGGCAGGAAGGTGGCAACGACAGGAATGACCTTGGCGCGGGCGGCGGCCGCGATTCTCGGCAGCGCGGTCAGCGTTGCGGCCGGCACGCCAAAGAATGGCACGAATTCGGCATCCTTCAGTCCGAAATCCATGTCCGGCAGCATGAAATACGGCAAACCTTCGCGCAGCGCGCGCAGGATGGGCTTGATGCCATCCTGACGGGTGAACAGTTTGACCGGCTTGAAGCGTGCGCGTCCGCGGCGCAAGGTTTCATCGAAGCGCGCGTTTTTCTGCCGCACGTACATCGACGAAGCCGATGCCTGCATCGCAACCGCCGCGCCGGCGACGTCGAGGCAAACGAAGTGCGGACACAGCATGACCACCGGCCCGGCGGCGAATTCGTCCAGCGGCAGGCGCGGTTCGATCACAATCAGTTTTTTCAGCCGTTTTTCCGGCGCCCACCACAGCACGCCGCGCTCCAGCACGCTGCGGGCATAGGCCTGGAAATGTGCGCGTGCAAGCTGGCTGATTTCCCTTTCCGATTTGTCCCGGAAGCACAATTGCAGGTTGACCCGCGTGATGTGCCGCCGCCGTTTCATAGCAAAAAACAACAGCGAGCCCAATCCCTCGCCAAGCCGGCCAAGCAGCGGCAGCGGCAGCCAGTGCAGCAGCCACATCAGGGCAAGCAGCAATCTCATGCGACGGACGCAATCAGCGTGGACAGGGGGGCGTGCTGTGGTATGCGGGGCGGAAATGCAGGCATGATGGCTGAGGCGGAAGTTTATGCGCCAAAATTCGGCAAGAGGCGTAAAATACCATAACTAGCAGTGTCCGCCGTGTTAAACGACAACTTGCGGGGCGGAATATAAATGCAGCCATTTCGATGGCTTATCGCTAAAGCGTCGCAGGCTGTGATGGTTGACTGCGACCTTTCGTTCAATCATTACCGGAGCTTGCGATGTCTAACGATTTTCTTTTCACTTCCGAATCAGTGTCCGAAGGTCATCCGGACAAGGTTGCCGACCAGATTTCCGACGCCATTCTTGACGCTATCCTGACGCAGGACCCCAATGCGCGCGTTGCCGCTGAAACGCTGTGCAACACCGGCCTGGTGGTGCTGGCGGGCGAGATCACCACGCACGCCAACGTCGATTACATCAACGTTGCGCGCGACACCATCAAGCGCATCGGTTATGACAACACGGAATATGGCATCGATTACAAGGGCTGCGCGGTGCTGGTCGCTTATGACAAGCAGTCGCCGGACATTGCGCAGGGCGTGAATGAAGGCCAGGGTATCGACCTCGATCAAGGCGCCGGCGATCAGGGCTTGATGTTTGGTTACGCGTGCGACGAAACGCCGGATTTGATGCCGGCGGCGATCTACTACGCGCACCGGCTGGTTGAGCGCCAGTCGCAATTGCGCAAGGATGGCCGCCTGCCGTGGCTGCGGCCGGACGCCAAGTCGCAGGTGACGCTGCGTTACGTCGATGGCAAGCCGGTGAGTGTCGATACCGTCGTACTGTCAACGCAGCATGCGCCGGAAATCCAGCACAAGGCGATCGAGGAAGCGGTGATTGAAGACATCATCAAGCCGGTGGTGCCGAAGGAATGGCTGAAAAACACGCGCTACTTGGTGAATCCGACCGGTCGCTTCGTGATTGGCGGTCCGCAAGGCGATTGCGGCCTGACCGGGCGCAAGATCATCGTCGATACCTACGGCGGCGCGTGCCCGCATGGCGGCGGCGCGTTCTCCGGCAAGGACCCGTCCAAGGTCGACCGTTCGGCGGCCTATGCGGCGCGCTACGTGGCGAAAAACATCGTGGCCGCCGGGCTGGCAAAACGCTGCCAGGTCCAGCTGAGCTATGCCATCGGCATCGCCAAGCCGATCAACATCACGGTCAGAACCGAAGGCACGGGCGTGATCGCCGACGAGAAACTGTCTGCGCTGGTGGCCGAGCATTTCGACCTGCGTCCGAAAGGCATCGTGCAAATGCTCAATCTGCTGCGTCCGGTGTATCAGAAAACCGCCGCCTACGGCCACTTCGGTCGTGAAGAGCCGGAGTTCACCTGGGAACGCGCTGACAAGGCACAGGCGTTGCGCAGCGCCGCCGGGCTGTAAAAGCTCCGCCGTCTGCCAAAAAACAGCGAGCCATGCAACACATGGCTCGCTGTTTTATTTTGCGCGGAAGTTGCTGGTGCTGTTGTATTTAACCGTTAACCATTCACATTGGCTGTCGGCGCACGCTCGCGATTGAAATCGCTTGCGCCGGGGAGACAATAGCCCCAGATCATCGTGGCAGGCAACGACTGGTTGCGATATGGTCGTTGTTCTGTGGGGGTATATCGCCAAAACCATGTGCTGGGCCACGGTTTTGCTGGCTGTTTTTAAATACTGGGTGGAGTATATTTTTTGGCCTTACTGACCCAAAATTTATTTGAGTCAGTTATTTTCAGGCGGCCTGCAATGCCGTCTGGCGTACCAGTTCCAGCAGTTGTTGCGGCGAAGCCATGATCCGGTCTGCGCCCCACGATGCCGTTTGCGTTTGATCGCAGTAGCCCCAGCCGGCGACCAGTGTCATCATGCCGGCCGCGCGCCCGGCCTGAATGTCGCGCAGGTCGTCGCCAACGTACCAGCAATGCTGCGGCGCAATCGACAGCACGCGCGCCGCTTCCAGCAGCGGTGCCGGGTGCGGCTTCGAGTGCGGCGTGGTGTCGCCGGAAATCACGCATGCTGCCTGGTGCAGGCCTATTTTCGCCACCAGCGGGGTCGTGAAGCGGGCAAACTTGTTGGTGACGATGCCCCAAGGCATGCCCCGCTCGCACACGCCCTGCAGCAAACTGGAAATGCCGTCGAACAGGCTGCTGTTGACCATCAACGCCGACTGGTAGTTGTCGAGGAAGCCTTTCAGAAGTTCCGGATAGCCATCGTCTTCTGGTGTCAGGTTAAACGCTGCGCCAATTAATCCGCGAGCGCCGGCCGAAGCCACCGCGCGCAGTTTTTCATATGGCGCCGGTTCCAGCCCGCGTTCGGTGCGCAACAGGTTGACTGCTGCCGCCAGATCGGGGGCGGAATCGGCCAGCGTGCCATCGAGGTCGAACAGGATGGCGCGGGGCAGGGACAGGGTGGGGGTTTTCATAATTGTAAAAGGGACGGAATTTTATGGTTTCGTGCATGCCAGCAGGTAATTCACGCTGGCATCCTGAGTCAGGGAAAATACGTCGTTAAATGGGTTATAGCCAATGCCGGCAATCGCATCGACCGTCAGACCGGCGTGGCGTGCAAATTGCGACAGCTCCGCCGGGGTAATGAATTTCGTGAAATCGTGCGTGCCTTTCGGCAGCAGGCGCAGCAGTTGCTCGGCGCCGATAATGGCGAACAGATAGGATTTCGCGTTGCGGTTCAGTGTCGAGAAAAATACTTTTCCGCCCGGTTTGACCAGCGTGGCGCAGGCGCGCACGATGGATGCCGGATCCGGCACATGTTCGAGCATTTCCATGCAGGTGACGACGTCATACTGGCCTGGCTCGCGCGCTGCAAGATCTTCTGCCGCGATGCATTCGTAACGCACGTTCGCGCCGGAGTCCAGGCTGTGCAATTTCGCGACCTGAAGTACCTGTTCCGTCAGGTCGATGCCGGTGACGCGCGCGCCTGCGTTCGCCATTGATTCGGCCAGGATCCCGCCGCCGCAGCCGATATCAAGCACGGCTTTGCCGGTCAGCGGCGCATGCTGCGCAATCCATCGCAACCGCAGTGGATTGACTGCGTGCAGCGGGCGAAATTCGGCTGTTTCATCCCACCAGCGGTGAGCGATGTCGGCAAATTTCCGCAGTTCTGAGGTGTCGGCGTTCATGTGTCGAAAACGGGCCGCAGTTCAATGAAAAATGGACGAGCAATCATTGATTATACGTGACACGCCCAAACTGGGGGCAGAAAAAAACCCCGCCGAAGCGGGGTTTTTGTTTTTCCAGAAGCCGGGTTATTTCGGCGAACCAACGACCTCGATTTCCACGCGACGGTTCTTTGCGCGGCCTTGCTTGGTCTTGTTGGTAGCGATCGGCTGTTTCTCGCCTTTGCCTTCGGTGTAGACTTGTTTCGGATCAACGCCTTTCTTGACCAGATATGCCTTCACTGCTTCAGCGCGGCGAACGGACAGTTTCTGGTTGTATGCATCGGAACCGATCGAGTCGGTATGGCCCGTTGCGATGATGACTTCAACGTTCACGCCTTTGATGTCTTTAACCAGTTTGTCCAGCTTGGCTTTGCCTGCTGGCTTCACGATTGCCTTGTCGAAATCGAAGAATGCGTCAGCAGCGTAGGTAACTTTCTTGGAACCAGCAACCGGCTTGCTCGGCTCGGCAGCTTTTGCCGGAGCGGCGCCGTCGCAACCGGCAACGGCGTCAGCCGGCGTCCAGTAGCCAGTGTGCCAGCACAGGCCGAAACCGCTGCGAGCGATTACGCCACGGCCGTCTTGTACATAGGCGCTGTACGGGCTGTTAGCCTTGATGTCGGTCGTTTGAGCAGAAGCAGAAATTGCCACAACTGCGGAGGCAGCTAATACAAGTTTAATCAGTTTATTCATATTTTTCCCCTCGGGTGAGATATCCGCAGATAGGCTGCGCATCGAATTTACTGCAATTTTCCAAAAATGGTACACACGAAACCAATAATAGCGAAACAGGCAAAGCCTGTACAACGCGTTCAGTTACATTTTGACACACGGATGCGTTTCCATTGACGCTTGTCAATCAATCGGAAACGGTTTTCCTTGATTTGTCGCATTTTCGCAACCGGCTAAAAAAGCAGCAAATTTGCGCGGTTTAGCAGAAAACTCCTTGTTTTCATCAGGTTCCGGAATTTGTTGAAGGAACGGGCTGAGGTTCTCGAGTTTGTCCGGTTGGCACAGTGGTGCGATGGCGGTTGTTGCGCCAGCATGCAGGCCGTTTTGACATGCGCCGAAATGTCTGGGGCGTAATGCCACATGGTAAAATCCAAGTCGGCAGACAGGGAGTTCATTGTCAGCTGATTAATTGTGACATGTCAACACTGCGGGCGTCCGCGGCATTCATGTTGCCGGCCCCGAAACAGGTTATCAAGCCAGTCAAACTGCATTCCCATAATGGATCAATTCGCCAAAGAAACCATCCCGATTTCCCTCGAAGAAGAAATGCGCAAGAGCTACCTCGATTAGAAGCCGGTGCATCGCCGCGTGTTGTTCGCGATGCATGAAATGAACAATGTTTTCAACCGGCCGTACGTGAAATGCGCGCGCGTCGTCGGCGAAGTAATGGGCAAGTACCACCCGCACGGCGACCAGTCGATTTACGACACGCTGGTGCGGATGGCGCAGGATTTTTCGCTCCGCTACACGCTGGTTGACGGGCAGGGCAATTTCGGATCAGTCGACGGCGACGCGGCGGCGGCAATGCGTTATACCGAATGCCGGCTGGACAAGATTGCGAATGAAATTCTGGCTGACATCGACAAGGAAACGGTCGATTTCGTGCCGAATTACGACGGCAAGGAACTGGAACCTTCGGTGTTGCCGACCCGAATCCCGAACCTGCTGATCAACGGATCATCCGGCATCGCGGTCGGGATGGCGACCAACATTCCGCCGCACAACATCACGGAAGTGATCAACGGCGCGCTGCACGTGCTGCACAATCCGGAATGCAGCATCGACGAGCTGATCGATATCATTCCGGCGCCGGATTTCCCGACCGCCGGCATCATCTACGGCGTATCCGGCGTGCGCGACGGTTACCGCACCGGCCGCGGCCGGGTGGTGATGCGCGCGAAGACGCATTTCGAGGAATTCGGCCGCGACAACCGCAGTGCGATCATCATCGACGAGCTGCCATACCAGGTCAACAAGAAAAGCCTGCTGGAGAAAATCGCCGAAGGCGTGCGCGACAAAAAGCTCGAAGGCATCTCCGACATCCGCGACGAATCGGACAAATCCGGCATGCGTGTGGTAATCGAATTGCGACGTGGCGAAGTGCCGGAAGTGGTGCTGAACAACCTGTACAAGCAGACGCAACTGCAGGATACGTTCGGCATGAACATGGTGGCGCTGGTGAACGGTCAGCCAAAACTGCTGAACCTGAAGCAGATGCTCGAATGCTTCCTGTCGCATCGGCGCGAGGTGGTCACCCGCCGTACCGTGTTCGATCTGCGCAGGGCGCGCGAACGCGGCCACGTGCTCGAAGGCCTGGCAGTGGCGCTGGCGAACATTGACGATTTCATCGCCATCATCAAGGCAGCGCCGACGCCGCCAGTGGCACGACAGGAATTGATGGCGCGTTCGTGGGATTCGTCACTGGTGCGCGAAATGCTGGCGCGGACGGGAGAGGAAAACCCGGCCGGCGTGGCAGCGTTCCGGCCGGAAAACCTGCCCCGGCACTACGGTTTGCAAAAGGACGGGCTGTATCGCCTGTCGGAAGAGCAGGCGCAGGAAATCCTGCAGATGCGTCTGCAACGCCTGACCGGACTGGAACAGGATCGGATCGTCAACGAATACAAGGACGTGATGGCGCAGATCGCCGATCTGCTCGACATCCTGGCTCGGCCGGAGCGAGTGGTGGCGATTATCGGCGATGAGCTGGCGCAGGCGAAAAACGAATACGGCGAAGGCGGCAAGGATGTGCGCCGGTCGCAGCTCGAGCTGAATGCGACCGATCTCGAAACGGAAGATCTGATCACGCCGCAGGACATGGTGGTGACGCTGTCGCATACCGGCTACATGAAATCGCAGCCGGTATCCGAATATCGTGCCCAGCGGCGCGGCGGCCGTGGCCGGCAGGCGGCGGCGACCAAGGATGACGACTGGATCGATCAACTATTCATCGCGAATACGCACGATTACATTCTGTGCTTCTCGAACCGCGGCCGTGTCTACTGGCTGAAAGTGTGGGAAGTGCCGCAAGGTTCGCGCGCGGCGCGCGGCAAGCCGATCGTCAACATGTTCCCGCTGCAGGATGGCGAAAAGATTACGGTGATCCTGCCGCTGTCGGGCGAGAACCGTACATTCCCGGAAGACCGCTACATATTCATGGCGACCAGCCTCGGCACGGTCAAGAAAACGGCATTGTCCGACTTCAGCAATCCGCGCAAGGCCGGCATCATCGCGGTCGATCTGGACGATGGCGATTTCCTGATCGGCGCCGCACTGACCGATGGTCAGCACGACGTGATGCTGTTCTCCGATGCCGGCAAGGCGGTGCGTTTCGACGAGAACGATGTGCGGCCGATGGGGCGTACCGCGCGCGGCGTGCGTGGCATGAATCTCGAAGACGAACAGCAGGTGATCGCGTTGCTGGTGGCGGAAAACGAGCAGCAGTCGGTGCTGACGGCAACGGAAAACGGTTATGGCAAGCGCACCCCGATCGGCGAATACACCCGTCACGGCCGCGGCACCAAGGGCATGATTGCGATTCAGACCTCTGAGCGCAATGGCAAGGTGGTGGCTGCGACGCTGGTGGATGAGAACGATGAAATCATGCTGATCACGACCGGCGGCGTACTGATTCGCACGCGGGTGGCAGAGATTCGCGAAATGGGGCGCGCGACGCAGGGCGTGACGCTGATCGCGGTTGAGGATGGCACCACGCTGTCCGGCCTGCAGCGTATTCTGGAATCCGATATCGACGAAGAGAACGGCCACGCCGACCCAGCATGACGCGCGCGTTCAACTTTTCGGCCGGCCCGGCATTGCTTCCCGAAGAGGTGCTGCAACAGGCTGCGGCCGAAATGCTGGACTGGCGCAGCAGCGGCATGTCAGTGATGGAAATGAGCCATCGCGGGCCGCAGTTCATGTCGATCATGCAGGCGGCACAAAGCGATTTGCGCGAACTGCTGGCAGTGCCTGCAAATTATCGCATTCTGTTCATGCAGGGCGGTGCGATTGCGCAGAATGCCATCGTGCCGATGAATCTTCTGGGGCGAGTTTCGCAGCCGGCAACCATCGATTTCATCCATACCGGCCACTGGTCTGGCCGGTCGATGGGCGATGCTGCCAAGTATGCGAAGGTGAACATTGTCGCATCATCGCAGCAGAACGGTTTTACCGCCATTCCGCCGCGCAGTGCGTGGCAACTGTCGCCGCATGCGGCGTATGTGCATGTCTGCACCAACGAAACCGTGCATGGGGTCGAATTCCATTTCACGCCGGATATGGGCGAGAACGATGACTGCGTGCCGCTGGTGGCGGACATGTCATCGCACATTTTGTCGCGCGCAATCGATGTGTCGAAATACGGCGTGATTTTTGCTGGTGCGCAAAAGAACATGGGAATCGCGGGCCTGACGGTGGTCATCGTGCGCGAGGATTTGATCGGCCATGCGTTGCCGTTCTGCCCGTCGGCGTTTGACTGGAAAAAGGTTGCGGACCACGATTCGATGTTCAACACGCCGCCAACCTTTGCGATTTACATGGCAGGGCTGGTGTTCCAGTGGCTGAAGCGTCAGGGTGGCGTGGCTGCCATCGAACAGCGCAACATCGAGAAAGCCGCGCTGCTGTACGATTGCATCGATGCGAGCGATTTTTACTCCAATCCCGTAGCGCAGGATTGCCGCTCACGCATGAACGTGCCGTTTTTTTTGCATGACTCTGCGCTGAACGAGGCCTTTCTTGCAGGCGCGCAGGAGCGCGGGCTGCTGCAATTGCGCGGTCACAGAACGCTTGGCGGGATGCGCGCATCAATCTACAACGCGATGCCAGTCGAGGGCGTGCAGGCGCTGGTCGATTATCTGCGTGAATTCGAACGGCGCCACTGACCAATGTGTTCATGCGCGCACAAATGCGCGTAACGCGTCGATAGCACGCAAATATGCAATACAATTGAAGGTTTAATCACCTCAGGCTTTGGTTTTCTCATGGACAAGGATCTCTTACCCTTACGCGACCAGATTGATGCCATCGATGCGCAATTGCTCGAATTGCTGAACCGCCGCGCCCGCGTTGCGCAACAGGTCGGCCATGTAAAAGCGAAAACCAATGCGCCAGTTTTTCGGCCGGAGCGCGAGGCACAGGTGTTGCGCGGCGTGGCCGAACGCAATCCTGGCCCTTTGGTTAGTGCCGACCTGCAGACGATTTTCCGTGAAATCATGTCCGCTTGCCGGGCGCTGGAAAAGCGTACCGTGGTGGCTTATTTGGGACCGTCAGGCACTTATTCCGAACAGGCTGCCTATCAGCAGTTCGGCAGCGCGATCGAGGCACTGAGCTGCGCTTCGATTGATGAAGTCTTTCGTGCAGCCGAAGCGGGTACGGCTGATTTCGGTGTGGTGCCGATCGAAAATTCGACCGAAGGCACGATCAACCGTACACTGGATTTGCTGCTGCAAACGCCGCTGACCATTAGCGGTGAATTGTCGATCCCGGTGCATCACAGTCTGATGACGAAGACGGGTTCGATGGATGGTATCAAGACCATTTGCGCGCATTCTCAGGCGCTGGCGCAGTGCCAGGTGTGGTTGACGCAGAATTTTCCGAACGTCGAACGCCAGGCTGTGGCCTCGAACGGCGAGGCGGCGCGGATGGCAGCCGAAGATCCGACCATGGCGGCGGTTGCCAGCGAAATCGCCGGGCAGAAATACAATTTGCAGGTGGTGAAGGCGCATATTCAGGATGATCCGCACAATCGTACCCGCTTTGCCATCATCGGCCGCTTCAGGACGGTGTCGAGCGGGAATGACCAGACATCGCTGGTGCTGTCGGTGAAAAATCAGGCCGGCGCCGTTTACCGGATGCTTGAGCCGCTGGCCAAGCATGGAGTGTCGATGACGCGTTTCGAATCGCGTCCAGCGCGCACGGGAAGTTGGGAATACAACTTTTTCATCGATGTCGAAGGACATGCGCAGGACGAGAAAGTAGCGAAGGCGCTGAAAGAGCTGGAAGAACGCGCTGCCTTTTTCAAGTTATTGGGTTCATACCCGTTCAGTCTATAAGGAACATCATGCCAAACCAACTCGGGCCGGAATACGTCCGCGCCATTGCACCCTATCAGGCTGGCAAGCCGATTTCCGAAGTCGCGCGCGAATTTGGCCTCGACGAAGCGAAGATCGTCAAGCTGGCGTCGAATGAAAACCCGCTGGGCATACCTGAATCGGCGCGCCGCGCGATGGAAACCGCTGTGGCAGAGATTGGTCGCTATCCGGATGCGAACGGCTTTGATTTGAAAGAGGCGATCTCGAAACGCTACAACGTGCCGCAGGAATGGATCACGCTCGGCAATGGCAGCAACGATATCCTCGAGTTGGCTGCGCACGCATTCGTCCAGCCAGGGCAGTCAGTGGTGTTCTCGCAGTATTCGTTCATCGTGTACGCGCTGGCGACGCAAGCGGTCGGCGGTCGCGGAATCGCCGTTCCAGCACAAAAATACGGTCACGATCTCGCAGCGATGCGGCGCGCAATTACATCCGATACGAAACTGGTATATATCGCCAATCCGAATAATCCGACTGGCACCTTCATTCCGCCAAATGAAATCGAGGCGTTTCTGCAGGCCGTGCCGAAAAACGTCGTGGTTGTGATCGACGAGGCGTATAACGAATACCTGAACCCGGAACTGCAATACGAATCGACCGACTGGGTGCGTCAGTTCCCGAACCTGCTGGTGTCGCGCACTTTCTCGAAGGCTTACGGACTGGCGGGCCTGCGTGTTGGCTTCGGTCTGGCGCAGCCGCCAATTACCGATTTGCTGAATCGCATCCGTCAGCCGTTCAACGTGAATTCGCTGGCGCAGGCGGCGGCGATTGCAGCGCTGAACGATTCGGCCTTCCTGCAAAAAAGCGCGAAATTGAATGCAGATGGATATCGGCAGCTGGTGCAGGCGTTTGACGAGCTGGGGCTCGAATACGTGCAGTCGTTCGGCAATTTCGTGCTGGTGAAAGTGGGCAACGACGATGGTGCCGGCGCGCGCGTGAACCTGGCGTTGTTGAAGAAGGGCATTATCGTGCGTCCGGTTGGTGGTTACGGACTGCCGCAGTGGTTGCGCATATCGATCGGTTTGCCGGAAGAAAATGCTGCGTTCATTGCCGCGCTGAAGGACGTGCTCGCTTGAATTCGCCGATGTTCAACCGGATAGCGATTTTCGGTGTCGGGCTGATCGGCGGTTCGTTTGCGCTTGCGCTGAAGAAGGCCGGAGCGGTCACCGAGGTGGTCGGCGTCGAGCGTTCGCCGGCTGCGCTGGCGCGCGCGCTGGAACTCGGTATCATCGACCGCATGGCTGATTCCGTAGCGGATGCCGTGCGCGCAGCCGATCTGGTGCTGATTGCCGCGCCAGTGGCACAAACTGGCGCGATTCTGGCGTCGATCAAGCCGTACTTGCCGCAGCATGCGATAGTTACCGATGCTGGCAGCACGAAATCCGATGTGGTTGCGGCGGCGGCCGCAGTGCTGGGCGAAAAAATCGCGCAATTCATTCCCGGGCACCCGATTGCGGGCCGCGAAACCAACGGACCGGATGCGGCGATCGATGATTTGTATGTCGGCAAAAAAACGGTGTTGACGCCGTTGCCGGAGAACGCCGAAAAGGATGTGGCGCGAGTGGCCCTGGCGTGGGAAGCGTGCGGCGCGATCATTCACCGCTTGACGCCGCAGGATCACGATTGCGTGTTTGCTGCGGTCAGCCATCTGCCGCATCTGCTGGCTTATGCGTTGGTTGATAACATCGTCAAGAAACCCAAGGCCGAGTTGCTGTTCCAGTATGCGGCCAGTGGCTTTCGCGACTTTACCCGGATTGCCGGTTCGTCGCCCGAAATGTGGCGTGACATCACGCTGGCGAACCAGGCGATGTTGCTGGGGATGCTCGATTCGTATCTGGCGCAACTGCATCGGATGCGCGATTTGCTGGCGGCTGGCGACGGTGAGGCAATCCATGCGGTGTATGCCAATGCGCAGCGTGCGCGGCAGAGCTGGATCGAGGCGATCGAGGCAGCAGAAAAACAAAACAGGGAAGGTGGTGACTGATGACGCAATATCCACATTTCATTGACCTGAAACCGGTAACCCACGTTGAAGGCAGGGTGCGTCTGCCGGGGTCGAAAAGCATTTCAAACCGCTCGTTATTGCTCGCTGCGCTGGCGAAAGGCACGACGCGCATCATGGATTTGCTCGCGTCTGATGATACGTTGGTAATGCTGGATGCGCTGAAAGTGCTGGGGGTGAAATGGACCCGGATCGAAGGTACGCAGAATTACGTGGTCGAAGGCGTGAACGGCCCGTTCCCGGTGAAACAGGCCGAGCTGTTCATGGGCAATGCCGGTACGGCGATTCGGCCGTTGACCGCCGCGTTGGCAGCGATGGATGGCGATTACATCTTGCGCGGCGTAGCCCGGATGCACGAGCGGCCGATAGGTGATCTGGCCGATGCCTTGAATGCTGATGGTGCGAACATCGAATACCTGGGGGAAAAGGGTTATCCGCCGCTGCGCATTCGCGGCGGCAACATCCGCGCCGACCAGTTGAAGGTTCGAGGCAATGTTTCCAGCCAGTTCCTGACGGCGCTGCTGATGGCGTCGCCGCTGCTGGCCAGGAAGCAGGATGTGGTGATCGAGGTGATTGGCGAACTGATTTCGCGGCCTTACATCGAAATCACCTTGAACCTGATGGCGCGTTTTGGCGTCAAGGTGGAGCGTGATGGCTGGCAGAAATTCACCATCCCGATGGGGCAGTTTTACGTTAGTCCGGATACGTTGCATGTCGAAGGCGATGCGTCATCAGCGTCGTATTTTCTGGCAGCGGGTGCGATTGCCGGCGGGCCGGTACGGGTCGAAGGCGTCAGCGCCGACAGCATTCAGGGCGACGTGCGCTTTGTTGATGCGCTGCGGCAGATGGGCGCGGTGATCACGTTCGGCGACAACTGGATCGAGGCGCGCTCCGATGGCGCACTGAAGGCGATAGACGCCGATTTTAACCATATTCCCGATGCGGCGATGACGATCGCGGTGGTCGCCTTGTTTGCTGACGGCACCAGCACGCTGCGCAACATCGGCAGTTGGCGCGTGAAGGAAACCGACCGCATCGCGGCGATGGCGACCGAACTGCGCAAGCTGGGCGCGACCGTGGACGAGGGCGAGGACTGGCTGCGCATCAAGCCGCCGGAAAAGATTCATGCGGCGGCAATCGATACCTATGACGATCACCGGATGGCGATGTGTTTTTCTCTGGCATCGCTCGACGGTGCATTGCGCGGCGGTGGTGAAGTGCGCATCAACGACCCGCAATGCGTGGCGAAAACCTTCCCCGAATATTTCGATGAATTCAACAAGATCCTGCGCGCAGGGTTGCTGTAATTGCCAGGAAAATCATGGCTAACGTTTTTGAAAGCTGCCTGAATTATGGCGGCGCATTGCATGTGCCGGTGATCACGATCGATGGGCCGACTGCCTCCGGCAAGGGGACCGTGGCGCAGCGGGTGGCGCGTCACCTCGGTTTCCATTTGCTGGATTCCGGCGCGCTGTATCGGCTGGTTGCGCTGGCGGGCTTGCGTGGCGGCGTGACGCTGGATGATGAAGCGTCATTGGCGAAGTTGGCGGCTGCATTGCCGTGCCGTTTCAGCGGCACGATGGTCTTCTTGGGTGGCGAGGATGTCAGCGATGCGATTCGTACCGAGGAAGTCGGCAATGCTTCGTCGCGGGTGGCGGCGCTGCCGGCGGTGCGGCAGGCGCTGGTCGAGCGGCAATTGCGTTTTTGCCAGCAGCCGGGGCTGGTGGCAGACGGTCGCGATATGGGAACCGTGATTTTTCCGGATGCCGACTTGAAGGTGTTCCTGACCGCCAGTGTTGAGGCGCGCGCTGGACGGCGTTATAAGCAGTTGATTGACAAGGGATTTTCTGCTAACATTTTAGATCTGCGCAAGGATTTGGAAGAGCGCGATGCGCGCGATTCACAGCGCGCTGCGGCGCCGCTGAAGCCTGCGCCGGATGCGCATCTGCTGGATACCTCCGATCTCACTGTAGAGGAAGGGGTGGCGCAGGTGCTGGAATGGTATCGCGCTGCCAAAGCGTAGCTGTTGCCATTGCGTAGTATTGTTCCCGGATGGATGCAAGGTCTGTCCGGGTTTTTTAACCTGACCCGGTTCAAGTCGCATCCCGCGAGCCTGCCGGTTAACCTTTTGAACAAATATGTCTACTTCTGTTGCACCCACTGAATCCGCTTCCGGTATGGAAAGCTTTGCCGCGCTGTTCGAGGAATCGCTGTCGCGTCAGGACATGCGCTCGGGCGAAGTTATTTCCGCCGAAGTCGTACGCTTCGACCACAATTTCGTGATCGTCAATGCCGGTCTGAAATCCGAATCGTTCATTCCAATCGAGGAATTCAAGAATGATGTCGGCGAGCTCGAAGTCAATGTTGGCGATTTCGTTTCGGTCGCGATTGAATCGCTCGAAAACGGCTATGGCGACACCATCCTGTCGCGCGACAAGGCCAAGCGCCTCGCGTCCTGGCTTGCGCTGGAAAAGGCGATGGAATCCGGCGAACTCGTCACCGGCACCGTGAACGGCAAGGTCAAGGGTGGACTGACTGTCCTGACGAACGGCATTCGCGCCTTCCTGCCGGGTTCGCTGGTCGATACCCGCCCGGTCAAGGACACCACGCCGTACGAAGGCAAGACCATGGAATTTAAGGTCATCAAGCTGGATCGCAAGCGCAACAACGTTGTGCTGTCGCGCCGCGCGGTGGTCGAGGCTTCGATGGGCGAAGAGCGCGCCAAGCTGATGGAAACCCTGAAAGAGGGCACTATCGTCAACGGCGTGGTCAAGAACATCACCGATTACGGTGCATTTATCGATCTGGGTGGCATTGATGGTCTGCTGCACATCACCGACCTCGCATGGCGCCGTGTTCGCCATCCGTCGGAAGTGCTGACGGTCGGCCAGGAAATCACCGCCAAGGTTCTGAAATACGATCAAGAGAAGAACCGCGTGTCGCTGGGCGTCAAGCAGTTGGGCGACGATCCGTGGACCGGTCTGTCCCGTCGTTATCCGCAAGGCACCCGTCTGTTCGGCAAGGTCACCAACCTGACCGACTACGGTGCGTTCGTTGAAGTCGAGCAGGGCATCGAAGGTCTGGTTCACGTTTCCGAAATGGACTGGACCAACAAGAACATCGCTCCGAACAAGGCTGTCAAGCTGGGCGAGGAAGTCGAAGTCATGGTGCTGGAGATCGACGAAGAGCGTCGTCGCATCAGCCTCGGCATGAAGCAGTGCAAGCCGAATCCGTGGGAAGATTTCGCTCTGAGCCACAAGAAGGGTGACAAGGTTCACGGCGCGATCAAGTCGATCACCGACTTCGGCGTATTTATCGGCCTGCCGGGCAACATCGATGGCCTGGTTCACCTGTCCGATCTGTCCTGGACCGAAGCCGGCGAGGAAGCTGTGCGCCGCTTCAAGAAAGGCGACGAACTGGATGCAGTCGTGCTGGCGATCGACGTCGAGCGCGAGCGCGTTTCTCTGGGCGTCAAGCAGCTCGAAGGCGATCCGTTCAACAACTTCGTTGCACTGAACGACAAGGGCGCTGTGCTGTCTGGCACTGTTAAGTCGGTCGAGCCGAAGGGTGCGGTCATCCAACTGTCCGAAGAAGTCGAAGGCTACCTGCGTGCTTCGGAAATCTCGCGCGATCGCGTTGAAGATGCTGGCGCTCACCTGAAGGTTGGCGATACGGTCGAAGTGATGGTGATCAATATCGATCGTAAGTCGCGCGGTATCCAGCTGTCGATCAAGGCGAAGGATCAGGTAGAAACCCAGGAAGCAATGCAGAAGATGTCGGCGGAAGCTGGCGCAGCTGCATCGGGCATGACCAGCCTGGGCGCACTGCTGAAGGCCAAGTTCGATAACAAGAACTAATCCGGACGGACACATGACCAAGTCGGAGTTGATCGCCCGCCTGGCCGAACGCTATTCGCAGTTGCTGGCGAAGGATGCCGAACTGGCGGTCAAGACGATACTCGATGCAATGGCCGGGGCGCTGTCCGACGGCCAGCGCATCGAGATTCGCGGTTTTGGCAGCTTTTCGCTGAATGTCCGTCCGCCGCGCATAGGGCGCAATCCGAAATCCGGCGAGAAAGTGATGGTGCTCGAAAAACGGGTGCCGCATTTCAAGCCGGGCAAGGAATTGCGTGAAAGTGTGGACGCGATGGCTGGGCAGCCGCTGATCGGCGAATGAGTCCGTAGCAAGAATGAAAAAAGGCATCTTCGGATGCCTTTTTTTTCGCGTACAATAATCCCGTTCCCATCCTGCAGCAACCCACAACCGGAATGGAAATTTTTCATGGACTACGAATGGCATGGCCCGCTGGTGCTGCTGCTGCTGGCTTTCTTCGTGGCTGGCGCGGCTTTTGGTGTACTGGCGATGACGCCGACCGTGTTCCGGCATCGGCGCGAAATATCTCGTCAAAAAATTGCCATTGGCGCGATGCAGAAGGAAGGTGAGGCGCAGCAGACTGCGCGTTCGCACACACCTCGCGCCGATGGCGTGACCAATTAACTTGATTGTCCGGTCGGCATGGAATTCGAAACCTGGTGGTTGCTGAGCATCCCTGTCTTTTTCGGCCTGGGCTGGATGGCTGCGCGCATCGACATCAAGCAGTTGCTGTCGGAGTCGCGCAGCTTGCCGGAAGGCTATTTCAAGGGCCTGAATTTCCTGTTGAACGAGCAGCCGGACAAGGCGATCGATACCTTCATCGAAATCGTCAAACTTGATCCGGAAACGGCAGAACTGCATTTTGCGCTGGGCAGCCTGTTTTGCCGTCGCGGTGAAATCGAACGCGCGATTCGCGTGCACCAGAATCTGCTGTCGCGTCCGGATTTGCCGCAAGAGCAGAAAGAACATGCGCTGTATGAATTGGGGCAGGATTACTTGCGGGCCGGTTTGCTGGATCGAGCCGAGGAAACCTTCAACTTGCTGAACGAAACCAATTATGGTGTTCGTGCACGTCGTGCGCTGCTGGAAATTTACCAGCGCGTCAAGGAGTGGCAGCGCGCGATTGATGCCGCAAATGCGTTGCAGGAATCGGGTGCCGGTGGTCGTCAGCGGGAAGTGGCGCAATTCTATTGCGAACTGGCTCAAGCCGAGCTGGTCAGGACGCAGCCGGATGCCGCGCGACATCTGCTCAACAAGGCACTGTCGGTGAACCGGATGAATGTGCGGGCGAACATCCTGATGGGCGATGCATTGCAGGCCAATGGCGATACCGAGGGTGCGCTGCATGCGTGGAAGCAGGTCGAGCGGCAAAGCCTGCCGCATGTGGTGCTGGTCGCGCAACGCCTGATGGATGGCTATCATGCCGTTGGGCGTCCGCAGGAGGGGTTTAACCTGCTCAAGTCTTGGCTGTCCGAGGCGCCATCAATCGATTTGCTGGAAGTGATGTTCAAAAATCTGGTCGAGCTTGAAGGTGGCGAGGCGGCATACAACCTGGTGCGCGATGAACTGTGGCGCACGCCGACACTGCTCGGGCTGGACAAATTGCTGGAGGCGAGATTGTTGATTGCTCGTCCAGATTCGTTACCGGAGCTGACGATGGTCAAGGATCTGGTGCATGGTTACGCGCTGAAACTGGCGCGCTACCAGTGCAGCCAGTGCGGTTTCAAGGCGCGCCAGTTTTACTGGCAGTGTCCGGCGTGCAGCCGCTGGGAGACCTATTCGCCGCGCCGCACGGAAGAATTGAGTGTGATGAACTGAATTTTGCGGGATAGCCATGTTTGAAAATGTACGCATATTAGTGGTTGGCGATGTGATGCTTGATCGCTATTGGTTTGGTGATGTAAATCGCATCTCGCCGGAGGCGCCGGTGCCGGTGGTTCATGTTGGGCGGCGCGAAGATCGGCTGGGCGGTGCGGCGAATGTTGCGCGCAACGTGGCCGCGCTGGGGGCGATGGTTGGTTTGCTGGGCGTGGTCGGGCAGGATGAGGCTGGTGATGCGGTGGTGCGTCTGCTGGGCGAATCGGCCATCGCCAGCCATTTGCAGCGCGATGTGACTGGTTCGACCATCATCAAGTTGCGCGTGCTTGGTCGTCAGCAGCAGTTGCTGCGTATCGATTTCGAACAGCCGCCAACCGAAGCTGTGCTGCGCGACAAACTGACGCAGTTTGTCGATTTGCTGCCGCAGTACGATTTGATCGTGCTGTCGGATTACGATAAGGGCAGCATGGTTAATGTCGCGGCGATGATTGCTGCCGCACGGCAGGTGGGTAAACCGGTGCTGGTTGATCCGAAAGGCGACGATTTCACGCGCTACGCGTGCGCGACCGCGCTGACGCCGAACAAGGCGGAGTTGCGGCGCATCGTCGGTGACTGGCGCAATGAAGACGATTTGACTGCCAGGGCGCAGCGCCTGCGGACCGAGCTCAGGCTCGACGCGTTGCTGCTGACCCGTTCCGAGGAAGGCATGACGCTGTATACCGACGATGGCGTTGCGCATACGCCGACGGTGGCGCGCGAGGTGTTCGATGTTTCCGGCGCGGGCGACACCGTGATCGCCACGCTGGCGGCGATGCTGGGTGCTGGCAAACCGATGGCGGAAGCAGTCGCGGCCGCCAATCGCGCCGGCGGCATCGTGGTCGGTAAGCTGGGAACCGCGACGGTCACGTTTGACGAATTGTTCGGCAGTTGAAACAGTTTTACGGGTGGTTTTTTTTATTTCCAACAAGAGTTTTTACGGGGCGCCACGATGCCAACCGGGTCTTTTCAATCCGCTTCCCAGGCTTATGCCTATCCGCTGCTGCTCAAGCAGCTTCTGCTGACGCCGCTGGCGCATTCGCCAGATCAGCAAATTGTCTACGCCGACATTTCGCGCTACGACTACCGCACGCTGGATAGGCGGATCAGGCAATTGGCTCGCGGCTTGCTGCGCATCGGTGTGACCGCGGGCAAGACGGTGGCGGTGATGGACTGGGACAGTTCGCGCTATCTCGAATGCTATTTTGCGATTCCGATGATGGGCGCGGTTATCCAGACGGTTAACGTCAAGCTCACGCCGGAACAGATTCTTTATACGCTAAACCATGCGCAGGCCGACGTGCTGCTGGTCAACGCCGAATTCCTGCCGATCGTCGAGGAAATCGCGGCGCGGCTGGAGACGGTAAAAACTTTCGTGCTGCTGACCGATACCCCGGCGTTGCCGGCATCGAAGATAGCCTTCGCCACCGAATACGAAAACATGCTGGCATCGTCGCCGGCGGAATTCGTTTTCCCGGATTTCGACGAAAATACCCGCGCGACCACTTTTTACACCACCGGCACGACCGGTTTGCCGAAGGGCGTGCATTTCACCCATCGTCAACTGGTGCTGCATACGCTGGCGGTCGCGGCGGCGCTGGGCACCACGCCTGGCCAGCAGCAATTGCGCCGCGATGATGTCTACATGCCGCTGACGCCGATGTTCCATGTGCATGCTTGGGGGCTGCCGTATGTCGCCACCATGCTTGGCATCAAGCAGGTCTATCCTGGCATGTACCAGCCGGAGCGGCTGTGCCGGTTGATTCGCACCGAACAGGTCACGTTCTCGCACTGCGTGCCAACGGTGCTGCACATGATCCTGAACCATCCGCATAGCGATGAAACCGATCTGAGCCGTCTGAAACTCATCATCGGTGGTTCCGCCATGCCGCAGTCGCTGGCGGTTGCCGCGCGGCAGCGTGGCATCGATATTTTTGGCGGTTACGGCTTGTCGGAAACCTGCCCGATTCTGTCGATCGTGCAGTTGCCGCTGTCGCTGTACGATGCGACGCCGGAAGAGCAGGCGCCATTGCGCATCAAGGCCGGTTTGCCGATTCCGCTGGTGGACATGCGAACGGTGGACGACGACATGAAACCGCTGCCGCATGACGGCCAGAGCACAGGCGAAGTGGTCGTGCGCGCGCCGTGGCTGACGCAGAGCTACCTGCATGATGCGGATGCATCCGAGCAGCTGTGGAGCGGCGGCTACCTGCATACCGGCGACATCGGCCATATCGATGCCGGCGGCTACCTGCAGATTACCGACCGCGAAAAGGACGTCATCAAGACCGGCGGCGAGTGGCTGTCGTCACTGCAGATGGAGAGCATGCTGTCACAGCATCCGGCGGTGCAGGAAGTGGCGGTGATCGCGCAGCGTGACGAAAAATGGGGCGAGCGCCCGCTGGCGCTGGTGCAGTTGCGGCCAGAATACCAGGGCAAGGTCAACGAAGCGGCGCTGCGCAAGCATGTGGCGCAAAATGCCGAGGTCGGCGGGCTGGGACGGTTTGCGATTCTGGTGCATATCCTGTTCGTCGATGGCTTGCTCAAAACCAGTGTCGGCAAGACCAACAAGCGCGAATTGCGCCGGATTCATGGCGGAGATGCCTGATTTTTTGCAAAATATGGGGGGTATGATGGTGAATCCACTATCCGGGCCACATATTTGCTGGTGATTGAAAAATACTGGTGGGAGTATTTTTCTGCATGCAAAATCACTTCCAGCGATGTCGGAAATGCCATATGATGCCCGACGGCGGTCGGACTCGCTGCCAAGCCGAGTTGTCTGGCCGATGTTGTTGCATTGATTCACGAAAAACCCCTTCAAGGAGAAGCGATATGTTCAAAAAACTGTTGATGGTTCTGGCGGCGTTGATCGCAACCATGGGCCTTGCATTTGCGCAGGTGGACGTCAATAAGGCAACACAGGCCGAACTTGACGGCGTCAAGGGCATCGGGCCGAAAATTTCCAAAACTATCATCGACGAGCGCGCCAAGGGCGGCAATTTCAAGGACTGGGCTGACCTGGAAAAGCGCGTCAAGGGCATCGGTGAAAAAAATTCGGTCAAGCTGTCGCAGGCGGGTCTGACGGTTGGCGGCCAGAGCAAAACTGGTGCGCCGGCCAAAGCCGACAAGAAAGCCGACAAGAAGGCTGAGAAAAAAGCCGACAAGAAATCTGACAAGAAGGCCGACAAGAAAAAGGACAAGAAGGATGCAGCAGCTTCCGCCAGCGAGCCTGCTCCTGCCGCCAAGGATGCGAAGAAGTAAGTCGCGCCTTTGCCCGAAAAACCCCGCTGCGGCGGGGTTTTTTGCTGTCTGGATGCCGACAGCGCCGGATAACGAGATTACAATGGCGTTTTGCTGAATCGAACCGATATCGCCATGTCCTATCCGACCATTGAACAAACCATAGGCAATACCCCGCTGGTGCGGTTGATGCACTTGCCGGGCGAAGACGCAGCGCGCCGCAACAACATCATCCTCGGCAAGATGGAGGGCAACAACCCCGCCGGTTCGGTCAAAGACCGGCCGGCGCTGGCGATGATTCTGGGCGCGGAAGCGCGTGGCGAGATCAAGCCGGGCGATACGCTGATTGAGCCGACCAGCGGCAATACCGGCATCGGACTGGCGATGGCAGCCAAATTGCGGGGCTACAAGATGGTTCTGGTGATGCCGGAAAACCTGAGCATTGAGCGCCGTCAGAGCATGGCGGCCTACGGCGCGCAAATCATCCTTACGCCGAAGAATGGCGGGATGGAATATGCGCGTGATTTGGCCGAGCAGATGCAAAAGGATGGCCGCGGTATCGTGCTCGACCAGTTTGCCAATCCAGACAACCCGCGCGCGCACTACGAAACCACCGGCCCGGAAATCTGGCGCGATACCGGCGGGAAGGTGACGCACTTCGTCAGCGCAATGGGCACGACCGGCACCATCATGGGTACTTCGCGCTACCTGAAGGAACAGAATCCGCAGGTTCAGGTGATCGGCGCGCAGCCGGACGATCATTCGCAGATTCCCGGCATCCGCAAGTGGCCGCAGGAATACCTGCCGAAGATTTTCGACCGTTCGAAAATCGATCGGGTCGAGGAGGTCAGCCAGGCTGCGGCGGAATACATGGCACGCCGTCTGGCGGCCGAAGAAGGCATCTTTTGCGGCATTTCGGCCGGTGGCGCATGCGAAATCGCATTGCGCCTTTCCAGTCAGGTGGAAAACGCGACCATCGTGTTTATCGTCTGTGACCGTGGCGACCGTTATCTTTCAACTGGGGTTTTCCCCGCATGATTTGATCCAGTCGATATCTGACACGTGAAAGTGGCGCAATAATTGCTGTTAGAATGAAATCGCAGGCAGCGCGGCATGAAGTTGTCCGTGCCGAGCGCCAGGGACAACCACCTTTTCACGGTATGAAATCATGAATATCCCTGACCTGAACCTATCGAATCATTTCCTGATCGCGATGCCGTCGATGACCGATCCGGTCTTTGGCGGCACGGTCGTCTATTTGTGCGAGCATAACAAGCACGGCGCGCTCGGCATGGTGATCAACCGGCCGACCGAAATCAAGATGAGCGACCTGTTCGAACGTCTGGACCTGAAACCCGAGATATCGCTTTGGACAACCAGACCGGTGATGTTTGGCGGGCCGGTGCAGGAAGACCGCGGTTTCGTGCTGCATTCGCCGCAGGGTGAGTTTTCGTCGATGCTGAAAGTCAGCGACGACATCGCCTTCACCACGTCGCGCGACGTGCTCGAAGCGGTTGCTTCCGGCAATGGGCCGCAGCGTGTGCTGGTCGGCATCGGTTATTCCGGCTGGAGCGCCGGGCAGCTCGAACAGGAAATCAGCAAGAACGGCTGGCTGACGGTGGCGGCCGATCCACAGGTGATTTTCGACCTGCCATACGAAGAGCGCTACAAGGCGGCACTCAAACTCCTGGGCATCGATCCGGCCATGCTGGCGGCGAGTGCTGGGCATGCGTGAGGCAGGCTGTTGATGGAACAGGTGCTGCTGGCGTTCGACTTCGGCCTGAGACGGATCGGTGTGGCGGTCGGCAACACTATTACCCGGCAGGCCCGGCCGCTGACGATTGTGGCGGAGGAAAGCAATGACGCAAAATTTGCGGCGATCGGTGCATTGCTGGCAGAATGGAAGCCGGCGCGCTGCATTGTCGGTTTGCCGTTCCATCCGGACGGAGCAGAACACGAGATGACCGCGCGCTGCCGCCGTTTCGCGAACCAGTTGCATGGGCGTTTCGGCGTCGAGACTGCGCTGGTGGACGAGCGATACTCATCCGCCGTGCTGAATGGCCAACGCGGCGAGGCCATCGACGATCAATCTGCCGCACTCATTCTGCAACAATATCTTGATGAAAAAGAATCTTCCTGAACCCGATGCCGAAGCACTCTACCGGGCGCTGCTGGCGCAAGTCAATGCCGGTCTGGTCGATATTCCTGATCCCGTAATTGTCGGCATTCATTCCGGCGGCGCATGGCTGGCCGAGCGTCTGGCGGCCGATTTGGGTATTCCGGAGGAGCGGCTGGGGTTTGTCGATGTATCGTTTTACCGCGATGATTACGCCGAAAAAGGTTTGCGTGCCGACGTCAAGCCTTCGCACATTCCGTTCGAGGTGAATGGCGCTTCGATCCTGCTGGTCGATGATGTGCTGTACACCGGTCGCACGACGCGCGCGGCGATCAACGAGCTGTTCGATTATGGCCGGCCAGCGCAAGTGATGCTGGCGGCACTGGTCGACCGCGGCGAGCGCGAATTGCCGATAGCCGCCGATTTTGTGGCCGAGTACTTGCAGGTTAAGGACAACCAGTCGATCGTGCTGCATCGTGCAGACGACGGCATATTTTCGCTGACGGTGGAACATGCTTCCTAATCCCCAACTCAACCAGCACGGCGAGCTGCAGCATCTGCTGACAATCGAAGGCTTGCCGAAAGAGGTGCTGACCCATATCCTCGATACGGCGGCATCGTTCGTTAGTGTTTCCGACCGCGAGGTCAAGAAAGTGCCGCTGTTGCGTGGCAAAAGCGTGTTCAATCTGTTTTTTGAAAACTCGACCCGTACGCGCACCACGTTCGAAATCGCGGCCAAGCGCTTGTCGGCGGACGTGATCAATCTGAACATCGCCGCATCGAGTACCAGCAAGGGCGAATCGCTGCTGGATACGATCGACAATCTGACTGCGATGCAGGCGGACATGTTTGTCGTGCGGCATGCGCAATCCGGCGCGCCGTTCCTGATCGCCAAGCATTTGCGCGACACCGGCCGGGAGCATGTGCATGTGGTGAATGCCGGCGACGGGCGGCACGCGCACCCGACGCAGGGTTTGCTCGACATGTACACCATCCGCCACTACAAGCATGACTTCACCAAGCTGAAGGTGGCGATTGTCGGCGACGTGCTGCACAGCCGCGTCGCGCGTTCAGACATCCATGCGCTGGTGACGCTGGGCGTGCCGGAAGTGCGGGTCATCGGTCCGCATACGCTGTTGGCGTCGAACCTGGAGCAGATGGGCGTACGTGTATTCACCGACATGAATCAGGGGCTGAAGGGCGTGGACGCGATCATCATGCTGCGGCTGCAAAACGAGCGCATGAATGGCGCGCTGTTGCCCTCGGCGCAGGAATACTTCAAGAGCTACGGCCTGACGCCGGAGCGCCTCGCATTGGCTAAGCCGGATGCGATCGTGATGCATCCGGGGCCGATGAACCGCGGGGTTGAAATCGATTCGGCGGTGGCTGATGGCTCGCAGGCGGTGATCCTGCCGCAGGTGACTTACGGCATCGCGGTGCGGATGGCGGTGATGGGCATACTGGGCGGCAGCTAACGAGGCGGAACGAGAATGAAAATCCACATCAAGAATGGCCGGCTGATCGATCCGGCAAACGGCATCGACGCACCGAAGGACATCTGCATTGCCAGCGGAAAAATCCTCGCGGTAACCGAACCCGGCAAAAAACCGAAGGGCTTCTCCGCCAACAAGACGATTGACGCTGCCGGATTGGTGGTGGCGCCCGGTCTGGTCGATCTGTCGGCGCGGCTGCGCGAACCCGGTTACGAGTACAAGGCGACGCTGGAATCGGAAATGCAGGCGGCGGTGCAGGGCGGCGTTACCAGTCTGGTGTGTCCGCCGGATACCGACCCGGTGCTGGATGAACCGGGTCTGGTCGAAATGCTGAAGCACCGGGCCAAGAACCTGAATCAGGCCAATGTTTACCCGCTGGGTGCGCTGACGGTTGGTTTGAAAGGCGAATCACTGACCGAAATGGCCGAGCTGACTGAAGCTGGCTGCATCGGCTTTTCGCAGGCGGCCGAACCGATCGTCGATACACAGGTGCTGCTACGGGCGATGCAATATGCGAAGACATTCGGCTTCAGCATCTGGCTGCGGCCGCAGGATGCGTGCCTGGGGCGTGGTATCGCGCACAGCGGCCCGGTGGCATCGCGCCTCGGGTTGTCTGGTATTCCGGTAATTGCCGAAACGATTGCGCTGCACACGATTTTCGAATTGGTGCGGCAGACCGGTGCACGCGTGCACCTGTGCCGGATGTCGTCCGCTGCCGGGCTGGAGCTGGTGCAGAAGGCGAAGAAGGAAGGTTTGCCGGTAACTTGCGATGTTGGTGCGCACCATATTCATTTGACGGACGAGGATATCGGCTATTTCGATGCGAATGCGCGCATGTTGCCGCCACTGCGCTCGGAAAACGACCGCAAGGCCATCGGCAAGGGCTTGCTCGATGGCACCATCGACGTCATCTGTTCCGATCACACGCCGGTCGATGACGATGAAAAGCTGCTGCCGTTCGGCGAGGCGACGCCGGGTGCGACCGGGCTGGAACTGTTGTTGTCGCTGTCGCTGAAATGGGCCGACGAATATGTGAAACCTGCTTCGCAGCGTTTGTCGCATGCGTTGGCGCGCATCACGTCTGATGCGGCGCGTATCGCCGGTTTGCATGGTGGTCAGTTATCTGTCGGCAGTGCGGCGGATCTGTGTCTGTTCGACCCCAAAGCGCGCTGGAAAGTCGAAGCTGGCGCACTCGCCAGCCAGGGCAAACATACGCCATTCCTCGGGCATGAAATGACCGGTCGCGTGCAGGCGACCATCGTCGCCGGCCATCTTGCATTTGACCGTGGATTGAAATAGTCTGGGAGTATCTACCATAATGCATTGCCTCGGCCTCATATTTCCTGGTGATTAAAAAATACTCCAGGTAGTATATTTCTGGCCCCCAAAGGACTGTCCGATGTTGATTTTCCGTCTTGTGCGCATGGTGATGCATGTCATCGCCGGCCTGTTGACGTGTGCGCTGGTTTTCCCCCATCTGAATGCAGCAAAACGCGATGAACGCATCTGGCGCTGGTCAGTGCGTCTGCTGGAAATGTGCCGCGTGCGGGTCAATGTGCGGGGCGAGTTGGTGCCAAACGCGCTGGTGGTTTCCAATCACGTATCCTGGCTCGACATTTACGTAATCAACGCTCAGCAGCCATGCCGCTTCGTGGCGAAAGACAGCATTCGCAGTTGGCCGGTAGTCGGCTGGCTATGCGAGCAAGCCGGTACGGTGTTCCTGCAGCGCGGCAACGCGCGCGACTTGCGCCGTATCTTTCATGACTTGGTCACCAGCATGCGGTTCGGTGGACGCTTCGCCTTTTTTCCGGAAGGAACAACCAGCCATCAGGGCATGTTGTTGCCATTTCATCCGAATCTGTTCGAAGCCGCAATCGATGCAGGCGTGCCGGTGCAGCCGTATGCGATGCGCTATCTCGATGCCGCTGGCCTGCTGCATCCGACCATCGGCTTTGCCGGTGAGATCAGCTTGATCGAGAGCATCCTGGCAATTGCTGGCGGCAGCGAAATTATCGTCGAATTACAAATGCTGCCCGTATTGCCGACGCAGGGGATGACCCGGCGCGAACTGGCGTTTGCGTCGCGGCAGGCGATTGCTAACGCGCTTGGCCTGGACGCTGGTGTTGCGGACATTCAACCTGAAACAGCGCACGGTCTTCAAGCCGCACCGCGGTAAGCTTGCCGCCCCAGACGCAGCCGGTATCGAGCCCAATCAAGCGCGGACGCAGCAGCAGTCCAAGTGTTGACCAGTGACCGAACACGATGGTCACATCCTGTGCGTTCCGGTTGGGTACGTCAAACCAGGGCATGAAGCCGGCCGGCGCGGTTTCAACGCCGGTGGAAGTCGCAAATTCCATTTCACCATCAGGCGTGCAAAAGCGCAGCCGCGTCAGTCCATTGACGATGCAGCGCAGGCGGTCAGTCCCGGTCAGGGCATCATCCCATTTCGCCGGATGGTTGCCATACATTTCTCGCAGGAAGTCGATCCAGTTCGGGCCTTGCAGCATGGTTTCCACTTCGCGTGCCAGTGCCAGCGTTTTGTCCGCGCTCCACTGCGGCAGCACGCCGGCGTGGACGAACAGATGGCCATTTTCCTGCAATGCCAGCGGGCGAGTCCGCAGCCAGTCGAGCAATTGGTCGCGGTCCGGTGCGTCCAGAATTTCCTGCAAGCCGTCTTCGGGCCGCACGCGTCGGATGCCGTGTGCTGCCGCGAGCAGATGCAGGTCGTGGTTGCCCAGCACGACTTTCGCCTGTTCTCCCAGTTGGCGTATGTGACGCAGCGTCTGCAACGAACTCGGGCCGCGGTTTACCAGGTCGCCGACAAAAAACAGTTTGGCGGCTGGCGTGACTGCGTGGATTTGTTTCAGCAGCGATTTGGTTTGCAGCAGACAGCCTTGCAAATCGCCGATGGCATAGGTGCTCATGTAGGAATTTATTGCTAAGAAAAATGGCCGTCAGTTTACCTGATGAACAATTGCACCGCGTCACTTTGCCGTGCCTGTATGCTTTGCGCCTTCTCTTGCCATGCTGGCGGGATGCGCCATTCTCCGACCCATGCCGCAATTTCTTCCGGCGGCATCGGGCGTGCGATGCAATATCCCTGCGCCAGATAGCAGCCGATTTTCATTAGCGCCAGGCCTTGTTCATAGGTTTCTACGCCTTCGGCGATGACTTGTCGCTGGAACGATTGCGCCAGCTTGACGATGCTTTCGATCAACGCATAATCGTCGGTGTCATTCAACATGCCGCGCACGAAAGAACGGTCGATTTTCATCAGATGCGTTGGCAGTCGGCGGAAATAGGTCAAAGACGAATAACCGGTGCCGAAGTCGTCGATTGCAAAGGAGATGCCGAAGCGGGAACAGGCATCAATGATGCCGGACACCGATTCAATATCTTCCACGGCAGTGGTTTCCAGGATTTCAAGCTGCAGCCACTTCGGGTTTGCCGCCGGCGTTTGTTCTAGCAGGGCCGACAGTCGCTCAACAAAGTCTGGCTGTTGCAGATGGAAGCCGGAAATGTTGACGCTGACCGGCAATCCCAGTCCGCTTGCTGCCCATTCTGCCATTTGATGTAGTGCGCGTTGTATGACCCATTCACCCAGTGCGATCGACAATGGGGTGTTTTCAGTCGCGGGCAAAAATTCCATTGGCCCCAACAAGCCGCGATCCGGATGTTGCCAGCGGATTAGCGCTTCGACCCCAACAATCTCACCAGACAGCATGTTGACCTTGGGCTGGTAATGCAGTCGGAATTCATCCTGCTCCAATGCCAGCGAAATGCGGTTCGACAGGTCGTATTGCATCCGCAGGCGGCGATCCTCTTCCGAATCGAATAGATGGAACTGGTTTTTGCCTGTCCGTTTGGCGGTGTACATTGCCTGGTCGGCCCGCCGGATCAACTGATCTGC
The DNA here is from genome assembly GCA_018261755.1 of Burkholderiaceae bacterium. Taxonomy (GTDB): domain Bacteria; phylum Pseudomonadota; class Gammaproteobacteria; order Burkholderiales; family Burkholderiaceae_D; genus QZKY01. Next base: position 71,987 of record JAGTRJ010000017.1, read on the forward strand.
GTCTTCGATGTCGTCCGGGTACAGTGCAACACCGATGCTGGCAGTCAGCTTGGCGGTTGTTGTGCCGGTCTGGATGGGCTGTGCCAGAGCGGTCAGCATGCGCTGTATCGCATGCTCGATTTCGGCAATCTGGTGCACATTGCTCAGCAGCACCACGAATTCGTCGCCGCCAAGCCGCGCCACGGTATCGCCGGCGCGAACGCTTTCTCCCAAGCGGCGAGCCGCTTCGACCAGTACCGCGTCGCCGACATCGTGCCCCCAGGTATCGTTGATGGCCTTGAAGCCGTCAAGGTCGAGATAGCACACGCCCAGCATTTCCCGCTGTTGATCGGCATGCGCAATCGCCAGTTGCAGGCGGTCTGCCAGCAGCAGTCTGTTGGGCAGATTCGTCAATTTGTCGTGGTAGGCTAGGTGCTCGATCTGATCCTGATTGGCTCGCATTTCGGTTACGTCGGAAGCCAGCGCGATATAGCGCACGATATGATCATGATCGTCGCGGATCGCCGAAATTTTGGTGGCCTGGATATACACCGTCCCATCCTTGCGCCGGTTGTGAAACTCCCCTTCCCAGTAACCTTGCTGCGACAGGGTGTTCCATAACTCTTGGTAGAACTGCCGGTTCTGTTGCCCGGAGCGCAACATGCGTGGAGATTGGCCGATTGCCTCGTCGCGCGCATAGCCTGTGATCGTCGTGAATGCCGGGTTGACGTCGATCAGCACGGCATGTTCGTCGGTGATCATGACGGCTTCATGCGTATTGATGAACACCTCATGCGCCAGGCGCAAGCCTTCTTCCTGGCGCTTGCGATCCGTAATGTCCAGAATCGTGCCGCTCATGCGATGAGGTTTATCATTTTCATCGCAATCTACAGCGCCAAAAATTTGCAGCCAGCGGATACTGCCATCAACGGGCCGAATGATGCGGTATTCGTAGTTGAAAGGTCGTCGTTGCGGAATGACGACATCTCTGAAATACGCCAGAACTGCCGGTGTGTCATCGGGATGGAGCAACGCTTTCCATTTGTCGATGGTAATTTCCTCGCCTGGTTGGAGGCCGAGAATCTGGTCGAGTTCGGCCGAGCAGGTGTAGCACCCTGTCTCGAACTTCAACATGAAAATGCCGAGGCCACTGGCTGCTTGTGTCGAGGCCAGTGCCCGATCCCGTTCCGCCAGGGCTTCATGCGCTGCTTTCAGTGCGTGATGGCTTGCACGCAATGCCTTCGTATCGCGCACCTGCCTTTGCCACGTGCGGTATAGCAGCCAGCTGCCAGCAATGCTCATTAGCGCGAAGGCCAGAACGAATCCCACGGTTTCTCCAACATCGCGACGCCAGCCGGCAAGGTATTCGCTCTCGGCCAGCCCCGCCAGCACATACATCGGGATGTTGGTCAGCTTGCGATAGGAAACGACGCGCATGACTTGATCAAACCGGCCAGCGGTATGGTAAGTGCTGATGGTGTGGCCTCGATTGATCAGTTCGCGCAAGGCAGAAGTCGCTTCAGTCGTCCTGCCTTCAACCTGCTCGTTTGGAGGAACATCAGGAAAGCGCAGTACCAGATTAAGGTCATGGTCGCGTATTGCCAGGATGCCTTTCTGCCCCACCTCATAATGCGACAGCAATGCCTTGATCCGATCAACCGAAATCGGTGCTGTTACGGCACCTGCAAAACTGCCATCTGGTCCATTGATGCGATGGGCGACGATGATAACCATTTCGCTACTGAAACGGCTCAGTATTGGAGTCGAATAGGTGACTTTGATTCCTTGTGCCTGCTGCAATTGGGTGAAATAACTGCGGTCAGCAACATTGGCCGTGGGGTTTTTCGTGTTGGCCTGCCCCAGGATGGCCTTTCCGTTGATATCGATGATGCGAATGCCCGTGGCTTCGGGCAGCAGCACCTTTTGTTGTTCGATGACTCGCTGCAGAGCTGACAAATCGGCCTTGCCAGAAGCGGCCAGTTGCCGTTCCATTTCATAGGTCAGGGCGCGCAGGGACTGGTGAACTTTGTCGATATTGAAGGTGATGGTCTGCTCCATCGCCTGTGCCAGATTTTGCGTCTGGACTTCAGCCAAGTGTTCGGCGTGTTCGCGGTTATTCTGTACGCTGAGAATGCTGAAGACAATGACCAGCAGATTGCCGATAATGGCAGCCAGAATCAGCCAGCGTCCAAAATGGCCGGATGGTGTTGACGTCGCGAACGGTCGTTGTCCGTCGTTGGATGGCTGAAGTGCCATGAGAATCCTTGTGCTGAGGCAAGACAACCTTACCGCATTTTGCACGGCGTTTGAGTAATGCTTTCACCAATGATATAGAAAAACATCGAAAGACTGTGCTAACCACGCACAATGCCGTCATCCTGTCAGCGTTGTGCAACACCAATGTGCAACAGATATGCGCCATCACTCGCCGCTGTTTGCGAAATCTGCAGCCATACAGATTGCAGGAACGCGGCAGCAGCGCATTTCCGGGGTAAAATCACCACCGTCCATTTTCATTCCGAACAACGCAATAATGATTTCATCTCTCGATGCCGACAACGTCGCGCAGTATCTTGCCGACCATCCGGAATTCTTCCAGGAGCATGTCGACCTGCTGACGCAGATAAGGATTCCCAGTCAGTTGGGCGGACGCACCGTGTCCTTGCAGGATCGCCAGATGGAAGTCATGCGCGACAAACATCGTACGCTGGAATTGCGGCTGGCAGAATTGGTGCGGGTGGCAAAGGAAAACGATGTCATCGTGCAAAAATACAAATCCTGGACGAGAGCCCTGCTGCTGGCGCGCAATGATGTTGATTTGCCGCACGCGTTGATCAATGGCATGCAAACCATTTTCGGTGTGCCCCATGTGTCGCTGCGCCTGTGGCGCGTGGCGGAACCCTTCTCCCACACCTGGTTTGCGCAGGATGTGGGCGAAGATGCGAGATTGTTCGCAAACAGCCTGTCATCGCCTTACTGTGGCGCGAACCGCGATTTTGAAGCCGTGCGATGGCTCGAAGCGGCAGAGATTCAGTCGGTGGCGATGCTGCCGTTGCGCAATGAAGATTCGCCGGATGTATTTGGCCTGCTGATCATGGGATCGCCCGATCCGGAACGCTTTACCTCCAGCATGGCAATCGATTTTCTCATCGATATTGGCGAAACGGCTAGCGCGGCGCTGACCTGCCTGCTGGATTGACTGCGGGTGCGGCGATGGACGGCAATCCCAATGGCGTCGTCATAGACGATTATCTGGATTGCCTGCTGACGCAGCGTCAGCTTTCTCACGATACGCTCGCCGCTTATCGGCGCGATCTGGCCGCATTGCAGGCATTCGCCGGCAACACTGCGCTGGCGGGCATCTCGCATCTTCAGATTCGACAGTTCGCGGCGAAACTCCATGCGCAAGGTATCGGCCCGCGTTCGATTGCGCGCACGTTGTCTGCTTGGCGCGTTTTTTTTCGCTGGCTGGCCGAGCAAACGCCGATGGCGGTCAATCCGGTCGAAGGTGTGCGGCCTCCGAAGCGTGCGCGTACGCTGCCGAAAGCGCTGTCTGTTGACGATGCGGTGCGGCTGGTGTCAGGCAAAGGCGATTCAGGTGCGGACGATGCAGTCAAACTGCGCGATCGCGCAATGTTCGAGCTGCTGTATTCAAGCGGATTGCGGGTGTCCGAATTGGCCGGGCTGGATTTGCAGCATGTGAAGCAGCAGGATTACACCTCGATCAGCTGGCTTGATGCCGAGGCGGGCGAGGTGATCGTTACTGGAAAGGGTAGCAGGCAACGCAGCGTGCCGGTGGGAAAACCTGCTCTGGCGGCGATAGCAGCCTGGCTGACGGTGCGCCCGCTATTGGCGAAGGCTGGGGCCGGTGGCGATAGCCACGCGCTGTTTGTCGGCATGCGCGGCACGCGCATTTCGCCGCGTACGATTCAGTTGCGGCTAAAGGCGCATGCGCTGATGCAAGGCATTCCGGCAGACGTTCATCCGCACATGCTGCGGCATTCGTTTGCGTCGCACCTGCTGCAATCGTCCGGAGATTTGCGTGCGGTGCAGGAATTGCTCGGTCATGCATCGATTGCCTCGACGCAGGTTTATACTTCGCTCGATTTCCAGCGGTTGGCGCAGGTTTACGATGCCACGCATCCGCGAGCGAAGAGGAAATAATACTGGGTGCAGTATATTTGTAGTGCCGCAAAAATCGGGCGGAACTGCGTGGTTTCACCTTATACCCCACTGTTTTTTAGGAAAAAGCCGCGAGGCTTGATGCTTGTGAAGGTTGATTGATATGTCGTTGATTCCCGCTACCATCCTGACCGGTTTTCTCGGTGCCGGCAAAACCACGCTTCTGAACCGGATTTTGCAGGAGTCGCATGGCTACCGGATTGCTGTGATCGAAAATGAATTCGGACAGGAAAGCATTGATGGTGCGCTGCTGATGCAGGGCGGCGCCGAGCAGATCGTTGAGATGAACAATGGTTGTATCTGCTGCACCGTACGCGGCGATTTGGTCGAGGCGCTGTCGTCGTTGGCAGGCAAACGAGAACGAGGCGAACTGAATTTTGACCGCATCGTAATCGAAACGACCGGGTTGGCCGATCCCGGGCCAATCGCGCAAACCTTTTTCGTTGATGACCAGGTTGCACAACATTACATGATCGATGCGATCGTGACCGTGGCGGATGCGGTGTATGCGATGCAGCAGCTCGATGAACATGAGCCTGCTCGCAGCCAGGTCGCTTTTGCTGACCGTTTGCTGCTATCGAAAACCGATCTGGTTGCGTCGGCTGCACTGCAGGCGCTGAAGGCGCGGCTGATGCGCATCAATCCGCGTGCTTCGATCGTCACTGCCGATTTTGGCCGGGTTCCTGTTGACGAAGTGCTCGACCTGCGAGGCTTTCATCTGAATGACAAGCTGGAAATCGAACCGTGCTTTTTGGCCGAACAGGGATATCACGGCCATGCGCATGGACAAGCGTGTGGCTGCGGTTGCGGCCATGATCACACGCACCACTCACATCAAGCACGACATGCGGACGATATTGCTGCTTTCATGTTTGCCAGCGAGCGCGCGTTTGACAATGAATTGCTGGAGGAATTCCTGAGCGCGATGCTGCAGGTGTATGGCGCGCAAATGCTTCGTTACAAGGGGGTGTTGCATATCAGCGGTGCGGATCACAGGATCGTTTTTCAGGGAGTGCATCAATTGCTGGGGAGTGATGTCGGTGCTCCTTGGGCAAAGGATGAAACGCGTGCCAGCAAAATGGTGTTTATCGGAAAAAAATTGCCGAAAGAGATTTTTATTCGCGGTCTGGAGCAATGTTTGGTATAAACTGCGTCAATTTCGCAGTACTGATGACTTCAGACAGTTATCTGGCCGTCGCGTAAGGGAGGTTTCAACTGGTAAATTCGGCAGTTTTGCCATTACAATTTGTTTGATCAATTACTCAACCGAAGCATTGTGAGGGTACGCTAAGTGAATACGAAAACGAAAAAATCGACTTCCGACGCCAAAACAAACGGCGCCCTGCTCACTGAGGCGGAAATTCTCAAGATGAGCGACAAGGATTACATGAATGACGCGCAACTCGCATTTTTCAAGGAGCGCTTGCAGCAACTGGAAAAGAGCTTGATCAAGAATGCCGGTGAAACGACCGAACATTTGCGTGAAACGACGCTGGTGCCAGACCCTGCCGATCGCGCCACGATTGAAGAGGAGCACGCGCTTGAGTTGCGTACTCGGGATCGGGAGCGCAAGCTATTGAAAAAGGTGCAACAATCGATTGCTAGCATCGATTCGGGCGAATATGGCTGGTGCGTCGAAACGGGCGAACCGATTGGCGTGCAGCGCCTGCTGGCGCGGCCAACAGCAACGCTGTCGCTGGAAGCGCAGCAGCGCCGTGAACTGAAGCAAAAGTTGTACGGGGAGTAACCACGACTGACAGCCGCTCACCGTAATGCTTTGTGCATGCGGGTGGCTGTATTCAATAACTGATTCGTGCCATAATAAAAATATTTTCTTGGGGGTCTTCGACAGGAGCAGAGGGAAGTGGCGTTGTTTTCTTTTTTTGGCAAAAAGGACCGGCAGCCGGATGAATCTGTCGAGGACAAGGAATCATTGATTGAGGAACCGGCGCAGCTATCGCCGGAAGATGAAGATCTTGCCGCCTGGCGGGAAGCGGAGCAGCTCCGGCTACAGCGTGATATCGCACGCATGACGGCTGAAAAAATCGACGCCATCGAGTCCGAAATTGCGCGCGATATCCTCAAGGCACCGTCGTTAACATCTGACACCATCCCAGCCGAAGAACCAAAGATGGCGCCTGCACCCGCAGCCAAAACAGCTGCCGATGATGCCTTCCAGGCCACTATCATCCGGCACGATGTGAACGAAAGAAGCATGCTGCTGGAAGATTCCGACGAGTGACCTATCCATGCTGCTTGCCGCAGCACATGGTTAATGCTCGACAATCAAAGGTTTGGGCGCCCCTGAGTCTTGCATCTGTCGCGCAGCATCGGCTGCCTCATCCCGGCTGGAAAACGGGCCGGCATACAGTCTGAACAATTCACCTTTTTGCACGATCTGCACGGGTGGCAACTTGTCGGCCCAGGTGATTGCGTATTGTGCGCGCATTGCTTGCGCATTGTGTTCCTTGGCAAATGAGCCGAGTTGCAGATAATAGCCTGTCAGTGACAGAGCGGCGGGTTGCGGCGCGCCATTGCCTAAACCGGATGGCAGCGGCGGATAATCGTTGGCACTGGCCTGCAGCGTTTGCTCTGGCGCAACTGCTGCGTCTGTAATTCCATTCATGCGCCTTGATCGGACGATGCGATCGATTTCTTCGGGGCGCAAATGTTCAACCTGCAGCATGCCGGAACCCTTGCCGAGATACCCCAGCTTCAGCGCCGCAGTGTAGGACAGGTCGATGATGCGGTTCGAGCGGAATGGCCCACGATCGTTGATGCGCACGATAATCTGTTTGCCATTGTCGAGATTGGTTACGCGCGAATATGACGGGATTGGCAGCGTCGGGTGTGCTGCGGTCATCTTGTACATGTCATACGGTTCGCCGGAAGATGTTTTCCGGCCGTGGAATTTTTTGCCATACCAGCTGCCAACGCCGCGCTGCGAATAGGGCTTGTTGAGTGCCACCGGCGTATAGGTACTGCCGAATACGGAATAGGGGCGGTTTGCTCGCGGCAGCAAAGGTTCGACCTTTGGTTCGGCATCGGGAGACTTTTCCAGTCCGGCAGGGATGTTTTCGCCCGGGCCATCGTCAAGATAGTAGCCGCCGCGTCCGGAGCCCGCAGACGGTAGCGCGGGTTGCGAAGACATCTTGGGGCTGGTGGATGGAGCGGGCGGTTGTTTCACCACGCTGCCGCAGCCGACGAGCGTCAGCGCCAACAGCATGATGGCAGTGTGGCGGATGGCGCTGGTGTCGAATGCGGGCATCGGAGTCATCCTCGTTGGGGGATTTTCAGGTCTGCACCAGCTTGCGGTGCCGGTTGATGCTCATCAGGATGCCGGCACCCAGACCAAGCGTAACCAGCGCTGTGCCGCCATAGCTCATGAATGGCAACGGCACGCCGACTACGGGCAGGATGCCGCTGACCATGCCCATGTTGACGAAGGCATAGTTAAAAAACATCAATGCGATAGCACCAGCAAGCAGACGGGTGAAAATGGTTGGCGCATTCGCAGCGATCATCAGACCACGGCCGATCAATAGCAGATATAGCCCCATCAGCACCAGATTGCCAATCAGGCCGAACTCTTCCGAATAGACGGCAAAAATGAAATCAGTGGTGCGTTCCGGGATGAAATGCAGATGGCCTTGCGTCCCTTGCAGCCAGCCTTTGCCGAGAATACCGCCGGAACCGACGGCGATAGTTGACTGGATGATGTGAAAGCCCTTGCCGAGCGGGTCGGCAGACGGATCAAGCAGGGTCATCACGCGCTGGCGCTGGTAGTCATGCAGCACGGACCAAATTAGTGGCATGCTGGCGCCAGCAGCGATGAACAGGCCCATAATGGTTTTCCACGACAGCCCAGCCAGGAAAATGACATAACAGCCCGTGCCGAGGACCAGCAGTGCGGTACCAAGGTCGGGCTGCTTGATGATCAGTGCCGCCGGTACGGCCAGCAATATCGCAGCGATCAAATATTCCTTCCAGCTCAGCATGCCTTCGCGTTTCTGGAAAAACCAGGCCAGCATCATTGGCATAGCGATCTTCATGATTTCCGATGGCTGGATGACAATTCCGACATTGAGCCAGCGACGTGCCCCTTTTTTGACCATGCCGAACGCGAATACCCCCAGCAGCAAGGCGACGCCGACTGCATAGATCGGTACGGCAAACCGCATCAGCGTTTGTGGCGGGATGCTGGCGGCGATCCACATGACGACGAAAGCGACTGCGATGTTACGCAGCTGTCCCTGCATCCTGCCTGGAAAATCAATGCTGGCTGAATAAAGCGTAATCAGACCAACCAGCATGATGAAAAAGATAATCAGCGACAGTGGCCCGTCAAACACATCGAACCAGGGTTTGACCATTCGCAACAGGCTGTTTTTATCGAATTTTTGCATGTTTAATCGCGATTGCCTTCGGTTTCTTCGCCTTCTTTCGGGCCGCCCTCCGATTCGGCGTCAGCCCTTAGTTCGGCCACAGGACGGGTCAGTGCCGCATCTTCCCTTGGTGTCGGAGTGTCTGTTGGTGATGATGGTTTATCCTTGTCTTCAGGTTTTTTGCCCAGCAGATAATAATCGAGCGCCTTTTTGGCAATTGGAGCTGCGGCGGTCGATCCGAAGCCACCGTTTTCGACGATCACTGCCAGCGCGATGCTCGGCTTATCGGCCGGTGCAAAGGCAATGTACAGCGAGTGATCACGTTTGCGTTCGGCAATCGCTGCAGCATTGTACTTTTCATTCTGTTTCATGCCGATCACCTGGGCCGTGCCAGTTTTGCCTGCAGAAATGTATTCCGTTTTCGAGAACACGGCGGCCGAAGTTCCTTCCTTGGTGACGCCAACCATTGCCTGCTTGATGAATTCGACATGCTCTGGCTTGAGGTCGATGCGGTAGCTTTCCTTGGGTACGGTCAGCTGGCGTTCGCGAGTCACGCTGTTTTCGATCGCCTTGACCAGATGCGGTTTCATCACCACGCCGTTATTGGCGAGAGTAGCGGTTGCATGGGCCAACTGCAATGGCGTGAAGGAATTGTATCCCTGGCCGATACCGAGAGAAATGGTTTCGCCGGCATACCATTTTCTCTGTGCCGGGGTCTTGTAAGCCTTTTGTTTCCAGCCGGTCGAAGGCAGGATGCCTTCGCGTTCATGCTCCAGGTCGATGCCGGTTTTTTGCCCGAAGCCGAATGGTTTCATGAAATCGTGCATCGTATCGACACCGAGTTCATTCGCCAGTATGTAATAGTAGGTGTCGCACGATTGCACGATGGAGGTATACATGTTCACCGAGCCGTGCCCGCCTGGCTTGTCATCGCGAAAGCGGTGATTCCCGAGCATGAAATAGCCGGGATCGGCGATGGCGTTTTCAGGCGTGCGTTTGCCAAGCGTCAGCGCTGCCAGAGCCATGAACGGCTTGTAGGTTGAACCTGGCGGATAAGCACCGCTGAGCGGGCGGTTCACCAGTGGCCGGTCAGGCGAATTGTTGAGGTCGTCCCAGCTCTGCTGGTCGATGCCCTCGACGAACAGATTCGGATCGAAGTTCGGCATCGATACATAGGCGAGGATATCGCCGGTAGCTGGTTCGATGGCGATCAATGCGCCGCGCCGGTTGCCGAATGCTTCCTCGACCACTTTTTGCAGTTGGATATCAACCGACAGGATCAGATTGTTGCCGGGCGTGGCAGAACCGCGTGACAGTGTGCGCACCGGTTTCCCGCCCGCAGACACCTCGACTTCTTCGTATCCGGTCGTGCCATGCAATTCGCGCTCGTATTTCTTTTCGATCCCTTCCTTGCCGATGTAGTTGGTGCCAAGATAATTGTCTTCGTCGTTCTGGCTTTCAATGGTATCGAGGTCTTTCTGGTTGATACGGCCAATATAGCCGATGGCATGCGCAGCTACGGCGCCCAGCGGGTATTGGCGGAACAGGCGAGCCTGGATTTCGACACCGGGAAAACGATAGCGCTGCACGGTGAAACGCGCGACTTCCTCATCGCTCAAGCGTGTCCGGATCGGTACGCTTTCAAAGTTTTTCGATTCTTCCATCAGCTTCTTGAATCGCTTGCGATCCTTGGGCTGGATATCGACCAGCTTGGCGAGTTCGTCGATGACGGTTTGCAGGTCGTCTTTCAGTTTTGATGGCGTAATTTCGAGAGTAAATGCCGAATAGTTGCGTGCCAGCACGACGCCGTTGCGATCCAGAATCAGGCCGCGGTTGGGCACGACGGGCACGATCGATATCCGGTTTTCTTCCGCCAGTTCCGCATACATCTTGTGCTTGACGGCTTGCAGCCAGACGAAACGGACAAGCAGCATGGCGAAGCAGAACAGCACGAAAATGCCGGCAATGGTCAACCGCAGGCGGAAGTGTTGCAGTTCGCGTTCTGTGTTTTCCAGTTTCGACATGGTTTTCGGGGGGCGGTGCGAGTTGCCGGGATGCTTCAGATAGGACGGTTCTCGTCCCGGTTCACCGCGCGCCGTTGCGGTGCCAGCAAAAGCCAGGTGACGACAGGCCACAGCAGAGCGCCGACTACACTCTCAAGAAAAAAGAACCAGCCCGGCATGCGGTGGTTGACGACGTACTGAACCAGAAACTGCACTGTTTGCGAGAATAGCAGCAGTAGCAGCACATGCACCGCCTGCCTGCTGACGGAGAACCACAATACGCGCCGGTGAATGGTGATCGCGAAATACGATAGCAGCGTATAAGCCAATGCGTTCTCACCCAGCAGGGTGGCATCGTTCACGTCCATCAGCAGTCCCATGCAGAAGGCGACGCCGATACCGACCCGCCGTGGCTGGTGGATACCCCAGAAAATCAGTGCCAGAGCGACGAAATCGGGCACGCCGGGTGCACGCCCCCAGATTTGCAGATTCAGCAGGAATGCGACCAGCAGGCTGCCGAAAATGAACAGTGGATTTGCCGGCAGAAGGATATATTGCGGGCGGTTCATTGGGCTTGTCCCGTAGTGTCTGGCGCAGATGCAGCTGCGGCACGCGGCCGTCTCCTGCCGGTTCTTTCGGCAGTTTCTTCTGGAGCAGGACGGGGCTGGATATTCATGTCGACCAGCAGGATCAGCAATTGCCGATTGCGATCCATACCCGCAGTGGGCTGGCACAGGATACGGCCGAACGAACCGCTGGCGACATTTTCCACTTGGCTGATTTTCGCCACCGACAGGCCTGGTGGATAGACGCCATCGATGCCGGAGGTGACGAGGACGTCGCCAGTTTGCACGTCCGCATTCGCCGGCATGAAACGCAAGTCAAGCAGGCCGGACTGTCCACGGCCATAAGCGACGCTGCGCAAGCCGTTGCGTACCACCTGTACCGGAATCGCCTGCTCCTTGTCGGTCAGCAGCGTGACTTCGGACGTTAGTGGGAATGCTCTCGTGACCTGGCCAATCACACCATTGGAATCAATGACAGGTTGTCCAGCAATCACGCCATCCTGCGAGCCGCGATTCAGGATGATCTTGCGGGTGAACGGATCGCGCGCGTCATAAAGGATTTCACCGACGATGGATTTGGTTTGTGTCTGACCGCGAAGCTCCAGCAGTTTGCGCAGGTTGGTATTTTCCGTTACCAGATTTTGCGTTTGCTGCAGCGTTTGCGCATTCTCCAGCTGTTGCTGTTGCAGTACGCCAATTTCCTTTTGCAACTCCGTCAGCGAAGAAAAATACTCGCCGACCAGATTGATGGCGCTGCGCGGCAACAGCGCCACTTGCTGGATCGGATACAGCATCATGTTAATTACTTGGCGTATCGGGCCAAGCGTGTGCATGCGCGAATCGGCCACTAAGAGCGCGATCGCGACCAGCGCGAACAGCGCCATCTTTACGAACGCTGGCGCACCCTGTCGGAAAAGTGGCGGTGGACTATGTTCCATCAGACGTCCGGCAATAACGTCAATGCTGCAAGTCGTTCACAAGGCAGCCGGATGGCTCTGGCTGCCGTCCCTTACTCGTTCGAGAAGATCGTGCCGAGCTGGTCGATGCGCTCCAGCGCAATGCCGCAGCCGCGCACCACGCAGGTCAGCGGGTCTTCTGCAATCAGCACTGGCAGGCCGGTTTCTTCCATCAGTAACCGGTCGATATCGCGCAGCAGCGCGCCACCGCCGGTCAGCATCATGCCTTTTTCGGCGATGTCTGCCCCCAGTTCCGGCGGCGTCTGTTCCAGCGCATTCTTGACGGCGGAAACGATGTTGTTCAGCGGATCGGTCAGTGCTTCCAGAATTTCGTTGCTGGAAATGTTGAACGAGCGCGGAATGCCTTCGGACAGGTTGCGGCCCTTGACTTCCATTTCGCGCACTTCGGAACCGGGGAAGGCGGAACCGATGTTTTTCTTGATCGCTTCAGCAGTTTGCTCGCCGATCAGCATGCCGTAATTGCGGCGGATGTAGTTGACGATTGCTTCGTCGAATTTGTCGCCGCCGACTCGCACCGAACCCTTGTACACCATGCCGCCGAGCGAGATGATGCCGACTTCGGTTGTTCCGCCGCCGATGTCGACCACCATCGAGCCGGTTGCATCCGACACCGGCAGGCCGGCGCCGATGGCTGCAGCCATCGGTTCTTCAATCAGGTAAACCTTCGATGCGCCGGCGCCAAGCGCGGATTCGCGGATCGCGCGGCGCTCGACCTGGGTCGAGCCGCACGGCACGCAAACAATGATGCGCGGTGACGGGCGGAAAAATTTGGAATCATGCACCATGCGGATGAACTGCTTGAGCATCTGCTCGGTGACGGTGAAATCGGCGATCACGCCATCCTTCATCGGGCGGATGGCCTCGATGTTGCCGGGAACCTTACCCAGCATCTGCTTGGCTTCCTTGCCGACGGCCTGGATGGTTTTTTTGCCGTTCGGGCCGCCTTCCTGACGGATCGCAACAACGGAGGGTTCATCCAGCACGATGCCCTGGTTGCGGGCAAAAATCAGCGTATTGGCAGTGCCGAGGTCGATCGCCAAGTCGTTAGAGAATAACTGCGTAAAAAATCCAAACATGAGTAATCCTGTGTTGCGCAGACACGGTGCGCATAAGCATTTTCAGAGGGGCATCCATTGCCTAAACTGTGCAGGCGGCAGTGCCGACCGTGCAACAAGCCGACATTCTACCTTATAATTCGCTCGATATTTGCCTGTTGTTGCGGTCGAAATTTCTTCGTCAAAACAATTTTCACGGCAAATTTTTTTGTTGCGGGTTGTGTAACTTTTCGCGTGGATAAGCCGCGCTCCAGACCATGTCATTATCTCTTTCCGATGTCCAGCATATCGCCAATCTGGCGCAACTTGAAATTTCCGACGAGCGTGCCAGCAAGACGCTGGCACAGCTGAACGGCATTTTTGCGCTTGTTGGTCAGATGAGTGCGGTCGATACCACCGGCATCGAACCGCTCAGTCATCCGATCGCCGCCTTGATGCCCGAGCTGTCATTGCGCTTGCGTGAAGATCGTGTGCTCGAGCCCGACCGGCGCGATGCATACCAGCAATGTGCGCCAGCAACGCAGGACGGCCTGTATCTGGTGCCGCGCGTGGTTGAATAATGCGCCTTGGGCGCTCTGAAACAGAACAATCGTTATGCATACCAAATCCATCAAGGAATTGTCGTCGCTGTTGCGCGACAAGAAAATTTCCGCTACTGAACTGGCGCAGTTGTTTCTCGCGCGCATCAAGCAAAGCGACCTGAACGCTTTTTTGCATGTGGATGAAGAATTGACCTTGGCGCAGGCAGCCGACGCGGATACGCGGCTTGAATTCAACGACGCCACACCGCTGACCGGTATTCCGATCGCGCACAAGGACATTTTCGTGACGCGGGGATGGCGTTCGACTGCCGGCTCGAAAATGCTGGCAAACTACATCAGTCCGTTCGACGCCTCCGTTGTTACCAGGTTCATCGATGCTGGCGCGGTCAATTTGGGCAAGCTCAATTGCGACGAGTTCGCGATGGGTTCGTCGAATGAAAACTCATATTTTGGCCCGGTCAAGAATCCGTGGGACAAGGCAGCCGTGCCCGGCGGTTCTTCTGGTGGTTCGGCCGCCGCGGTGGCAGCGCGCCTCGCTGCTGGCGTGACCGGCACCGACACCGGCGGTTCGATTCGCCAGCCGGCGGCACTGTGCGGCATTACCGGCATCAAGCCGACTTACGGCCGGGTGTCGCGTTTCGGCATGATTGCTTATGCATCGTCGCTCGACCAGGGGGGGCCGATGGCAAAGACGGCCGAAGATTGCGCGATTTTGCTGAATGCGATGGCAGGGTTCGATCTCCGCGATTCGACTAGCGTTAGCCGGCCGGATGAGGATTTCACGCAGGGGCTGGAAAAGCCGCTAGACGGTTTGCGCATTGGTGTGCCGAAGGAATATTTTGGCGCTGGTTTAGCGTCTGACGTTGAGCAGGCGGTGCGCGCGGCGTTGTCAGAATATGAAAAACTGGGCGCGAAGCTGGTCGACATCTCGCTGCCGAATACGTCGTTGTCGATTCCTGTCTATTACGTGATTGCACCGGCGGAAGCGTCGTCGAACCTGTCGCGCTTCGATGGCGTGCGTTACGGCCATCGCGCGAAGGAATATGGTGATCTGCAGGACATGTACAAGAAAACCCGCGCGGAAGGCTTCGGCGAGGAGGTGCAGCGCCGCATCCTGGTCGGCACCTACGTGTTGTGTCACGGTTATTACGATGCCTATTATTTGCAGGCACAGCGCATCCGTCGCCTGATCGCGCAGGATTTCCAGCAGGCGTTCACGCAGTGCGACGTGATCATGGGGCCGGTTTCGCCGACGGTGGCGTGGGATATCGGCGACAAGGCCGACGATCCGGTGGCGAACTACCTCGGCGATATTTATACGCTCTCGACCAACCTCGCCGGCCTGCCGGGCATGTCGATCCCGTGCGGTTTCGGTCAGGGCGGAAACAATGCGAGCCGTCCGGTCGGTTTGCAATTGACCGGCAACTATTTCGACGAGGCGCGGCTGCTGAATATCGCGCACAAGTTCCAGCAGGCGACGGATTGGCATCTGCGCGCCCCGGCGGGTATCTGAGGAGAATGAATATGCAGTGGGAAGTGGTGATCGGTCTGGAAACGCATGCGCAGCTCTCGACTCAGTCCAAGATCTTCAGCGGCGCGTCGACTGCTTTTGGCGCCGAGCCGAATACGCAGGCATGCCCGGTCGATCTGGCATTGCCGGGCGTGTTGCCGGTGATGAATCGTGGCGCAGTCGAAAAGGCGATTCAGTTCGGCCTCGCAGTCGGCGCGACCATCGCGCCGGTATCGGTGTTTGCGCGCAAGAATTATTTTTATCCCGATCTGCCGAAGGGCTACCAGATCAGCCAGTACGAAAAACCGGTGGTGCAGGGCGGGCGCGTGTCGTTCATGCTGGAGCGCGACGGCAAGCAGGAAATCCGTTCGGTGCAATTGACGCGCGCGCATCTGGAAGAAGACGCGGGCAAGTCGCTGCATGAAGACTATCAGGGCATGAGCGGCATCGATCTGAACCGCGCCGGCACGCCGCTGTTGGAAATCGTGACTGAGCCGGATATGAGGAGTGCGGCCGAAGCGGTTGCGTATGCACGCGCGCTGCATTCGCTCGTGACCTGGCTTGGTATTTGCGATGGCAACATGCAGGAAGGATCGTTCCGCTGCGATGCGAACGTATCGGTGCGGCCGGTCGGGCAGAAGGAATTTGGCACTCGCTGCGAAATCAAAAACCTGAATTCGTTCCGCTTCCTTGAAGATGCGATCAACATCGAGGTGCGCCGTCAGATCGAACTGATTGAGGATGGCGGTCAGGTGGTGCAGGCCACGCGCCTGTATGACTCGGACAACCGCGAAACGCGCGAAATGCGCAGCAAGGAAGATGCGCAGGATTACCGCTATTTCCCCGACCCGGACTTGCCGCCGCTGGCCATCTCGCAGGAATGGATCGACCGCGTGCAGGCGGGGATGCCAGAATTGCCGGATGCGATGCGCGAACGTTTCGTGCGCGATTATGGCTTGCCGGAATACGATGCAGCTGTGCTGACGCAGTCAAAGGCGATGGCCGATTATTTCGAGGCGCTGATCGCCGCCACCGGCAAGGAACAGGCAAAGCAGGGCGCGAACTGGCTGATGGGTGACGTGTCGTCGACGCTGAACCGCGAAGGCGTCGAAATTACCGCCGCGCCGGTTTCGGCGGTGCAGTTGGCGCTGCTGCTGAAACGCATCGCCGACGGCACGATTTCGAACAAAATTGCGAAGGAAGTGTTTGGCGCGATGTGGGAAGCGAAATCCGACGATGACAGCGCAGCCGACAAAATCATCGACGAAAAAGGTCTGAAGCAGATTTCGGATTCCGGCGCGCTGGAGAAAATCATCGATGAAGTGCTGGCGGCGAACCAGAAATCGGTGGATGAATTCCGCGCTGGTAAGGAAAAGGCATTCAACGCGCTGGTCGGTCAGGTGATGAAAGCGACCAAGGGTAAGGGCAATCCGGCGCAGGTCAATGAGTTGCTGAAAAACAAGCTCGCCGGCTGATTGGCCGCAGCAGCGGTTCAGACTTCAAAATATACTGCCGGGGGTATTTTCTGGCAGCCGCGGAAAATCCGGCGGGGGAGGCATGTTTGAGTGCATACCCGCCGGTTTTTTTTATGTCAGGCAGCCAATTCTTCTTCCAGCGGCAGCGAGACGACCAGTACTGTGCCGTTGCCGCTGCTGTCGATTTCCAGCGTTCCGCCAAGAACGCTGATGCGTTCGCGGATGCCGGTTAGCCCGAACGATTTCTGTTCCTTGTTTTGCGTTTGGGTGATGCCGACGCCATTGTCGGTCACTTTCAGTACCAACCGGCCGTCATGGCGGCGCAGGTCGATTTGTACCCGGCTGGCGCGCGCATGCTTGAGCACATTGTTCAACGCCTCCTGCAGGATGCGGAACAGCACGGTGGATGTGTTGTCGTCCAGTTCCAGATTTTCTTCTTCCGCCTGCAGCGTGCATTCGATGCCGCTGCGGCGCTGGAATTCCTGCGCCTGCCATTCGAGTGCGGCGAACAATCCCAGATCGAGTACCGACGGACGCAGATTGTTGATGATGGCGCGCACGCTTTTCATCGTCGTGTCGATGTGCTGCAGGATGGAATCGATGCGCTGCTTGAGCTTGGCCTGTTCCGGAGTATTGGTGTCGCGGGACAGCATCGAGACATCAATGCGCAGAACCAGCAGGTGCTGCCCCAGTTCATCATGAATTTCGCGCGCAATGCGCTTGCGCTCGGTTTCGCGGATGCGATCCTGATGCGCCACCAGTTCGCGCAGCATGTTTTGCGATTGCATCAGCGCTTCCTGCGTTTGCGTGCGCTCGGCAATTTCCGAGTTCAGCCTGCGGTTGGCGCGTACCAGTTCTGCGGTGCGCTCGAATACGCGGTTTTCCAGCTCGTTTCTGGCTTTGCGCAGCGCATTTTCATTGCGCTTGCGGTTGGTGATATCGTGGATGAAGGCGCAGAATTCGGGTTGTCCGGCATTGCCGATCATCGTCGTGATGGCCATTTCGATCGGGAGTTCATGCCCATCGCGGTGCAGGCCGACAATCTCGAACCGCGAATGGCGTATCGGACTGTCGTCACTTTCGAGAAACTGTCTGGCGCTGTCGCGGTACTCATCGCGCAAATGAGGCGGGATGATAGTGTCGAGCAGTGGTTTGCCGATGGCTTCTGCGCGTGGCCAGCCGAAAGTTTTTTCGGCCATCAGGTTCCAGTCGATGATGATGCCGTTGAGATCGAATTGTGCGACCGAATCCATCGCGGTATCGATAATGGCGCGCAGCTTTTCCTGGCTTTCACGCAGCGCCTTTTCAGCGCGTATCCGGCTGGTGGCATCGTGCACGATGCAGTAGATGTAGGTGTTGCCCTGATGCGTCAGCATCGAGCGGTAGATTTCAACTTCACGAATTTCGCCATTTTTCAGCTTGTGGCGGAAATGAAATTGGCCGGGGCTGCCTTCCTTCACCTGCTGCTGCATGCCGGTTTGAAGCTCATCCAGTGGCGATACGTTGATGTCTGCAATGTTCATTTCGCGCAATTCGTCGAGCGTGTAACCCCAGAATTGCGCCGCAGCGGTGTTGATGTCGATGAGCTTGCCGGATTCCGGATCGAGAATGTAGGCTATCGAGGCGTTGTCCTCGAACATTTGCCGGTAGCGTTTTTCGCGATCGATGACGTCGTAGTTCATCTTTCTTGCCAGCGAGATGGCTCGGGCGCGACGGTTCACCTGCTGCCAGACGATGAACGACAGCAGCAGACTGACCAGGCAGCCGATGCCGATGACGAACATCTGGCGCGAATCGAACAGCCGCGCCTCAAACTCGGGTTTGGTGTGCACGACCAGTGTCCATTTCCTGTTTGCCAGCGATAGTTCGGCCGATGCTTCGAACAGCGGCTTGCGTGCGATGGTGTCGTCGGGGTCTGTGCCATGCGAGTGGTACAGAATGGCGTCATCCGATAAGGGCGCGCCGTCATACAGGTGAAAGCCGACCTGCCGACCGATATTGTGCAGCGATTCGCCGAAAATGCCGTCCATCATGCTGCTTACGCGGAACGACAGGTAAGCCCAGCCGACAATGCTGTTTCTGCGGTCGTCGACTGTTTCATGCGGCGAGCCATTGCGATAGACCGGGGAGTACATCAGGAACGCAGTTCTGGTTTCCTGCCCGACATCGCTGGCCAGCAAAAGTTTGCCTGTCATCGCAATGTTGCCGCTGTCACGCGCAAGCAGCATTGCTTCGCGTCGAAATGCTTCTGAAAACAGATCGAATCCGATGGCGCGCTGGCCGCTGCCTGTCATGGTTTCGCGGAAAAAAACGGGTGCATACAGTTCGCGCTCGCCAGTCGGCCAGATCTCGTATTCCGGCAAGCCTTGCCGCCGGGTTTTTCGGATAAATTCCTCCTTGCTGCCGGCAGGAACCAGCACGCTCAGGCCGATGCTGCCGATGCCGGGGTAATGCTTGGCAACCTGCAATGAATCGATATAGGTATGAAATTCGTCGCGCGTTACTTCGTTCGAGGCATTGAACAGCCCGGAGATCCCGCGCAGGATCATCAGCGATTCATGGTGACGTTTTTCGATCCGGTTGCTGATTTGGCTGACATGGGCATTGAATTCGTCGCGCAACTGGTTTCGGGTGTCATATCGCGTTGCATGCCATGTCAAGGCGGTGATGAGCAAACCCATGCAAAGCACCACCCAGGGCAAAATTCTGGGGCTGTCAAACCATTTCAGCTTGCGGTGCGCAGTCAGGCGATTCATCGAACGGGCCAGGGTGAAACCATGTCAGGTGTCGGGGCGTGGACGGCGAAAATGCAAAGAATACAATGGATTTTTGCACCCGAACAATATTTCCGTCAAATAATATACTGATGCTGTCGCGGCAAATGCAACAGCATCAGCTATTTGACTGGATACGCGCGAAAAACGGCGTCAGGGCAGGATGAAATGTTCGCGGTAGTAGCGCAGTTCATCGATCGATTCGATGATGTCGGCCAGCGCGGTGTGCTTCTGGTGTTTCTTGAAGCCATTGACGATTTCGGGTTTCCAGCGGCGGCACAACTCCTTCAGCGTCGAAACGTCGATGTTGCGGTAATGGAAGAACGCTTCCAGTTTCGGCATCGTGCGCGCCATGAAACGCCGATCCTGATGAATCGTGTTGCCGCACATCGGCGATTTGCCCTTCGGCACGAAGTGGCGCAGGAAATCGAGCAGTGCTTCTTCGGCATCCGCCTCGGAAATGGTGGATGCCTTGACGCGGTCGATCAGGCCGGAGCGACCGTGCGTGCCCTTGTTCCAGGCATCCATGCCGTTGAGCACTTCGTCGGACTGGTGAATGGCGAATACCGGCCCTTCTGCCAGCACATTCAGATGCGAATCGGTCACGACCACCGCCACTTCGATGATGCGGTCGTTGTCCGGATCGAGGCCGGTCATTTCCATGTCGACCCAGATCAGGTTGAATTCATTCGGGCGCTGAGGTTTTTCTGCGGCTTCGGCCGGCGTTTGCAAATCGGTCGCTTGTGACATAATGCTTCCTTACTAGTTTCTTGAGCAAGCCATTTTCTCACATCGGCGCAATGTCCCCATCCGCATTTTCAATCGTTTTCCTGTTTTTTCTGCTGGCGATGCTGGTTGCGCGCTTCTGGCTCGGATTGCGGCATACCCGGCACGTGCGCGCGCATCGCGATGCCGTGCCGGCGGAATTTGCGGCCAGGATTTCTTTGGACGCGCATCGCAAGGCGGCCGACTATACCGTCGCCAAAACGCGCCTTGGTTTGGCGGAACGCTGTGTCGAGGGCGCGGTGCTGCTCGGCTTTACGCTTCTTGGCGGCCTGCAGGCGCTGCATGAATGGCTGGCCGGGCTGGCTGGCAGCGGCATGGTGCAGCAGCTGGGTTTGCTGGCGGGCTGTGCGTGCATTTCCGGCGTGCTCGAACTGCCATTCGGCTATTACCGGCAGTTCGTGCTGGAGCAGGCGTTTGGCTTCAACCGGATGACGCCGAAACTGTTTTTGATTGATCTGTTCAAGGGATCCCTACTCGGTGCCGTGATTGGCCTGCCGCTGGCATGGGTGCTGCTGGTGTTGATGGGCAAGGCAGGCGTTTTGTGGTGGCTGTATGCATGGCTGTGCTGGACTGCGTTTCAGCTTGGCATGCTGGTGCTGTATCCGACCGTCATTGCGCCGCTGTTCAACAAGTTCACGCCGCTGGCAGATGATGCATTGCGCGCTCGCATCGAAGATTTGATGCGGCGCACCGGCTTTGCCTCGAAAGGCCTGTTCGTGATGGATGGCTCGAAACGCAGCGCGCATGGCAATGCGTATTTTTCCGGCTTTGGCGCGGCCAAGCGCATCGTGTTTTTCGATACGCTGATCGAGCGCCTGGCGCCGCCGGAAATTGAAGCGGTGCTGGCGCATGAACTGGGGCATTTCAAGCTGAAGCACATCATCAAGCGGATGGCGCTGATGTTCGTGCTGTCGCTGGGATTCTTTGCCTTGCTCGGCTATCTGAAGCTGCAGCCGTGGTTTTATGCCGGTCTGGGCGTGAATCCGGGCGCTGCCAGCACCGACGCGATGGCGCTGCTGCTGTTCGTGCTGGTGATGCCGGTATTCACTTTTTTCGGTTCGCCGCTGGTGTCGTTCAGTTCGCGCAAGCATGAATACGAAGCCGATGCGTTCGCGGCCGAACATACGAAGGCGCAGGATTTGGTGACGGCATTGGTGAAGATGTATGAAGACAACGCTTCGACGCTGACGCCAGACCCGCTGTATTCGGCGTTTTACGATTCCCATCCGCCGGCCAGCTTGCGGGTGGGCAAACTTCTGTCGGCATGATGGCTGAACTCACCGCTACGGTCATCGCCGCGCATGGCCGTCATTACATCGCGCAGGCGGGCGAATTGCGGCTGCAATGCGTGACGCGCGGCAAGAAAAGCGATGTCGCGGTGGGCGATCGGGTGCGGGTGAAAACCAGTTCGCCGGCGCAGGGCGTGATCGAGGCCATCGATCAGCGCCAGACGCTGCTGTTCCGCTCCGATCAGTACAAGTCGAAACTGCTGGCGGCCAACGTGACGCAATTGTTCATCGTGGTGGCGACCGAACCGGGTTTTGCCGACGATCTGGTGTCGCGTGCACTGGTCGCGGCCGAGGCGGCTGGCGTGGCGGTACATCTGCTCCTGAACAAGGCAGACGTGACGGCGCTGCTGCCGAAGGCGCGTGAACGGATGCGACCGTATGCCGCGCTCGGCTATCCGGTGCATGAAATATCGGCGCTGGGTGCGCCGGATGAAACCCGCGCGACCTTGCTGCCGCTGCTGCAAGGGCAGACGACGATCCTGATCGGCCAGTCCGGCATGGGCAAATCGTCGATTATCAACCTGCTGGTGCCGGAT
Source organism: Burkholderiaceae bacterium (assembly GCA_018261755.1). Taxonomy (GTDB): domain Bacteria; phylum Pseudomonadota; class Gammaproteobacteria; order Burkholderiales; family Burkholderiaceae_D; genus QZKY01. The sequence goes on from JAGTRJ010000017.1 coordinate 94,046, forward strand.
GCCGAGATCGTGACGCGTGAAATTTCGACTGCGCTCGATACCGGCAAGCACACGACCACGTTTACGCGCATGTATGCGATCGATGCGGAAACAGCGGTGATCGATTCACCCGGTTTTCAGGAATTCGGGCTGTACCATTTGAGCGAAGGCATGCTGGAACGGGCGTTTCGCGAATTTACGCCTCATCTGGGGAAATGCCGCTTCTACAATTGCCGCCATCTGGTCGAGCCAGGATGCGCGATTCTGGAGGCAGTGGCAAGCGGAGAAATCGCTGCCATGCGCCACGCGCTGTATGCGCAACTGGTGCATGAGTCGTCGCAAAAGCTTTACTGATTGGCAATGGTGGCGTGGCTTTTGGCCCAACTTCCCGTATAATCAGACACTTTCCCATATCCGGCGGCAGGCGCCAACCTAGCCTATGGCAATCAAGCATTTTCTCCAGTTAAGCGATTTCACGCTCGACGAATTCGAGCACCTGATAGCGCGCGCGCACATCATCAAGCGCAAGTTCAAACAGTATGAAGCCTACCACCCGCTGATCGATCGCACGCTGGTGATGGTGTTCGAGAAAAGCTCGACTCGCACGCGGTTGTCGTTCGAGGCCGGCATCCAGCAGCTTGGTGGCAATGCCATCTACATCAACACGCAGGATTCGCAACTCGGGCGCGGCGAGCCGGTCGAGGATGCGGCGCAAGTGATGTCGCGCATGTCGGACATCATCATGGTGCGCACGTTCGGTCACGACATCATTGAACGTTTCGCCGCCAATTCGCGCGTGCCGGTGATCAATGGCCTGACCAATGAACATCATCCGTGCCAGGTGCTGACCGATGTCTTCACCTTCATCGAGCATCGTGGTTCGATCAAGGGCAAGACCGTGGCCTGGGTCGGCGATGCGAACAACATGCTGTATTCGTGGTTGCAGGCGGCGCAGATTTTCGGCTTCCATCTGCATGTTTCGACGCCGAAAGGCTACGACATCGATCGGTCGCTGGTTGCATCCGACAACACGCAGTACACGAAGTTCGAGCAGCCGGCTGATGCCTGCGTTGGCGCGCATCTGGTCACGACCGACGTCTGGACCAGCATGGGCTTCGAAGCGGAAAACGCCGAGCGGATGAAAGCGTTCGACGGCTGGTGCATCGACAGCGCGAAGATGAAGCTGGCGGCGCCAGATGCGGTGTTCATGCATTGCCTGCCGGCGCACCGCGGCGAGGAAGTGACCGCTGACGTTATCGACGGCCCGCAATCGGTGGTGTGGGATGAGGCGGAGAATCGTCTGCACGTACAAAAAGCGTTAATGGAATACCTGCTGTTAGGCAAAGTATTAAACTAAATCAAGAATTACCATGTCAACCATACTTCAATCCGTTCCCGTCAATCAGAAAGTCGGCATCGCCTTTTCCGGCGGCCTCGATACCAGCGCCGCGCTGCACTGGATGCGCCAGAAGGGCGCCATTCCGTACGCTTACACCGCCAATCTGGGCCAGCCGGACGAATCCGACTACAACGCCATCCCGCAAAAGGCGAAGCTGTACGGCGCCGAGCAGGCGCGCCTGATCGATTGCCGCGAACAACTGGTGGCCGAAGGCTTTGCCGCGCTGCAAAGCGGTGCGTTCCACATCTCGACCGCCGGCCAGACCTACTTCAACACCACCCCGCTGGGGCGCGCGGTGACTGGCACGATGCTGGTGGCGGCGATGCAGGAAGACGAGGTCAACATCTGGGGCGACGGCAGCACCTTCAAGGGCAATGACATCGAGCGTTTCTACCGCTACGGCTTGCTGGTCAACCCGGCGCTGCGGATCTACAAGCCGTGGCTGGACGACACCTTCATCCAGGAACTCGGCGGGCGCAAGGAAATGTCGGAATTCCTGATTGCTTCCGGTTTCGACTACAAGATGTCGGTCGAAAAAGCGTATTCGACCGATTCCAACATGCTGGGCGCGACGCATGAAGCGAAGGATCTGGAATTCCTGAACACCGGCATGAAGATCGTCGAGCCGATCATGGGCGTGGCCTTCTGGCGTGACGAGGTCGAGGTCAAGCGCGAGGAAGTCAGCATCCGCTTCGAGGAAGGCCGTCCGGTGGCGCTGAACGGCGTCGTGTATGCCAACCCGGTCGAACTGATGCTGGAAGCGAACCGCATTGGCGGCCGCCACGGCCTGGGCATGAGCGACCAGATCGAAAACCGCATCATCGAAGCCAAGAGCCGCGGCATTTACGAAGCGCCGGGACTGGCGCTGCTGTTCATCGCCTACGAACGGCTGATCACCGGCATCCATAACGAAGACACGATCGAGCAATACCGCGAAAACGGGCGCAAGCTCGGCCGTCTGCTGTATCAGGGCCGCTGGTTCGACACGCAGGCGATCATGCTGCGCGAAGCGGCGCAGCGCTGGGTGGCGCGTGCGGTCACCGGCGAAGTCACGCTGGAACTGCGCCGTGGCAACGACTACTCGATCCTGAACACCGAATCGCCGAACCTGACCTACGCGCCGGAACGGCTGTCGATGGAAAAGGTCGAGGATGCGCCGTTCACGCCGCAGGATCGCATTGGCCAGCTGACGATGCGCAATCTGGACATTGCCGACACGCGCCACAAGCTCGGCATCTACAGCAATGTCGGCCTGCTGAATGCGGATTCGCCGGTGGCGCTGCCGAAGCTGGGCAAGAGCGACAAATAACCTCCGGCATCAACAAGCAGCACGAACGGCGTCGCGCAGCAGCGGCGCCGTTTTTTTGAGCGCGAGGCAATGCCCGCCGCGCCATATCCATTTATCGAATGAACCACCAAAGAAAGGCCATCATGAGCACCCAATTCGACAACGTCAGCGTGATCAAGAAATCCAACGTCTATTTCGACGGCAAATGCGTTTCGCACACGGTTTTGTTTGCCGACGGCAGCAAGAAAACCATCGGCGTGATCCTGCCGTCGAAGCTGACCTTCAACACCGGCGCGCCGGAAATCATGGAAATCATCGGTGGCCAGTGCCGCGTGCAACTGGCGGGTGAAAGCGAAGTGAAAATCTACGGCGCCGGCCAGAGCTTTTCCGTGCCGGGCAATTCCAGCTTCGAAATCGAGGCGCTGGATACGGTCGATTATGTCTGCTATTACGGCTAAGAAGTTCTGAAGACCGCTGCGGGGCCAGATGGTGGCCGCGCAGCCGGAATAGCCCTTCGTGCGCAAGGGATGGTTCAGCGTTGGCTGTCACCGGGTTGTTTTCTTGCGCAGGCAAGGCGGCTATGCCTGAAATAACTGACTAAAATGAATTTTTGGTCAGTAAGGCCAAAAAATATACTGGGGAGAGTATTTTAAATCAGCCAGCAAATACGTGGCCCAGCGGCCGATTTTTGTTATATACCCCTGATATTTTGCGCCGGCGGTCGCGTAGGTCGCGCCGGTGCTGCCATGGCAGGCCGACAGCGGCGTTGCCCATCGCGCGCTGTGGGTCAGAGGATCAGCGGCTCCGCTTCCAGCGCCACGCCGAACTTCGCCTGCACGTCGGCCGCAATCGCCTGCGCTAGCTGCGCGATTTCCTTTCCGTTGGCGCCACCACGGTTCACCAGCACCAGCGCCTGCGTTTCGGACACGCCGGCGCGTCCCTCGACCTTGCCTTTCCAGCCGGCCTGATCGACCAGCCAGCCGGCGGCCAGCTTGTGGCTGCCGTCTTGCTGCTGGTAGCTGACCAGTTGCGGAAAGCGCGCCGCCAGCGCCTGCTTTTGCGCGGCTGATACCACCGGATTCTTGAAAAAGCTGCCGGCATTGCCGAGCCGTGCCGGATCGGGCAGCTTGCGCTGGCGGATGGCGACAATCGCATCGCACAGCTGGCGCGGCGTCGGCGTGGCGATGCCGCGCGCCGCCAGTTCGGTTGCGACGTCGGAATAGCCGGTATTCGGTTGCCAGCGCTTCGGCAGCGCGAAGGTGACGTCGAGAATCACGGCGCGGTTTTTCAGCTGGCGCTTGAACACGCTGTCGCGGTAGCCGAAGGTGCACTCGGCGCTGGTGAAGCGGCGGATGCTGCCGGTTTCGAAATCGAACAGAGTCAGCGAATGTAGGCAGTCGCGCACTTCGGCGCCATAGGCGCCGATGTTCTGCACTGGCGCGGCGCCGACGCTGCCCGGAATCAGCGCCAGGTTTTCCAGCCCGGCCAGCTCCTTGTTCAGCGTCCATAGCACGAATTCGTGCCAGTTTTCGCCAGCGGCGGCGCGCACGTAAACCGCCTGTTCGTCCTCGCCGGTGATTTCGATGCCGCGGTTCGCCATCAGCAGCACTAGCCCGTCGAAATCGCCGGTCAGCAGCACGTTGCTGCCGCCGCCGAGCACCAGCCGCGGCAGCGCGGCCAGTTCGGCCTCGTTTCTGACGGCGGCGAGTTGCGCCGCGTCGGTCACGCGCAGCAGCGCGCGCGTGCGGACGTCGATGCCGAAGGTGTTGAGCTCGCGTAGCGAAACGTCGCGCTCTATGGTGAGAGGGGCTTTCATGGCGGACGATTATACTCCGCCGCCGGTGACGGATGCAGGTGGAAAGATGGGTTGCAATCAGGCTGTAACCTCGGCGATTCAGGGTAAAATCGAGGGTATTGTCGTTATCCGGATTCGTTGCCAGAATCCGTTTTCAAGTTTCAATCAAAGGAAGAATGCCATGCCATCGTTTGACGTAGTAAGCGAAGCCAATATGGTCGAAGTCAGGAATGCGGTCGATCAGGCGAACAAGGAAG
>JAGTRJ010000042.1 GCA_018261755.1 Burkholderiaceae bacterium
CCGAGCAGGTCAACGCCGACCTTGATGATGCCGAACACGCCGATCTTCACCATCACGCCCGACATCAGCGCCGAGGCGTGCGACGGCGCAGCCGGGTGGGCACGCGGCAGCCAGCTATGCAGCGGAACCATGCCGGCCTTGGCGCCGAAACCGAGAAACGCGAGCACGAAGGCAATCGAAGCCAGCGGAGCGGAAAGTTTTGCTTCACGGAAGGCCGAGAAATCGAGGCTGCCGGTCTGCCACCAGAAGATGAAGAAAGAACCGAGAATCAGGATTGACCCCGCGTGCGCGATCAGGAAGTAAAGGAAACCGGCTTCGACCGCTTCTTCGTTCTGGTCGAAAATAACCAGGAAGTAGGAAGACAGCGACATCAGCTCGAAGAACACGAGGAAGTAAAACGCATTGTCCACTGCCACCAGGGCAATCATCGACGCGACGAACAGGTTGGTGAAAAAGCCCATGGCCCATGCGCCGCGCCCCTCATACTCCTGCACATACGAAAAGGAATAGATTGACGCCACCAGCACCAGCAGCGCAATCACGAACACCATGAAAGCGGCCAGCGCATCAAAGCGCACGGTGAAATGCGTGAACGGGAACGGGCCGGCGTGGACGTAGGTTATCGCCTTGCCGGCAAGCATGACCGGCACCGATGCCGCCAGACCGGCCAGACTGCCCACCACGCCAGCAATGCCCGAGATATAGATCGAGGCGCGGTCGCTCTTGCAGCACAGCAGCGCCACGAAAGCGCCGCCGGTGAAGACCAGCACCGAAGTCAATAAAAGGCACAAGGGTGTCATCATTATTTTTGCTCCGAGTCGATGCCAACAAAGGACAAGTTCGCACCATCGGCAATGACAGTGGCCTTGCGCTTGGCGCTGCTGGATTCGTTGATGGCTTCCTCACTCACCAGGAACAGGGCCTTGGTCGGGCAAACCCGCACGCACTCCGGCCCCTTGCCGCTGAAGTCACACAAATCACATTTGACGGCAACACTGCGCACACCACTCGACCAGGAAAGAATCGGATCGAGGCCTGGCAGGCTGCCCGTTTGCTGTCCGGTGTATTCGAGCTGGTTGTATTGCGTTGCGACACCTAGATTGCTGGTGCCAGACGGCGTGATGGCCCCGAAGGGACAGGCAATGGCGCAGAGTTTGCAGCCAATGCAGGTGACTTCGTTCAGAACGACTGCATCGTCGCTCTGCGTGATGGCGTTGACAGGACAGACCTTGGCGCAAGGTGCGTCCTCACAATTGCGACATTGAACCGGCGCAGTGGCAGTGCCATTGCGAACGACGTTCAGTCGTGGATGCGACTGCAATCCTTCAGCTTTGTGTACCAGCGTGCAGGCTGCCATGCAGGTATTGCACCCTATACAAAGCTTGGGCTCCGCAATGACGAAGCGGTTCATAAACTACCCCCCCATAAAAGCCGTACCATAATGGCCTACAGCTATAGAGCACATCCTGTGCCATGCAGCGCGGAAAAGATGCGCGATGTTTTTGTGTTTAATTACAATGGGTTACAAAATCACCCATAAAAAACACTGTCGAAGACGGGCGCGAATTCAACGTCAAATTTGCTGATGACAATCCGAATCGTCATTTATGACGAAAGCATGAATCTCTGCCGTCACGACGGCGTGAAAACGAGGAAAGAAAAAAACGATCAACCAATGAGCAAGCGCATGCAAGCCACCGCCGGCAGCAGCGAGCCGGCGAGGATGTGCGCTCTCAGGGTTTGCTGTGCTAGCAGATGCGGGGCAGTTGTTCGCCGGTAAGCCAATCGACCATGCGGCGGCCGCCAAAGCTGGTTTCCATCTGGACGAAGCAGTGCGAATCGGCGATTGCCTCGCCGATGATGGCGGCATCCTGCCCATGCGGATGCGCGCGCATGACGGCCAGCAGACGTTCGGCATCTTCCGGCGCGCACACCGCGACCAGCTTGCCTTCGTTGGCCACATACAGCGGATCGAGTCCTAGCAGTTCGCACGCGGCCGCAACCTGCGGCCTCACCGGCAATGCATCTTCCTGCAACACGATGCCGACACCGGACTGACGCGCAAATTCGTTCATCACCGCCGCCAGTCCGCCACGGGTCGGATCGCGCAATGCATGGATGCCGGGCACGGCTGCCAGCATCGCGGCGGTCAAGCCATTCAGCGCGGCGGTATCGGATTGGATGGTGGTGTCAAACGACAGGTTTTCGCGCAACGACATGATGGCAACGCCGTGATCGCCCAGCATGCCCGAAACGATGATCCTGTCGCTGGGCCTGATGTTGGCGCCGGAAACATTCACTTCCGGCGGCACGATGCCAACGCCGGTGGTGGTGATGAACACGCCATCGCCCTTGCCCTGCTCGACCACCTTGGTATCGCCGGTGACAATCGGCACCCCCGCCTCTTTCGCCGCGCGCGCCATCGATTCGACGATGCGCTTCAGCTCGGCCAGCGGAAAACCTTCTTCCAGGATGAAACTCGCCGCCAGATACAACGGACGGCCGCCGGCCATCGCCACATCGTTCACCGTGCCATGCACCGCCAGGCAGCCGATATCGCCGCCGGGAAAGAACAGCGGCGAAACCACGTGGCTGTCGGTCGCCATCACCATGCGCCCGCCGGACGGCACGGCAAAACAGGCGCCATCGTTTTGCGCCCGCAGGAATTCATTGTCGAAATTCGCCACGAACAAATCCTCGATCAGCTGCGCCATCGCGCGCCCGCCGCTGCCGTGGGTCATGTCCACCTGGCCGTGTTTCCAGTCAAGCGGGCGCCGGTAATCGGGTTTGGTTGCTGTTGTCATGAACTTGTCCTAGATCGAAATCGGCCATAGGTATAAAAGGCGGCGCAGGCGCCTTCGGACGACACCATGCAGGCGCCAATCGGCTGCTCCGGCGTGCAGGCATTGCCGAACACCCTGCAATCGGACGGGTGCTTCTGCCCGCGCAGGATGGCTGCGCATTCGCACACCTTCGGATCGGGCACCTGACGGTAGGGAATATCGAAACGGCGTTCGGCATCATAAGCGGCAAATTCGGCCCGAATTTTCAGCGCGCTATGAGGCACTTCGCCCAATCCGCGCCAGTCGAATGCAGCGCGCAATTCGAACACTTCATCGGTCAGGCGCTGCGCCTTGCGGTTGCCTTCGCGCGTCACCGCGCGGATGAACTGGTTTTCCACCTCGGCCCGGCCTTGATTGATCTGCCGCACCAGCATCAGGATCGACTGCATCACATCCAGCGGCTCGAAACCGGCAATCACGACCGGCTTGCGGTAACAGGCGGCGAATTTCTCGTACGGTTCGCTGCCGATGATGGTGCTGACATGCGATGGCCCGACAAAGCCATCGATCCGGACGCTATCGGCGCCACCGGCAGCGGAGAGTTCCATCAGGTGCACCATCGCCGCCGGCGTCAGCACATGGTTGCAATACACGCTGAAATTCGTGAGCCCCAGCGCCGCCGCCTGTTTGATCACCACGGCGGTCGGCGGCGTGGTGGTTTCGAAACCGATGGCAAAGAACACCACCTCGCGCTGCGGTTCGTCCTGCGCGATGCGCAACGCATCGGTGCTGGAATACACCATGCGCACATCCGCCCCCTGCGCCTTGGCCTTGAACAGCGACAGCCCGCCCGAGGCAGGAATGCGCATCGTATCGGCATAGGTGCACAGGATCACGCCCGGTTTCAGCGCCAGTTCAATCGCACTGTCGGTGCGCCCGATCGGCAGCACGCACACCGGGCAACCGGGGCCATGAATCATCCGCACTTGCGGCGGCAGCAGGTCTTCGAGGCCGTAACGGGAAATCGCGTGCGTGTGGCCGCCGCAAAACTCCATCAGGCGGTAACTGCCATCCGGCCTGACTTCGCGCGCGATGGTGCGCGCCAGTGCGCGCGCCAGCTTGCCATCCCTGAATTCGTCGATGTACTTCATCAAGATACCGGGGCCAGACCTACATCGAGGCAGCGGCCAGCGCCCTCGCATCCTCTTCGCTCATTTCGGCCAGATAGGCCAGCGTCTTTTCCGCTTCCGCCGGATCGAGCCGGCCGATGGCATGGCCGACATGCACGATCAGGTAATCGCCTACCGCCACGTTATCGATCAGTGCGGTCGAAATTTCCTTTTGCACGCCGACGATGTCGATGCGCGCCTGATCCTCGCCACAGATTTCAACCACTTTCGCCGGAATCGCCAAACACATAGGGTATCTCCAATCAAAAATCAGGCCGCGCCCGCGCCACCCATGCCTGCCCCAGCGCCAGCCCGCCATCATTCGGCGGCACTGCATGCGCTTCGAGCATCCTGAGGCCGCGCTGCTGCAATGCGCGCCGCAAGCCTTGCGCCAGGATGGCATTCATCCAACAGCCGCCACCACAGGCAACCACGCGCAAACCCTGCGATTGTGCCGCCTGTTCAATCCAGTCGGCAAGCCCAACCACCAGGCCGGCATGAAAACAGGCCGCTGCGCGCGCCGCATCGGATTCGGCACTGATGTATTGCAGCAACAACGACAGGTCGAGCACCGACTTGCCCGCTTCCATCCGGATCTGATGCTCTGCCGGCAGCGACACGTCGCCATGCGCGGCCGCCATCCCTTCCAGGCGCATCGCCGCCTGCCCTTCGAAACTCATGCGTGGCTGGATATCCAGCAGCCCGGCAGCCGCATCGAACCAGCGGCCCATGCTGGAGGTATGCGGCAACCGCGCCTTGCCGGCCAGCACCTGCCCCAGCATGGCGGCGCTGGCCTGGCGGGGGAAACGCGAGGCAATTTCCCCGCCACGGCCCAGCATGTGCAAGGCCGAGGCCGCCATGCGCCATGGTTCGCGCGCAGCGCGATCGCCGCCAGGCAAGGCGATCCGGCGCAAATGCCCGATGCGTTCGTACTGCGCTCCGGCCACGGCCAGCAATTCCCCGCCCCATGCTTCGCCGTCATCACCCAGGCCAACGCCATCGAACGCCACGCCCAAAACAGGTTGGTCGATACCATATTCCGCCAGCACGGCGGCAATATGCGCGTGATGGTGCTGCACCGCGATCGCCGGCACCTGCCAATTTGCGGCCAGTTGCAGCGCCAGGCGGGTGCTGTAGAAATCCGGATGAAGGTCGTGCGCCACCGCCTGCGGCCTGACCTGCAGCACATGATGCAGATGATGCACCGTCTGCTCCAGCGCCAGGCAAGTGGCGGCATGGTCGAGATCGCCGATGTGCGGCGACACGAAGGCTTGGCTGTTGCGGGTGAAGCAAATGGTGTTCTTGAACATGCCGCCGAGCGCCAGCACATCACGCCCGCGCTGCGTCAGCCGGATGGCGCGCGGGGTATAACCGCGCGCGCGACGAATGAACTGCGGCTCGCCGGTCGCGGCCGGCACGCGCAGCACGCTGTCGTCGCAGCGCGTCACGATATCGCGGTCATGCAACAGGTAGGCATCGGCCATGCCGGCAAGGCGCTTGAGCGCCTCGTCGTTGCCCGTCACCAGCGGCTCGCCATGCGGATTGGCGCTGGTCATCACCAGCACCAGTGGCTGCGGCTCGGCCAGCCAGTCGGTGCCGGCAGGACGGCCAGCGGCTTCGTGAAACAGCAGGTAATGCATCGGCGTGTAGGGCAGCATCGCGCCCAGCCAGGCCACGCCGGGGGCAATGCCGGCGAAGGCGGCATCGGCTGCGGCCCGTTTCTGCAGCAGCACGATCGGGCGTTCGGGCGCAGCCAGCTGCTGCGCTTCGGCCGGCGCGACGGCAACATAGGGTGCCAGCGATGCCGGATTGGCGAACATCAACGCCAGCGGTTTTTCCTCGCGCTGCTTGCGCTCGCGCAGGCGCACGACGGCAGCCAGCTGACGAGCATCGCACGCCAGATGGAACCCGCCCAGCCCCTTGATGGCGACTATCTCGCCGCTGCGCAGGCGCGCCAGCGTGGCGGCAATCGCATCGCCATCAATTGCCTGCCCACCGGCATCGAGCAGACGCAGTTGCGGCCCGCAGTCGGGGCAGGCATTCGGCTCGGCATGGAAACGGCGGTGCGCCGGGTCAACGTATTCCGACTGGCAGGCGTCGCACTGGGTGAAACCGGCCATGCTGGTGGCCGCGCGCGCATAGGGCAAGTGCCGGGCGATGGTGTAGCGCGGGCCGCAATCGGTGCAGTTGATGAAGGCGTAGCGGTAGCGCCGATCAGCCGGGGCAAACAGTTCCGCCAGACAGTGCTGGCATACCGCCGTATCCGGCCCGATGGCGGCATCGAAGCGCCCGCCAGCGGTTTTTTGGTTGCCCAAGA
>JAGTRJ010000018.1 GCA_018261755.1 Burkholderiaceae bacterium
TTCGAAGTTCGGCGTGCCGCTGCCGAAGATGTAGGGCAGGAATTCGCTCATCGGCACCGGTTCCGGGCCGATGATCAGCGCGCAGAAAAAGCCGTCCATGTGTTCCAGATGCATGGCGTTCGGCTGTGAATCGAGAAATTGCTCCAGGCGGTCAAACTTGGCGTCGGCAACGCCATCTTTTTTCAGCATCATGGATCAGGTTTCCATCGGTTGTGCGTTGAAAGGCGGCGTGGCAGGCGCCGCGCCGTGCAGGTTTTAATTATAGCCTGCGCTTCTGGGCGGCGCCGGTGCGAATGATCGGCTAAGCGTTATTTTTTCGGGTAGCCGACCGATTGCGCCAGGATGATGTGCTGGTTTGATGCCAGATTCAGCGCCTTCGCCAGCGCCGGTTTGTCGATGTAGGCGCGCACCATCGTCGCCAGCCCTTCCGAGGCGCAGAACAGGTAGACGTTCTGGCTGATGTAGCCGGTATCGGCGGCGGCGTAGAAGCGCCGGTATTCATCGTCGTCGTTGCGGAATTTCGATACATCGGCCACGAACAGCAGGTTCACCGGCGCATCGGCGACGAAGCCCTGCTTGCCGGTCAGTGAACGGATATCCTGATTACTCACCGGTTGCAGGCTGTGGGCGAAGGCATCGTACAGCCATACGCCTTCTTTGGTGACAACATAGATGCCGACTTCCTGTGCATCGTGCGCCGACGGCGCGGTGCGACCCTTCTTGTCTGCCCGGTTGACGCCGAACGCGGCCCACAGCAGGTTTGACAGCGTTTGCGGCGACAGCGGCTTGCTGTCGTAATCGCGCACCGTGCGCCGCTCCCTGAGCGCATCCATTAGTGGCTTGCCGCCAGTGGTTTGCGGCGCGGGCAGCGCCAGCGGCTGTCCTTTTGATTGCTGCTGCGACTGTTGCGGTTTCGGTTCATCGGTCTTGGCGGTGCAGGATTGCGACAGCAGCGCCAGCGACATCAGGCTGCACAGGCCAAGCCGGCCGAGATGGTTCAGTTTGACGTTCATGCTCATTCTCCGTTGGCTGATGTTCGGGTTCGACTGTGTCCGGATACGGTTACGCGACTTCCGGCGTAATCAGCGTGCGCAGTTCTTCCGGCAGTGGCACCGACCTGACGGTCTGCAGGTCGATCCAGACCACTTTCGCGCCGCCTGAGGCATAGATGGTGTCCGGATCGTCGGCCATCACGATATCCTGCGTGATTTCGAAGCTGGAACGGCCGGGCGAGCCGGCATAGGTGCGGACTTCGATGTCGCCCGGATACTTCAGTGGCCGGAAATAGGTGCAGTGCGCGTTGACCACCACGGTTTCCATCCCGGCCTTCTCGCGCGAGCGGAACGACGCATACCATTCGATCCGCGCCTGCTCCATGTAGCGGAAATAGACGGTATTGTTGACATGGCCCATTGCATCCATGTCGCTCCAGCGGATGGGAATCCTGCTGGTGAAAACCAGTCGACGGTCTTGTTCGTTCATAACAGGCTCATGCCGTCGTCGGCGGTAATGACCGCGCCATTGATGAAGCGGGATTCATCGGACGCCAGCAATAGCACCAGTCCGTCGAGGTCTTCCGGCTTGCCGGCGCGCTTGCGCGGCAGCTTGTCGATGAATTTCTGTCCCTGTTCGCTATGGTAATGCGCGGCGTTGATGTCGGTCAGCATGTAGCCGGGGCAAATCGCGTTGACGTTGATGTTGTACGGTGCCCATTCGAGCGCCATCGATTTCGTCATCTGGATTACCGCCGCCTTGCTCATGCCATATACGCCGTAATACGGCAGCGATTTCAGGCCGGCAATCGACGAAATGTTGATGATGCGGTGCTGCCGGCCCGGTTTGGCCTTGGCGCGAGCGATCATCCGCTTGGCCGCTTCCTGCGCGACGAAGAATGCGCCGCGCTGGTTGGTACCCATGATGTGCACGTAATCGTCCATCGTCACGTCTTCCAGCCGCTGGTTGGTCACCACGCCGGAATTGTTGACCAGGATGTCGAGCGCGCCTGCCTCGGTTTCTGCATGCGCAATCGCCGATTTGATGCTGGCGTGGTCGGTTACGTCCAGATGCACCACATGGGCGGAACCGCCTTCGGCCTCGATTTCGGCGCGCAATTCCTTCAACAGGTTCATCCGGCGCGAAGCCAGCACGACACGGGCACCAGCTTGCGCCAGTGCGCGCGCGGCACGCGCGCCCAGACCGCTCGATGCGCCGGTGACCAGCGCGGTTTTTCCTTCCAGATTGACTTCAATACCCATATGAACTCCCGGCTTACTCGCCCGCTGGCGGCATTTTATCGGTAAAACGGCATCAGAACCGTTATCATTGCCAGATTATGCTGCAAATAAATTGTGGCGCGTTTTGTCCGGGCGCAAAAAAATGGCAGGTCCGGACGGGTTTTTATTTTTTCGGAATCATGTCACAAAATCAGAATCTGGATCCGCGCGAGGCGATGGAGTACGACCTTGTCATCGTTGGCGGTGGACCAGCCGGGCTGGCGGCGGCGATTCGCGCCAGGCAGTTGGCGGCGCAAAACGGCAATGAGATATCGGTGTGCGTGCTGGAAAAAGGCGGTGAACTGGGCGCACATACGCTCTCGGGTGCGATCATCGATCCGCGTTCGCTGGCGGAATTGTTCCCTGACTGGCGCGAGCGCGGCGCGCCGCTGAACCTGCCTGTCGCCAGTGAACGGATGCTGCAACTGAGCGCCAGCGGCGCGAAGGCATTGCCGGCAGCGCTGGTGCCGGCCTGCTTCCACAATGATGGCAATTACCTGATTTCACTCGGCAATCTGACGCGCTGGCTCGGCCAGCAGGCGGAAAGTCTGGGGGTCGACATCTTTCCCGGCTTTGCCGCGGCCGAAGTGCTGTACCGCGACGACGGTTCGGTCAAGGGGGTCGCCACCGGCGACATGGGCCTCGATCGCGAGCGCAGGCGCAAGCCGGAATTCCAGCGCGGGATGGAACTGCACGCGAAATACACGCTGTTCGCTGAAGGCACGCGCGGCCAGCTCGGGCGCGAACTGATTGCGCGCTTCAAGCTCGATCAAGGGCGCGACCCGCAGGCGTACAGCATCGGCATCAAGGAAGTGTGGGAAGTGAGCAAAGAGCAGCACCAGCCGGGGCTGGTGCTGCATACTGCCGGCTGGCCGCTGGACAACGCGACTTACGGCGGCTCGTTCATCTACCACATGGAAAACCGGCAGGTGGCGATCGGCTATATTTTCGGGCTGGGCTACCGCAATCCGTACCTGTCGCCGTTCGAGGAATTCCAGCGTTTCAAGACCCATCCGGCGGTGCGGCCGCACATTGAAGGAGGGCAGCGCATCGCCTACGGCGCGCGCGCGATGACGGTCGGTGGGCTGCAGGCATTGCCGGAACTGGCGTTTCAGGGTGGCGCGCTGGTCGGCTGCGAAGCTGGTTTCATGAACGGCAGCCGCTTGAAAGGCATCCACGGCGCAGTCAAGTCGGGCGCACTGGCAGCCGAGGCTGCGGTCGAGGCACTGGCGGCTGGCCGGGCGGGCGACGTGCTGGCGGCGTACCCGCAGTCGTTCCGCCAGTCGTGGCTGCATGAGGAACTGCATCGCGGTCGCAATTTCAAGCCCTGCATGGAACAGGGGCTGATGCTGGGCGGGCTGCTGTTTGGCATCGATCAGGTGCTGTTGCGCGGCCGCGCGCCGTGGACCATGCACCGCAGGCATGCCGACCACGAACTGCTGCTGCCGGCGGCGCAATGCCAGCCGATTGCCTATCCGAAGCCGGATGGCAGGCTGACGTTCGATTTGCTGTCGTCAGTTTACCTGACTGGCGTGCAGCACGAGGAAGATCAGCCATGTCACTTGACGCTGAAGGATGCGGACAAGCCGGTGGCGCTGAATCTGGCGAAATACGCCGGGCCTGAGGCGCGCTACTGCCCGGCGGGGGTGTACGAATTTGTGCAGGACGACGATGGCCGCGCTCGGCTGCAGATCAATGCATCGAACTGCATCCACTGCAAGACATGCGACATCAAGGACCCGACGCAAAACATCGTCTGGGTCGCGCCTGAGAGTGGCGGCGGGCCGAATTATTCCGGCATGTGAGCCGTTGGTGGCGCTGCCACCACATGGTCGCGCCCGGCGGACTTGGCTGCGTACAGCGCCTTGTCCGCTCCGGCGAGCAAATCCAGCGGCAGGTGTTTGTTGCGCATCGGCACCAGCGCATCGACGCCGCAACTGATTGTCAGGATGCCGTTGCTGCTGGTGGCATGTGCAATCGCCAGCGCGCGCACGTCTTGCTGGATTTGTTCGGCAATGGCGTGTGCGCTTGCCAGATCTGTTCCGGGTAGCAGCAGCGCGATTTCCTCGCCGCCATAGCGTGCAGCCAGATCGCCGGCGCGTCGCTGGCAGGCCTTTACCACCGCGCTGATTTTCCGCAGACAATCGTCGCCGGCAGGATGGCCGTAATGATCGTTGTATTGTTTGAAGATGTCGACATCAAGCATGATCAGCGCCAGCGGCTGGTTGTGACGCATCGCGCGGCGGAACTCTTCGTCCAGCGCTAGGTCGAACTGGCGGCGGTTCGCCAGTCCGGTCAGACCGTCCTGCATCGCCATCCGTTCGAGTTCATGGTTCAGTTGCTGCAGTGCCGTTTGCGCTTTCTGCAGCTCGTTTTCGGCCTCAAGTCGTCTGGCAATCTGACGCAACATTCTGAAACCGAGGAATCCCAGTCCCAATGTAAGGACGAACACCACCAGCATATGGGGGTAAGCTTCCCGCCACCACTGGGCCATCAGGTCTTTTTGCGACAGCGATACCACCTGTATCAGCGGATAGGAATCCAGCTGCCGGTAGGAGATCAGCCGTTCCTGGCCATCAATCGCGGACGCATTCGTCTGGAAAATGCCGGAGGTCGCCTTGGGCAGATGTTCGCGGAACAATGGCCCATTGCGGATATCCATGCCAATCTGCTTTTCGTCGAACGGGCGGCGCAGCAGCAGGACGCCATCGGCTGAGTCGAGCGCAATCGCACTGTTGGGGCCAAGCCGATAGCTGTTGTATTGCTGATTGAAGTAATCAAGCCGGATGGTGGCCAGCACCACGCCGGCGAAGCGGCCATCGGCATGATTGAAGCGGCGTGCGATGGTGAAAATCCACTCGCCGGTCGAGCGGCTCTTGACCGGTTTGCCGATGAATGGTTTGGCGTCGGCATGGGTAATCAGATAGATGAAATAATCACGGTCGGCATTGTTCACTCCGACCGTACTGCGTCGCATCGAATTTACCAGCCAACGCCCGCTGGCGTCATAGATGAACAGGCCGTGCAGCTTCGGCAATTCCTTCACATGCTGTACCAGCAGAGACTCCAGCCGGCGCAGGTTGGCCGCGCCAGTACCATCGGTTTCGACCCGTTCAACCAGTTCCAGCAGAATTGTATCGGCCTGCTTGAAGGTGGCTTCTGTTTGCTGTGCCAGAGAGTTCGTCAGATTGGCCGCATAGTTTTTCGCGTGTTGCCGTCCGATATTGTATACGTTGTGGTTTTGCCAAAATACAATGACCAGCAACGACAGGCAGACCAGCACGACAAATACTTTCGCCAGCGGCATCAAGTGATGCCGCCGGGAGGACGGGGCAGTAGTATCGTCGGCAATCCCCGGATCGTCACGGGGCGGAAGCGTAGTCATACGGTCATGGTAGCAGAAGTGCTGTCCGGCAAGTCGTTGCCCGCGCCCTGAATTTCAGCGGTGCAGCCAGTTTGTGGCATGACAATCGTCAAGCGCAGTCGCCTTTGCGCCGTTTTTTCCTGTGCGATGCGGCATAATATCGGCGCGTTGCATAAATGCAATGCGGCAATATCTATCCATGGCGCGGAAAGAACCGCATTTCCCTTGTCCGCCAGACGACGCAGCATTCTCACGGAGATTCTTGATGTTCGAACAGGCAGGTCTTGCAGACGCGTACCGCAAGCTGATGGCGGGCGACCACGGCGATCCGTTTTCGGTACTCGGCATGCATGAGGTCAAGGGACAACTGGTGGTACGGGCGCTGTTGCCGGGCGCGGTTGGCGTGGCCGTGATCGAGTCGAAAACCGGCCGCAAGCTGGTGGCGCTGGCGCGGGTCAAGGGTACCGATATCTTCGCCGCCGCCATTCCCCGGCGCAAGAACCGTTTCGCTTACCGGCTGCTGGTTGACTGGGGCAGTCACGAGCAGGAAATGGAGCATGCGTACCGCTTCGCGAAAATCCTGGGCGATATCGACGTCTGGCTGCTGGCCGAGGGCACGCATTTCCGGCCGTACGAAAAAATGGGAGCGCACCCGACCGAGATCGATGGCGTTGCCGGCGTCAGCTTTGTCGTCTGGGCGCCGAACGCGCGCCGGGTGTCGGTGGTTGGTGATTTCAACAACTGGGATGGCAGGCGCCACATGATGCGGCTACGGCCGGAATGCGGCGTGTGGGAAATTTTCGTGCCGCACATGATGCCGGGCGATATCTACAAATACGAAGTCAAGGCGAACAACGGCGACATTCTGTACAAGGCCGATCCGTTTGGCTTTTCGGCTGAACTGCGGCCGAAGTCGGCCTCGGTGGTGCATCGGCTGCTGCCGGTCTGTCCGGCCAGCGAGGCGCGCAGAAAGGCGAATGCGCTTGATGCACCGGTCAGCATTTACGAAGTGCATCTCGGTTCCTGGCGCTTGCCGGGCGATGGTCGCCGCTGGTTCACTTACCGTGAACTGGCCGAACAGTTGATTCCGTATGTGCTCGACCTGGGGTTTACCCATGTCGAGCTGCTGCCGGTGCACGAACATCCGCTCGACAATTCCTGGGGCTACCAGCCGGTCGGGCTGTATGCGCCGACGTCGCGCTATGGCACGCCGGACGATTTCCGCTGCTTCATCGAAACCGCGCACGCCAGCGGACTGGGCGTGATTCTCGACTGGGTGCCGGGGCATTTTCCGATCGATGCGCACGGGCTGGAGCATTTCGACGGCACGCCGCTGTACGAACACGCCGATCCGCGCGAAGGTTTTCATCAGGACTGGAATGTGCTGATCTACAACTACGGCGGGCGCGAAGTGCGCAACTTCCTGGTTGGCAATGCACTTTTCTGGCTCGAACGTTTCGGCATTGATGGCTTGCGGGTCGATGCGGTGGCGTCGATGATTTACCGCGATTACAGCCGCAAGCCGGGGGAGTGGATTCCGAACGAATACGGCGGCAATCAGAATCTGGAAGCGATAGCCTTCCTGCGCCGGATGAATGAAGTGGTCGGCACCGAGCGGCCGGAGGCGGTGACAATGGCGGAGGAATCGACTGCGTTTCCGGCGGTGTCGCGCCCGACCTTTCACGGCGGCCTAGGCTTCCATTACAAATGGAATCTCGGCTGGATGCACGACACACTGTCGTACATGCAGCAGGACCCGGTGCATCGCAAGCACCATCACGACAAGATGCGCTTCTCGATGATGTATGCCTACAGCGAGAATTTCGTGCTGCCACTGTCGCATGACGAAGTGGTGCACGGCAAACGGTCGATCCTTGGCCGGATGCCGGGCGACGAATGGCAGCGATTCGCCAACCTGCGCGCCTATTACGGCTTCATGTGGGGGCACCCGGGCAAGAAACTGCTGTTCATGGGGAGCGAATTCGGCCAGTACCGCGAATGGAATTCAAACGGCAGCCTTGACTGGGATTTGCTGCAGTATGCGGTCCATGCCGGCGCGCAGCGCGTGGTGCGCGATCTGAACGCGGTCTATCGCACGCATCCGGCGCTGTACCAGCTCGATTACGAACCTCGAGGGTTCGAGTGGCTCGTGCACGACGATGTCGATAATTCGGTGTTTGCTTTCCTGCGGCGCGATGCCGCTGGTGAGTTCGTGATCATCGTCAGCAATTTCACCCCGGTGCCGCGGCACGGCTACCGCCTCGGCGTGCCGCAATCCGGCACCTATGTCGAAATTTTGAATACCGACGCGGAAATCTATGCCGGCAGCGGCATGCGCAACGGAGAATTGCGCGCGCAACGGCAGCGGATGCATGGCAGAGATTGGTCGATTGCGATCACCGTACCGCCGCTGGCGACGGTGATGCTGACGCTGAAGCCAAAATCGGCTGCCGGGCCGGCACGCAAGCGCAAGGAATAACCATGCTGCACACCGCCCCCACCATCAAGCCGGGCAAAGCCTATCCGCTGGGCGCGCATTGGGATGGCGAAGGCGTGAATTTTGCGCTGGTGGCGCCGAATGCGCAGGCGGTACTGCTGTGCCTGTTTGACGATCTGGGCGAGCAGGAAACGCTGCGGTTGCGGCTGCCAGTGTGCGAAGATGGCGTCTGGCACGGTTATCTGCCGGATGCCGCGCCGGGGCTGGTATATGGCTATCGCGCGTTCGGCCAGTACGCGCCGCATCAGGGCTACCGCTACAACCCGAACAAGGTGCTGCTTGACCCGTATGCGCGGCAAATCGTCGGCCAGTATCGAGGTCAGGACGAATTTCTGATCGATAACCCTGCCGATACCGCAGCCATCGCATTGAAGGCGCGCGTGGCGCATGAGCCGTATGACTGGGGCGGCGATGTCAGGCCGGCGATTGCCGTGTCGGATGTCGTGCTGTATGAAATGCATGTGAAGGGCTTCACCCGGCTGCATCCGCTGGTGCCGGAAGAATTGCGCGGCAGCTATGCGGCGCTGGCGCATCCAGCGGTGACCGCCTATCTGAAGGAGCTGGGCGTGACCACGGTCAGCTTGCTGCCGGTGCATTTCCGCGCCGATGAAGCGCGACTGCAGAAAATGGGGTTGTCGAATTACTGGGGCTACACCAGCATCGGTTTTTTCGCGCCCGAGCCGCGCTACTGGTCGGGTCGTGCAGGCACGACGCCGGTATCGGAATTCCGCGACATGGTGAAGGCGCTGCATGCGAACAGGATCGAAGTCGTGCTCGACGTGGTGTACAACCACACGGCCGAAATGGGCGGCGATGGCCCGGCGCTGTCGTTTCGCGGCATCGACAATTCGCTCTACTATCACTTGCAGCCGGGCGACCGCGCGCTGTATGAAAACTGGAGCGGCTGCGGCAACTGCCTGAACCTGTCGGAACCGCGTGTGCTGCAGATGGTGATGGATTCGCTGCGTTACTGGGTCGAGGAAATGCACGTTGATGGCTTCCGTTTCGATCTGGCCACGGTGCTGGCGCGCAATGCGCATGGCTTTTCAACCACCGCGCCGTTCTTTGCCGCCATCGGCCAGGACCCGGTGCTGTCGCGTGTGCGGCTGATTGCCGAGCCGTGGGATATCGGGCCGGGCGGTTATCAGGTCGGACAATTTCCGGCCGGCTGGCTCGAATGGAATGATCAGTACCGCGATGTGATGCGCTCATTCTGGCTGCATCAGTGGCCTACGCTGGGCGAATTCGCGCAGCGTTTTGCCGGATCGAGCGATTACTTCCGACATCACAACCGCAGCGCGGCATCGAGCGTCAATTTCATCGCGGTGCATGACGGTTTCACGCTGCACGATCTGGTCAGCTACAACCACAAGCACAACCTGGCCAATGGCGAAGACAATCGCGACGGCAGCACGCACAACCATAGCTGGAACTGCGGTGTCGAGGGCGAAACCACCAGCGGCGAGGTGCAGGCACTGCGAGGACAGCTGAAACGCGCCTTGCTGGCGACGCTGCTGTTTTCGCAAGGCACGCCGATGCTGCAGGCGGGCGATGAACTCGGCCACAGCCAGCGCGGCAACAATAATGCCTATTGCCAGGACAATGAACTGGCGTGGCTCGACTGGAACAGGGCAGATCGCGAGCTGGCCGACTATGTGCGGCGACTGCTGGCATTGCGGCGCCGCCATCCGGCGCTGCGCAGCGTGCGCTGGTTCACCGGCGAACGGCAATCATCCGGCGAGGCGGATATCGTCTGGCTGTCGCCGGATGGCGATGCGATTGGCAGCGCCGAATGGGCCGAGCGCGGCCATGTCTGCTTGGGCATCTTGCTGCATGAGGCGGAAACCAGCATGCTGCTGCTCAATGCCTCAGCGCAACCGGTGAGCTTCAGGCTGCCCCCCGGACGGTGGCAAGTGCTGCTCGACAGCGCGGAACCGGCCGCTGCCGTCGTCACTATCGACGGAGAAACGGTGCTGCCGCCGCGCGCCGTCTGGCTGGTGGCGCAGGAAATGTGATGTTGTCACCGAAATGTCGTAATGATGGTCATTTTCCGGGGGTATAATTGAAAATCCACCGGATGCGCCATATCTTTCGTGGTGCTTGAAATATACCCTCACCAGTATGTTGGGGCGCCCAAAGCATGGTACTTGGCATGGCACATTGGGGTTCATACGGCGGTTATTGCCGCGGCATCGGTGGTTTGTCGGGCACGAAAGCGGATTTGCGCAGTGGCAGGACACATCGGCGGCGGCAAGCCTTCCGGTGCGGTATGTTGCAATACATCAAACTTTTTGGGCGACAGCCGGACTACAATCCGATGGCTGAACGCGCCGGGAATGCGATCCCGGTAAACAGGAATTGATGACGGAGCCAGATTTGACTATTCGAACCATCCGCACGCAGGTCTTCGCCGGCCAGCAGCCCGGCACTTCAGGTTTACGCAAGAAAGTCACCGTTTTTCAGCAGCCAGGCTATCTGGAAAATTTTGTCCAGTCGATATTCGATTCGCTCGAAGGTAGCGCCGGCCAGACGCTGGTGCTCGGTGGTGATGGTCGCTTTCATAACCGGCAGGCGATTCAGACGATACTCAGGATGGCGGCGGCCAACGGCATCGGCAAGGTGCTGGTCGGGCGCGGCGGCATCCTGTCCACGCCGGCGGTCAGTTGCGTGATTCGCAAGCGGCATGCGTTTGGCGGCATCATCCTGTCGGCCAGCCACAATCCGGGCGGACCGGACGGCGACTTCGGTATCAAATACAACATCGGTAACGGCGGGCCGGCACCGGAAAAGATCACCGAGGCGATTTACGCCAGAACGCAAGCCATCAGCGAATACCGCATCAGCGACGCACCCGGCATCGATCTCGACCGGCTGGGCGATTGCGCCATCGGGCAGATGCAGGTTGAAATCATCGACCCGGTGACCGACTATGCAGAACAGATGGGCCAGTTGTTCGATTTCGACGCCATCAGGCGGCTTTTTGCCGGCGGTTTCAGCATGCGTTTTGATGCGATGAGCGCGGTTTCCGGCCCGTATGCGACCGAGATTTTGGAACGCATGCTTGGCGCGCCGCGCGGCACGGTGATGCATGGCCAGCCGCTGGAAGATTTTGGCGGCCACCATCCCGACCCGAACCCGGCTCACGCGGCCGAGCTGATTGCGTTGATGGATGGCGATGCCGCGCCGGACTTCGGCGCAGCTTCTGATGGCGACGCCGACCGCAACATGATCGTCGGCCAGAAACTGGCTGTCACGCCGTCGGACAGCCTGGCGATTCTGGCGGCGAACGCGACTGTTGCGCCCGGCTATAAAAATGGCATTGCCGGCATCGCGCGCTCGATGCCGACTTCGTGCGCGGCCGACCGCGTGGCCGCCGCGCTGGGCGTGCCGTGTTTCGAAACGCCGACCGGCTGGAAATTCTTCGGCAACCTGCTCGATGCCGGCAAGGTCACGCTGTGCGGCGAGGAAAGCTATGGCACCGGGTCAAGCCACATGCGCGAAAAGGATGGCTTGTGGGCGGTGCTGTTCTGGCTCAACCTGCTGGCGGTCAGCGGCAAATCCGTGCGCGAACTGGTGCAGCAGCACTGGGCGCGCTTCGGACGCAACTATTACTCGCGCCACGATTACGAAGGCATCGCCACCGAACACGCGCAGGCGCTGATGGATGGTTTGCGAGCGAAGCTGCCGGCCTTGGCCGGGCAGACGCTGGGCACGCATCGGGTCAGGCTGGCGGATGATTTCCAGTATGCCGATCCGGTCGATGGTTCGGTCTCGACCCATCAGGGCGTGCGCATTGTGTTCGACGATGGCGCGCGCATCGTGTTCCGCCTGTCCGGCACCGGCACCAGCGGCGCCACCTTGCGCGTCTATTTCGAAAAATACGAACCCGATCCGGCGCAGCACGATTTGCCGACGCAGCAGGCGCTGGCCGATCTGGTGGCGCTGGCGGAAGAAATTGCCGCCATCTCCGCCCATTCCGGCATGAAGCGGCCATCCGTGATTACCTGATTTTTCTGCCTCACCTGAACCAGTCATTTCCCGACAATAACAAGGACAAGACATCATGCAATTGGTTACAGACAAGCTTTTTCTCGCCAGTCATCTTCCGAAGCGCACGCTGGCGATTGTGCTGGCTGGCGGGCGCGGTTCGCGCCTGCATCAGCTGACCGACATGCGCGCCAAGCCGGCGGTCTTTTTTGGCGGCAAGTTCCGCATCGTCGATTTCGCGCTGTCGAACTGCATCAATTCCGGCATCCGCCGCATCGGCGTGGTGACGCAGTACCGTTCGCATTCGCTGATCAGGCACCTCCAGCGCGGCTGGAATTTCCTGCGTGGCGAACACAATGAATTCATCGACCTGTGGCCGGCGCAGCAGCAGCTCGATGAAACCACCTGGTATCGCGGCACGGCTGATGCGGTGCTGCAGAATCTGGGCATCATCCGCTCGTACCGACCTGAATTCGTGCTGGTGCTGGCGGGCGACCATGTGTACAAGATGGATTACTCGATGATGCTGCTGGATCATGTCGAAATGCGTTCGGTGTGCACGATTGCATGCGTCGAAGTGCCGCGGCATGAAGCGACCGGTTTCGGCGTGATGGCGGTCGATGGCGAGCGCCGCATCGTCGATTTCGTCGAAAAGCCGGCCGACCCGCCGGCGATGCCGGGCAAGCCGGACGTGGCGCTGGCCAGCATGGGGATTTACGTTTTCAACGCGGAATACCTGTATCACCTGCTGGAGGAAGATATCAGGAATCCGGAATCGAACCACGATTTTGGCCGCGACATCATCCCGCGTGTGGTGCGCGACGGCCATGCGCGCGCGCACCTGTTCGGCATGTCGTGCGTACCGTCGTCGAACGAGGTTGCGCCGTACTGGCGCGATGTCGGCACGGTCGATTCATTCTGGGCAGCGAACCTGGATTTGACGTCGAACCTGCCGCAGCTCAACCTGTACGATCAGGATTGGCCGATATGGACTTACCAGGAGCAGATGCCGTCGGCCAAGTTCGTGCCGAACAACAATGGCGTGCATGGCGTGGCAGCCAATACGCTGGTTTCCGGCGGCTGCATCATTTCCGGGTCACAAATTTCGAATACCATCCTGTTTTCGCGGGTGCGGATCCATTCGTTCTGCGTCATTGACCAGGCGGTCATCCTGCCGGCATGCGAAATTGAGCGTCATTGCAGGTTAAGGAAGGTTGTGATCGATCGCGGTTGCAAGATACCGGAAGGGCTGGTCATTGGCGAAGATGCGGAGCTGGATGCGAAGCGGTTTTACCGTTCCGAAAACGGCGTGGTGCTGGTGACGCAGGACATGCTGGCGGCGCTGTACAAGACCGAAGTTACACCAGAGGCGGAATGAATGATGGCGGGGTCCTGATGCGTGTATTGCATGTCTGCACGGAAGTTTATCCGGTGCTGAAAACTGGCGGGCTGGCGGATGTGACCGGCGCGCTGCCGGCCGCGCAAATCCGGCTCGGTTGCGACGCGCGCCTGCTGGTGCCGGGGTTTCCGGCCTATTTTGCCAGCCTGCGCGAACAAAGGCTGGTGTTCGAATTGCCGCCGCGCTTCGGCGCGTATGCCATCCGCCTCTATCTCGGCAGCTTGCCGGATAACGGGATGAAAGTATATTTCATCGACGCGCCGGGCCTGTTCGATCGTCCGGGCAATCCGTACACGAATGCGTCGAACCAGGATTATTTCGACAATTACCGCCGGTTCGCACTGCTCGGCTGGATGGCCGCGCGCGTGGCCGAAGGTCTGGACATGGAGTGGACGCCGGAACTGGTGCATGCGCACGACTGGCATGCCGGCCTGACGCCGGCCTATCTGAAGGCTTCCGAATTCTGGAACCAGCGCCCGCTGGCGAAATCGGTGTTCACGGTGCACAACCTCGCGTATCAGGGCAACTTCCCCGGCCATGTCTTTGGCGAACTGGATTTGCCGTCCCATTTTTTTGGCCTGGATGGAGTCGAATTTCATCATCAATTGTCCTTCATCAAAGCGGGGCTGGTGTATGCGGACAGGATCACGACAGTCAGCCCGACTTATGCGCGCGAAATCCTGCGGCCGGAAAATGCCTGCGGGCTGGATGGCGTGCTGCAGAAGCGTGCGGCGGATCTGTATGGCATTTTGAACGGGGTTGATTTTTCCATCTGGGACCCGGCGAAGGATGCAGCCATCGCCGCCAACTACACCGTGCGTTCGCTTACCGGCAAGCGCAAGTGCAAGCTGGCGTTGCAACAGGAGGTCGGTTTCCCGTTGCAGGATGACAAGCCGCTGTTTTGCATCGTCAGCCGGCTGGCGGTGCAAAAAGGGCTGGACATGGTGCTCGATGCGTTGCCGGAGATCGTGCGCCAGGGCGGCCAGATTGTGATCCTCGGCAGTGGCGATGCGTCGATGGAAAGTGCGTTCCGCAATGCGGCTTTCGCCAATCCGAAAGCGATATCGATCCATGCCGGTTACGATGAACTGAAATCGCATCGCGTGTTTGCCGGCAGCGACGTGATTCTGATGCCATCGCGCTATGAGCCATGCGGGCTGACGCAGCTTTACGGCTTGCGTTACGGCACCCTGCCGCTGGTGCATCGCGTGGGCGGGCTGGCCGACACCGTGGTCGATTGCACGGAAGAGCACATGAAAAGGGGGACGGCAACCGGTTTTGCGTTTGATGGTTTCCAGTATGACGCCTTCATGTCGGCGGTGCGCCGCTGTTTCGACCTGTTTGCGCACCGGCGTGAATGGCAGCGGGTGCAGCGCAACGCAATGCGGCAGCATTTCGACTGGGATACGGCGGCCGACCATTATCTGGAGCTTTATCGGCAGATTGCCGGCCATCAATGATTGTTTGTTCGCGGCAGAAGTTCTGTAGTAATTCTGTAGTAATCTAGCGTTGTTGACAGATGTGCAAGTTGGGCTGTTGGCCCGGTTTTCATCCACTCCATCATCGAGATACTTATGAATCAGTCGAATTCCAGCAAGCAGATAGGTTTTCTGGCCAATGACGTGGAAGCGCTCAAGCGTTCCATCTGCAACAATCTGCGGTACCGTTCCGGCCGGAATCCGATCAACGCCAACCGCCACGACTGGCTGCTGGCGACCGAACTGGCGGTCAGAAACCGCCTGGTCGAACGATGGATGAGCACGGCCGAGGTGTTTTACACCCAGCGCTCGAAAAACATCTATTACCTGTCGATGGAATTCCTGATCGGACGCACGTTCACCAATGCGTTGCAGGCGCTGGGCATCGCGGGCGAAGTCAAGGAAGCGCTGGCCGATCTGTCGGTCGATTTCGATGAAATGGCTGCCGGGGAGCCGGATGCGGCACTGGGCAATGGCGGCCTTGGCCGGCTGGCAGCCTGTTTCCTCGATTCGATGGCGACCCTGCAGTTGCCGAGCATGGGCTACGGCCTGCGGTATGAATACGGCATGTTCAAGCAGCAGATCGTCGATGGCTATCAGGTCGAAACCCCCGACTACTGGCTGCTGACTCGCGGCAATCCGTGGGAATTCCCGCGGCCGGAAGTGCAATACCAGGTCCGCTTCGGCGGGCGTATCGTGCAGGAAGGCGAACGTGTGCGCTGGGTCGATACGCACAGTGTGCTGGCGATGGCGTACGACACCATCATTCCCGGTTATCAGACCGATGCCACCACCACGCTGCGGCTGTGGTCGGCCAAGGCGATTGCCGAAATGAACCTGTCGGCCTTCAACCGCGGCGAGTACACCGGCGCGGTCGAAGCCAAAACGATGTCGGAAAACATCACGCGCGTGCTGTATCCGGATGATTCGACCGAATCCGGGCGCGAATTGCGGCTGCGGCAGGAATTCTTCTTCATCTCGGCCAGCATGCAGGACATGATCCGCCGGCACATGCTGAACCACGACGATTTCGAAAACCTGGGCGACAGCGTGTCGGTGCACCTGAACGACACCCATCCGGTGCTGGCGGTGCCGGAGCTGATGCGCATCCTGATGGATGAACACGGCATCAAGTTCGACAAGGCCTGGGCGCTGTCGCAAAAGATTTTCTCGTACACCAACCACACGCTGATGAGCGAGGCGCTGGAAACCTGGTCGGTCGAACTGATGGGGCGCGTGCTGCCGCGCCACCTGATGATCATTTTCGACATCAACAGCGCCTTCCTCGCCAGCGTTGCCTCCAGTTATGGTGATGATCCGAACCTGAGGGAAAACATTTCGTTGATCGACGAGCGCGGCGGCCGCCGCGTGCGCATGGCCTATCTGGCGGTGGTTGCCAGCCACAAGGTCAATGGCGTATCGAAACTGCATTCGGATCTGATGAAGCAATCGATCTTCTACGACTTCGCCCGCATTTTCCCCGAACGCTTCACCAACATCACCAACGGCATCACGCCGCGGCGCTGGCTATCGCAGGCGAACCCGCTGCTGGCCGACCTGATCGACGACAAGATCGGGCCGGAATGGCGCACCGATTTCACCAAGTTGCTGGGGCTGGAACAGTACGCGAACGACCAAATGTTCATGAACTCGTTCCGCGCCGTCAAGCGCCAGAACAAGGGCCGGCTGGCGAACTGGATTCTGCACAACCTCAACATCAGCGTGAACCTCGATTCGCTGTTCGATGTGCACATCAAGCGCATCCACGAATACAAGCGCCAGATGATGAATGTGCTGCATGTGATCACGCGCTACAACCGCATCCTGGCGAATCCGGACGTCAACTGGGTGCCGCGCACCGTCATCTTCGCCGGCAAGGCGGCTTCCGCCTACCACATGGCGAAAATGACCATCAAGCTGATCAACGATGTGGCGAAGAAGATCAACAGCGACCCGCTGGTGGGCGACAAGCTTAAGGTGGTGTTCATCCCGAATTACGGCGTCAGCATGGCCGAGCTGATCATCCCGGCGGCCGACCTGTCGGAACAGATATCGACCGCCGGCACCGAAGCCTCGGGCACCGGCAACATGAAATTCGCCTGCAATGGCGCGCTCACCATCGGCACGCTCGATGGCGCCAACATCGAAATTGGCGAAGCGGTCGGCGAAGACAGCATCTTTATCTTCGGCAACACGTCCGAGCAGGTCGATGAAATTCGCCGCGCCGGCTACCAGCCGCGCACTATCTACGAACAGAACGACGAACTGCGGCTGGCGCTCGATCAAATCCGCGACGGTTTCTTCTCGCCGGACGAACCGGGCCGCTTCCAGTCGGTCTACGATTCGCTGGTCAACTACGGTGACCGCTTCCTGGTGCTGGCCGATTACGCCAGCTATGTGGCCATGCAGGAACAGGTCGATGCGCTATACCGCCAGCCGATCCGCTGGAGCCGGACCGCGATCCACAACGTCGCCAGCATGGGCAATTTCTCGTCGGATCGGGCGATTGCCGAATACGCGCAAGACATCTGGCAGGTCGAGCCGCTCGATTTCAGCGGCGACCGGCACCACGATCTGCGCGACCTGCGGATGCCGGAAGGGGTTTGAGCGATCACAAGCGGGCGGGGCCGGCTGGTTTTCGCCCCGGCTGCTGGCCGTCAGCTAGGACGCAAGCTGGATTTGCGCCGCCAAACGGGCAATTTCCCCACGGTAAATCGCCAGGACTCATGAAAAACATGGGGTATATAGACAAAACACCCCGCTAGGCCACGGTTTTACTGCCTGATTTTAAATACTACTGGGAGTATATTTTTTGGCCTAATTGAACAAAAAGTCAGTTTTGGTCAGTTATTTTGGCCGGCAACGGCATGAGTGCGAGAAACTGGCGAGGACGGCGCATCGGCTGCATCTGCCGCGCCCGGCAACTCAAACGGCTTGGGGGCTTATCGCGGCAGGCCGCCGATCACATCGCCCGCGCGAATATTACGCTGGCGGAACCAGCCCTGATTCATTTCCAGCGCGTAGCGCACCGGTTTTTTGCCGCAATGGGAATTCAGCGTTTGCGGCTTCATGTCCTCGATGTTGATGATTTTGCCATCACCATCAATGAACGCGACCGACAGCGGAATCAGCGTATTTTTCATCCACATGCACACCTGCGCTGGTGCGCGATAGACGAACAGCATGCCGTCATTCTGACCCAGATGCTTGCGATGCATCAGGCCAAGCTGCTGCTGCGCGTCGCTGGTGGCGACTTCAGCACGGATGACATGAATGCCTGCGCTCAGGCTGGCCACCGGCAGCGAAGGCGCTTGCTGCGCCAGAGCGAACGCGCCTGACAGGAACAGGGCAGCTGCGGCAACGAACGGCTTGAACATGGCGGCGAACGAGCGAGAAATATGGGGCAGGAAAAACAAAAAAGGCAGGACGAGCCTGCCTTTTCTTGCTTGCAGTAATCAGGGATTACTTGGAAGCTGCTTTGGAAGCTGCCGGAGCTGCTTTTGCTGCGGAAGCTGCCGGTGCTGCCGGTGCTGCTTCTGCGGAAGCTGCTTTGTCAGCTTTAGCTTTCTTTGCTTTTGCTTTCTTTGCTTTTGCTTTCTTAGCCGGTTTCTTAGCGGAAGCTTTTTCGTCAGCTTTTACGTCAGCTTTAGCGTCAGCTTTCTTGTCAGCTTTAGCGTCAGCTTTAACAGCAGCAGCCGGAGCTTTAGCGTCAGCTTTAACAGCAGCAGCCGGAGCTTGTGCGAAAGCAGCAGTTGCGAACAGGCCGGAAACCAGGATAGCGATCAGTTTTTTCATTTTGTAGTCCTTAATTAACATGTTAACTAACGCGGCGCATGACAAGCGGTTGACAACTTTTTTCGCTGATCGCAAATAATTTTTCAATTTTGTGCCATCACTTCGATGGCGCGAAATGGCCAGCCACCTTCTGCACCTCGTCCACAGTCAGCACGCCGGCAGCATTGTGCAACCGCAGATAAGCCAGCAGGTAGTTGTAACGCGCCTGCGCCAGATCGCGCTGCGCGGTATAAAGTTGCTGCTGGGCATTTAACAGATCAAGGTTGACGCGCACGCCACCCTGGATGCTCTTTTGGGTCGCCGTCACCAGTGTTTTGGCCGCATCGACGGCTTTCATCAACGCATCAATCTTGGCGGTGCCGCTGGTCAGCAGCGCGTGCTGCTTGCGCAGTTCCACCGTCACCTGACTGACTTTGGCATCCAGTTCGGCCTTCGCGCGCGAATGGTTCGCAATCGCCTGCGAGGTGGCGGCATTGACGTAACCGCCAGAATAAATGGGAACGCTCAATTGCAGGCCAATCGCACGTTGTTCGACTACTTGGTTATAGTTGCTAAGCGATTCTGATTTGTTGTCACTATAGCTAGCAATCAGATCCAGCCGTGGTGCATGGCCGGAACGCTGCTTGTGCACTTCCAGCCGGGCAGCTTCGACCGCATGACGCTGCGCGGTCAGTTCGGCATTTTTTTCCAGCGCCAGTCCGAGCCAATCCTCGACCTTGGTTCTGGGCTGAGGCAATGGTCGGAAATGTGGTGACAGACCATCAAGATGCTTGATGTCGATGCCGACGATGCCCGCCAGGGCGTTGCGCGCATTGGCCAGATTGTCGCGCGCCTCGATTACCTGCGCCTCCGACAGTTCGGCTTTCGCCTGGGTTTCCAGCATGTCGGTTTTAGTGCCTTCGCCCAGATCGAACATACGTTTGTTGACCTTCATCTGTTCGACGTATGCATCCCGTTGCGCCGTGGCCAGCAACAACTGGTCTTCGGCAAACTGCGCATCGGCATAGGCGCCCACCAGCCGCAGGATCAGATCCTCGCTCTTGCCGGCGAACACTGCGTCGCTATAGTCCGACTGCGCGATTCCCTGCCGATAACGGGCAATTCCATCAAAATTGATAAGCGGCTGCTTCAGCGACACAGAGGCGACACGCGAGTTGTAGTCGCGCGGCACGGTCACATCCTTACCTTGGTAGTACTTCAGGTAGGTCACGTCCGAGTTGTTTTTGGCACCGTAATAACTGGCGGAAATCTGCGGCAGCAAACTGGAGCGGCCCAATGCGCGGTTCTGCTGGCCAGCTTCATTCTCGAAACGGGCGGCCTGAAAGGTCGGATCGTTTTTCAGCGCCGCATCGTAAGCCTGCAGCAGGCCGATGGCCGCCGCCTGGCCGCTTTGCAGCAGCAGCGAGGCTGAGATGGCTACCGCCAGCAGGCGTCTGGCCGGTTTGAATGTTGGCACGGTCATTCCTCCTTCAGCGATGAATGCGCGCGGTCGAACACCGGCTTCATCAGGTAATTCATCATCGTCCGCTCACCCGTCTTCACATACATATCGACCGGCATGCCAGGGCGGATTTCATGCTGTTTCAGCGACTTCATTCCTTCAGCGGTAACCTGCGCCCGAACCTTGTAAAAAGGCATGCCGGTACGCTGGTCGGTCAGGCGGTCGGCGGAAACGCTGGTCACGACGCCAAGAACATGCGGCGTGGTGCGCTGGTTGAAGGCGGAAAAACTCATTTCGACCTGCAGGTCCGGATGAACCTTGTCCACCAGATGCACCGGCAACTGTCCCTCGACAATCAAGCTATCCTCGCCCGGTACCACATCCATCATCTTGAAACCGCTGCCGACTACGCCGCCGGGGGTGAACACCGCCAGATCGACTACAGTGCCATCGACCGGCGAGCGCACCAGCGTGTTCGACAGATCATGGTCATTGCTTTTCAAGCGGCTTTCTTGCGCGTCCGCCTCGCGTTGCATGTCTGATAACTGGGTGCGTACTTCCTTCTGGTATTCCTGCTGGCGCTGGATGCGGCGCAAGGTGATTTCAGCGGCCGAGCTGCTTATCTGCGCATAAGTGCGTTCCAGATCCAGTTGCCGGTTGCGCGGAACAAAACCTTCCTTCGCCAACTGACGGAAGCTGTCGAGCTGTTCCTTCAGGAACGCTGCTTGCGATTTCAGTCCGGCAATGTTTTCCGCATACGCGCCGAGTTCGTTTTTCAACGCCATCTGGCGCGACAGGAACAATTGTGTCTGCGAGCGGATGGCGTCTTTCGCCCGCGGGTCATCGCTCTTGGTCAGGCTTTCCGGAAAAGCAATGTCTTTTTTGCCATCGCGTTCAGCCAGCAGGCGCGCTTCGGCTGCCTTGGCGGTGAAGAATTGCACGCGGGTAATCTCGGCCTGTGCCTTGGCTTGTGTATCATCCATCCGCACCAGAATCTGGCCGGCCTTCACTTGTTCGCCTTCCTTCACCAGAATTTCGCGCACGGTGCCGCCGGTCTGATGCTGGATGGCTTTGCGGTTCGATGCCACCATCACCGTTCCCTGCATCGGCGATCCCTGATCGAGCGGGGCAAGGCAGGCCCACAGCAGGAAACCGCCCACGCCCACCAGCACAACCAGCCAGCCGATGCGGGTATGCTGCCGATCATCGGTTTCGACTTCGTCCGACACATCGATGGTCGTGACATCGGTTGCCGTTTCCTTCTTGGCAAAAAAATTCTTGAACTTCTCGATCTTCATGGTTGTTCCGTCGCTGGAGTGTCATTGCCGTTGCCAGGCGCCTGCTCCTGGCCTTGCTGCGGTTGCGCCTGTTGCTGCATCTGTTGTTGCGCCTTCGCCTGCTGAATTTGCTGTTGAATCTGCTGTTGTTGCTGCGCCAAGGCTTGTAGCACTTGTCCAGTCGGGCCGTAAGCCTGAACCACGCCCTCGCGCAACAGCAGCAGTTTGGTTGTGGCGCCCAGAATCGAGGTGCGGTGCGTGATCAGCACGATGGTCTTGCCCAGTTGCCGCAACTCATTCACGGCCGCGACCAGCGCTGCTTCGCCGGCATCGTCCAGATTGGAATTCGGTTCATCCAGCACGAGCAGCGACGGATCGCCATACATCGCGCGCGCCAGGCCAAGTCGCTGTTTCTGGCCGCCGGAAAGGCCGGCGCCGTCCGGGCCGAGAATCGTGTCGTAGCCTTGCGGCAGATGCAGGATCATGTCGTGCACACCTGCGCGACGAGCTGCCTGAATCACTTTTTCTGGCACCACTTCGCCAAAACGGGCAATGTTTTCGCTCACCGTGCCGCCAAACAGCTCGATATCCTGCGGCAGGTAGCCGATATACGGCCCCAGCTCATCCTTGTTCCATTGATAAACGTCTGCACCGTCGAGGCGTACCTTGCCCATTGCTGCCGGCCACACGCCAACCAGCAGGCGCGCCAGCGTTGATTTGCCGGAACCGCTCGGGCCGATGATGCCCAGCACGTCGCCGGCGTTCACGGTCAGGCTCAAGCCCTTGAGCACCGGAACGGTCACGCCCGGCGGGGCGGCGGTCACATTTTCCAGCGCGATAGCCCCCTTCGGTTTTTCCAGCGACATGCCAGCATGGCGCGGCGGATTGTCTTCCAGCAGCTTGGTCAGGCGCTCATACGAATTGCGCGCGCCGCTGAACTGGCGCCAGACGTTGATCAGCATCTGGATTGGTCCCATCGATTTGCCCATCAGGATCGAACCGGCAATCATCATCCCCGGCGTGACCTGATTCAGGATCACCAGCAGCGCGCCCAAGCCAAGAATCAGCGAGCCAGCGGCAATGGAAGCGAATTTGGAAAAGGCGCTGACGATGCCGGCTTTCTCGCTCGCTTCAGCCTGCAGGTTCAGGAAACGGCCATGCAATCGGTACCAGCGGTTGATCAGGTTCGGCAACATGCCCATCGCCTCGATCACTTCGGCGTTGCGCAGATTATTGTTGGCCAAGTTGGATGACATCACCGCCATCGCGTTGGCTTCATCCAGCGGTTTGCGCGACACCTTTTCATTCACGAATGCCAGCGCGACGATGATGATCGAGGCGATGGTTGCGAACACGCCCAGCCAGACGTTGAACATGAAGATCACGATCAGATAGATCGGAAACCACGGCGCGTCGAAAAATGCGAACAGCGCGTTGCCGGTCATGAACTGGCGGATGTTGGTCAGATCCTGCAACGCCTGCCCGGCATTGCTGCCGCCGCGCTTCAGGTTCTGCTCGAACGCGGCGGTATAAATGCGCTTGTTCAACTGCATGTCCAGCTTGGCGCCGACGCGGATCACGATGAAGCTGCGCACGAATTCCAACGCGCCCATGAACAGGATGGCAATCACGAACATCAGCGACACCATATACAGCGTCATGTCGTTGCGGCTCGCCAGCACGCGGTCGTAAACCTGCAGCATGTACAACGTTGGCGCCAGCATCAGCAAATTGATAATGGCGCTGAATACGCCGATGGTGCGAAACGTTTTTTTGTACTGAACCAGTGCCAGGGCAATCTCGTTCTTGGGTATCTGGAAAGAAGGCTTGAGCATGAAAAATAACCAGAGGCGGTTAAAAAATGTGATTGTCGTCACATTCTAGGTTAAATTATGTGACGAGTGTCACAAAATATTGCGACGGGCATGTCCGTGTTGCAAAAATACACATGACGGTCATGTTGCGGCGCGAGCCAATTCGGTCGCTCCGGCTATGCCGGAATGGCGGCTGTTGGAGATGGCATTGCGATGCAAGACGGACATTACCGCGCAACCACCAGCAGCACGGAATCCGCTGCACGGCGGTAAATTTCGTACGCGCGGTAGTGGATGCGCGGATCGAGCGAATTGATCTGTATGCGCACCGGAGCATGGCGCAGGAAATGCAGCACGGTGGAAGATTTGATGGCGTAATTCACGTTTTGCGGCATGTCTTTCGTGCGTTCGGCCACTGTCAGCGCGTTCAGCTTGCCGCGCACCACGCCGATGACCGAGCCATCCGGCGCCAGCACCGGGCCGCCTGAATTGCCTTTCTGGATTTCGGCGCTGAACTGGAAAAAGCCGTTGTCGCCGCTTTCGGTGCGATCGCCATTCACGATGCCTTGCGTGATCTTGCGTGAAACGCCTTGCAGGCGGGGTTGCGGAAAGCCAATCGAAAATGCTTCTAGCCCGATTGGCACTTCGTTCCAGGGCGTGATCGGCAGCGCGCTGCCTGGCACCTCGGCCTTCAGCAACGCCAAGTCGGCCTTTTCATCGGCATAAATCACCTGCGCCGGCACTACTTTGTTCGCGCCGACAGGCCCGACAAAAAGCTTGCTCCGGCCCTGCACCACATGGTTCGCGGTTACCAGATGGCCAGGCGCGACGATGAAGCCGGTGCCGAAGGAAATCTGGCCTGATGTCTGTGCCAGGCAGGAAAAGGAAAGCAACCACGCCAACAGGCCGAACAGAAGGCGCAATTGGCGGCAGGCCGAAAAATTGCCGCTGTTGTGGTGTTTGCCGGTATTCAATGCAGCCTCGCTGCTGTGGGGGGCGGTGCCGTTTGCGGTTGCAGTTCGTTCGCCATCCAGTCCGGCCAATCATCCAGCGGCCAGCCGGCGGCAATGAATTGCCGGTAAAGAATGCCGATCCATTGCCTGGTCTGGGTGGGGGAAAACGTCAGGCAGGCAGAATCCTCGCCCGGGAGCGGGAAGCGCAGGGTCAGGTGGCCGTTGCTCTCGTTCAGATCCACCCGGCTAAGCAGCAGCGGTGGATGCTGCTCGCAGGGAGCAACCGGTTCCGTCGGCGCGTTTTGCAGTTCCGCCGCCGTCTGTTCGAAAGCCAGCAATGCCTCGTGCGCCGCGCTGGCAGGCGTGGCGCGTTCGACAAATTTGATCAACTGGGTTGCCAGCAGGCGGCTCAGGCGCAGCGTCAGCCAGAAAGACAATGGCGCGCCCGAGTCGGCATTGCCGACGAGGCAGAGCCGATCTTCAATCGCGGAGTAATACAGCGAAACCTTGCATAATACGGCGGCCATGCTTGCCTTGAGCGTGGAAACAATGGGAAAAGAACACGAAAAGTATAACGGAAGCCGCCAGTTGCGTGCTGTTGGCTTGATGTATGTCAGCCTGTTATTGGCGCGGTGTGGCAACATTTTCCCTTTGGTGCAGGCAAGGTTCGTCAGAGGGCAAAAGGCGCATGCAAGCGCAAATATGTCGGGCAAGTGTCGCATCAATGCCAAAACGGGAAAGCTAATGCGAAGATTTTCGAAACAAAATGCAAAAATGTGACTGGCGTCACAACATGCTTGCACATGGATCGGAAATAATGCATCCCGTGTTAAGAAGTTACTGGAAGTTTCCGGGGGGGAACACGGAGGTTTTCCGGGCTGAGAAGGTCAAGCATGCATGGCCTTCGCAAGAACACTGTGCTGCCCAAGCCTTAGCGGGCGAGGGGGCCGCAGCTGCGGCCGGGGCACATGGCATGAGTGCCAGAGCTTTTAATGCATTAGGCTTTAGCGCCAATGCCTGCCGGAAGGCAATTTTGCTTTTCCGGTTTTAATACTTTCTTTTTCAAGGAGTTAAATCAATATGGCAGCTTCTGCATACTACGATCAAGTAGAAAAGATTTACATTGCCTACTATGGCCGCGCAGCAGACACGACCGGTCTGGCTTACTGGGCCGGCCAGCTGGACGCAGCAAATGGCAACCTGAACGCCATCATCAACGCGTTCGGCAACTCGGCTGAATCCACCGCGCTGTACACTGGTTCGAACATCGACAAAGTTACTGCAATCTACCAACAGCTGCTTAACCGCGCACCGGACTTGGCCGGCCTGAACTTCTACGTTGCTGCGCTGAACGCTGGCACGATGACGGGCGCTTCCATTGCGCTGGATATCCTGAACGGCGCTATCGGCACGGACGCAACCACTGTTGCCAACAAGCTGGCTGCAGCGAATGCGTTCACCGCAGCGATCGACACCACGGCTGAAGTGCAGGCCTATCAGGGTGCCAATGCAGCCGCCGCAGCGCGCGCATGGCTCTCTACGGTTGGTTCCGATGCCGCATCGCTGACCGCAGCAACCGGCACGCTGGCTGCAACGCTGGCTGACATCGTTCTGACGGGTGGCACGGTTGGCACGACTTACACGCTCACTACTGGTGTGGATGCTGTTCCTGGCACTTCCGGCAACGACATCATCAATGCAGTATCTGATGCGGTAGCTGCCAACACGACTCTGACGGGTCTTGACGATATCGATGGCGGTGCTGGCATTGACACCGTCAATGTGGTCAACGTAGCTGGTACGCTGACGATCAATACCGCTGCTACGGTTGCGAATGTTGAGAAACTGAATATCGTGAGTGCTGCTAATGCAGTTACTGCCGACGTTCAAAGCTGGACAGGCCTGCAGACCGTAACAGTCGATAATCGTGCTGCTACGGCTGTTAACGTGGATACCAATGCGAATGCAACGACCGTGGTTGTTAAGGGTAACGCAGCCAATGGCTCTGATATTACCGACAACGCGACCACAGGTACCTTGGCTTCGGTTTCCATTGAAGGTGCTGCTGGTGCCGTTGGCGTAACATCCACCGCGCTGACCAGTCTGACACTGACTGATGCTGACGCAACTGCTGCGGTAACGGTTACGACTGCTAGCACCGCACTGACCATCAATGCGGTAGGCGCTGCAGCAGGCGCTGCAGTCATCGACGCTGGCGCAGGTGTTGTTGAAGCGCTTACAGTCAATGTGACCGCAGATTCCGCTCTGGCTCTGGACTTCGCAGCAGCCACTTCGCTGGCTGTTACCGGTTCCGCAGATCTGGCATTGACTGCAACCGATCTCTCTGCTGTTGAAACGCTGACCATTTCGGGTTCTGCTGCTGTTACGGCTGACGTTTCCGGCATTGCAGCATTGGAAACCATCACCGCCACCTCGACGGGCGATCAAGACCTGACCATCGCAGCAACGGCACTGTCCGTTACGACTGGTGCAGGTAACGACACCATCACCCAAGCTGCGGCTCTGGGCGCTACGCAAGTTATCAACACTGGCGCAGGTAACGATACTGTTAACCTCGGTGCAGTTCCGACCGCAGGTGCAACGGTTAACGGCGGTGCTGGCACCGACACCATTGGTATTGCTGTAGCCAATATCGCTACTGACCACTCCGCTTTTATCAGCGGCTTTGAAAGCCTGGCAATCACTGGCGCTTTGGCTGCTGCTTTGGATGTTGACAACTTTGATGGCATTCAAAACGTACATCTGGCTGATGGTTGGGGTGCAGGTTCGAGCATCACCCATCTGGATTCTGGCGCGGTCATTACCAGCACGGATGGCGTAGCAGCTGGTGCATTGACGGTTTCGATTGACAACGCGGCAACGGGCACGGCAGATGCGCTGACTGTTAACCTGATTCCGGCTGGTGCCGATGACTACGGCACGATCGACATCCAGGACTTGGAAACGTTGCACCTGAACGTTGGTTCTACCGGCGCTGATGGCGACAATGTTACTATCGGTTTCGCTGCAAATCAGGACTTTACGACGTTGACCCTGGCGCAAGCTACGGGCGCAACCAAGGTTGGCGACATCATCATCGACACGGCCTTGACCGTTGTTGATACCGTTAATGCGTCCGGCATGGGTGCAGGCAACGTTACGCTGAGCTTTGCTGGCAATTCCGGCTACACCTATACTGGTGCAGCAGGTGTTGATACCATCACGCTGGGCGAACTGGGCACGGTAACCGGTGGTGCAGGTAAAGATGCTTATGTCGTAAGCGACACGGCTAACGGCAATACCTACAGCACGATTACGGATCTGGCAACGACGGAAACGATTCAGTTCACCGACGGCGGTGGATATGCGGCTGGTATTGGTGCCAAAATTGCGCTGGCTGCTACGGCAGCGTTTGCAGACTACCTGCAAGCAGCGGCAGCTGGTACGACTGCTGGCGAAATCACATGGTTCCAATACGGTGGCGACACCTACATTGTTAACGATGTTAGCGCCGATGCAGTATTCGTGAATGGCGCTGACCAAATCGTCAAGTTGACGGGCTTGGTTGACCTTGCTGACAGCGCTGTTTCGGCAGCAGGCCTGTTCACTTACACGGCTGTTTAATCTCCCCGGAGATGCCCTCGGCTTCGCCCGAGGGTGGCAACAAATCAAACCCCATCGCTCACAAGGCGGTGGGGTTTTTTTATGCTTGTCCGGCATCGCGCCGGGCGTTTCCGGCAGGCTGAAAAATTTCCGCGAGTAAAAAAAGGCCGGCAGTCATGCGACTGCCGGCCTTGTGCTATTGGCGCGCCGGTTCAGGTGAGGTAATCGACCGTAATGTTGCTGGTGGTGGAGCCGACGATGTCTACCGCGTTGTGGCTGGTGAAGGCGTCGCTGCCCAGTGTTACCGTGAGATTGGCGATGCTGTCGGCAAGGATGTGCGAGCTGGCCGTGCCCAGCAGCGAAACCGTGGCGGTGGTGGCGCCGGTTTTGGTGACCAGCGCGGTCAGCCCGGTCGGCACGTTCGAGACCACCGCGCCTGCCAGCGGCGCGGAAATGGCGCCGGTGAAGGTGTCGCCTGCGAGCGTAATGGTCAGGGTGTTGCCGATGGTGCCATTGTTGGCCGCCGCTTCGGTGAAGCCGAGGCTGCTGTAGCTGAGCGTGGCCGGATCGGCAAAATCGATGGCGAGGCCGGATTTGACCGTGTTGGCCACGCCAGAGGCATTGCCGCTGGCGAAGGCGCTGTTGCCGATGGCGATGGTGAGGTTGGCCACGTCATTCGGGTTCGCATGGCTGGTGGCATTGCCGGTGAGCGTGAGCACGGCGGTGGTGTCGCTGGTTTTGGTGATGACTGCGGTCAATCCGGCCGGGAGGTTGCCGGTGATGATGTCTGTCAGCGCATCGCCGACGGCGCCGGTGAATTTGTCGCCGACGAGCGTGAGCAGGATGCCGTTCGCAATCGAGCCGTTGTTGGCGAGCGCTTCGGTGAAGGTCGTGCCGCTGTAGGTGAGCGTGGACGGATCGGAGAAGTCGATTTTCAGATCGGATTTGGTGGCGCCGGTAACGCTGGCGGCATTGCCGCTGGTGAAGGCGGCGTTGCCCAGCGTGAGCGTGAGGTTGCTGACGTCGTTGCTGTTGGCGTGCGCCGTGGCTTTGCCGCTGAGGGTGATGGTGGCGGTGGTGTCGCTGGTTTTGGTGACCACGGCCGTCAATCCGGCCGGCACGTTGGCGATGGTGGCGCCGGCCAGGGCCGCGCCATCGCTGCCGGTGAAGGTGTCGCCGCTGAGGGTGAGCGTGGTGACAGTGCTGATCGAGCCGTCATTGTTGACCGATTCGGAGAAGGTGGTGCTGCTGTAGGCTATCGATGCCGGGTCGGCAAAATCAAGCGCCAGATCGGAGGTGGTCGCGCCGGTGATGGCTGCCGCCTTGCCGCCGGTGAAGGCTGCATCGGCAAACGTTACCGTAAGGTTGGCGATGTCGTTCGCATTCGCGTGCGCCGCCGCCTTGCCGGTGAGCGCGAGCGTGGCGGTGGTGTCGCTGGTTTTGGTGATCACCGCCGTCAGGCCTTTGGGCAGGTTGGTGACCTTGGCGCTGGTGAGCGCGGCGCCGGTCGTGCCCTTGAAGGTGTCGCCGGTGAGCGTGATCGTGGCGACCGTGCTGATCGAGCCGTCGTTCGCAGTGGATTCGAGCAGCACCTTGTCGCTGTAGGTGATGCCCTTGATGGGCGTGATGTTGGTGACCGCCGTGGCGGCCAGCGTGGCGGCATCCAGCCCGGTGCTGTCCTGGATGGCGTTGATGTCGTTGGCCGTGGTTGGGTCGGTGTAGGCGACGGTGACGGTGCTGGCCGAAGTGACGGCCGTGGTCAGCGTGAGCGTGACGGTCTTGGCGGTGGCATCGACCACGACCGTTTTGACCGCGTTGGCCGTGTCGCCGACCTTGACGCTGAAGGTAGTGGCGGCCGGCAGCTTGGTCGCATCGAGCTTGCCGGTGGTGTCGTAGGTCATGACCAGCGTGGCGCCATCGACGGTGGCGGATTTGAATACCGGCTGCAATGTGGTTCCGCCGGTCGGGCCAGTGTCCGGCAGCGTGGTGCTGACGATGCTGGTGTCGGTCAGCAAGCCATCCTTGATGTATGCGCTGAAGGTGTCTGGCACGCCGCTGGCAACGTCGGTGGTGTGTACATACGCGCTGAGTTTGTTGAGCGCATTGGTGATGGTGGCCGGGTCGGAGGTGACGCTGTTGATCAGCGTGCGCGCGACCGCCGCCGCCGCGGTGCCGCTGTAATCGAGATTGCCTTCATGCACGGCGGTGGTGAAGCGGTTGGCGATGTCGAGCCGGGTTTCAACGAACAGCGCATCGTTGCCGCTGGTGGCGCCGTTGAGGATGTCGAGCGCGAGATTGCCGAGCGTGCTGGTCTTGCTGTCGATCAGTTGCTTGTAGAACGCCAGCCCGGCGGTATCCGGCGCGCGGCCGAGCACGTTCTTGTAGATGGCGGTGATGCGCGCTTCGGTTGTGCTGCTGCTGCCATAGAGCGCGCTTGATTCGGCCGAGTTGGCGAACATGTCGATGATGCCCTTGAGGCTGCCGCCGGTTTCGGCCAGCTTGCCGGCCCAGTAGATTAGGCCAACCGGATCGGCTGGCCGACCGTAGTAGGCGATGTAGAGTTTTTCGACCTGAATTTCGTATGGCGTCATGGCTAGTGCGCGGTTGTTTATTGGGGATTGCGGCACAGCTTACCCGATTTGGCCATTTCCTTTGCGGCGGAAAACCGGGAAGAAACCTGCTCATTTCAAACGGGATGGCTGCGCTGGCAGACTGTCGCTAGCGGCAACGTCGCAAGCGGATAAAAACCAGCGATAACCTGGCTGCGTGTACTACAGCCAGAATGTAGGCAAGATAAGCACCTTCAAACGGGCAATTAAGCTACTGTAATTCACCAAGATCCCGCCATAATGCGGGGGTATATAGCCAAAATGCATCACTGGGCCACATTTTTGCTGGTTGTTTTTAAATACTGCGCCCAGTATATTTTTTGGCCTTACTGACTCAAAATCGGATTCCGGTCAGTTATTTGGGCTGTCGCCGGCATGGCGCAGGTTGGGGGGGCTGTGCCAGCGGTTCAGCGCGGGATGTGCGCGCCGCATCGAATCAGAAGTTCCACAGGTAGCCCACGGACAGGTTCTGGCTCTTAATGGCGAACAGGTCGATCGGGTCGGAAATCTGCTGCGCGGTGAATTGCACGAAGATGTGTTCGCGCCGGGTGCGGTTGTATTGGTAGCGCGCAACGAACTGGTGTGTGATCGGCTTGCGGATGACCTCGCCGAAGAACACGGTGTTGTAGGGGCGGTCATCGTCTAGCTGCTGCCGTTGCGCATAGACCGACCATTGATGCTCCGGGCCGTGGTGCTGATCGTAGCCGAGCGCGACGACATAGCCCTTGCGGTTGCCGCCCGGACGGTTGTCGTTATGCGGCCGGTCGAATACCGGTCCGCCCTGCAGCACCAGATTGCCGCCCGGCACCAGCATCACTTGTCCTTTGAGCCGCAGCTCTACCCGGCTGGCGTTGTACAGCGGGCTGTCCGGGTACCGTTGCGATGACAGCAGCGCATCCATGCCCCAGCGGAACGGTTTGCCGCCCAGATCCGGCCCCTTTTGCCAGATGCCGGTTTGCAGGTTGGTGCTGGTTTCGAAGGTGCGCGAACCCATCACCAAATGCGAATAGTAGACTTGCATGTCCCATTCGCCTTGTTGCAGGCGCCGCTTGTAGCCGAGGCCGCCAACGATCTGCGCGGTGCTGAAGTCCGGGTTGTGCGCATATCGCTTGAGCTGCGCCAGACCGAGCATCTGCAAGCCGTCGATGCCATCGAGGTCGAGCTTGCGGCTGGCGGCGAGATCCATGCCGAGATACTGGTCGGAATGGGCGAGATTGCTTGGCAGCAGCTTCAGTTCGGTTAGCGGCGCGGTCGGCGCCAGCCGGATGGTCGAGGTGTCCGGACCCGAATTGACGTTGGTGGTATGGCCGGCATAGGTGCTGACGCTGAACGAGATCGGCGGCGGGCGCGGATTGCAGCGCCCCTGCCGGTAGTAGCTGATCAACTGACGGATCGGGTG
This sequence comes from Burkholderiaceae bacterium, assembly GCA_018261755.1. Taxonomy (GTDB): domain Bacteria; phylum Pseudomonadota; class Gammaproteobacteria; order Burkholderiales; family Burkholderiaceae_D; genus QZKY01. Next base: position 31,890 of record JAGTRJ010000018.1, read on the forward strand.
CGGCGGCGCAAAGCGGTTTTCTATTAGCTGGAACAGCCGCTCGGCGTCTTCGTTCTGGCCGTTCTGGCAGTAGAGCAGCGCAACGTCGAGCCATGCGCCTGCATGCGCCGGTGGCGTTTGCTCCAGTTGTCCGAGCAGTTGCTGCGCGCGGTTGCGGTTGCCGCTGTGGATTTCGTAGGCGGCATTGTTGTATAGCGTGTTGTAGCTGGCTTCCTGTTCAGGCCCCTTTTGCGCCTGCGCCAGCATGGCTGTTAGGCAGGCAAGGCAGCATACCAGCTGGCGCAGGCGTGCAAGCGGTTTGCTCATGGCTGGAGTGGTCGGCAACACTTGGTTTTTTCGCGGTGGACGCCAGGCATGTTTCAGTCGTGCGCGGCGGGTTTTGGCATAGCCCCGGAGTATAGCCGGAAATATGCGGCGGGCGCGGTCATTTTTGTGCCAGGGTGTAAATCGTTTCGCTGCTGCTGCGCCCGCGCAGTGTGGCTGTGGTGAGCGCGATCAAATTGTGCCGCTTGGCCAGCTTGGCAGTCGTTTCGCCGATCAGCAGTTCCTGCCCGATCTGCTTGGCGTATTCCTGCAGCCGCGACGCGATGTTGACCGTGTCGCCGATGGCCGTGTATGCGCGCCGCAGCGGTGTGCCGAGTTCGCCCACTACCGCTTCGCCGCTGTTGACGCCGATGCGGATGTGGATCGGCGCAAGCGCCGGATAATCCTTTCGCAGTTGCGCGTTCAGGCTGCCGATGCCGGCCAGCATCGCCGCCGCGCAGTCGAGCGCGAGGTCGGCATGGCCGTCCTGCGTCAGCGGCGCGCCCCAGAACGCCATCAGTGCATCGCCCATGTATTTGTCCAGCGTGCCATCGGACTGATGCACCTTGTCGGTCAGGTTGCCAAGCACGCGCTGCGTGATGTCGGCCAGTTGTTCTGGCGGCATTTCTTCCGCCATCGTGGTGTAGCCTTCGATATCGACGAACAGCACGGTGAGCATTTTGCGCGCGGCTGTCAGCGGGTCGATTTCGCCGCGCTGTTTCACCAGTTGATCGACCATGCTCGGCGGCAGGTACTTGCGGAAGCGGTTGATGAAGCGCTGGCTTTCCGCCTGCGCGATGGCCCATTCGAGTGGCGCATGGATGAACAGGAAAACGGCGTAGGCGACGAACGGCAGCATCAGTGGCGCTTCGTGCTGCCCCTGGATGATGCGATCAGCGATGGCGAGCCAGAGTGCTGCCAGCAGGCCGAGGACGCCTAGCGCGACCGAGGCGCGAGTGCGCGAGAACAGCAGCGCGAGGACGGCGATGCTGGCTAGCGCCCAGCCCCAGGCCAGCGGCGTGACATCGTAGCGTTGATGCGGCTGCGCGGCTTCATCCAGCATTGCGCTGAGGATTTCGGCGTGGACGACCACGCCGGGCAGCCACGGGTGTATCGGGGTCGAAACGCGGTCGCCGAGGCCGAGCGCAGACGAGCCGACCAGCACATAGCGGCCTTCGATATCGGACACGGGCACGTTTTCCGCCAGGATGTCGCGCGCGGAAATGACGGTGAAGCCGTGCAGCCCGACCTTGAATGGCACGCGCATGAAGCCGTCCGGCTGGGTCATGGCGGCGGCGGTCTGGAAGATGCCGGGCGGTTCGGGGTTGTTTCCGCTGGCGCATTCGAGCATCGCGATCGCCAGCATCGGGTAGGCCGCTTCGCCGTAGGCAATCAGCGGCGCAATTCGCCTGACCTGGCCGTCGGGATCGGGTTTGGGCGTGATGTGGCCAACGCAGCCGGCCTGCGCCAGCAGCGGATGGTTGCCGATGTAGCCATCGGCGCGGGGCAGGGCGCTGGTGGCGGACATGCCGTTGGTCGTGGCGCGGCCGAGCTCACCCGCGCGCGGCGGCGACTGGCCGTTGGAGAAGTCGAATGCTTGCGCGAACACCAGCGGATGGTGGCGGGCAACTTCGGCTAGCGCGATGTCGCCAGGCGCATCGGCCGGTTCGGGGAAAACGATGTCGAGGCCGACCGCCCGGGCCTGATATTTTTGCAGCAGGTTTTGCGATAGTTTGGCCGTGAACTGGCGCGGCCACGGCCAGGTGCCGACCGCATCGATGCTGGCTTCGTCGATATCGACGATGACGATTCGCTGTTCGCGCGTATCGCTACGCAGATGGAGATTGTTGTTCCAGTCCCGCGTCAGCAGTTCCGCCTGCTGATACCAGGATGGCTGCCATGCGTGCGTGCCGAACAGGATGACCAGCAGCGCGGCGGTCAGCGCAATCGCAAGGCGTAGTTGGTTGCGTCGGGTGTGCAGGCCTAGCGAGCCCAAATAGTCGCCCCCACGGCGGTCTGATTGGTCGAGCCGATGCGGCTGGAGAACAGCAAGCCAGCCTGCTGCGCCTGCGAACCTGCCAGCGCGCCGGCAACATTGGCATTCGTGTTTACGCTGATGGTTTCACCGACCAGCTTGCCGCTGGCCATGACCGAACCATTCGCATACACATGGTGACTCAGGTCGCTGGTCTTGACGTCGAAGCTGGTCTTGAAGGTTTGCTGGCCGAAATCGAGCGTCAGCACCGAATTGGCAATCTGCGCTTGCGTTGCCTTGTGGGTGGTTTCATTGACGATGTAGGCGTCATAGCTTTTCAGCTGGAAATCATATACGCCGTTCTTGGGCATCACCATGTTGGCTTGCGGCTCGCGGATCATCGCGTAAGGCCCGATAATGGCTAGCTGATCGTGCGCTTTGGCTAGCAGGTCAGTGAGGGATGCACTGGCAGGCAAATTGGCAAAGGCTTGCCAGCGTCCCCAGAAAACTTGTTCCGGAACTGGCGTCGGCGTCGTTGTTTGCGATAGCGGATTCAGCACTTTCTGTACCACTGTGACTTCGGTCGATGACGTGCTGGCTGACAGCGAACCGGAAGCGACGTTTTTGCTGGCGCCTTCGGAGCGGCTGGTTTCGTCATTGAGCGGCGGAGCAATGCGATCCGGCAGCAGATGGCGCAGCTTGCGATCAAGCAGCGTGGGTTTTTGTTCGCCGCTGGTGATTTGCAGCATCGCGCCCGGATCGCCGGCCATCAGGTCGAGTGAACCTGCGCCTTTGCATGGGCCTGAACCGCTGGCCGTGCAGTGGCCCGAGAAAGCCGACATTACAATGCCGCCGCTGCGCACGCTGACGCGCGAGGTACTGGCGTCGGTAAAGACCGAGAAATCCGTGCCGCGGATGCCGATGGCGGCAACCGGCGTGTTCAGGCGGAACTTGTCACGCGCATTTTGCGCGCCCTGACCGGACACGCTGCGCATCACGCCTTTTTGCAGCACCAGCTTGATTTTCGATGCTGCCGGATTGGCCGCATCGTAGCGATAGGTTTCGATGTTCAGTCGCGAGTTCGGGCGCAGGCTGATGAAGCCCTGATCGACCGTTTTGATGTAAATGTAGCCGTCCGAGCCGGTTTCGAGCGTCGCGCCCTCAACGATGGCTTCACCAACGCGCACCGGGTGCGTTTTCTTGCCCAGTTGCGCCGTGGTCTTGCCGACGACGACTGTGGCTTCACCGATTTTTGCGTTTGGCTCCTGGGCGCAAATGACAGGGGCGGCAAGCAGCAACAGCAGCATTGCCGCCAGGCTGCGCATCCATTGAATTGGCGTTTTTGTCATTTTATTGCTCCCATCGAGGTGTACCCGGGCCGGTGCGCGCATTGAATGATGCGCCGCGTTCGTGTACAAGCAACGCCAGCCTCTGACCCAGTTTCATTTTTCCACAAGAATACGGGAAAATCACCTAAAAAATGTGACGGGCATCACTTTTTTGTGCGAAACTCTGTGCAATAACATCATTTGCGCTGATTGCGGTGGCGTGGCCAGTGTGTGCCACGCATTTTACCGTGCATTTTACCGAATCGGCCGACGATGAGTTTTCGTGGCCATGTCGCATGGTTGAACATCATTTTCTGAATACTTGATGGTTTCTGTCGAACTTCTTCGCAAGCAAAAATTGTTGCAGGGGCTGGACGAGTCGATATTGATCGACTTGGGCAATTCGATGCGTTTCGAGCAGTTTCAGAAACGGGATTTCGTTTTTCACAAAGGCTCGACCGGCGATGCGCTGGTGATGCTGATGAGCGGCCGCCTGCAGATCATCGCGCTGTCGGAGGATAACCGTGAGGTCGGGCTGAGTTTTCTCGAGCCGGGCGATTATTGCGGTGAACTGTCGATTATCGATGGTCTGCCGCGCTCGGCGTCGGCGATTGCAACCACCGAATCGATGGTTGGTTTCATGCCGAAATCCAGGGCGCAGTGGCTGTTCCTGCACCATCCGCCGGCGGTCGAGCAGTTGCTGCAGAAACTGTCGCGTTCGATCCGGCAGGCATCGCAGATTCGTTCGGTGCTGGGCATGACCCGCTCGTACGCACGGATTTACGCGGTGCTGATGAATGCGGCGCAAAACCAGAATGGTGCGCTGACAACCATCGAGAACCTGCCGACCCAGCAGGCGATTGCCATCATGGCGAACGTGAGCCGGGAAACGGTTTCGCGCGCGATTCAGGCGCTGATTGCCAATGGCATCGTGCAGAAGGATTTCAAGCGCCTGATCGTCCGGCAGCCGGCGTTGCTCGAAAAGCTGTCGAAAGGCGAAGTCGAAATTCAGATTTCGAGAAAGGCAGAGTAACGCCCGGCGATGGCTTTCCAGTCTGCCGCCAGCCGAACTTGTTCGCGGTTGCGCGTCGTCATGGCCGCTTTTCGCGCTTCCGTTGTTGCCAGCATCGCGCCGATGGCTGTTTTCAGGCTGTTCTCATCCGTTTCGATGTAATCCTCGTCCGCGCTCAGGATGCCGCCGCGCGCGCCGAAGACGGAGCTGACGATGGGGATGCCTGCCGCCGCGTATTCGACAATCTTGAGATTGGTGCCTGAACCTGACAGCATCGGATTCAGGCCGATATCCGCCACCGACAGCCACATTTGTTTTTCCGCCGCGCTGACAATGCCGAGCAGGCAGACGTTCGACGTCAGCGATTGATTCCTGAACGACTGGCAGACCGATCCCATCAGCACGAAATCGACCTCAGGCATCGCGCGAGCAGCATCGATGATGGTGCGCGCGGCGTCGATGTTCGGCTGGTGCGCGCTGCCCATGAACAGCGCGGTCGGGCGGCGCACCATCAGCCGTGATTGCAGTTGCCGGCGCTGATCGAGCGGCGTGAATGCGACCGCTTCGGTATCCACGCCATTTTCGATTACGGCGGTGCGCCGCTGGCAGAGATCGTACAGTTCGCGGAAGCGGGCGAGATCGTCGGCGCTGCAGGCGGTCATCGCGGACGCGGCCCGGATGCAATCGGCTTCGATTTGCCGGACATGCGCGATGGCGGCCGGATCATGTCCGACGATTGATTGCTTGACGTCGAATTCGACATTGTGCGCTTCATAAATCATCGGGCAGCCATAGCCTGCCATTTCGAGTGCCGCATGGCCGTACGGGTGCGAACAGATGACGGCCTGGCTTTGCGCCGCCGAGCGGCTGATGGCGGCAATCCAGTCGTTCAGCAGCGACGGGTGCAATGCGGCCGCAAGGTCGCCGACCGATGCGTTCAGCTGCTGCTGCAGTTTGCCTTCCATTTTGGCGAAGGCGCGCGATTTTGGAATGCATTCTTCGGTCAGACCGGGCGCGATCTGCCGCGTCTGGCGCAGCATGTTCGATGATCCCAGGTTGACGAAATGCACGTCGATCATGCTGGCGATATGACGATACAGGCCGTACAGGCGCAACTGTCCGCCGCTGACGACCGGCATGATGGGAAAGGTGTTGACCACCGTCAGCCGCGGCTTGGCTGGGCGGGTAGCGCGCGCGCTGGCCGGGGTCGATGCGGACGGCTGCGCATCTGCCAGCAGCCGTTCGACCAGACCTTGCCAGGTGATGGATGCCATCCGCTGCTTGCCTGCTTCCCCCATTACCCGGGTGGCATCCGGATCGGCGCACAAGGCGCGCAATCCTTCGGCAATGGCTTTCGGCGTCGGTTCGACGATCAGCCCGTTTTTCCGGTGTTCGACCAGTTCGGTCGAACCGCCGCTGTCGCTGGCGGTCAGAACCGCTTTCGACGATTGCATTGCCTCGACCGTGATCAGGCCATAGTCTTCCTCGTGCGGCACGAACGGCACGCAAAACGCATTCGCGTATTCTTCCACCAGTTGCGCATCGGTCAGTCGTCCGAGGAAATGGATGTTGGGATTACTTTTGGCCATCTGGCGCAGCCGGTCTTCATCCGGGCCGCTGCCGGCGATTTTCAGCGGACGATCCACGCCGGATTGCAGGTAGCCTTCGATGATCAGGTCGATGCGCTTCGGCCGGTCCAGCCGGCTGGCGCTGAAGATGGCGCCGGCTTGGCCGCAGTGCAGGTTTTGCAGCTGGGTCGGGTGGTGGAAGGCATCGACGGTGACGCCCTCGGGGAAGTAATCCTTGCGCTGCGCAACCGTATTCGAGATGGCGGCATAGCGTTCTATTCTGCCGGGTTGCAGCGCGATGCGGTCGAGCAGATGCACGCAGGCGCGCGAGAATGGCCCTGGGAATGCCCACAGTTCATGGTTGCCGGAAGTCTTCGTGTGCGCGTCGAGCAGCGCATCGACCACGGCCGGAATTTCGAGCCCGGCCAATGCAGCGCCCTGCAACGCATCGCCTATGTTCGCCGGCAGTCCGGCCTGTTTCAGCAGTCCGGCAGACAGGCGGGTGGATAGATTTGGCGGGTAGGTGTCATACAGCCCGCGCAGCTTGTGCTGCAGGTAAACGCGGTGGTGCGGATGGCGTATGGCCCATGCCGGGTATTTGGTGCTGATCACCAGATCGAAGTGATTCAGGTCGAGCTGCGCGAAGCGACGGTAACTGGCCAGCACTTCGGGAAAGGTACGCTCCGGACTCGGCAGCTTGATCAGGTCGGCCTGGATGCCGGGTTGCGCATTGAACGCGGCCAGCATCCCGGCCCAGAGATTTTCCGCGCCGCCGATGACAAAGGGAACCGGGCTGGGGGCAACGATGGCGATATTCATTTTTGCGTGAGTTGGGAAACGACGTTTTGCCAGCTGATGTTTTTTTCGGTGTAGCTTGCGCGTGCTGCCTGACCGAGCTGAATGACTTCATTGCGGTGCGCGTGCAGCCAGTCCAGCCTTTCGGCCAGCGCGCGCGCGTCCGGTGCCTCGACCCAGCCGTTTTCTTCGTGGCGGATGAATTCCAGCGGCCCGCCGGAATCGGTGCAGGTCAGCACCGGTTTGGACGACAGCATCGCTTCGAGCGTGATGTAGCCGTAATCCTCGTCGAAAGCAGGGAACGCGACCGCTGTGCTGTGCGCATAAAAGGCCAGTTTTTCCGCTTCGCTGATGCGGCCGAGCAGGCGCACACGATCGGCCACGCCCAAGCGCGCAATCTGCTCGTGCAGCGCGGGCAACTGTCCGCCATCTCCCGCAATCAGGATGCGCAGCGGCGAGCGCATGTATTGCGCCGCTTCGACCAGCAGCGACTGCCGCTTGAGGCTTTCGATCCGGCTCGGGTAAAAAATATATGGCTCGGGCTCGGCGCAGAAAAAGCGCTCGGCATGAGTCGGCGGATGATATAGCGGCGTTGCGTGCAGGCCGTTGTATTGCACCAGACGGTCGGCCACGCGCTGCGAATTGGCGAACAGCCGTTGCGCCCGCCCCAGCGTGCGGTTGTCGAACGCAACCACGTCATCCCGCAGCCGATTGCGCTCGGCGCTGGGCGGCAGGCGTTCATGCAGTTCGTACACCGCGCGATGCTGGTGCATGATCCACGCCCAATGGTCGGGATGGCGGATGCCCCAGGCGGGAAACTGCAGGCTGATGACGCGGTCAATCGCAATTCCGTTCGGCTTTGCCATGTCGAGTTGCCCCGCATAGCTCATCGTCCGCAGCACATCTTCTTCCGGTTCGAAGCGGAATGGCAGCCGCAGCAGTTCTGCTTCATGCCCGGCTTCGAGCAGGGCATTGAGCAGCCCCTGAATGTGATAGTCGGCGCCGCCATGCAGGAACGGCGTGACCGTGGCCGCGATCAGGATTCTCATGCCGCATCCTTGCGCACCGGTTTGTAGGCCAGGAGCGCATAATCCTGCGGGCCGCAAAAGTGGCCATTGACCCGCGCGGTCAGCGGGTCGTTGCCGGGTACTTTGGCTTCGGCCGGATATGGGTTCGAGCGGATGACGCGGATGTGGTCGAAGTTCTGGTAGCGTGCCAGGAATTGCAGCGAAGTCGGCGTGACCGGATTGCGGTGGGTGAAGTCGTGGTAGAACGTGTGGCTGCCGACCAGCACGTTTTCCGGGTTCGGGGTTTCGAACAGGATGAATCCGCCCGGTTTGAGCGCGCGGTAGCACTGCTGGAAGATGCCGAACAGGGTATCAAACGGCAGATGCTCGACGATATGAAAGCCGGTGATGGCCGCCAGGCTGTCGGATGGCAGGCTGCTCAGATGGGCCAGCGCATCGCCATGATGCGCCACATGGCCAGCCTGACGGCATTGTTCGACCATCACCGGGTTGGCATCGACGCCTTCGGCCGGAATACCGCGCTGCTTGAGCGCACCTAGCAGTTCGCCTCGGCCGCAGCCGATGTCGAGCAGCGGGCCTTGTATCGTTTGTTGCAGGCTGTCGAACAGTTCGTCGTACACAGCCAGCTTGGCCAGGATTTCATCGCGCGAGCCGCGGTTCGCATCCTCGAACGCAACGTAGTAGGCATCGAGCGCGATGTTCGAGGTCGTGGCTGTCGTTGTTTCTGGCGAGCGCGATGCTGCGGGTGGTTGCTGCGAGCTGGCCAACTGCAGCGACTGGCGGAAGTACAGCGCATCTTCCCGCACCATGTGCAGCGATTTGTTGACGTCTTGCAGCTGATCCTTGAATCCGGCAACGGCCGGCCGCCAGTTGCCGAGGTTGTCTTCCAGATGGAGGATGTTTTCCTGCTGCGCCGTCAGCATCTGGTTGATGTTCATGAAATAGCGGTTGCGCCGGAACAGGTGCCGCTCGTAAAGCCGCAATGGCGCACGTCCGAAGCGACCGAAGCGCAGGCGGTTGGCGACGCGGTCGATGATGAATAGCAACGATGCCACGCACATTCCGCCGATAGTTGCCCGGTGACGGCGGCCTTCTTCGGAGCGGCGCAGCCACATCAGCACGTGCAGCCGCGTGTGGCCCTGTTCCAGCAGCCGGGTGTAATTCTCGATGCCCGGTTCGTCCGGCTCGCGCCGCAGGATGGCGCGGTACGCATGTTCGAAGAACTGACTGTCATCCAGCATGAAGAAATCGTCGATGTGCGGCGCGTCAGCCGACAGCAAGGCAACCGGACTTTCCGGCCGGGCCGAAACCGTGCGGCCTGGCGTGACCTTGGTGGTCGCAGCAATGGCAGGATTCTGCCGTTCGATTTCCTTCGCTTCTTCGCGTATTCGCCTGATCAGCGAATCGAAATACTCGGTGTCGTGCGAATCAGGCATTCAGTTTGCTCCTTGGCAGAATGATTCAGGAATGATTTGCTGCAATAATTTTTCAGTCGATTGCCGCCAGCCATGAAATCTTCCTGTTTCCGGCCAGCGCGGATCGAACACGTTTTCCGCACTGCACATTTTTGCGATGAGTTGCAACAACTGCTGCGGTTGAGCTAGATCGAAATAGCTTGCCAGCGGACCGCCGACTTCCCTGTGGATCGGTGTGTCGGACAGGATGACCGGCAGCCCCATCCAGCCCGCTTCCGCTATCGGCAGGCCGAATCCTTCGGTCAGCGACGGATAGACTAGGCAGCTTGCGTGGCGGTAACAATAATCCAGTTCATGATCGGTCAGATCATGCCAGACGAACAGTTGCCGCTCTTTTTCGGGATGATGCGCCAGACGTTCCAGCAGTGATTCTACTTTCCATCCGGCCTTGCCGACAATGCATAGCCGCAGTGCAAGGCCATCAGCCCATGCCTGTTCGCACATATCCAGCAACAGTGCATGATTTTTGCGCGGTTCCAGCGTGCTGACGGAAAGCAGCAGCGGTGTGTGCGGCATGGCGGATGTCATGCCGGTCAGTTTGGCGCGGATGGATGGCTTGCTGCTGCGCATCTCATCATCGAGCAAATCGGAGCCAGGATGATTCCATCCCAGACGCAGCTTGCCCTGTCGTGCTGGCATGGTCGAAGCTATGTGTTCGGCCAGTTGATCGCGCACGGTGCGGGAAACGGCGACGATGCCATCCGCGTGTTCGAGCGCCTGTGACAGGTAATGCGAGAACCTGGTGCTGACATGCGCGTCAAAAAATTCGGGGTGCAGCAGCGGGATCAGATCATGCCAGACGAAATGGATGCGCACGCCTTGAGCGTGCGCAGCGTGCAGCGCGGGCCACGCATCCAGATGCCAGGCCGCATCGATCATCAGCAGTCGATCGCCGGGGAGAAAATCGATTTCGGTCTGCTCAACTGGTGCAACCGGTTCACGCGGGTTTTCATGCGGATGTGGAGCCAGTGCACTCAGTCGCATGAAGCGATTGCCATCAATGACCACTGGCGTGACGGTCAGGTTGCCGCAAGCGCGTGCAATCTCTTGCGCATGATGCAATGTGCGCCTGACGAAGCGCTGGATGCCGGTGTGCAGTTGCGAATGTGCAGTGCGCGTGCATTCGATGAAAAGGCGATTCATTTGACAGAACAGGATTCCCGTGTCGCTTGACTGCTAGCCCCAATCCGACTGGTTATGGCATGTTTGAAATTGGGGTACAAAATGGTATTGGCATAACCGCTGACATGGTCCATATCGAAAAACAATGGGCGACCACTTTCAAATGTATGGCAAGTTTCTCCTGGGCAAAGCAGAGGGAATGGATCCCACATGAAAGTGTTTGGAAGTTTTGCGCTTACGGCTGTCATTGATTCGATGACGGGGGCGCGCAATCTTTCAAGGTAAGCCTTTTGCATGCTCAGGCCATGCTGGCAAATTGGATTGTTGGCGTTGAACCAGTCGGCGCAACGGAATGGGGGACTTTTGAATATCGGCTTGGGCGCTTCAAAAACGATGATGGCTCCCTTGTCAGTGAGCGGCTTGAGCCAGTCAATGGCTTCTTGTCTTGCGCTTGCGGACTGTTCAAGCGCTGTTTTGCCAAAGACCAATTCTTCCATGTGCTCCACGTTCCGGTGATGCTCGAACAGAGCCCACTGGTCGCCAAACCTGAACATGCGCAGAGATGGAAGGAAAATAACGTCGCCCTTGCCGACCCTGGCGAAAAGATCTTTGGCCGCGGCGCGCCAATTGTCTATGCACTTGGGCGCCCATGTTTTTTCTGCCATCGGGAGCCTGAAATCGAGGAAAGGGCATCCTGCATCGGCATAGACGGTAACGCTCCACCCCATTTCAGCCGTGAATTGTTCGAACAGAGGGTTGTATGCGGTGGCGTGCGAATCACCCAGCACAAAGAGTTTTTGGGGTGAAATGGGTGTGGTGCAATCAGACGCTTGATATATATGTTTTTTCCCGCCCGGGAAATCCCTGATTTGGTTGATGACTGAGCATACCCGTTTGTCATCGTAGGTATGTATTATTTCCGGGTACCAGTTCGCGACATTTCGGTTGACAGTGCTTAGGCTGATTTTGCTGCGATGCTTGAACACATTTTTTGCCAGCAGCAGTCCAGCAAACAAGATGAACAGAAAAAACAGAATCTGTAGTATCGGACGTTTCTTTTGCAGAATGGTGTTATGCCTGAGAGGCATTTCAACATAACGGTAGGATGCAGCAGCAACCAACAGGGAAATTGCTACTGCCGCAATGCGTGTTTCTGGCGTGTCGATGCCGACCGTCCAGCGAAAAAGGACGTATATGGGCCAGTGCCAAAGGTAAAGCGAATATGATCTTTTGCCGAACCAAACGAGCAGTTTGCCGGCAAGCAGATTACGGACAGGGTGGGGGTATGCATCCGTGCGGCCAATCAGCATCAGTGTTCCTATAACGGAGCAGAGTGCCCACGGATAGGGAAAGTGGCTTGCGTTTGCAAAAGATAGACTTGTGCCGACCAAAACCATGCCTAGCACGGGGGCAAATTTGGAAATTATGCTGTTTGCAGGGGGTGCTGTTTTTAAACGGTCACTTAATTGGAACAGCAAAGCGCCGGTGACCAGTTCCCAGAAGCGGAATGCAATCGAGTAAAACGCGGCATTCGGTTGGACTTTCGTTGCCCATATACATCCAGCCAGTGATCCCAACCCCAGTAAACCAATGGCCGTAATGACCCAAACTGTATGCTTCGGACGATTTAGTCTCGCGCGCAGCCAGAACAGGCATAACAGCGGAAATATGAGATAGAACTGTTCTTCGACACCGAGTGACCAGGTGTGCGTAAAAGGGTTGTACTCGGAACGAGGTTCAAAATAGGTATCAGCATTTCCTTGCAATACAAAGTTGCTTATCCCGAGAAATGCGGCAAGAGCCGTTTTTTCGCTAATGAAGCTCAGCCATGCCTGGGGAACAAAGAGCACAAACAGCATGCAGCTGATCACCAGCATCGTGACCAGAGCGGGGATGATCCGCGCCAGACGGCGAGCATAAAATGCGGCGATGAATTTCCCCGCGCTCAGTTCAGACGATGAAACCAGCGAGCCGGTGACGACGAAGCCGGAAATGACAAAGAAGATGTCAACGCCGGTGAAGCCGCCGGGCAGCCATGCGCCGTTCAGGTGATACAGCATGACGGCAAGGACGGCAATGGCGCGCAGGCCATCAATATCTGGACGGTATTTCATTTATCTGTTTGAGATGCTGATATGTTTCTAATGTTCGAATTATTCAATAAAGGGGTATTTCTCAGCGGGAGTGCTGCCGGATGACGAATACCAGATTGCTGCGCTGGTCCTTGGTCATTGTTGCTGGTGCATCGACATCCCAGCAATCGGAAAAATAAAACATCGCGGTTTCTCCACCGGCTTGCCGGATGATGTCGAGCAACTCCTTCAGGCAGTATTCGCGATGGTGGAAATGCGCATCCCAGTTGGCGTTCTGGCCGGGGAAAAGATGCTGCGGGTTGCGTCTGGCGGCGATTTTTTCCAGATTTTCCTGCCGGTAAAAATTCGGCGTGGTGAGGTACAGCGAACCGGACGGTTTCAGCAGACGCAAAAACTCGCGCAACAGTTCGACCGGATTCACCACCAGATGTTCCAGGATTTCGGTGAACACGATCAGATCGTAAGTGCCGAGGTGTGCTTCGAGTTGTGCATGAATCTGTTGCGGCTGGTTCAAGTCGATTTCCGCGTGCAGTTCGCAGCCGGTGATGCGTTGGCAAACATCTTTCGTAAACCCGATGTAATCCGCAGGCGTCGGCCGGTCGGCCGTGTGCAGAATGGTGCGCGGGTTCAGCAGCCGGTAGATGGCGGAAAATTCCGAAATGCCGAATTCGAGGATTTTCGGCTGCGGGTTATCGGCGGTCAGCAGTTTTACGGCGTTGAACAATTCCCTGAATCGCCGCTTGTGCTGAGTGCCGTATTCCTGCTGGCCGATGATCAAGGGTTTGCCGCTGGCGAAAATCGACGACCAGGCTTTTTCATAGCTGGCTGCGTCGAGCGCGCGGTTGCTTTCCAGTTCGGCCGAATCGCGCAGCACGCTTTCAGTCAGATACGCGGCCACGTCAGGATCGCGGTGGTAATACAGTTCACCGTTCCGGCTCTTGTATTCATCGCATTCCAGCAGCGAGGAAACGAAATGCGTGTGCGTCATCTCGCCGCGGTTCAGCCGTTGCAGGTAAGTGCGCAATCCATCTTCATCCGGAGAACGCTTCAACAGCGTGGCATAAATCAACCGGATGAACGCTTCATTGTCGGCGTTTTTTCTGGCACGGGCACGGCCGAACAGCTTGTCAATCATGGTTGGTTCCTTGCATGGGAAAGGCTTCCCTTTGGTTACATGGTATTGCGAGATTTCGGCGGCAAACTCTGATACAAGCGGGCATAACTTTGCGCCATTTGCGTTGCAGTGAACCACTGGCGATACCTTGCTTGCGCATGGCTCCCCATGCTTGCCGCCAGATCGGGTTCGTTCCACAGCGTTTGCATCGCCTGCCGGAAGGCTGACGGATTTTCGGGTGGCACCACGAAACCGGTTTCGCCATGCTGGTTGATGTAGCTGGTGCCGGTGCCGATTTCGCATGAAATCATCGGCTTGCCGGACATCGCGCCTTCCAGCAGCGAAATGCCGAACGCTTCCGAGCGCAAATGCGATGGGAATACGATGCCGTAGCAGAGTTGCAGCAGCGCCGCCTTGTCTTCTTCGCTGACGGCGCCGAGAAAATGGATCTGGTTCAATCCGAGTCGTTGCGCCTGTGTCTTCAGTTCGTGTTCGACCGGGCCTGAACCGGCAATCACCACCGGATAGCCGGTTCCCTGCGCGGCATCCAGCAGCGTATGCAGCCCCTTGTAATAACGCAGTACGCCGACGAACAGGAAGAAACGATCGCCCAGTTGAGTGCGCCAGCGTTCGAGCGTGGCTGTCGATGGTACAGGATAGCTGCGCTGCTCCAGTCCGATTGGAATGACTGTGGTCTTGTCGCGGTAACGGTTCAGTTCCGGGCTGCTGGCGAGATAATTCGGCGAAGTGGCGACGATGCGGTCGATGCTGGACAGAAAGCGGCGCATCAGCGGGCGGTAAAGCAGCAGCAGATTTTTCTGCCGCACGATGTCCGAATGGTAGGTGACGACCGACGGTTTTCCTGTGCGCGCCAGAAAGTGCGCCACATCCATGAACGGCCACGGGAAATGGTAATGCACCAGGTCGAATTCTTTTGTCAGCGATGCCAGCCGTGAGATGGCGGCGGCGGAAAAGCCGGTCGAGGCGATCTCGAAACTTTGCGGCACGCGATGCACGCGATGGCCGTCGAATGAAATCGTATTGTTTTGGCCCGAGGGCGACAGTGTCAGCACTTCGTTTTCGATACCGTGTTCTTTGGTGCCGATCGCGATCTGGCGGATCACCTGTTCCACCCCGCCGACGGTTTCAGGGTAATACGATTTGAAAAAGTGCAGCACTCGCATCATGCCCCCGCCAGCAGGCGATAGACGTCGGCCGTCTGCCGTGCCGTCGTATCCCACGAATAACCCGCTGCCACCTGCCGCGAGGCGGGAATGGCGGCTTCGCGCCAAGCATTGTCTTCCAGGCTGCGCCGGATGACTTCGGTCAGTGCCGGGATGTCGTCTGGATTGGTCAGCAGCGCTGCGCCTTGCACGACTTCCGGCAGCGAGGCGCGGTTCGAGGTGACGACCGGCACGCCGCTGGCCATTGCTTCCAGCACCGGCAGGCCGAAGCCTTCATAGAACGAAGGGAAGATGAAGCTGCGCGCGCCGGCCAGCAGCAGCGGCAATTCGGTTTCCGGCACGTAGCCTAGATACGACAGCCAGCCTTGCGCCTGCGCGCGCGCAATCCGGGCTAGCGTTGCCTCGTTGTTCCAGCCGCTGCCGCCGGCCAGCACCAGCGGATATTCGCGTTTGAGGTCGTCCGGCAGCCGTTCATAGGCGGACAGCAGGCCGTCGATGTTCTTTCTCGGTTCGATGGTGGCGATGCACAGCGCATAGCGTCCATGAGCTAGGCCGAGTTGCGCCAGCGCCGGTTGCGTTTCCTGCGGCGTTCGCGGGCGGTATTGCGGCTTGACCCCGAGCGGAATGGCGCGGATTTTGTCTTCCGGCCAGCCGAAATGATCGATTACTTCGCGCCGCGTGAATTCGGATACAGCGATCAGGAAATCGGCGCGGACCAGTGTTTTCGGGATTTCGCGTCGCATGTCGTCCAGGCATTCGCGCGTGTGGTATTGCGGGCAGCGGTAGACCGACAGGTCATGGATCGTGGCGACTGATTTGCCCGGAAAGGGCAGCAGATGCACGCCGGGGCCGTGGTAGATATGGTCCGCAAGATTCGCGAGCGCCCGGCCATTGACGTGCTGCATCAGTTGCCGCCAGCCGGCAACCAGCAGGCGGCTGCGCGCGAGCTGCTGCCTCAATCCGCTGCGTCCGGCAGGCGCTTGCGCCAGACGCGCATGCAGATCGTGGTACCACTGTCCATGGGAGAAATAGCGCACGCGGTCGATGCCATCCTGCTGCGGCAGTCGCTGCGACAGTTCCCACACATAGCGGCCGATGCCGGTCAGCGGCGGCGAAATGGCATCGACGGACAGAATCACTTTCATGGGCGGCAGGCGTAGCGGCGGTTCATGCGGAAGATGGGTCTTGCGGCTCGCGCCATTCGACTTGTACCGGCAGATTACACACGCCGAGCGAGAACGGGCCTTCTGCTGGCACCACCTGGAACACCAGCGCGCGATCCCACCAGTCGTAGTTGGCGCTGACATGCGCTTCGCGGCTGTGCAGCGCGACGGTGACGCTGTAGCTGCCGGCGCCAAGCCGCATCGCCGGGAAGAGGTAATCGACCGTGAATCTTTCGTTGCCGCCGACTTCGGTCAGGCTGCTGTCGTGAAAAAAGGTGTTGGTGCCGAATACGTCGTAACCGAGCCGGTCGCGCAACAGGATGCCGACCGTCAGCTCCTCCACTGGCAGTCGGGTCGAACTGCTGATGCGCAGCGTGGCCGCCTGTCCGCTGACCAGTGCGCGCGCCGGTTGGCCACCGACCAGCAATTCGACCGCGTCGATCTGTGCTTCGCGCGAGCCGGAGCGGGTCGATTTGCGGCCGGAGCCGTGTTCATCCTGCATGATTTCGCGGCTGGCCTGCTTTTGCGCGATCAGCGCGTTGTAGTAATCGAGCACGTCTTCCGGCGCACCGTCCTGTACGATGCCGCCTGCGTCGAGCAGGATCGCACGGTTGCACAGCGTCTTGATCGCGCCCGGATCGTGTGACACGAACAACAGCGTGGTGCCCTGTTCGCGGAACTGGCGGATGCGGTCGAAGCTCTTGTGCTGGAAATAGGTGTCGCCAACCGACAGCGCCTCATCGACGATCAGGATATCCGGCCGCACTGCGGTGGCAACGCTGAACGCCAGCCGCACCTGCATCCCGCTCGAATAGGTGCGCACCGGCTGGTCGATGTAGTCGCCGATCTCGGCGAATTCCTCGATCTCCTGCATCTTTTGCGTGATCTGCTCGTTCGAAATGCCATGTAGCTGCGCCGCCATGGTGACGTTCTGGCGGCCGGTGAAATCCGGATGAAATCCCATGCCGAGTTCGAGCAGGGCCGAGATGCGGCCGCCGGCTTCGATCGTGCCGGAGGTGGCGCGCGTGGTGCCGGTAATGATCTTCAGCAGCGTGCTTTTGCCGGCGCCATTGATGCCGAGAATGCCGACCGCTTCGCCAGACTGGATGTCAAAACTCAGATCGCGCAGGATCCAGCGCAGCTCATGCCGCTTGCCCAGGCCGAGCCATTCGGCGATGCGGCCGATCTTGCGCGGATAGCGCTTGTACGCCTTGCTGATGCGGTTGATTTTCAGGTAAGCCATCAGAGTTCATCCACGATTTCGCCCTGCAGCTTGAAGAAGGCGAAGAAACCCAGTGTGACGAAAATCGCGGCCAGGCAGGTCGGGTACAGCAGCGTGCTCCACGCGGGCAATTGGCCGTTGACGAAAATCGTGTGGTACGCATCGATCAGCGGCCAGATCGGATTCCAGCCGATAATGTTTGCTGCGAACGAAGGCAGGATGCGCGGCGCGTAGACGATTGGCGTCATCCAGAACCAGAATTGCAAAATTACGCCGATGGTCTGGTGCACGTCGCGGTAAAACACGTTGATGGTGGCGAGGAAAATGCCCAGTCCCATCGTGAGCGCGACCTGCAATGCCACCACTGGCAGCGCGGCCAGCAGCACCCAGCCGGGGAAGTTGCCCGAAAACAGCAAAAAAAGCAAAAACAGCGTCATCACGATGGCGAAGTGCAGCAGGCTTGAGCTGGCAACGATGATTGGCAGGCACAGTTTCGGGAAGCGCAGTTTTTTCAGCAGGTTGCCGTTTTCGACAAAGATGTTGACGCTGCGACCAAGCATGTCGGTGAACAGCCCCCAGGTGAGGATGCCGGAGCAGAGGTAGATGCTGTAGGCGAACGGCGAACTGTGTCCGGGCAGCGACGGTTTCATGAAACCGGCGAAAATCACGGTATAGATCAGGATCATCGCCAGCGGCTGCGCGACCACCCAGAACATGCCGAACAGCGTACCCTGGTAGCGCAGCTGGAATTCGCGCCGGACGCTGCCGCTGATGAAACTGCGGAAGGCCCAGACGTCGCGCAACATGCCGATCGAAATCATCGGCTTGCCTGCAAAACAGGGGGGGGCGACCATGACGCTGCCTGGTCGCACTTGGTTTGCATGGCGGTTTTTGGCTTCATCTGCAATCCGCTCCGTTACAAAAATCTGCGGTACACATCGGCTGTGCGGCTGGCCGTGGTTTCCCAGCTCAGCGTTGCGGCGCGCTTGCGTCCGCCTTCAATGCAGCGCGCGCGCAATGCATCGTCTTGCGCCAGCGCCTGCATCGCCGCGCCAATATCGGCCACCGACAGCGGGTCGATTTCCAATGCCGCGCCTTGCGACACTTCCGGCAGCGAGGTGGTGTTCGATGTGATTACCGGCACGCCAGCAGCGAACGCTTCCGCCACCGGAATGCCGAAGCCCTCGTACAGCGAAGGGAACACGAACGCGCCCGCGCCTGCATATAGCTGGCGCAGCCGGGCGGAATCGCCAACGTTGTCAAGCCAGAGCACGTTCTCGCCCTGTTGCTGCGCCGCGCGCAGCTGCCGCACCAGATCGTCGCACTGCCAGCCGGCATGGCCGACGATCACCAGCTGCCGTTCGGCGCGGATCGCGGGCGGCAATTGCCGGTAGGCGGCCAGAATGCGTTCGACATTCTTGCGCGGCTGCAGTGTGCCGACGAACAGATAGTAGCCGGCGCGCAGCCCGTATTCAAGCAGTGTGCCGCTGACCGCCGCCGGCTCGGGCGCGGCCAGCCATTCCTGTCCGACACCGTTATGCACCACGGTGATGTTGCGCTGATCGATGCCGAAGCATTCGACCAGCTCGGCCACCGCGTATTCGGACACCGCGATCACATGGTCGGCATTTTTTGCGGCACGTTGCAGCAGCATGTTTTTCAACCGGCGCAAGCGCGGCGAGCACCAGTGCGGGTATTTCAGCGGAATCGCGTCGTGCAGCGTGGCCACTACCGGGCAATCCATGCGGATGATGCGGTAATCGGTGGCATGGAACAGGTCGACCGGCATTTTCTTGCGCCGGCTGTCCGGCGTGAACAGGTCAAGCAGGGTTGAAGCCGGATACGAATGCGCCATCGGCTGGCCGCTGGTGAAACGGATATCGCCGCCGTTGCCCGCGCCCGCCGGCGGCGGATAGGCGAAGCCGGTGACGTCGCAACCGTGTTCCGGCAAGCCTTGCAGCAGCGCGCGCGTATAGACGCCGATGCCGTCGATTTTCCCTTGCGTCAGCGCCGGTTCGATGGTGGTGGTGCTAAGTCCGATGCGCATCGTGCCGGTTCCGGGGCGTTTCTCATGCGGGCGCGTCAGGCGCGACCGTACTGATCCTCGAAGCGGACGATGTCATCCTCGCCGAGGTACTCGCCGCTTTGCACTTCGATCATCACCAGATCGATCACGCCCGGATTTTCCAGCCGGTGCTTCTGGCCGGCCGGGATGAAGGTCGATTCATTGGTGTTGACCAGGAATTCGCGGTCGCAGTTCACCACCTTCGCCATGCCGTTGACGACGATCCAGTGTTCGCTGCGGTGATGGTGCATCTGCAGCGATAGTGCCGAGCCGGGCTTGACTTCGATCCGCTTGATCTTGAAGCGGTTGCCTTCTTCCAGCACCGTGTACGTGCCCCACGGGCGGTACACCTGCCGGTGCAGTTTGTATGCATCATGCTGCTTTTGCTTGAGCTGGCTGACTGTCTGGCGCACGTCCTGCACCTTCGCCTTGTCCACCACCAGCAGTGCGTCTGGCGTGTCGATGATGACCAGATCCCTGACTCCGATCGCGCTCACCACCCGGTCTTCGCTCTGGATGTAGCAGCAGGACGCATCGTGCAGCAGCACGTCGCCCACGGTGCGATTGCCGTTCGCGTCCGGCGGCACCAGATCGGCGATCGCGTTCCATGAGCCGATGTCGCTCCAGCCTATGTTGCACGGCACGACCGCGACCTTGTTCGAACGCTCCATCAGCGCGTAATCGATCGAGATGTCGGGTGCTTCGCGGAAGGTGGCGGCGTCGAGTTCGATCTTGACCGAATCGCTCTTTTGCTCGACGGCGGAAGCGGCCAGGCAGCCGCGCACGGCGGCCAGCACGTCCGGCGCATGCGCGGCCATTTCTTCCAGCAGCGTGCCGGCGGTGAAGCAGAACATGCCGGCATTCCACAGGTAGCGGCCGGAAGCCAGGTATTCGAGCGCCTTTTCCAGCGTCGGTTTTTCGACGAAGCGCGTGACCTCGTTGCCGTCGGCTTCGATGTAGCCGAAGCCGGTTTCAGGCGTGTGCGGCTGGATGCCGAACGTGACCAGCCGTCCCTGCTGCGCCAGTTGCGCCGCCTGCGACACCGCTTCGGCAAATGCCGGCTGGTTGGCGATCAGGTGGTCGGCCGGCAGCACCAGCATGATGGCGTCATTGCCATGCTGTTCGGCCACGCGCAATGCGGCGGCGGCAATCGCCGGCGCGGTGTTGCGGCCGAACGGTTCCAGCATGAAGGTGTTGGCCACGCCTTTTTTGTTCACCAGCCGGTATTCGTCCGCGGTCTTGAACAGCAGTTCCAGATTGGTCACCGTCAGCACCTCGGCCGCGCCGGGCAGCGCGGCCGCGCGCAGAAAGGTTTTTTGCAGCAGGCTTTCGCCGTCGGACAGGCGGATGAACGGTTTTGGATGCAGTTCGCGCGAAACGGGCCACAGCCGCGCTCCGACGCCACCGGAAAGGATGACGGGCAGAATTTTCATGGTCGAAGGTTGATGGCAGCACCATCGGAAATGGCAGGCTGCAAAGGAGAAATTATAGCATCGGCACTGCCCGGTTTTTGCGCAAAATGGCTTTGCCGGCGCTTATTGTTGCGTGATGTGCTGCGAGCTGAAACGTCTGCTGATGTCTGATGGATTGTTGATGGCAGCCAAAATAACTGACCGGAAGTGACTTTTGGGTCAATAAGGCTGAGAAATATACTACTGGGTAGTATCTAAAAAGCGCCAGCAAAATGGCGGCCCGGCATATTGTTTTGACCATATACCCTTGGGGAAATGCTTGTCCGGCGGATGTTGCCGCTCGGTTGTGCGCTGCTGGTCGGCCGGAATGGTTGTTCGGTCGGCCAGCAGCATGCGCGCATCGGTGCACGCGCCGGCATATGGTGCTGGCTTACGGTGCCAGCGTTGGGTAGTCCGTGTAGCCGTGCGCGCCGCCGCCGTAGAAGGTCGAGCGGTCTGCTTCATTCCATGGCGCGCCGCGCCGGATGCGTTCGACCAGATCCGGATTAGCGATGAACGGCCGGCCGAAGGCGACTGCATCCGCCAGCCCATCGGCTAGCAGTTTTTCCGCGCTGTCTGCGTCATAGCCGCCGCAGCAGATCAGCGTGCCGGTGAACGCGGCGCGCAACTGGCGGCGGAATTCCTGCTCGAGCGCCGGCCCGCCGACCCAGACAGGTTCGGCGATGTGCAGATAGGCGATACCGCGGCGGCTGAATTCCCGCGCCAGATAGAGCGTGATTGCTTCGGTATCGGTATCGGTGATGTCGTTGAACTCGAAATGCGGCGACAGGCGCACGCCGGTGCGATCGGCGCCGACTACGCCAATGACTGCATCGACCGCTTCCAGCGTCAGCCGCGCCCGGTTTTCGAGCGAACCGCCGTACTGGTCGGTGCGCAGGTTGGTGCCGGTGGCGAGAAACTGTTGCAGCAGGTAGCCGTTGGCGGAATGCACTTCGACGAAATCAAAACCGGCGCGCAGGGCGCGTTCGGCCGCCTGCCGGTATTGCGCCACGATGCCGGGAATTTCCGCCGTTTCCAGCGCGCGCGGCGGGCTGCAGTATTCGAACGAGGCGGTGGCGCGGTTGGGGTTGACCGGGAAGCATTTGGTGCTGCTGGCAGTGATCGCCGACGGCGCCACCGGGGCGGTGCCATTTTCCTGCAGCAGCGTGTGTGAGATGCGGCCCACATGCCATAGCTGGGCCGAGATTCTGCCGCCTTTGGCATGCACCGCGTCGACGATTTTTTTCCAGCCTGCTTCCTGCGCGTCGGTGTATATGCCCGGCGTCCACGCATAGCCCTGGCCCTGGCGCGAAATCTGCGATGCTTCAGTCACGATCAGGCCGGCGCTGGCGCGCTGGGCGTAATATTCGACATTCAGTTCGGTCGGCACGTCGCCGGGCTGGCCGGCGCGCGAGCGGGTCAGCGGCGCCATCACGACGCGGCTGGACAGCGTGGTCGAACCGACTTTGACCGGATTCAACAGTTTTTCTGGCATGACGGTAACTCCTTGGTAAAAAGGGCGAATGCGCCTATGATGGGCCGAAAAAAACGGAGCGTGTTCAATGTTACCTCTAATTCACTTTGTGCATGGCAAGGAAAGCGGCCCGTGGGGGCGCAAGATCAATTACCTGTCGGAGATCGCGAAAGCGGAGGGTTTCGACATCGAAAGCCTCGATTATCTCGATGCCGGCGAGCCGCAGGCGCGGGTCGAGCGGCTGCTGGCGGCGTGCGCAGAACGAAAGCCCGACATTCTGGTCGGCTCCAGCATGGGCGGC
Source organism: Burkholderiaceae bacterium (assembly GCA_018261755.1). Lineage (GTDB taxonomy): Bacteria > Pseudomonadota > Gammaproteobacteria > Burkholderiales > Burkholderiaceae_D > QZKY01. The sequence continues at coordinate 54,563 of JAGTRJ010000018.1, forward strand.
TGGGTGGCGGCGACCGCCACCGCGATGCTGCCGGTGCGCGGGCTGTTCCTGATGGCGCCGGCGTTTTACATGCCCGATTATCCGCCGCACCGGCTGGGCTGCGACGGCAGCCGGATCGACATCATCCACGGCTGGCGCGATGGCGTGATTCCGTTCCAGCATTCGGTGCGTTTCAGGCAGGAACATCATTGCACGCTGCATCTGGTCGATGACGATCACCGGCTGGCGCAGCGCCTTGATTTGCTGGGCGATGTTTTTGTGGCTTTTCTCAAGCGCACCATGCAGATGTAGTCTAATTTGACAACGGAGGGATACATGTTCAGAAAAGTGCTATTGACGATAATCGTCGGCATCTGCGCCAGCGGCGCATGGGCGGCGGAAGATTCAGGCTTGCTGAAATCGGAGCGCATCGGCACGCTGCATATTGACATGCCGGCAGCCAAAGTGCGGCAAGCTGTCGATTGTGCCTTCAAACGCGGGCCGGAAAAATGGTGGGGCGCGGACGGCGCGTATCATCAGGAATGGGTATCCAAGCCGTGCGGGCTGACGCTCGGCATGGTGGCGGCGAAAAAAGGCGGACGCCAGACGGTCGAGTCGATTGCCTTGGCCGCGCCAGCCAAGCTGGCGACGCAGCAGGGGATTCGCATCGGCAGTTCGGAGCCGGAGGTTGAACGTGCCTATGGTCGTTACCGCGATGCCGACAACAGTGTGAAAGGGCAGAATTTCGTCGCCGGTTCCGTGTTCGGCGGACTGATGTTCAGCTTCAAGCAGGGGCGGGTCAGCCAGATATTCCTTGGCGCGGCGGCGGAATAAGCTGAACCTATCAAGTCACGTTTAATGGCATTTGCAAGCAAAAAAGTAGTCGTCATCGGCGGCGGCCCGGCCGGGCTGATGGCGGCTGAAGTGCTGCTGGATGCCGGTGTGAAAATCGATCTGTACGATGCGATGCCGTCGGTCGGTCGCAAATTTCTGCTGGCTGGCAAGGGTGGCATGAACATCACCCATTCCGAGCCGATGGAACAGTTTCTTTCCCGTTACGGCAAACGCCGGGCGCAGATCGCGCCGCTGCTCGATGCCTTCGGCCCGAATGAATTGCGCGCTTGGATTCATTCGCTGGGCATCGAAACATTCGTCGGTTCCTCCGGTCGTGTTTTTCCTGTCGGCATGAAGGCAGCGCCGTTGCTGCGTGCATGGCTGCAACGATTGCGTGCAGGTGGCGCGCGCTTCCACATGCGGCATCGCTGGCTGGGCTGGAATGAGTCGGGCGGGCTTTGCTTTGAGTCGCCAGATGGCCTGTGCGCCGTTCAGGCGGATGCGGTCGTGCTGGCGCTGGGCGGCGGCAGCTGGGCCAGACTAGGCTCCGATGGCGCGTGGGTGCCGCTGCTGGCCGAGAAAGGGATTCCTGTCGCGCCACTCAAACCGGCCAATTGCGGTTTCGAATGCGAATGGAGCGAGCATATGCGCAGCCGGTTTGCCGGCCAGCCGGTGAAATCGATTGCCATCAGCCTAACTGATGCCGATGGCAATGTGCTGTCTCGCAAGGGGGAATTCCTGCTGACGGCAACCGGCATCGAAGGCGGGCTGGTTTATGCGTTATCCGCCCAGTTGCGCGATGCCATCGACGCTGCCGGCAGTGCGCTGGTGCATATCGATCTTGCTCCGGCGCGCGATTTGCAGCGCGTGCTGGATGAGGTTTCGCATCCACGCGGTTCGCGCTCGATGGCGAGCCATCTGCAGAGCCGGCTGAATATCCATGGGGTAAAGGCCGCGCTGTTGCGTGAACTGGCGAGCAAGGAAGACTATGCCGATCCTGTGCGGCTGGCAACGATGATCAAGGCGTTGCCATTGCGCCTGCTGGCGCCGCGTCCGCTGGATGAAGCGATCAGCAGCGCCGGCGGCGTGCGGTTCGAGGCGCTGGATGGCAACTTGATGGTGCGCACGGTGCCGGGGGTGTTTTGCGCTGGTGAAATGCTGGACTGGGAAGCGCCGACCGGTGGCTACCTGCTGACGGCGTGTTTCGCCAGCGGCCATGCCGCCGGACATGGCGCGCTGAAATGGCTGGAAGGCAGCTAGAACGACACCGCCCCGGAGCCGTTACACTACAGTCGTTTGCGCTTCGTTGCCGTTGCGCGCCCGTATTTCGCCCAAGCGGTAAACGGTTTCGCCGGCGGCCGACAGTTGCGCCATGGCGGCTTGCGCATTTTCTTTGGCCATGATCACCACCATGCCGATGCCGCAGTTGAATACGCGGTGCATTTCGGCATCGGCCACATTGCCATGCTGCTGCAGCCACTGGAACAGCGGCGGCATGGTCCAACTGTCCTTGTGCAGCACGGCCGTCAGGTTGTCGCGCAGCACGCGCGGCACGTTTTCGACCAGTCCGCCGCCGGTGATGTGCGCCATGCCCTTGACTTCCATTGCCGCCATCAGCGCCAACAGCGGTTTGACGTAAATGCGGGTCGGCGCCATCAGCACGTCGGCCAGCGGCTGGCCGTGGAAATCGGCATTCAGGTCCGGTTTTGCGACTTCGATGATTTTGCGCACCAGCGAATAACCGTTTGAATGCGCGCCGGAGGAGGCCAGGCCGATGACCACGTCGCCGGGAGCGATTTTGCTGCCATCGATCAGTTTCGATTTTTCGGCCGCGCCGACCGCGAAGCCGGCCAGATCATATTCGCCATCCGGGTACATGCTCGGCATTTCGGCCGTTTCGCCGCCGATCAGCGCGCAACCGGCCTGTTCACAGCCTTGGGCGATGCCCTTGATAACGTCGGTTGCGGTGGCGACGTCGAGTTTGCCGCAGGCGAAGTAGTCGAGGAAGAACAGCGGTTCAGCCCCTTGCACCAGGATGTCGTTGACGCTCATTGCCACCAGATCGATGCCGACCGTATCGTGCCGGTTCAGATGGAACGCGAGCTTGAGCTTGGTGCCGACGCCATCGGTGCCGGAAACCAGCACCGGTTCCTGATACTTCTTGCCGATCTCGAACAGTGCGCCGAAACCGCCGATGCCGCCAAGCACGCCTTCGCGCATTGTGCGCTTGGCAAATGGCTTGATCGCATCGACCAGCGCGTCGCCGGCATCGATATCGACGCCAGCGTCGCGGTAGGAAAGGGAAATATTCGTCGGAGTGCTCATAGGATATCGGGCAGAGGCAGTAAAATAATGGAAATGCGACCGGCACAATCGCCGGCGACGCAAAAGCGCCATTTTATCAAACTGCCCGCTAGTGCCGTTACCCGATGCGATTTTCTATCACGATGAATCAGAAACAGACCATGTTATGGGTCGGTCTATGGCTGTTGCTGATGGCACTACTGGTGTTGCTCGGCCCGGTTTTGACGCCGTTCATCGCCGGCGCGATTCTGGCATATATCCTGAATCCGGCGGTCGAATGGATCTGCGGCTGGAAGTTCGGCAAGTTCCAGTTGCCGCGCGTATTGGCTGTGTTGGTGGTAATTTTGCTGCTGTTTGCGCTGATTGTCGCGATGGTGCTGATTGTTGTGCCGGTGGTACAGGAGGAGCTGCCGCTGCTGCAGGAGCAGATCCCGAATTTTCTGGCCAGGGTTAGCGATACCTTCGGCCCGCTGTTGCAGCAGATGGACATAGAGCTCAAACTCGACCCGGCGAGCGCGCGCAAGCTGCTGACAGAACAATTTACCGCCAGCAAGCAATGGCTGTGGCAGGCGGTGCTGTCGTCGGTGAAAGTGGGCGGCACCGCGCTGCTCGGCTGGCTGGCAATGCTGATTCTGATTCCGGTGGTGCTGTTTTACCTCCTGCTGGACTGGCGCAAGCTGTTGCGCATCATTGTCGCCGCCGTGCCGCGCCGATGGACCCGGCGCACCGTCAGCATGGCCAGCGAGGTGGATGATTTGCTGGCGCAATACCTGCGAGGCCAGTTTCTGGTGATGCTGGTGTTGTCGATATATTATTCGAGCGGGTTGGCGATTGCCGGTTTCGATATTGCATTGCCGGTCGGCATCATCACCGGCATGCTGGCATTCGTGCCGTATGTCGGTTTTGGCATCGGGCTGGTGCTGGCGCTGATGGCAGGCATGCTGCAGTTCTCCGACTGGCAGGGTTTGATTGCGGTGGCATTCGTTTATGGCGGCGGGCAGATTCTGGAAGGTTTTTTCCTGACGCCGAAGCTGGTGGGCGAGCGTATCGGACTGCATCCGCTGGTGGTCATCTTCGCCTTGCTGGCGTTTGGCCAGCTGTTCGGCTTTGTTGGCGTGCTGCTGGCGCTGCCTTCGTCGGCGATTCTGTCGGTGGCATTCCGTCATTTGCAGGCGCACTATATCAAGAGCGAGTTTTACAATTCATGAGCATTCAACCATGCGGCAACTGTTGCTGGATTTAGGGGCGCAGGCGCCGCAAACTCTCGAAAAAGCCATCTGCTGCACGCACTGGCGCAAACCGGTTCGGCGCGCTACATTGCCGCCGATGCGGATATGGCCAGCTTTATCTGGTCACCGGAGGTCGATTTGTATCTGCTGGATGATTGCGATCAACTGTCGCCTGGGGCGCAGGTGGCGGCATTCACGCTGTTCAACCTGGTGCGCGATAATGGCGCTTATCTGGTGGCGGCAGGCAACGATTCACCGTCGGGTTTGCGGCTGCGCGACGATTTGCGCAGCCGCATCGCCTGGGGGCTGGCTTATCCGCTCCACCGGCTGACCGACGAAGATAAATTGACGGCGCTGACGCAAATGGCGCAGGCGCGTGGCTTGATTCTGTCGCCGGCCGTGTTACCCTATCTGATTACGCATTGCGCGCGCGACATGCGCTCGCTGGCGGTGATGCTGGAGGCGCTGGACCGCTATTCGCTGGAAACGCGCCGCCCGATCACGCTGCCGCTGTTGCGTGAACGGATGCAACTCGAAGCGATGAACGAATGATGAACAACCTGGCCCTGTTTGATCTAGACCATACTCTGCTGCCACTCGATTCCGATTATGAGTGGGGGCAGTTCCTGACGCGCATTGGCGCGGTCGAGCCGGAAGAATTCGCGCGCAAGAATGAAGTGTTTTTCGGGCAGTATCAGGCAGGTACGCTGAATCCGGTCGAATATCTTGAATTCGCGCTCGGCACGCTGGCGCGTTTCTCGCGCAGTCAGCTCGATGCATGGCATGAGCAGTTCATGGCGGAAGTGATCCTGCCGTCGATTGCACCGTCGGCGCGAGAACTGGTTGGTCGTCATCACGACAGCGGCGACCTGCTCGCGATCATCACCGCCACCAACCGTTTCGTGACCGAACCGATTGCGCGTGAATTTGGTGTGATGCATTTGCTGGCTCCGGAGCCGGAAGTGACGCCGGAGCGGGAAATTACCGGTCGGTTGTCCGGCAACCCGACCTTTGGTCCGGGCAAGGTCACGCGGCTGCACGAATGGCTGGATGAAATCGGCCGCCCGCTTGGCAGTTTCGCGCAAAGCCATTTTTACAGCGATTCGCAAAATGACATTCCGTTGCTGTCGATTGTCACCCATCCGGTCGCTACCAATCCGAACGCAAGGCTGGAAGCACATGCACGGCAGCAGGGGTGGCCGTTGCTGAAACTATTCGACGAGAAATGATTAAGAAGTTGATTCGCAAGCTGCTCCGCAAGGGCAAGGATGGCGCGCCTGAGTTGCGCACCGAGCCGGTGGTTATTGATGCGGCAGAACATCGCATCGATCCGGCGCGGGTGTCGGGCAATGCGCGGCGCGTGACACAGACGCTGCAGGATGCCGGTTTCAAGGCATTCGTCGTTGGCGGTGCGGTGCGCGATTTGCTGCTGGGCGTGACGCCGAAGGATTTCGATGTTGCGACGAATGCAACGCCGGAACAGGTGCGGCGCCTGTTCAAGCGTGCATTCCTGATCGGCAAGCGTTTCCAGATCGTGCACGTGATGTTCGGTCAGGACGTGATCGAGGTGACTACGTTCCGCGGCGCATCGAATGACGATGCGAAAAAGGATGAACACGGCCGCGTGCTGCGCGACAATACCTTTGGTGCCCAGCATGAGGATGCGGCGCGACGCGATTTCACCGTGAACGCGATGTATTACGATCCGGCGACGCAAACCGTGCTCGATTATCACGGCGGCATGGCTGATTTGCGCCAGAAAGTATTGCGCATCATCGGCATGCCGGAGCAGCGCTATCGCGAAGACCCGATCCGTATGCTGCGCGTGGTGCGCTTTGCCGCCAAGCTCGGATTTTCGATCGATGCGGCCAGCCGCGCGCCGATTCCGGTGATGGCGTCATTGATCGATAACGTGCCGGCCGCGCGCGTGTTCGATGAAATGCTTAAGCTGCTGCTGGGAGGCAATGCGATGGATTGCCTGCACCAGTTGCGTCAGGAGGGCTTGCATCACGGTTTGCTACCGCTGCTGGATGTGGTGCTGGAGCAGCCGCTGGGTGAAAAATTCGTTTCACTGGCATTGTCGGCAACAGACGAGCGCATCCTGGCGGGCAAGCCGGTATCGCCGGGTTTTCTGTTCGCTGCGCTGCTGTGGCATCAGGTGCTGGAAAAGTGGTCTGATTACCGCGCTGGCGGCGAATACCCGATTCCGGCCTTGCATCTGGCTGCGGACGACGTGCTGGAAGCGCAGACGGAAAAGCTGGCGCTGCAGCGCAAGATTACGTCGGACATGCGCGAAATCTGGGCCTTGCAGCCGCGTTTTGAACGCCGCTCCGGCAGGACGCCATACAGGCTGGTCGAGCATCAGCGTTTCCGCGCCGGCTACGATTTCCTGCTGCTGCGCTGCGAATCGGGCGAGATCGATGTCGATATCGGCGAATGGTGGACCGCGTTCCTGCAGGGTGACAACGCCGATCGCGAAGCGCTGCTGGCGAAAAAGAACAAGCCAGGAGCGGAGGGCGCTGCGGCAGCGAAGAAACGCCCGTCGCGGCGCGGAGGACGTCGGCGCAGGAAGCCGGACGCGGATGTGTCTGCTGGCAACAGCGACGAATGAACGCGAAAGCGGTCATCGCCTACATCGGATTGGGCGCCAACCTGGGTGACGCGGCCGGCAACGTGAGGCGCGCGCTGGTGCGTTTGGGGCAATTGCCGCAGACCGAATTGAGTGCGCAGTCATCGCTGTTTCGTACCGCGCCGGTTGATGCCGATGGCGACGATTACGTGAACGCGGTGGCGCAGCTCACGACCCGTCTGGCACCGCAGGCGCTGTTGCGTGAACTGCAAGCGATCGAAAACGATTTCGGGCGCGAGCGTCCTTACCCGAATGCGCCGCGAACGCTGGATCTGGATATCTTGCTGTATGGCGACCGGCAAATCACGTCGGACCAGCTGGTCGTGCCGCACCCGCGGCTGACCGAGCGCGCATTCGCGCTGATTCCGCTGCTGCAGCTCGACCCGTTGATTGCGATTCCCGGCAAGGGGCTGGCGCACGCGTTTGTGCCGGCGGTGGCGGGGCAGGGCATCCAGCAGATGGGGAAATAATACTGGGTGGGGTATTTGCAGGTGGCGGCGGAAATTGTGGCCTGGCGCATTGTTTTTAATGTATACCCCGCCATTTCTATCAAAAATCACGGATGATTGCGATGCAGATTCCCGTCATAGTTCAGACTGCTGGCCTGTTGATTCTGTCGAACGTGTTCATGACCGTCGCCTGGTATGGTCATTTGAAGAATCTGTCGAGCAAGGCGTGGTGGGTGGCCGCCATCGTCAGTTGGGGCATTGCGCTGTTCGAGTACATGCTGCAAGTGCCTGCCAATCGCATCGGCTACACGCATTACAGTCTGGCACAGCTGAAAATCATGCAGGAAGTGATTACACTGTCGCTATTCGTGCCGTTTGCGATGCTGTACATGAAAGAACCGTTCAAGCTGGATTACGTCTGGGCAGGGTTGTGCCTGGTCGGCGCGGTGTATTTCATTTTCCGTTCATAACAGAAGCCGCAGCGCGGCATGACACCATCATTCTGGAGAAGCAAACATGGCAAGTTACCTGCAGGAACGCAAGTCGATCACCGTACCCGACCTGAACCTGCTCAAGAGCCGCGGCGAAAAAATTACGATGCTGACCTGTTACGACGCGAGCTTTGCCGCGCTGATGGACAGCGCCGGGGTCGAAACGCTGCTGGTGGGCGATTCGCTCGGCATGGTATGTCAGGGGCGGGATTCGACCTTGCCGGTGACTGTGGACGAAGTCGCCTATCATACAGCCAGCGTCGCGCGCGGCAACAAGACTGCGCTGCTGCTGGCCGACATGCCGTTCGGCAGCTATGCCACGCCGCAGGCAGCGTTCGATAACGCCGTCAAGCTGATGCAGGCCGGGGCGCAGATGGTGAAGATTGAAGGCGGCAGCTGGCTGGCCGACACGGTACGCTTCCTGACCGAGCGCGCGGTGCCGGTATGCGCGCATCTGGGCCTGACGCCGCAGTCGGTGCACCAGTTCGGCGGCTACAAGGTGCAGGGCAAGACGGTCGAAGGCGCTGAAAGGCTGAAGGCCGATGCACTGGCATTGCAACAGGCCGGGGCCAGCCTCGTGGTGCTGGAAGCGATCCCGGCCGCGCTGGGGTGCGAGGTGACCGACATGCTGTCGATGCCGACGATTGGCATCGGCGCCGGGCCGGATTGTTCCGGCCAGGTGCTGGTGATGCATGACATGCTGGGCGTATTTCCCGGCAGGAAGCCGCGCTTCGTGAAAAATTTCATGCAAGGCCAGGCCAGTATCGATGCGGCGGTGAAAGCCTACGTCGCGGCAGTCAAGGATGGTACTTTCCCGGCGCCGGAGCACTGCTTCTAGGAGCGGATATGGCATTGAACGCATCCATCGGCGAAGCCTTTCAGTTGCTGTTTTCCGGCGATGCGGTACTGTGGGGCATCATCTGGGTTTCGCTGAAAACCTCGGTGCTGGGGCTGGCGCTCGCAACGCCGCTGACGGTACTGGCCGGCTACTGGCTGGCGACGCATGATTTCCGCGGCAGGGGGCTGGTGATCTGGCTGTTGCAGGCATCGCTGTCGATGCCGACCGTGCTGATTGGCCTGCTGCTGTACATGCTGCTGTCGCGGCAAGGGCCGCTGGGCATGCTGCACATGCTGTTTTCGCAAACCGGCGTGATTGCCGGGCAAGTGCTGATTGCGTTGCCGGTGCTGCTGGCGTTCACGCTGTCGGCGGTGCAGGCGGCTGATCCGCGCATAGCGGAAACAGCGGTCACGCTCGGCGCATCGCGCTGGCGCGTGATGCTGACCGTGCTGCATGAAGTGCGCTTTGGTGTGATGGCGGCGATCATCAACGGTTTCGGCCGCGCGATTTCCGAAGTTGGCTGCGCGATGATGGTCGGCGGCAACATCGCCAGTGAAACGCGCACGATTACCACCGCGATTGCGCTGGAAACGAGCAAGGGCGAATTTGCGCAGGGCATCGCGCTTGGCATTTTGCTGATCTCGGTTGCGCTGGTGATCAATGCCGCGCTGATGCTGTTGCAGGGCGAGGCGCGCAATACCGGAGTGATTGCGCAATGACGCCATTGCTCCTGCTGCGCGGCATCAGCAAGCGTTTCGGGGCGCGGCTGCTGTTCGAGATTGATGAACTGGCGATCGAGGCTGGCAGCGCAACGGTGCTGACTGGTCCGAACGGCAGCGGTAAAAGCACCTTGCTGCGCATCCTCGGCGGGCTGGATACGGCCGACATCGCTCAGGCCGAATTTCACGGTCAGCCGTTGTCATTCTCGCCCTATCCGAAAATGCTGCGCGAGGCAGTCGTCTATGTGCATCAGCACCCTGTGATGTTTTCGACCAGCGTTGCCGGCAATATCGCTTACGGGCTGAAGTTGCGCGGCGTTTCTGGTCCGGCGTTGGCGCGGCAGGTGGACGAAGCGATGGAATGGGCCGGGGTGACGCACCTGCGCGAACACCGGCCGGACACCTTGTCTGGCGGCGAGAAGCAGCGCGTCGCGCTGGCGCGCGCCAAGGTGCTGCTGCCGGATCTGCTGCTGCTGGATGAGCCGACCTCCAGCCTTGACGGCAAGGCGCGGGAACAGGTGGTCGCTCTGATCCCCGACTTGATCCGGGCTGGCTGCAGCGTGGTGATGGCGTCGCACGACCAAGACTTGGGTAAACAGCCCGCCATGCGCCATCTCGAACTGCGCGACGGGCACATGACATCGGACAAATCCGATGCAATTCCTTCGGCTATACTCCGGACGATTTCCCCCCACTGAACCAAGGAGAACGCCATGCGACTCAGCGCACGAAACCAGCTTGAAGGCATCATCCGTTCCATCCATGAAGGCCCGGTCAATTCCGAAATCGGGATCGAAGTCGCTCCTGCCGTGCTGGTGCATGCGCAGATCAGCACCGCTTCAGTCAAGCGGTTGCAGCTGGAAATTGGCAAGAAAGCATACGCGATCATCAAAACCGATTCGGTGATGGTCGGGGTTGATTGACAAGAGAGACGAAGATGCAGGCAGACAGTAGCGTTCAGCCGGAGGTGTGCCAGACATGATCGGTGCGCTTGACGTCCGGACGGTTTCATTCGTCGGCATGGTTGCCGGCATTTCACTGTCAGTCGTGATGGTGCTGAACTGGCAGGTGCAAAGGCGCCAGCCGGGCGTGGCCTGGTGGGCGCTGGCCTATGTTTTGGGTTCGCTGGGCCTGATTATTACCGGGCTGCGCAACATTCTGCCGGACTTTTTGTCGATCGTGCTGGGCAATGTGCTGCTGGATGGATTCATTTGCCTGAACTGGGTCGGCATACGGCGCTTTGTCGGTAAAACAGCCATCCCCTGGTTGGCGGCCGGAGCGCTGTTGGCGGCGCATCTGTGCTTCAACCTGTATTACGTCATCATTGCACCTGACATTGCTGCGAGGGTTATCGGTTTTTGCCTGTTTCATGCGGTGCTGTCCGTGCTGTGCGCGGCGGAACTGCTGCGCGATATCCATCGCGTGCGGGAAAGTGCCGTCTACGCCGTGATCGGCGGCATTTTTACTACACATGCCCTCTTCAACGGGGTGCGCATCGCCGTGACCGTTCACGGGCGCTCAATCGAAGATTTGCTGACGGCCGGCCCGATTCATCGATTTGCCTTTGTCGAAGGCGTGGTTTTGTCGGTGATGCTGGCCTGCTGTCTGATCATCGTCAGCAACCAGCGTCTGCGACTGTCGCTGGAGGAACACAAAGAGAGGTTGGAGAAGCTGGCGCTGACGGATACCCTGAGCGGATTGAGCAACCGTCGCCATTTCATTGAGTGCGCATCGCGAGAGATTGAACGCGCACGCCGTTACAACCGGCCGCTGGCGCTAATCATGCTCGACATCGACCATTTTAAGAACGTCAATGACAGTTATGGCCATCAGTGTGGCGATGAAGTCATCAAGTCGATTGGGCATACCTTGCGCGCCGGTCTGCGCGAGCAGGATGTCATCAGCCGCATCGGTGGCGAGGAATTCGCGATTCTGATGCCGGAAACCTCAGGTGAAAAGGCGACTGAAGCCGCCGAACGACTGCGCGAATTGCAGCAAGCCGCGCGGGTCATCTGCTGCAATGACGTGAAAATTGGCTGTACCGCCAGTTTTGGCGTGACTGAACTGAATGCTGGCGATGCCACCATTTACGACATGCTGCCGCGCGCCGACAAGGCGATGTATGCAGCAAAGAATGCAGGGCGTAATTGCGTGGTCAGTGCTGAAATCGCTGCGCCAGCGGCGGTGAAGGATTGAGCGCGGTTGCCGGCTCAGCGACCGTTTTGTGCTTACTCTTCTGTTGGCGTTTCCTTGTAACGAGCCAGGCTTTGTTCGAGTTTGGTCGAAATCTCATCGTTCGAACTGATGGTCATGCCGAGGTCGCGGATCAGGCCATCATGCACGCCATAGGCCCAGCCATGAATGGTCAGTTCCTGACCGCGCAGCCATGCATCCTGCACGATGGTCGAACGGCAGACATTGATCGCTGATTCGATGACATTGATTTCGCACAGCCGGTCGTAACGTGCCTGTGCTGGCAGCGTTTCGCCGAGGTAGCGCTCGTATTTCTGATGTGTATCCTGAATGTGCCGCAGCCAGTTGTCGGCCAGCCCGATGCGCTGCTTCATCAGCGCGACATGCACGCCTGAGCAGTTGTAGTGGCCGGAAACGATGATATGGCGCACCCGCAGCACATCGACGGCGAATTGCAGCACCGACAGAAAGCTCAGGTCGGAATGCGACACCACGTTCGCGACGTTGCGGTGAACGAAGATGTCGCCTGGCAGCAGGTTGGTAATTTGCGTCGATGGCACACGGCTATCGGAACAGCCGATCCAGAAATACTTCGGCAATTGTTGTGTGACCAGCCGTTTGAAATAATCCGGATCTTCGGCCACCATTTCGGCAGCCCAGTCGCGGTTGCGCAGCAGCAGTTGTTCCAGATGAATGTCGTTCGGGTCGAAATCGGTTGTCATTGGGTATTCGCTTGGCAACGGATGCCAGGAGTGGTGGACAAAGCAGGGTTTTCCTCAACTCCGCATTCTGACATTTTCCAAGCCATCGGAAAACCGTTTTTTGCAAAAAAAAGCCGCTGTCCTGCAGGTACAGCGGCTTGGGATTTTGGATGGGGCGGCCGTTATTCGAAAAACTCCTTCACGCGGCTTTTCCATGATTTGCTGCCGCCATTCGGGCTATGCCGATCGCCACCTTCCTGCATCAGTTTTTCCAGTTCCTGCAGCAGTTCCTTTTGCCGGTCGGTCAGCTTGACCGGGGTTTCTACCGCGACATGGCAGAACAGATCGCCGACACGGCTTGAGCGCACGCCCTTGATACCCTTGCCGCGCAGGCGGAATACCTTGCCGGTCTGGGTGCCTTCTGGCACCGTGAACGCAACCTTGCCGCCGAGCGTCGGCACTTCGATGTCGCCGCCGAGTGCCGCCTTCGCGAACGAAATCGGCATTTCGCAGTGCAGGTCGTCACCGTCGCGCTGAAAAATAGAATGCGGCTTGATGTGCACTTCGACGTACAGGTCGCCCGGCGGGCCGCCATTTTGTCCCGGTTCGCCATTGCCGGACGAACGGATACGCATGCCGTCGTCGATGCCGGCCGGAATTTTCACTTCCAGCGTCTTGTTGCGCTTGATCTTGCCCGCGCCGCTGCATGCGGGACACGGTTCGGTAATGATCTGTCCCTTGCCCTGGCATGTCGGGCAGGTTTGCTGGATGCTGAAGAAACCTTGCTGCATCCGAACCTGACCGTGGCCGTTACAGGTGGTGCAGGTGACTGGCGATGTGCCTGGTTTGGCACCGCTGCCGTGACAGGCTTCGCAGTTATCCCAGGAGGGCACGCGGATGGTGGTGTCAAAGCCGTTCGCCGCCTGCTCGAGCGAAATCTCCAGGTTGTAGCGCAGGTCGGCGCCGCGGTACATTTGCGGTCCGCCACTGCGGCCACGGCCGCCGCCGAAGATGTCGCCGAAGATGTCGCCGAACGCATCGGCAAAACCGCCGCCATGGAAGCCGCCGGCACCGCCACCGCCCATGCCGCCTTCGAGGCCGGCGTGGCCATAACGATCGTAGGCTTCGCGTTTTTGCGGATCGGACAGGACATCGTTCGCTTCGTTGATTTCCTTGAACTTTTCCTCGGCCGCCTTTTTGTTGTCCGGATTGCGATCAGGATGGTGCTTCATCGCCATCTTGCGATACGCCTTCTTGATCTCGTCCTCGGACGCGCCTTTCGCTATGCCCAGCACTTCGTAATAATCGCGCTTTGTTGCCATTTTTGTTACCCGGTTGTTGATGCGAAAACGCCGGGCGGTGCGACCGCCATGCGATCACGCCCGTCCGGCGGGTCGTTGCGGCGACAGCGCCGCAACGACAGGTTTGCTGCAGTCTTACTTGTCCTTTACTTCCTTGAACTCGGCATCGACCACGTCATCTTCCTTGGGCTTCGATTCCGCCGCGCCGCCTTCCGGTGCCGCGCCAGCTGCCGCCTGTTTCGCCTGCATGTCGGCATACATCTTCTCGCCGAGTTTTTGCGCCGCATTCGCCAGTGCTTCGGACTTGGCATCGATCGCTGCCTTGTCGGCGCCATCGTCCTTCAGCGTTTCTTCCAGCGCCTTAATCGCTTCTTCGATCTTTTCCTTTTCACTAGCTTCGAGCTTGTCACCATATTCACCCAGCGACTTCTTGGTGCTGTGTACCAGCGCGTCGCCCTGGTTGCGTGCATCGGCCAGTTCGCGCAGGCGGTGGTCCTCGGCCGCGTTCATTTCGGCGTCCTTCACCATCTTCTGGATTTCTTCCTCGGTCAGGCCGGAGTTTGCCTTGATGGTGATCTTGTTTTCCTTGCCGCTTGCCTTGTCCTTCGCACTGACGTGCAGGATGCCGTTGGCGTCGATATCGAACGTGACTTCGATTTGCGGCATGCCGCGCATTGCCGGCGGGATCCCTTCGAGGTTGAACTCGCCCAGCGCCTTGTTGCCGACGGCCATTTCACGCTCGCCCTGATAAACCTTGATGGTCACCGCCGGCTGGTTGTCTTCCGCGGTCGAGAACACCTGGCTGTACTTGGTCGGGATTGTGGTGTTCTTCTGGATCATCTTGGTCATTACGCCGCCGAGCGTTTCAATGCCGAGCGACAGCGGGGTCACGTCGAGCAGCAGCAGATCCTTGCGGTCGCCGGACAGCACCGAACCCTGCAGCGCGGCACCGACTGCGACCGCCTCGTCCGGGTTCACGTCCTTGCGCGGTTCCTTGCCGAAGAATTCCTTGACCTTTTCCTGCACTTTCGGCATCCGCGTCATACCGCCGACCAGAATGATGTCGTTGATGTCCGAGGCGGACAGGCCGGCATCCTTCAGTGCGATGCGGCATGGTTCGATCGTGCGCTCGATCAGTTCCTCGACCAGCGATTCCAGTTTGGCGCGGGAAATACGCAGGTTCAGGTGGACCGGTGCGCCGTTGGCCATCGCGATGTATGGCTCGTTGACTTCGGTTTGCTGCGACGACGACAGTTCGATTTTCGCGCGTTCGGCCGAGGCCTTGATCCGCTGCAGCGCAATCGGATCCTTCTTCAGGTCGATGCCGTTGATCTTATTGAATTCGTCGATGATGTGGTCGATCAGGCGCTGATCGAAGTCTTCGCCGCCGAGGAAGGTATCGCCGTTGGTGGACAGCACCTCGAACTGCTTGTCGCCTTCGACGTCGGCGATTTCGATAATCGATACGTCGAACGTGCCGCCGCCGAGGTCATACACCGCGATCTTGCGGTCGCCCTTGCCGGTCTTGTCCAGGCCAAATGCCAGCGCAGCCGCGGTCGGCTCGTTGATGATGCGCTTCACGTCCAGGCCTGCGATGCGGCCGGCGTCCTTGGTGGCCTGGCGCTGCGCATCGTTGAAGTAAGCCGGCACGGTGATGACGGCTTCGGTCACTTCTTCGCCCAGATAGTCTTCGGCTGTCTTTTTCATTTTGCGCAGCACTTCGGCCGAGATCTGCGGCGGAGCCAGCTTCTTGTCCAACGCGGACACCCAGGCGTCGCCATTGTCGGCCTTGACGATCGAGAACGGCATCAGGCCGATGTCCTTCTGCACTTCCTTTTCGTCGAACTTGCGGCCAATCAGGCGCTTGACGGCGAACAGCGTATTTTTCGGGTTGGTCACGGCCTGGCGTTTGGCTGGCGCGCCGACCAGAATCTCGCCATTGTCCTGATAGGCGATGATCGACGGCGTGGTGCGCGCGCCTTCTGAGTTCTCGATGACCTTCGGTTGACCGTTTTCGATGATGGAGACGCAGGAGTTGGTCGTACCCAGGTCGATGCCGATGATTTTGCCCATGTTATTTCCTTTCAATGCCTTGATATTGTTGTCCGGCGGAACCGGAGCGATTGTTGGCTATATTGCGCTGGTTTTGTTTATTTCAAGCTTATTTTGCTGCGGCCACTGTCACGATGGCCGGGCGCAGCAGCCGATCGGCGATCATGTAGCCTTTTTGCAGCACATCAACCACGGTATTGGCTTCCTGCTCGGCGGGTACGGCCGAAATCGCCTGATGTTTCATCGGGTCGAGCTTTTCACCTTTTTCCGGCAACACTTCGGTCAGACGGTTTTTTTCGAAGGCGGACGACAGCTGCTTCAGCGTCATCTCGACGCCTTCCTTCAGCGATTCGATCGACGGAGTCTCGACTTTTAGCGCCATTTCCAGGCTGTCCTTGACCGCAACCATTGATTCGGCAAAGCCCTCGATGGCGAACTTGTGCGCCTTGGCGATGTCTTCCTGCGCGCGGCGGCGGATGTTTTCGCTTTCGGCACGGGCGCGCAGCCAGGCATCTTCCATTTCAGCAGCTTTCTTTTCCGCCTGGCTCAATTGCTCGGCCAGCGTTATGCCTTCCTGCGGCAGCGTGAATTCCGGCGTTGCCGGTTGTGCGGTTTCGGCGTTCTGCTCGCCCGTTTTTTCTGCTTCTGCTTGCATCAATCAATCTCCAACTGTCGGGTACGTTGTCTTAATTTTGGTTAAATGGGGGTGCCGCTTGCGATTTCAAGGGCTTTTTTGCGTGTTGCCTGCAGGGGATGCGAATGTTGCAAATCATTACATTTTGTGGGTGGATCTTTCCCTTCCGCGGACTAACATGAAAGTACCGGCAGAAAATGGTTTTTCAACCTGCAACAAGGAGGTCATCATGAAACTCCCGCTCATCACCGCAGGCTTTGTGACGATGTATGCCTTGCTGGCGACAGCGTGGCTGTGCTACGCCGGGATGCGGCACGTACAGTTGATCAGCCTGTTCTAGCGTGTTCGCGGCAACTGCTTCGCAAGGGCTAAACCCTTGCGTGCGCGGTGCTGGTTCGCAGCAACCCCCCTTTCGGTTCGGCTGTTTTGCTTGCCATCGTCGGCCAGCCGAGCAGGTTTTCTTCGGCAATTTGCGCCAATGCGTGCATCCAGGCGTTTGAATCGTTCAGGCACGGAATGTAGTGAAATTCCCGGCCGCCGGCGGTCAGGAACGTTTGCTGCCCTTCGATGGCGATTTCTTCCAGCGTTTCCAGACAATCGGCGGTAAAGCCGGGGCAGATGACGTCAACCCGTCCGGCACCTTCGCGCGCCAGCCTTTCCAGCATGGCGGCGGTATATGGTTCCAGCCACTGTGCCCGGCCGAATCGCGACTGGAATGAAATCGCCCATTGTTGCGCCGACAGGCCAAGCTGTTCCGCCAGCAGCTTGGCGGTTGTCTGGCACTGGTCGTGATACGGATCACCCAGCATGCGCGTTTTTTGCGGCATGCCGTGAAAGCTGATCAGCAGCCGATCGGGGCGGCCATTTGCATCCCAGTGCGCAAACACAGCATCGCGCAATGCGCCGATATAACGTTCATGATCATGGTACTGCTTCACCAGCCGCAGTTCCGGCACATTGCGCAACCGTGCGCAATGTGCGAACACGGCATCGAAAATCGACGCCGTGGTGGCTGAGCAGTATTGCGGCAATGCCGGCAGGATCAGGATGCGGTCGCAGCCGTCCTGCTTCAGTTGTTCAAGTGCCGATGGCAGCGACGGTTTACCATAGCGCATCGCATGGACGACTTGCACGTCATGACCCCGCTCGCCCAGATAGCCGCGCAAGAGTTTTGCCTGTTTTTGCGTGTGCAGTAGCTGCGGCGAGCCATCCTTGGTCCAGATCGACGCATATTTCCGAGCCGATTTTCCGGCCCGGAATGGCAGGATGGCGCCATTGAGGACGAACCACCAGAAGAAGCGCGGCACTTCGATCATGCGCCGATCCGACAGGAATTGCTTCAGATAACGGCGTACTGCGGCAGGAGTTGGCGCGTCCGGCGTGCCGAGGTTGACTAGCACAACGGCAATTTTGGATTCGGCGTCGGGATTGGTGGGAGGTTCCGGAAGGAAAGACATGGTTTCAACGGCATTCATCGCGGCCTGATACGGCCTGTACGGCTGAAATTATACTAGAGAGAGTATGTTTTTTACCCGCGGAATGTCTGGATGAACCAGATATTTGGGGCATATACTTCGGTCATTGTCGGGAAAGCATCTCTTTCGCGTGCTGTCGGGTGGTGGCGGTGATTTCGACCCCGCCTAGCATGCGTGCGATTTCCTCCACGCGCGCGGTATCGTCCAGCATGCCGATGCGCGACAGCGGACGCCCGCTGTCGTCGATCTGTTTCGCCACCTGGAAATGGCGTGCCGCCTGACTGGCGACTTGCGGCAGGTGCGTAACACACAGCACTTGCCGCGCATCGCCAAGCCGTCGCAGCAACCGACCGACGACTTCGGCCACCGCGCCGCCTATGCCGCTGTCCACTTCGTCGAAAATCAGCGTCGGGGTTGCGGTTGCTTGCGATGCGATGACGGAAATCGCCAGCGCAATTCGCGCCAGTTCGCCGCCGGAAGCGATTTTCGCCAGTGGGCGCAGCGCGGTGCCAGCATGGCCGGCGACGGTGAATTCGACCTGTTCTAAGCCATGTGCGCTCGGTTCGCACGGCTGCAGTTCGACCGCGAAACGGCCACCTTCCATGCTCAGATTCTGCATAGCCGCCGTCACCGCCGCGCCCAGTTCCGAGGCTGCGAGGGCGCGAGCCGCCGACAGTTTTTGTGCCAGCTGGGCGTAGGCTTTTCTGGCGGCATGTTCCTGCGCGCGCAGCGATTCTATGTTGCCGGCTTGCGTCAGTTGCGCCAGTTGTTCGGACAGTTGCGCCAATTCGTCCGGCAAGGATTCCGGTGCAATGCGGAACTTGCGCGCCGCCGAATGCAGCGCATCCATTCGCGCTTCGACCTCATGCAGCCGCTGCGGGTCGAGCTCGGTTTTCGATAGATAATTGTTCAGCGTGTACGCCGCCTCCTGCAACTGGATGCGCGCAGATTCAAGAAATTCCAGCACAGGTTTCAGGTTGTCATCCACATCAGACAGGCGCGACAGTTTCTGGTGCAGTAGAAACAGTCGCGAAATCAGCGGCTGGTCGGAGTCGGCCAGGATGGTGATCGCTTCCTGTGCGCCGGCCATCAGGCTGGCGGCGTGCGACAGGCGGTTGTGTTCCTGCGTGATATCACCCCATTCACCAGCGGTCGGCGCGAGTCGTTCGAGTTCGCCCACTTGCCATTCGAGGTGCTCGCGCTGCGCCGCATGGGTTCTTGCGTTTGCCTCGAATTCATTGCATTGCCTGACCAGCGTTTGCCACGCGCGATAGGCGGAGGCGACTTCGGCCGTCTGTGTTTGCAGGCTGGCGTGCCGGTCGAGCAATGCGCGCTGGCTGTCGGTTCTCAGCAGCGACTGGTGCGCATGCTGGCCGTGGATATCGACCAGCAGTTCGCCCAGTTCGCGCAATTGCATGGCGGAAGCGGCAATGCCGTTGATGAACCCGCGCGAACGGCCGGTGCTGTCAATCACGCGGCGCAGCAGTACGCAGCCGTCATCACCGGTGAATTCGTTTTCGGCCAGCCACGCGTCAATCAGGCCGCTGCTGGCGAATTCCGCGCTGATGTCGGCGCGTGTCGCGCCTTCGCGCACGGCAGTGGAATCGCCGCGTCCGCCGAGCGCCAGCGCCAGCGCGTCAATCAGGATCGATTTGCCTGCGCCGGTTTCGCCGGTCAGCACGGAAAAGCCGTGGCTGAAATCCAGTTCCAGCGTATCGACGATGACGAAATCGCGGATTGAAAGCGTGCGCAGCATGGGCGGATGCGGTCAGTAACCCCAGTCGATCGGCTGGCGCACGCGCCGGCCTTCGTTCCAGTGCAGCTTGTCGCGTAGCGTATCGTAATAGCTCCAGCCGCGCGGATGCAGGAAAGTGGCAAAGCACTTCGAGCGGCGGATGATGATGCGGTCGCCATTGCTGACGCTGGCGAACGATTGCGAATCGAAGTTAATGTTCGGGAAGCGCGCCTCGACGATCTCGACCATGATTTCGCTCTTGTCTGGCACCACGATCGGCCGGTTCGATAACGCGTGAGGCGCGATGGCCGCCAGCACGATGCCATCGAGGTTCGGGTGCAGCAGCGGCCCGCCGGCGGACAGCGCATACGCGGTCGAGCCGGTCGGGGTGGCGATCACCAGCCCGTCCGAGCGCTGGCTGTACATGAAGTGGCCGTCGACCGTGACGCACAGTTCGATCATGCCGGCTCCGGCGCCGCGCGACACGACGATGTCGTTGAATGCGATCGCTTGGTGGATTTTTTCCTCGTCGCGGTAAATCGTGCCTTCGAGCAGGCTGCGCTTTTCCGACTGGAACTTGCCTTCGAGAATATCGGACAGGACCGGAATCATCCGGTCGAGCGGAATATCGGCCATGAAACCGAGCCGGCCGTGGTTGATGCCGATCAGCGGTACGCCGTAGGGCGCGAGCTGACGCGCGATGCCGAGCATCGTACCGTCGCCGCCGACGACGATGGCGGCATCCGCAGTCTTGCCGATTTCATCCAGTTGCATTACTGGCAGCTTCAGCGGCGCGGCATTTTCTGCCGTTTCCGATTCATACGCCACATGATGGCCGGTGCCTTGCAGGAAATCGGCAATTTTTGCCAGCGATTGCATCACGCTGCTGGTGTATCGCCGGCCGACGAGGGCGAAGGTCAATCTTTTGGCTTGCATGTCGAAACTGGAGCGAAAGTGAAACAACGGTAACGGAACTTCGGCGCAACCAGCACGTCACCATGCGGTCGCGCGCGGCTGCTTTGCAGAACTTCCCATAGGGGAGATTACACCATAAATGGCCGCGGGCAAAAAATTGCGCTTAAAAAGTCTTTCCGACCAGAGTGCGCATCCGGCAGAAACGGGTGCTCGCAAAATGGTAAGATGGTCGTCATATTTTCTGGCTGGTCATGCGCGTCGGGTTGTGGGTGGCGTGCTGTTTTTTTGATTTTTTGCGGGAGTATGCGGTCAAACCATTTGGTTGGGCCAAATATTTCGCGGTGGTTTTTGCATACCCTGGTGAGTATATTTTTGAGGTTCCGGCGCCTGCTGCCGGCGTTCAGACGGCAGGAGTGAGCGGGAACGGATGCAACAGATGACGCAGACGAACACAAAACCGATGCAGCTCGAACCACGGGCGCAGACCTTGCTCAAGACGCTGGTCGAGCGGTATATCGCCGAAGGCCAGCCGGTAGGTTCGCGCGCGCTGTCAAAACTTTCCGGGCTGGATTTGTCGCCAGCGACGATCCGCAACATCATGTCGGATCTGGAGGAGATGGGGTTCATTGCCAGCCCGCACACGTCCGCCGGCCGTATCCCGACCCCGCGCGGCTACCGCATCTTCGTCGATACACTGTTGACAGTGCAGCAGATCGACCACAACCGGGTCGAATCGGCATTGCAGCCGAAATCGTCTGATCAGCCGGGGCGGATCATTCAGAACGCGGCGCAACTGCTATCGTCTCTGTCGCACTTCGCCGGTGTGGTGCTGACGCCGCGGCATGAATCGCTGTTTCGGCAGATTGAATTCCTGCGGTTGTCGGAAAAGCGCATCCTGCTGGTGGTGGTCGATCCGGCCGGCAATGTGCACAACCGGCTGCTGCTGACCGATGCCGATTATTCTCCGTCGCAATTGGTGCAGGCGGCGAACTACATCAACGCGAATTTTAGCGGCCAGAGCTTCGAGCAGGTGCGGCAAAAACTGCAGACTGAGTTGCGCGAATTACGCGACGACATGACACGCCTGATGCAGGCGGCAATCGAAGTCGGCAGCGAGGCGGTTGTGGACAGTGGCGATGAAGTCGTGATTTCGGGCGAGAAGAATTTGCTGTCGGTAACTGATCTGGCGCAGGATATGGGCTCGCTGCGCAAGATGTTCGACATTTTCGAGCAGAAAACCGGCCTGCTGCAGCTGCTCGACGTCTCCAGCAAGGCTTCCGGCGTGCAGATTTTCATCGGTGGCGAATCGCAACTGGTGCCGATGGAAGACATGAGCGTGGTTACCGCGCCGTACAAGGTGAACGACCGCATTGTCGGCACGCTGGGCGTGATTGGCCCGACGCGGATGGCGTACGAGCGCGTGATTCCAATCGTCGACATCACCGCCAAGCTGCTGTCGAGCGCGTTAAGTCAGCAGTAATTGCCCTGGCGCACACCAGGATGCAAAAAAGCCCCGTCAAGCGGGGCTTTTTTTACCAGTCAAGCGCCTGATTTAGATCGGCTTGATGTTGGTTGCTTGCGGGCCTTTTTGCCCCATGCCGGACACAAAGCTCACTTTTTGGCCTTCTGCCAGCGATTTGAAGCCTTCTGCGCGGATTTCCGAGAAGTGCGCAAACAAATCCTTGCCGCCGGCATCAGCGGTGATGAAGCCAAAACCCTTGGCGTCGTTGAACCATTTAACAGTACCTGTTTCCATTATGTTTTCCTTTGGAACGATGAAGAAGAATGGGCTAATGCCCGGTGTACAAGATAATCAAGGGAAACTACATGGAACAGTGGAACCGCTTTGAGGAGGCACAACGATGTACTTGGAGAACTTGCTTGATGATATTGTTGCCGGCAATTATACGCGAAATAACCGTTTGCGCTTGAACGGGTTTGCTGGAGCGCGCCAATAACTTCACCGGCCGTTTGGGCGATGCTGAAATTGGCGCATGTGCAGTGCGCATTCAGTTGCGGTAGCTGTTGATGGCGTCGCAGGTCGCGGCTGCCACGCGGCGCGCGGCCTGCGCGAAATCCTCGCCCGCTTCCGGCTTCGCATACAGGATGGCGCGCGACGAGTTGATCATCATGCCGGTGCCATCGGATGATTTGCCTGCGGCCACGGTTGCCTGGATGTCGCCGCCCTGCGCGCCGATGCCGGGCACCAGCAGCGGCAGGTCGCACACGATGGAGCGCACTTCCGCCAGTTCGCGCGGGAAGGTCGCGCCGACCACCAGCGCGCACTGGCCGTTGCTGTTCCATTCTTCCGCTACCAGCCGCGCGACGTGCTGGTACAGCGGCACCGGTTTTTCCTGGCCGCCGACCATCAGGAATTGCAGATCCGAACCGCCCGGGTTCGACGTGCGGCACAGGATGATCGCGCCGCGATCCTTCCATTCGAGGAAGGGCGCAATCGTGTCATAGCCCATGTACGGGTTCAGCGTGACCGCATCGGCGTTGTAGCGTTCGAATGCTTCGCGCGCATACTGTTCGGCGGTGGCGCCGATGTCGCCGCGTTTCGCGTCCAGAATCAGCGGGATTTGCGGATGTTTTTCGCGCAGGTAGCCGCAAATCGCTTCGAGCTGATCCTCGGCTCGAAGCGCGGCGAAATAGGCGATTTGCGGCTTGAACGCGCACGCGAACGGCGCGGTCGCATCGACGATGGCTTTGCAGAACTCAAACACGCCGTCTGGCTTGCCTTGCAGATGCGCCGGGAAGCGTTTGATATCGGGGTCGAGGCCAACGCACAAAAGCGAGTTGTTTGCCTTCCATGCGGCGGAAAGTTTGTCGATGAAAGTCATGATGGTTTCCTGTTGAAGTGTTGCCGGTGCATGGTCTTCGCATGCCGGCGCATTGGTCGCATATTTTACCGCGCCGTGCTATCGTAAGACCATGACTTCGTTCTCGCGCAAAGACCTTTTCCTGCTGGCACTTTTAACGCTGTGCTGGGGATTCAACTGGCCGATCATGAAAATCGGCGTCACCCATTATCCGCCGCTGGCGTTCCGCATTCTGGGCATGGCGGGTGCATTGCCGGTGCTGTGGCTGGCAGCGCGGATGCAGGGCATGCCGCTGGCGATATCGCGGCATCATGTCATGCCGCTGATCCGGTTGTCGATTCCGAACGTGCTGCTGTGGAACCTGTTCATGATCATGGGCATCACGACGTTATCGTCCGGCCGTTCGGCGATCCTGGGTTACACGATGCCGGTGTGGGCGGTGCTGTTCGGGCTGGTGTTGTACCGCGAACAGCCGAACCGGATTGGATGGTTCGGCATCGTGTGCGCCTTCGTTGGCACGCTGCTGCTGTTGTCGAGCGAATTCAGCAAGATTTCCGGCCAGCCGCTAGGCAGCGTGCTGATGCTGCTGGGCGCTGCGTCGTGGGGCTATGGCACGCTGCGGATGAAGCGCGCGCAGGTTGACTTGCCGACGATTGCGATGACATTCTGGATGGTGCTGTTTTCCACCTTGGTGTTGTTTTTCTGTTCAGCATTGTTCGAATATGCGGACTGGTGCCTGCCGACCCCGATGCAGTGGGCGGCCATTGCCTATAATGCATTGCTCGTGTTCGGTTTTGCCTTTGTTGTCTGGTTCCGTCTGGCGCGCACGCTGCCGCCGGTGGCGTCCAGCCTGTCGGTGATGATGATTCCGGTGGTGGGCGTTTTTTCCGGCGCGTGGATGCTGGGTGAAACGCCGCATTGGCAGGATTATGGCGCGATGGCGCTGATTCTGGTGTCGCTGGCGACGGTGCTGGTGTCGCCGAAAAAGGCATGAACCTGCGGGATGGTTTTTTCAATTTTCGTATGAGGATGGCATGATGAAACAACTGTTCAAATGGCTGCTGATGGCAGCATTCGCTTCCACGCTGAGCGCGTGCGGCTACAACGATTTCCAGTCGAAGGACGAAGCCAGCAAGGCGGCCTGGGCCGAGGTGCTGAACCAGTACCAGCGTCGCGCCGATCTGATTCCGAATCTGGTGAACACGGTCAAGGGCTATGCGGCGCACGAGAAGGAAACCCTTGAGGCGGTGATCAAGGCGCGTTCGGCTGCGACCAGCTTCCAGATCACGCCGGAAGTGCTGAACAACCCGGAGGCGTTCAAGAAATTCCAGCAAGTGCAGGGCGAACTGTCGTCGGCGTTGTCGCGCCTGATGGCGGTGTCCGAGCGTTATCCCGATTTGAAAGCGAACCAGAATTTCCGCGATCTGGCGGCGCAGCTTGAAGGCACCGAAAACCGGATTGCGGTCGCGCGCCAGCGCTACATCAAGACGATCGAGAGCTACAACGTGCTGACGCGCCAGTTCCCGAGCAACCTGACGGCGATGATGTTCGGCTACAAGGTCAAGCCGTCGTTCACGGTCGAGAACGAGAAGGAAGTTTCGACCGCGCCGAAGGTTGATTTCGGCGGCAAGAAATAATCCGGCCATTACCGGCGGAAGGCGGGCGCGATGCTGCGTTTACTAACGGGATTCCTGCTGGCGCTGCTGTTATCCACGGCGGCGGCGCAGGATTTCGCTCCCATTCCGCCGCTCAAAAGCCGCGTGACCGATCAGGCCGGCATGCTCAAGCCGGAACAGCGCGCGGCGCTGGAAAACACCTTGAAGGCGCATGAAGCGAAAACCGGCAACCAGGTGGCGGTGCTGCTGGTGAAAAGCACGGCGCCGGAAGTGATCGAACAGTACGGCATCCGCGTGGCTGAAGCATGGAAGCTCGGCCGCAAGGGCGTGGATGACGGCGTGATCCTGATTATCGCGAAAGACAACACGCGCGACCTGCGCCGGATGCGGCTTGAAATCGGCCGCGGCGCCGAAGGGGTGATACCTGACGTGCGGGCGAAGCAGATTCTGCAGGACATCATCGCGCCGAAATTCCGCGAAAACGACTTTTACGGCGGCTTGAATGCCGGCGTCGAGGCGATTCATGCGTTGCTGAGCAAGGAACCGTTCCCCGAGCCGTCGAAAGCACGCGCGGCAACCGGCGCCGATATGCCGACATGGGTGGTCGTGCTGGTGCTGCTGGTGCCGTTTCTGGTCATCATCGCCATCGTGGTGACGATCCGGCGCGCAATGAACCGGGTTCACGGTGACGGCTGGGGGCGTTCGTCCGGTGTGTTCCTGGGCGGCGGCAGCGATTGGGGCGGCTGGAGCAGCGGCGGGGGCGGTTCCGACGGCGGCGGATTTTCCGGCGGCGGTGGCGATTTTGGCGGCGGCGGCGCGTCGGGAGATTGGTGATGGGAACGGTTTCGCGCCTGATGCGGCATCTGCTGACGACTTCTTCCGCTGGCAAGCGCGCCTTTCCGTCAGCAAGCCTGCGCGCGATTGAGGCCGCGATTGCCGATGGCGAGGCCAAGCACCGGGCCGAAGTGTCTTTCATCATCGAACATTCGCTGCCACTGTATGAATTGCTGCGCCGCACTGGCACGCGCCAGCGCGCGCTAGACCTGTTTGCTCGATACCGTGTGTGGGATACCGAGGAAAATTGCGGCGTGCTGCTGTACCTGAATCTGGCAGACCGCAAGCTGGAAATTGTGGCCGACCGCGGCGTGGCCGGCCAGATCGGGAGTGACGACTGGAATGCCGTTTGCCAGACAATGACGCAGGGATTCGCGCAAGACGAATTCCACCACAGTTCGCTGGCGGCGCTGGCGCAACTGAACGCGCTGCTGGCATCGCACTATCCTGCTGGCAGCGAACGCGTTAATCAGCTTTCAGATAAGCCCATCTTGCTGTAATGTGTCTGTTTCGACACAGTATTGACATGGTAGTGCATATTATTGTTGCGATTGCGCAATGTTTTGTGTGAGTTGACGCTCTACACTGGGCGTCCATTGTCGGCTGGAAAAGGAAATGCAAAAGTTTTCGTTGAGATATCAGCTGGTTTTGCCGTTCGTTTTTCTGGTGCTGCTGGTGCCGGCGACCGTCGGCTGGATGCTGTTCGACGCGGGGTCAAAAGCAGTCAATTCGCTGACGCGCCGCGTGCTGACCGATGTTGCGCTGCGCATCAATGAAGCGACCAGCCAGCATCTGGACGCGGCAATGAACGTGCTCAACAACTTTGCCCCCGAGCCGGGCTTGAAGGCGGCTGGCCAGTCATTCTCGAACGACCTTTCCTGGCTGGAGCATCGCGTCTGGGCGATTTCCGGCCTGTATCCGCAAGCGGGAAACTATACCTATTTTGGCGGCGCTGATGGTCGCTTCATTGGCCTGTACCGAGTCAACAGCTACATCAATGAGTTGTACCTGCGGGAGCCGAATGCTTCGAAGCGCACAATCTACGCCGTATCCGGCCCCGGCGGTCGCACCGCGGTGCTGAGATCCGATGATTACGACCCGCGCGCGCGGCCATGGTATGCGCCGGCGGCGGAGCAAACGGCGCCTGTCTGGTCATCGGTGTACAGTGATTTCACTTCAAAAAAGCCGACGCTGACCGTGGCCAAGTCGATACGCCGGGCTGATGGGGTGGTCGCTGGCGTGGTCGCGGTCGATGTCGAACTGAAGGCGCTGACCGATTTCCTCGATGGTTTGACCATTAGCAAGAACGGTTTTGCGTTCGTGATGGATGGTTCCGGGCAGATGGTTGCCAGTTCGAATAACGAGGAATTGCATGAGCAGCAGGGCGGGCTGTCGAAGCGCTTCCTGGCGAGCGAGATGAAATCGCCGCTGATCAAATCTGCCGCCGAAAGCGTGATGGCGTGGAAAGCGCAGGCCGGCAAGGGGGGGCAGGAACCGTTTTCGACCACTCTTGAAACCGCTGTCGGCTTGGTCGAAGTGGCTGCTTCTCCATTGGGCGAAAAGCACGGGCTGGACTGGGTGACGGTCGTGGTTGCGCCGCGCGCCGATTTCCTTGGCGGCGTGACACGCAGTTTCAACGCCAGCATCAACTTTGCCGTCGTTTGTATCGGGCTGGCGCTCTTGATCGGGATGCTGATCATCAACCGTGTGCTGCGCGACATCCACGCGCTGAACACGGCGGTGCAAAAGATCGGCATCGGCGAGCCGGTGCGTGATCTCGATATTCACCGCCGCGATGAAATCGGACAGCTGGCGCGCTCGTTCAACGAAATGGAACACAACCTGCGCACCGACCGGCTAACCGGCGTGTACAACCGGGAATTCCTGTTTACCCGACTGCGGCTGCTACGGCAGCTGGCGGGTGAATCGGCGCAGCCACCAGCATTTGCCTTGCTGTTCATCGATCTGGACGATTTCAAGCCGGTCAATGATCGTTTCGGTCACGGCGCCGGCGACCGGGTGCTGCAGGCGGTGTCGGAACGGCTGAAGGCGGCGACCCGCTCGTCCGATATCGTTGTCCGCTACGGCGGCGATGAATTTGTCGTGCTGCTGGGCGATGTCAGCACTTATGCGCAGGTGGCGGTGGCGATTGACAATATCCGCGCCAGTGTCGAACAGACAATCGCGCTGGAGCAGGGCGAGATTGGCGCCAGCATTTCCATCGGCTGGGCGATTTTTCCGGAAGATGGCAACGATGCGGAAACACTGCTGAAAACCGCCGACGAGCGGATGTTCGGCGCCAAGAAGTCGCGCAAGGCGGCGGCCTGAACCCGGCTGCGGCGCCAAAATAACTGACCCAATCATCAGTTGGGTTCAGTTAGGTCGAAAAGTATACCCCCTGCAGTATTTTTAAACAGTCAGCAAATATGTGGCCCGGCGGCATATTTTGATCATATACCCCCAAAAATATTTCGATCTGGCTGTTGCTGCCGGGGTCGCGCTGCCAGCGCACGCCGGCAGCCAGCGGCGTTGGCGCTGAACGATGATCGCCAGCGGGTTCAGCCGCTGGTGTACACCCACTCCAGCAGCGCATCCAGCGCCGGGCGGCCGGCGCCGGCGTTCGGGTGGTTGATGAAGCAGACCACCACGTAGCGTTTGCCGGAGGCTGCCAGCACGTAACCGGCCATCGTGCGTACATCCTTGAGCGAGCCGGTCTTGATGTGCGCGTGGCCGGCCACGCCTTTTTGCTGCACGCGCGTGCGCATCGTGCCGTCCTGCCCGGCCAGCGGCAGCGACGAGATGAATTCCGGCATCAACGGCGAACGCCAGGCCGCCTGCAGCAGCTTGCCCATCGTGCCGGCTGAAATGCGTTCGTTGCGCGACAGGCCGGAACCGTTCTCGATCACCAGTTCCGGTGCCGCGATGCCCCTGGCGGCCAGCCATGCCTTGACCGCTTCCGCCCCTCGTTCCGGCCGCGCCGGTGAGCCGTTTTGCAGCGCGATCGCCAGCAGCAGTTGCCGCGTCATCACGTTGTTGCTGAACTTGTTGATGTCACGGATGATTTCCGGCACGGTAGGCGAAGTCCATTCGGTGATTTGCCGCGCATTTGGCGGCGTGGCGCCGCTGGTGACGCTGCCATTGAATGTGCCGCCGGCGTCATGCCACATCTGGCGGAAGGTGGCGGCGAAATACTGATCAGGCGTTAGCGCGTGCGCATGCACGAACCAGGTTTTGTCGCCGCAAGCGGTCGGGTAGCTGCCGTTGAAGCGAGCGCCGCTGGCGTCGAAATCCAGCGCCAGTTGCTGTTTCCAGCTGTTGCAGTCGCCATCGGCCAGCGCTGGCGCGGTAACCGGGAAGCCTGCCAGCGGCGGGTCGAGCCGCACCTGCACGCCATTGCCGGCGTCGTTCGGCGCGAAACCGAATTGCAGCGTGCGGTAGTTCAATAGCAGCGCATCCGGTCCGGCGTTATAAGCTTTGTCCGGCGCGCCATCAAACGCGGCCGCGTCGAACGGCAGTTCGGCGAAGGCGGTGCGATCGAGCACCAACTGGCCGCGAATGTCGCGGATGCCTTGCGCGCGCACTTGGCGCAGCAGCAGCCACAGGTGCTCCATCATGAATTTCGGGTCGCCGCTGCCGCGGAAGATCAGGTCACCATTCAGCGTGCCGTTTATCAGGCGGCCGGTCGCCAGCACCTGCGTTTTCCAGCTATGGGTCGGGCCGAGCAATTCCAGCGCGGCATGGGTCGTCACCAGCTTCATGGTCGAGGCCGGGCTGAATGGCTGCTTGGCGTTGATTGAAATCCACGCGGCGCGGCTGCCGACTTCCTGCACTAGTGTGGCGGTCGCTTTCACCGGGATTTTCGCGCGCCGCAGTTCGCTTTCGACTTCATACGGCAGCCCCTGTTGCGCCAGCGCGCAGACGGGAAGCAGGAACAGCAGTGCGGCGAACAGGCGGCGGGCAGGACTGGAAAGGTTCATGGGGAGAAGTTCAATAACTGATGCAGATCGCGTTCAGGATACCGATCGCGACCGAGATCGTAAACAGCAGGATTGCCGGTGCGATATGGCCGGCTTCGATGTCCGGCACGAAGCGCCGCAGCAGGCGGAACACGATCAGTTGCACCACGCCGGTGATCGCGGCCCAGATCACCATTTCGATCAGGTCGTGGGTGAAGAAAATGGCGGAAGCGAGCGGCAGCGTGAAACCGAGGATGGCGCCACCGAAGGTGATGGCGGCGGCGATGTTGTTGTTCGCGATTTCGGCGAATTCATCGTACGGCGTGATTTTGGCGTAAATGAACATGAACACGGTCAGCAGCACGATGGCGGCGGCGAAATAGCTGATGAAGGCGACGATGGCGTCCATGGTTATTCCTTGTCAAAGTAATGCGGAACGAAGTTGCTCAGATTGGTCGTGATTGGCTGCCCGTCTTCGCGGATGCCCATGCCGGCGGCGCTGTCATGCACCACCCAGCAGCCGACCACCGGATAGCGGCCGTCATGGCTTTTCAGTTGGCACAGCGCCTGATAGATGTGGCCTTCCGCGCCGTACGGCCCGCCGTCATGCGCGATGGTGTGGCCGTTTTCGACCAGTTCGATGTTCGCCCCCTCGCGCGAATACAGCGGCTTTTTCGCATACGACGACAGTTTCCCCGGCTGGAAATAGGCTGGCAGCAGGTTCGGGTGGCCGGGATACATTTCCCACAGGATCGGCAGCAGTCCCTTGCACGACAGCACCGCCTTCCACAACGGTTCGATGAAGCGCGTGCTGGCTTCGGCCACATGCGCGCCGAATTCCTCGCGCAGCATGAATTCCCACGGGTAAAGCTTGAACAACGCGGCGATGGGCTGTTCGTCCAGATCGACAAAGGTACTTCGATCGTCCGACCAGCCGATGTCCTCGACATAAATATGCTTCACCTCGAATCCGGCTTGCGCCGCGGTATCCATCAGGTAGGTGGCGCAGACCCAGTCTTCCTCGTTTTCAGCCAGCGACGCGAAGTGGATGGTGTCGATGCCCGGGCCGAACTGCTTCCAGCGCGCTACCAGTTTTTCGTGTAGCGAATTGAACTGATCGGCCTGCGGTAATTTTTCTTCCAGCCAGTACCACTGCGCGACCGCCGCTTCGAGCAATGAAGTCGGGGTATCGGCGTTGTATTCGAGCAGCTTCGGCGGCGCGCTGCCGTCGTAGGCGAAATCGAACCGGCCATACAGGTGGAAATCGCGGCGCGCGAACGAGGCCGCAATCGGCTGCCAGAACGCGGGCGGAATGCCAAGGTCGGCAAAGCGGTTGTGGTCGATCACGTATTGCACCGCTTGCAGGCACATTTTATGCAGCGTTTCGGTGGCGGCTTCCAGTTCATCCACTTCAGCCGCAGTGAAGCGATAGCAGACGTTTTCGTTCCAGTAATTGTCGAGCGCATGAAATGACAGACCGATATCTTCCAGTTTGCTGGCGTAATCCGGGCGCGGTTCGATGGCCAGGCGCTGCATGTTCAGCCTCCGCCGGAAATGCCATGCGCGGTGCCGCCGAAACCGCCGCGCGAAGTGTGGCCGCCGCCGATATGGCCGGTCGTTTTGCCGATGGAAGTCGCGCCACGGACATGGCCGAGCATCGTGTGCGTGCTGGTCGCCTTCGTGGCAATGCCGGCGCGCAGGTGCGAATTCGGCAGCGGGCGCGAGCTGCCATCCGGTTCGAGCGCGATGGGATAGCCGCCGGTGTGATGCCAGTAATAGCGCGGGCCGCGATAACCGCGGCCGGATTTTTCCGGCTGGCAATCGCGCTCGTCGCGGCCCCAGTCGTTCAGGCAGTCTTCGCGGCTGGCATACGTGTGCTGCCGGATTTCGGTTTGCGTGGCTTGTTCGCTCTGGCTGCAGCCGACCATGAGCGAAAGGCTGCCGAGCAGGATCAGCGGCACCTGGCGGGATTTTTTCATGGCATTCCTTCAATGCTGATTGACGGAAGTATACGTGTCAAACCAGAGGCAATGGCGATGTGGGGTGAAATTCGCGTGAGAGGTCGCCGTGTTGCGACGGCGATACCTGGGCCGGTTAAGTCATCCTGGACTTGCTTGCAGTCGATTTTTCTAATTGAGAATAATTCCCATTGTCATGTTATAGTGGCACCATAAATCGATTTTGGAGTGTTCGATGTCAGCAAAAAATTCACCGCTCCCGCGCCATCTGGCGTTGCTGAAAAGGGGCGATAGCGCGGTCGTAACCGGCCTGATGGAAGCCGGCGACGATGCCGAGGAAGCAGCGATCCGTCTGCGCCTGCTGGAACTCGGTTTTTCGCCGGGCGAGGTGGTGCGCGTTGTGGCAGAATCTTTTCCCGCGCGTGATCCGATGGCAGTGCGCATCGGCAATACCACATTTGCGTTGCGCCGGCGCGAGGCTGCGCTGATTCGCATTGCGCAGGACAAGGTGGTCGCATGATGGAAACGGCACAAACAATACAAACGATGCAAACTATGCGTATTGCGCTGGTTGGCAACCCGAACTGCGGCAAGACGGCGCTGTTCAACCGGCTGACCGGCGCGCGGCAGAAGGTGGCGAACTACGCCGGCGTGACGGTCGAGCGCAAGGAAGGCCGGTTCACGTCGCTGAATGGAACCAGCTTCGAAGTCATCGACCTCCCGGGCGCGTACAGCCTGAATGCAATGACGCCGGACGAAGTGATTACGCGCGATGCGCTGTCCGGCACGCTGGCGGGCGAGTCGTTGCCGGACGTGATCGTGCTGGTGGCGGATGCAACCAACCTGCGGCTGAATCTGCGTCTCGCGCTCGAAGTCGCGCGGCTGAAGCGGCCGATGGTGCTGGCGCTGAACATGATGGACGTGGCGCAAAAGCGCGGCTTGCAGATCGACGTGGAAAAACTGCGGGCCGAACTCGGCATGCCAGTGGTGGAAACGATCGCGGTCGAATCCGGCGGCGCCGACGAACTGGTGGCGCAACTGGAATCAATGCGTGAATCGGCGCTCGATAGTTTGCGTCCGGCGCCGTGCGCAGCGCCGCTGTTGCCGGATACGCCGTCCACGATGGAAGCGATGCACCGCGATGTGCGCCGCATCCTTGATTTGTGCATCAGGAACAGCGGGCAGAAATCGTCCTTCGGCGATCGGCTGGATGCGGTGGTGCTGCACCCGGTGCTCGGTTACGTGATCCTGTCGGCGCTGCTGTTTCTGGTGTTTCAGGCGGTATTTAGCTGGTCAAAATGGCCGATGGATCAAATCAAGGCCGGCGTCGATGGACTTGGCGTGCTGGTGACTGAATCGATGGCCGAAGGCGTGCTGCGCAGTCTGCTGGTCGATGGCATCCTGTCCGGCGTCGGTAGCGTGCTGGTGTTCTTGCCGCAAATCCTGATCCTGTTCCTGTTCATTCTGGCGCTGGAAGAATCCGGCTATCTGCCGCGCGCGGCCTTCCTGCTGGATCGGCTGATGGGCAGCGTCGGCCTGTCTGGACGGGCGTTTATTCCGCTGCTGTCGAGTTTCGCCTGCGCGGTGCCCGGGATCATGGCGACGCGCACGATCCAGAATCCACGCGACCGGCTGGCGACGATCATGATCGCGCCGCTGATGACTTGCTCGGCGCGGCTGCCGGTGTATGCGCTGGTGATCGGCGCCTTCATTCCGGAAACCGATGTTGGCATATTCAATTTGCAGGGGCTGGTGCTGTTCGCGCTCTACGTTGCCGGCATCGTGTCGGCGATGGCGGTCGCCTATGTGTTCAAGCGCACCTTTGGCCGCAACCGGCACGCGCCGCTGATGCTGGAACTGCCAAACTATCACTGGCCGAACCTGCGCAGTCTCGCGCTCGGCCTGTGGGAACGGGCGCGGATTTTCGTCACCCGCGTCGGCACGATCATTCTGGCGCTGATGGTGGTGCTGTGGTTCCTGTCATCATTCCCGGCGCCGCCGGACGGCGCCACCGGACCGGCCATCCAGTATAGTCTGGCGGGGCAGATCGGCCGCTTGCTGGAAACCGTGTTCCGTCCGATTGGTTTCAACTGGCAGATTGCGATTGCACTGATTCCGGGCATGGCGGCGCGCGAAGTGGCTGTCGGCGCGCTCGGCACCGTGTATGCGCTGTCTGCCACGGGTGAGGAACTGTCGGTGATGCTGACGCCGATGATCGCGGCCAGTTGGTCGCTGCCAACCGCGCTGTCGCTGCTGGCATGGTACGTGTTCGCGCCGCAGTGCATCTCGACCATTGTGACAGTCAAGCGCGAAACGAATTCGTGGAAACCTGCCGTGGCGATGCTGGTCTACATGTTTGCGCTGGCATACCTGGCTGCGTTCGCGGTGTACCAGATTGCATCCAGCGTGCTGGGAGGTGCATGATGCAGCAGGCGATCGTCGCCTTGATCGTGGCGGCAGCGTTCTGGGCCGTGGTCAAACGCTATACGCCACCGCCATTGCGCCGCCGGTGCCGCTCGTTGCTGGCAAAGAGCGCACGGCACGCTGGCTGGCGCTGGCTGGAAAACAGGCTGAACCTGCCGGCGCAGGCAGCGGCCAGTTCGTGCGCCGATGGTTGCGGTTCCTGCGGCGGCTGCGGGCCTGTTGCTGCCAAATCGGATGTGCATCCACCTGATGTTACGCAGACGATTTCGCTGGATGCGTTAAAGCAAAGCATGCGGCGCTAGCCAGGGATAAAAAAACGCCCCAATCCGGGGCGTTTTCATTTGTGGGAATTCTTAACCGAGTTCCAGCGATTTCTGTCCTTCCGGCGACAGCAGGTCGTGCGTTTCCGGCCGTTTTTTCATGTAGTTGATGAATACCTGGCACACAGGCGTGACCGACAGCCCGCGTTCGCGCGCGGAGGCGAGGCAGGTTGATGCCAGTTGGCCGGCGAGGCCGCGGCCTTGCAGCGCATCGGGTACGGTCGTGTGTTCGAACGTGATGGTCTTGCCATCGAGCTTGTATTCGACCTTGGCCATGTGGCCTTCGATTTCGGTTTCGAAACGGTTCGCTGCCGGGTTATCGCGGATGACCGGTGCCGTGCTTGTTTCGCTCATGATTTTTTCTCCTTGTTGATATGAAGATCGGGGTTCATCCAGAGGCGTAGGGTGCGGCGGGTTTGCTTTGTCGCCGCATCGTGAAACCAGTGTAACCGAGGTAAAAAAATCGCGTATTCCATGCAGGCATTGGGGTTATTCGCCACGACGCGGTCGCCAGCGTTTGAGCAAGAGCGAATTCGTTACCACACTGACGCTGCTGAATGCCATCGCAGCGCCGGCGATGACAGGATTGAGCCAGCCGAGCGCCGCCAGCGGAATGCTGACCACGTTGTAGATGAATGCCCAGCCGAGGTTTTGCTGGATTTTGCGGTAAGTCCTTTGCGAAATGTCGATCGCATCGGCCACCAGCGCCGGGTCGCCGCGCATCAGCGTGATGCCGGCGGCGTGCATCGCGACATCGGTACCGGTTGACATCGCGATGCCGACATCGGCTGCCGCCAGCGCCGGCGCATCGTTGATGCCGTCGCCGACCATCGCTACCGTGCCGCGTGCCTTAAGTTCCGCCACCGTATTTGCCTTGTCGCCTGGCAGCACTTCGGCGCGGAATTCGTCGATGCCGGCCGCCTTGGCCACTGCCTGCGCGCTGCCGGGATTGTCGCCGGTCAGCATCACCGAGGCGATGCCCATCGCGCGCAGCCGCGCGATGGCGCCAGCGGCAGATGGTTTCAGCGCATCGCCAAATGCCAGCAGGCCCGCCAGTTCGATGCCGTCAGCCGTCTGCACCGCCAGCCACGACACGGTACGGCCGGCGCGTTCGTGCTGCGCCGCCAGCGCGGTGTAATCGGTCAGCGTGATGCCTAGTTCCAGCATCAGGCGCTGGCTGCCGAGAAAGACATTTTTTCCCTCGACGCTGGCCATCACGCCTTTGCCAGGAATCGCTTTCGCTTCGGTTGCCGGCAATGGCGTGATGCCGCGCTTCTGCGCTTTTTCCTGCACTGCGATGGCCAGCGGATGGTTGCTGTACTGCTGCACCGCGCAAGCCAGTTGCAGCAACTGAAATTCGGTTGTCGGCGCAATGGCGACGATCGCGGTCACGGTCGGCCTGCCTTCGGTCAGCGTGCCGGTCTTGTCGAACGCGACCGTGGCGATGCCGTGCGCTGTTTCCAGTGCTTCCGCGTCCTTGATCAGGATGCCGTGACGCGCCGCAGCGCCGGTGCCAACCATGATCGAGGTCGGGGTCGCCAGTCCGAGCGCGCACGGGCAGGCGATCACCTGCACCGCGACCGCGTTCAGCAGCGCCTGCTGCCAGTCGCCGCTCAACAAGCCCCAGCCAACGAAGGTGACGAGCGAAATCAGCAGCACCACCGGCACGAACACCGCGCTCACCTTGTCCACCAGTCGCTGGATTGGCGCCTTCACCGCTTGCGCATCTTCGACCATGCGGATGATTTGCGACAGCATCGTTTCCGCGCCGATGGCGGTGGTTTCAACCAGCAGCAGGCCATCGGCATTCACCGCGCCGCCGGTGACCGCATCGCCGACGGTTTTCGATACCGGCAGGCTCTCGCCGGTCAGCAGCGATTCGTCCAGATGGCTGCTGCCTTCGATGATCTTGCCATCGACCGGCACGCGCTCGCCCGGACGGATGATGACGATATCGCCGCTGCGCACGTCGGCAATCGGCATTTCCGTTTCGATGCCGTCGCGCCGCACGGTAGCGACTGTCGCGCGCAAGGCTTCCAGCGCGCGGATCGCGTCCAGCGTCTGCCGTTTCGCGCGCTGCTCCAGCCATCGACCAAGAAGCACCAGCGTGATGATCACCGCTGACGATTCGAAATACAGGTGCGGTGCGTGGCTGCCGTGATGCGTCAGCAACAGGTACAGCGACAAGCCGTAAGCGGAACTGGTGCCAAGCGCGACCAGCAAATCCATGTTGCCGGACAGCGCTTTCGCCGCTTTCCAGCCGGCGCGGTAGAACGGCGCGCCGAGCCAGAACTGTACCGGCGTTGCCAGCAGCAACTGCAGCCAGCCGGGCAGCATCCAGTCCTGCCCGAACAGCAGGCCGACCATTGGCGCCACCAGCGGCAGCGTGAACAGTGCCGATGCCGCCACCGGCCACCAGCCGGGCAGCGACGATGCCGGCGCGGCTGGCGGCGGCGCCTCGGATGCGACGTGCGCGCCATAACCGGCTTTTTCAACCGCTGCGATCAGCGCGGTCGCGCCGGTGCCGGCAATTGTTTTCACCTGCGCCTTGTTCGTTGCCAGGTTGACCGCCGCATCCAGCACGCCGGGCGCGGATTTTAGCGCCTTCTCGACCCGCATCACGCACGATGCGCACGTCATGCCATCGATCGCCAGCGTGACCGTTTCATCCGGCACGCCGTAGCCGGCCTTTTGCACCGCTGCCGCCAGTGCGGCAATATCGACATCGGCAGACGCCTGCACGGTCGCCTTGCCAGTGGCTAGATTGACCGCCGTGCCTTCGACGCCGGGCACGGCCGCCAGCGCCTTTTCAACTCGCGCCACGCACGACGCGCAACTGATGCCCTCGACCGGAAAGCTGATATTGCCCGTAGGCCGGATGTCATTATTCACTTGTTGTGCCATTTCGCTGTATGCTTTATCCATCGCTTGTTGTTATCATGCCCGATATCGGGAACCAATGCTTGCGGGAGAAAATCATGCTCAAATTTCACGTAGAAGACATGAGTTGCGGTCATTGTGCTGGTGCAATCACGAAGGCGGTCAAGGAAGCTGATCCGGGGACAGAAGTCATCATTGATCTGGCCACGCACACGGTGCAGATCGAAGGCGCGGCCGACGTCAACAAGGTGCAGCAGGCGATACGTGAAGCCGGTTACACCCCGTTAGCGCAGGCTTGATGCTGCCGGCACCCGCTTGCGGACGCCGTTTTAAAACCAAAAAATACTCGGGGTAGTATTTTTTAACCGCCGCGGAAGTTCCGGCGGAAGCCCTGTTTTTAAGCATATACCCCCACCAATCTGCCGCTTTTGCAGGTGTTACCGGCTGCTCCAGCGGTCGAACCACGCGAATAGCACCATGCCGGCGAACATGCCGCCGACAAACACCAGCGCTTGCCGCACGCCCGAGCCGAGCAGCACGATTGCCGGGCCGGGGCAGATGCCCGCCAGCCCCCAGCCGATGCCGAACAGCGCGCTGCCGATCAGCAACCGCCGGTCGAGCTTGCGGTTGGCAGGAATCTGCATCTGAAATCCGAGCAGTGAGGTTGCGCGCCGCCCGCCCAGGCGAAAGGCGATGTAGCCGACCGCGATCGCGCCCACCATCACCAGCGCCAGCGACGGATCCCAGCTGCCAGCCAGGTCGAGAAACCCCAGCACCTTGGCCGGATTGCCCATGCCAGACAAGATCAGCCCAAAGCCGAACAGCAACCCGGCGAGCAAAGAAATCAGCATTGACATGGCATTCTCCTTGTTCAGATTTCAGACGAGCAGGTGGCGCACCACGTAAACCGTGGCGAAGCCGAATCCCATGAAGGTCAGCGTGGCTGCAATCGAGCGCGGCGACAGGCGCGACAGGCCGCACACGCCATGTCCGCTGGTGCAGCCGGAACCGAGCCGCGTGCCGAATCCGACCAGTAGGCCGGCCGCTAGCAGCACTGGCCAGCTGGCATCGAGCTGACTGGACGGCAATTGGCCAAACAGCAGCCACAGCATCGGCGCCGCCAGCAGGCCGATGACGAAGGCCGCACGCCAGCGGGTGTCGCCCGCCTTAATGTGCAGCAGGCCGCTGACGATGCCGCTGATGCCGGCAATCCGCCCCAGCCCGAACAGCATCAGAGCCACCGCCAGCCCGATCAGTAAGCCGCCACCGAGCGCGTGCCACGGGGTGAAATGCAGCCAGTCGATAGTCATGCTTGTTCTCCTGTCGGGCAGTACAGACCATACAGTGTGTTCAGGATCGCCAGCACCTTGTCATCGGCGATCGAATAGTAAATCCGCTTGCCGTCGCGCCGCGTGTTCACCAGCCCTTCGTTGCGCAGCACACCCAATTGCTGTGACAGCGTCGGCTGGTGCACGTCGAGCAGTGCTTCCAGTTCGCTGACCGATTTTTCCCCCTGGCTCAATTGGCACAGGATCAGCAGCCGGTCTTCATTCGCCAATGCGCGCAGCGCGGCGGTTGCCTGACCGGCGGCGGCGCGCATCAAGGCGATATCCAGTTGAGTGCATTCGGTGGTCATTTGTTCCTCCGTAAAAAATCTGCTTGCGGATATTATATGACACGATATAATGTAAATCAATATAACGTTTTCACATTTGCTTATTCCATCGAAATCCAGTCAATCACAATCGGACCCATAGAAACAAAAGGACATAAGGAACAACATGAAACCCATGCAAATAGTGGTTATTGGCGGCGTCGCCGCTGGTGCATCGTTCGCGGCGCGCGCTCGGCGTCTGAGTGAATCGGCGCAGATCACGGTGATTGAACGCGGGCCGGACGTGTCGTTCGCGAACTGCGGCTTGCCGTATCACATTGGCGGCGAAATCCCAGTGCGCGACGTGCTGGCGGTGCAGACCCCGGCCAGCCTGAAGGCGCTGCTGAATGTCGATGTGCGCGTGCGCACCGAAGCGATGCAAATTGATCGCGAAAACAGGCGCGTGCTGGTGCGCGATGTAGAAAGCGGGCAAAGCGAATGGCTAACTTACGACAAGCTGATGCTGGCGCCGGGCGCGGCGCCGCGCGTGTCGAAACTGCCCGGTGTTGGCGATCCGCGCGTGTTCACGTTGCGCAATCTGGCCGACATGGATCGGATTGGCGCGGCCGCGAATGCCGGCATGCGGGCGGTGGTGGTCGGCGCCGGTTTCATCGGGCTGGAAATGGCCGAGCAATTGCACCACAAGGGCTTGACGGTCGAGGTGGTGCAGATAGGTTCGCAAGTGTTGCCGCAGATCGATGCCAAGCTGGCACTGCTGTTGGAAAACGAACTGCTGCACCACGACATCAAGCTGCACCTGAACGATCAGGTCGTGCGCTTCGATGGTCGGGATGATGCGCTGCATTGTCAGCTCGCATCCGGCAAGGCGCTGGATGCAGATTTCGTTGTGCTGTCGATCGGGGTCGAGCCGGAAACAAAACTGGCCAGAGATGCCGGGCTGACGCTGGGCGCGCGCGGCCATATCGTGGTCAACGATTTCATGCAGACGTCGGATGCCGATATTTACGCCGCCGGCGATGCGATCGAAACGCGCGACCGCGTGTTCGGCGACCAGGTGAACGTACCGCTGGGCGGACCGGCCAACCGGCAGGGACGCGTGGCGGCCGATCATGTGTTCATGCAGGACAAGGCACGGCCGTATCCGGGCTCGGTTGCGACCGCGATCGTGCGCGTGTTCGGCGTTGCCGCCGGCAGCACCGGCTGGACCGAGGACCGGCTGCAAAAGGCCGGGCGCGACTATCGCGCGGTGACGGTCAACGATTACCAGCACGCGACCTACTTCCCCGGCGCGATGCCGCTGACGCTGAAGATTTTGTGGGATACGCAAACGGGCGAGCTGCTCGGCGGGCAGGCGGCCGGGCATGATGGCGTGGACAAGCGGCTCGACGTGCTGGCGACCGCGATTGCCGGCAAGCTGACGGTCGAGGATCTGGCGCATCTGGAGCTGGCGTATGCGCCGCCGTTCGGCTCGGCCAAGGATATCGTCAACCTGGCCGGCTTTGCCGCCGGCAACCAGCGTGACGGGCTGGTGGAAACGGTGACCGAACTGCCGGCCGATGCTTCGGTGCAAATCATCGACGTGCGCGGCAAACCGATGGCCGATGCGAATCCGGTGCCGGGCGCGGTCAACATCCCGATGCCGACCTTGCGCGCAAACCTTGAGCGGCTCGACAAGAACCGGCCGGTGGTGACTGTGTGCGCGATGGGCAAGAACAGCTATTTCGCCTCGCGCGTGCTCAAGCAGAATGGCTTCGACGTGAAAAGCCTCGACGGCGGTGTGAAAATGCTGATCAATCCGCGCAATCCGGCCAAGGTGTGACGGCTGGCAAGTCACCAGAGGAGCGGGCAATGCGGTAAAATGCGAAGCTTGATCGGAGCCGCTTCGCGCTTCCCAAAGGGCAAGCGCAGGTTGGCGAATCCGATGACAGAAGGCTGCGGGGCTGGATGAATCACTCGAATCCGGCCCCTTTTCTTTTTTGCGTCATGAGCCGCCGGCAGGCAGGCGTTGTGTGCGCAAAGGCAGCCCTGGTCAATCAGCATAGAGAAATCGAGCTAAACGCTCAATCGCATAAGGTTACCCGTGTTATCTACCGCAAATATTACGATGCAGTTCGGCGCCAAGCCGCTGTTTGAAAACATTTCCGTCAAGTTTGGCGACGGCAACCGCTATGGCCTGATCGGTGCGAATGGCTGCGGTAAATCCACCTTCATGAAAATCCTCGGCGGCGATCTGGAATCGTCTGGCGGCACGGTGATGCTGGATCAGAATGAGCGGCTGGGCAAGCTGCGCCAGGATCAGTTTGCGTTCGAGGACATGCGTGTGCTCGATGTGGTGATGATGGGGCACACCGAGATGTGGGCGGCGATGTCGGAGCGCGATGCGATTTATGCCAACCCGGATGCGACCGACGACGATTACATGAAGGCGGCCGAGCTGGAAGCGAAATTCGCCGAATACGACGGTTACACCGCTGAAGCGCGCGCCGGCGAACTGCTGCTGGGCGCCGGGGTGGATATCAGCCTGCACAATGGCCCGATGAGTGCGGTCGCGCCCGGCTGGAAACTGCGTGTGCTGCTGGCGCAGGCGCTGTTTTCCGACCCGCACATCCTGCTCTTGGACGAGCCGACCAACAACCTCGACATTCACACCATCCGCTGGCTGGAAAACCTGCTGAACGAGCGCAATTCGACCATGATCATCATTTCGCATGATCGCCATTTCCTGAACCAGGTCTGCACCCACATGGCCGACATGGATTACGGCACGCTAAAAATCTATCCCGGCAACTACGACGACTACATGCTGGCATCGGCGCAGGCGCGCGAGCAGCAGCAGGCGGCCAATGCGCGGGCGAAGGAACGGGTAGCCGAGTTGCAGGAATTCGTCAGCCGTTTTTCGGCCAACAAATCGAAAGCGCGGCAGGCTACTTCACGTGCGAAACAGATCGAGAAGATTAAGGTTGAGGATCTGGTGCCGTCGAGCCGGGCCAATCCGTTCATCCGTTTTGACGGCGGCAAGAAACTGCACCGGCTGGCGGTTGAAGTGCAAGGCATTTCGAAAGCGTACGACCGCCCCATTTTTACCAATTTCAGCCTCGCCATCGAAGCGGGCGAGAAGGTAGCGATCATCGGCGCGAATGGCGCCGGCAAGACCACGCTGTTGCGCTCCATCGGCGATGCGGCTTGCGGCCTGCACGTTGACAGCGGCATGGTGAAATGGGCCGAAAATGCGAATGTCGGCTACATGGCGCAAGATTTGAGCGAAGAATTCGAGGCCAACCTGGATCTGACAGACTGGATGGGGCGGTGGACGCAGGAAGGCGACGATGATCAGGCGGTGCGCTCCATCCTCGGTCGGCTGCTGTTTTCCGGTGACGAGGTCAAGAAATCGGTCAACGTGCTGTCCGGCGGAGAAAAGGGGCGTATGCTTTACGGCAAGCTGATGCTGGGGCGGCACAACGTGATGCTGCTGGACGAACCGACCAACCACATGGACATGGAAACCATCGAATCGCTGAACATCGCGCTGGAAAAATATGCCGGCACGCTGATCTTCGTTTCGCACGACCGTGAATTCGTCTCCTCGCTGGCAACGCGCATTCTCGAAGTGAAGCCGGAAGGCATCGTCGATTTCCGTGGCAGCTACGACGAATATCTGGCGAGCCAGGGCATCGACGCTTGACGGGGTTGCGGCGGATTCCGGTTCGGGGGTGAGTGGCGCCCGCTGCCACGTTACAATAGCGCCATCTTCGTTACCGTCAGGAGTAGCAGATTGCTGACCCCGAACTTCATTGCGCCCGCCCATTTTGATGACCCCGCCGCTGCGCTGGCGCAGGTGCGCGCCATTTACCACGATGCCGTCAGCCACCTGCGCGATCGTTTTCAGCGTTTCCTGAATGGCGAGCGTTTCGCGATGCGGGTGCGCGCGCATTATCCGTACCTGCGGCTGAAGACTGACGAGGTGGCGCTATCCGACACCAGTCTGGCTTACGGTTTTCTGGCTGATCCGGGCGTGTATGAGACGACGCTGACGCGGCCCGATATTTTCGCGAATTACTATCTGGAACAATTTCGCCTGCTGCTGGAAAACCATCCGGGGATGTTGCTCGAAATCGGCGTCAGCCAGCAGCCGATTCCGATCCATTTCTCGTTCGAGGAGCAGGATCACATCGAAGGCAGCCTGAGCATCGAGCAGCGCGCGGCCATGCGCGGCCTGTTCGATTTGCCAGACCTGACCGCGATGGAAGACGCGATCGCCAATGGCAACT
The DNA here is from genome assembly GCA_018261755.1 of Burkholderiaceae bacterium. GTDB lineage: Bacteria > Pseudomonadota > Gammaproteobacteria > Burkholderiales > Burkholderiaceae_D > QZKY01. Next base: position 97,734 of record JAGTRJ010000018.1, read on the forward strand.
GGGAGCCGGTCGCCGATCAGCCGAAGCCGTTGTCGTTGTTTACCGCGCCGCGGGTCGATCTGTCGCTGCAGCGGTTGCGGCACTATACCGGCACCGCCGCCAGCCATTTCCAGAAGTTCGTGCTATTCACCAACTATCAGTTTTACATCGACGAATTCGTCAAGCAGGGGCGCGAGATCATGGCGCGTTCGCTCGATCCGACGACGCCCAAGTCGCAGGATGGCTATGTCGCCTTTGTCGAACCGGGCAATCTGGTGACGCGCCGCGCCGGGCTGGCCGCGCCGGCGCAGGACGGTGACAATCCGCCGCTGCCGCGCGCGCCGCAAATGCCGGCGTACCACCTGATTCGAGAAGATGGCTGCGGCATCACGATGGTCAACATCGGCGTCGGCCCGGCGAATGCGAAAAACATCACCGACCACATCGCCGTGCTGCGGCCGCATGCGTGGCTGATGCTTGGCCATTGCGCCGGCTTGCGCAATACGCAGCAATTGGGCGATTACGTGCTGGCGCACGCCTATGTGCGCGACGACCATGTGCTGGACGAAGATTTGCCGCACTGGGTGCCGGTGCCGGCGCTGGCGGAAATCCAGATCGCGCTGCAAAATGCAGTGGCCGATGTGCTCGGCGTCAGCGCGGAAAATCTGAAGCAGGTGATGCGGACGGGTACGGTGGCGACGACCGACAACCGCAATTGGGAACTGCTGCCGCATGAAAAGCGCCTGAGCCAGAGTCGGGCGATTGCGCTCGACATGGAAAGCGCGACCATTGCCGCCAACGGTTTCCGTTTCCGCGTGCCGTATGGCACCCTGCTGTGCGTCAGCGACAAGCCGCTGCATGGCGAAATCAAGCTGCCGGGCATGGCGGATCAGTTTTACCGCCAGCGCGTCAGCCAGCACATGCAGGTCGGCATCCGCGCGGTCGAACTGCTGCGGCAGCGAGGCGGCGAGCATCTGCACAGCCGCAAGGGCGGCGCACATTCTGCCAGCGGTTTTACGCTAGCGCGGGCAGATTCCTGTGCTGGCGGATGGTGTTTCGTTCCGTGGCAGGCTAGTTAGGTCAAAATAAATGACTGGAAAGTCGTTTTGGGTCAATAAGCCTGAAAAATATACTCCGCCCAGTATTTAAAAACAGCCACCAAATATGTGGCCTGGCGGCGTATTTTGACTATATACCCCCGACATTTTGGTTGTGCAGTTGAAAAGGCCGACGGCGCATGCTCGCGCTGACGCTGTCATTTCAGCTCTGGCCTCAAGCATGCTGGGACAGGCTCCGGCTGGAATCCGGTGTCATTGCTGTGGTGTTTACGACCAACGCCGCTGGGCCTCAAGCCTGCGGCGGCGGGCTAGAGCAGGCTGGGCTGGCTGGCGTCGGATGCGTCTTCCTGCGCGCCGGTCTTGCTGGCGAACAGGGTCGTCACCTTTTCAGGCACCATCGGCCGGTGGAAGTAGTACCCCTGATATTGCGTGCAGCCGTGCGCTTCGAGGAACACCGCCTGCGCCAGATCTTCAACCCCTTCGGCCAGCACGTCGAGCTTCAGCGAATGCGCCATCGCGATGATGGTCGAAACGATTTTGGCGTTTTCACTGTCTTGCGGCAGGTTGTGCAGGAACACCTTGTCGATCTTCAGTTCGTCCAGCGGCAACAGCTTGAGCTTGCCAAGCGACGAGTGGCCGGTGCCGAAATCGTCGATCGAGATTTTCACCCCCATGCCCTTGAGCGAATTCAGGATCGAAATCGCCAGCGATTCGCGCTCCATGATCGCGCTTTCGGTCACTTCGACGGTCAGGTTCGTCGGCGCCAGTCCGCTGCGCGCGAGCGAAGCGGCGATCGTTTCGACCAGCTCCGGCCGCAATTGCCGCGCCGAAACGTTGACCGCGACCTGCATGTCAGGCAGGCCGGCTTCCTTCCATGCGCGTGCCTGCTGGCAGGCGGTATCGATCACCCAGTCGCCAATCGGGATGATCAAGCCGTTTTCTTCGGCGAACGGGATGAAGCGGTCGGGGGGGATCATCTTGCCGTCGGCGCGTTGCCAGCGCAGCAGCGCTTCGACGCCAAAAATCTGCCCGTTCTGGTTGACCTGCGGCTGGTAGTGCAGCAGGAATTCATCCGCTTCGAGCGCGCGCCGCAACTGGCCGCCGATTTCCAGCCGTTGCTGCGCTGCGGCGGTCAGGTCGGCGGTGTAGAAGTGGAACAGCGTCCGCCCGCGTTTTTTGGCTTCATACATCGCGGTGTCGGCATTGCGCATCATCTGTACCGGGTCGCCGGCATCGTCGGGAAACAGGCTGATGCCGATGGTTGCGCTGGAATACACTTCGGCCCCATTGCTGAGCTGGAACGGCGTGCGCAGCGTATCGAGCAGATGGTGCGCGTAGCCGACCAGCGATTCGCGCTCGTAGGCATCGAACGTCAACAGCGCGAATTCGTCGCTGCCAAGGCGCGCGAGCACGTCGCCGTCGCGTTTGTGCTGCGACAGTCGCTCGACGATCGACAGCAGCAGTGCATCGCCTACGGTATGGCCGTAGCTGTCGTTCACGTTCTTGAAGTAGTCGATATCGATCAGGAACAGCGCCAGCGGGCGCCGTTCGAGCCGCGCCTTGGCCATCATGCCGCCCAGCTTTTCCATCAAATAGAAGCGGTTCGGCAGCCTGGTCAGCGCATCGTGCTTGGCCAGATATTCGTAGCGCGCCTGGCTTTCCGCCACCAGACGCTCGCTTTCCAGCAGGCGCCGGTATTCGGCCAGCAGCAGCCGCTGGCGCAATACCGATAGCAGCAGGTTCAGCATGCCGGCCGCCAGCACCGCATAGCGCACAGCAGGCAGCGTATTCGGTGTCAGCAGGACCACCAGAATCGACAGCGCCGCCAGCGTCACGATGAACAGCGGCAGCATCCGCAGCGTGCCTTCGCACAGACGGTCGAAATGCGGCGAGCGATCCAGTCGGGTGCGCCAGGTCATCGCGCCGGCGGCAAGCATCAGCATCGCGGGTGAAAACAGTGCATTGACCAGCGCGCCGTTGGTCAGCGCATCATCAAGCGTGAGCGAATTCCACCACATCCACAGTCCGCCCAGCGCCGCCAGCCCGCCCAGTGTGCAAATCCACGGCCAGTCCGGGCGCATCCGCAGATGCAGCACCGTCAGCGCGCCGAGGAAGGCGGCCGACAGCAGGAACAGCGGGAAGGCGGTCAGCAGCAACAGCGACAGGCCATTGACGTCGCTGCTGCGTGGCAGGTAGACCGCAAAAGTCAGCGACAGGATCAGCAGCACCATGCTGGCCAGATCGAGCATCGCCGGACGCATCTGCCGTGGCTCCAGCTGGTCGCGCAACGCGGTGTAAAGCCCGATGGTGAAACATGCGCCGAGCAGCAAGCTGACATAGGCGCTGAACGGGAAATTCTGCTGGGTGTCGATGAACGAGCCGATGATCGGCAGCAGGCTCAGGTAATGGTACAGATCCGGCAGCGACAGCCAGCCCAGCAGTGCTTCCAGATTCCACAGCCATTGGCCCAGACAGGCGGCCAACAGGCCGAATGCGAACCAGCGGCGGGTGCGCTGTTCGCGCGGGTTGGCGGCGCGCGCGCCAAGCCAGCCAAGGATAGCGGCGGCGGTGAATGACACCGTCCAGTGCAGATTGTCGAGCAGCATCAGCCCGCCCTGCTGATTGAGGAATACTGAGCCAAGCAGCAGCGCCGCAACCAGCACGCTGCTGCCGTACAGCAGCGAAAGGGCAAAACGAGGCATCATGCCGCGGCAACGCCTGCAGGCAAGCGTGTCTGGTGATGCAAGAAAAAATACATCGACGGTATGTGTTGGTAAGGAATCACGAGGATTGATGTTGTTGCCATGCAGCAGCCGCACGCAATGGCATAAGCATGATTCAGGCCAGTTGCGTGTGGATGTGGGGTAATATTTCCACAGGGAAACAGTATTCTACAGGCAAATACGTTTTTGGCAAAGATGAAAGCCGATTATAAACATCAACGGCTATGGATTCGGCTGCTGTGCTGACGGGGATGATTGCATGCGCCAAGCATGGTTTGGCAAATCATTACTGGCAGGCGCGTCGCAAATGATTCTCATGTGCAACCTTTCTCGTTGACAACGAATTTTGATGGGCGCAAGATCAATATCCATTCGTATCAGGAAACGCAAGGAGTAACCAGTCACACCACTGCCGCAAACCTTTTTAACCCCCATCCGAGGTGGCATTCATGCAAAACAACAATAATCGGCCTGTATCATGCACCGCGTTTCGCCTCATACCGCTTGCAGCCCTGATCGCCGCGCTCTTTGCGCCAGCCGCGCAAGCAACCAGTTTTGTGATTGCCAACGGCGAAACCGTTACCACCCCTCAGTTGCTGAAAGATGATGAAACCGGCGTGGTTCAGGCGGGTGGCGCCATCAATACCATCGGCCCTGGCATCCTGGCCTCCGGCATCAACAACACCGTCAGCAACAATGGCACGATTTCGACCAAGGGAGATCGCTCGGCCGGTATTGACGCCAGAAGTCTCAACATCAGTATTGCCAACAGCGGTTCGATTTCAACCGCGGGGAATTACGCTTGCGGCATTCGTTCGAACAGCGATACTGTCAACGCCGTCGTCAGCAACAGCGGCTCGATTTCAACCAAGGGCACGTATGGCTACGGCATTTATTCGGAGGGGGCCGGCGCTACCATTGTCAATAGTGGATCAATTTCAACCACGGCCAATATGAGTTATGGCATTTATTCAGAGGGCGACAATGCCAGCATCACCAATCGGGGCAGCATTTCAACCTCGGAATTTGCCGCGGATGGCATCGGTTCAGACGGTGCCAATGCCATCATCACCAACACGGGATCCATTTCGACCACGGGGCGAAGTCACGGCATCAGCTTAACCAACGTCAATGCGACAGTTGTCAACAGCGGTTCGATCCTGACCACGGCTGATAATGCCCATGGCATCGTTTCAATGGGCGACCATGCTGCCGTCACCAACAGCGGTTCCATCACGACCAAAGGTTCGCGGGCATTTGGCATCGGTGCCGATGGCGTCAATACCATCCTCACCAACAGCGGAGCCATTTCGACCGCCGGAATTGCCGCGTATGGCATTTCTTCAGCCGGCGCCAATGCCAGTATCACCAGCAGCGGCGCCATCTCGACCGCGGGCAAAAGAGCGCACGGCATTTACTCTGTCGGCGCGAATGCCACCGTCATCAACAGCAAATCGATCTCGACCACGGGTACTGCGAGTGCGGGTATTGCCGCCGAAGGTGATAACACCACGGTCATCAACCATGGCACGATTTCGACCACGGGTGAAGGCGCGCCTGGCATTGCTTCAAGCGGGATTAACGCCACGCTCACCAACAACGGCACGATTTCGACCGCAGGCGAGGGCATGTTATCAATGGGTGATAACAGCGTCATCACCAACAATGGCACGATTTTGGCTGCGGACGGGATGGCACCAGCCATGGTTTCAATCGGCGCCAATACCATCCTCACCAACAAGGGAGGCATTTCGGTATCCGGATTTGCCGTCGATGGCATTTTCTCGTCAGGCGCAAATATCGGCATTGCCAATAGTGGCTCGATCTCGGTCAATGGAAATTATGCCTATGGCATTTACGCCCATGGCGCCAATGCTACCGTCACCAACAGCGGTTCGATTTCGATCAAAGGAAATAACAGCTACGCCATCAATTCAGATGGCGCCAACGCCAGCATTACCAACAGCGGCAGCATTGCGGTCACCGGGCCCAGCAGTGCCGGCATCAACGTCATTGCCGGCGGTAACAACGTCATCAACGTCAGCGGCAGTGTGATGGCGACTGGTTTGGCCACGCAGGCGATCGTCGGCGCGGACGGCAATGAAACACTGAACCTGCTGCGCGGCGCAAGAATCGTCGGCGCCATCGATCTGGGCGCAGGCGCCAACACGGTGAACGTCACTGCCAGCGGCGCGATGCCATCGTCCACTATCGGCATTGGCAGCACTGGCGGCACGCTGGTCATCAACAGGAATGGCGGCGACGCGCTGGCGTTCGTGAAAGGCAGCACTATTGCGATGGTGGATACGACCAACATCACCGCAGCGCAAACCTCCATCGGCTCGGTCTCATCCGGCATCTTCCAGGCCGTCAACCGGCAACTGAACCGCGCGCCGGTTGTGGACGGCGGGGCGAATGGTACGCAACCGAATGCCACGCAAGCTAACGGATGGGGGCAGATGTTCGGCAAATACGCTAAGCATGGCAGCAGCGGTGCCGCGCTGTCGTTTGGCGATCATACCTACGGCGTGATTGGCGGTTACGAACAGCGCATTGGCGAATATCGCGCCGGCGTCTTTGGCGGCGCGGCCCAGTCAAGGGTGGATACCGAGCGCAACTCGGCCAGCACGGACAGCAATGCCGCCTTTGTCGGTGTTTATGGTCAATACGCCAAGGATAACTGGGTATTCAATGGCGCGCTGGCGCTAGGTTATTCCCACCACAATGGCGACCGGCGCGTGCTCGATAACTTGTACGGCAATCAAACGGCTGCGGCGGATTATCACGGCTGGTTTCTAAGCCCTTCGGTTGCGGTCATGCGAATTTTCGACCGGGGCAGCGGTTTCAGTTGGCGTCCATCGGCCGAATTGAACTATACCTATGGCCGTCTGGGCAGTTATAGCGAGAACGGCACCACGCGTTCCAATTTGTCCGTGGGCAGCAGAGCCGCACAGGTGCTCAACACCCGGCTGCAACTGGCCGCGCGTCAGGATTTTGCCGACAAGAAGGGTGACGTCGAGTGGCGCGGCGGCCTGAGTCATACTCGCTATGGGGACGATACGGTTGCAATGGCGCTGCAGGGGGCTGGCAGCACGCGCTATGGCATGACGGGCACCGGCAACGTCACCGGCCCCTATCTCGGCGCAAGAGGGCGCATGCAATGGAAACCGTCCCTCAGCCTTGTCGGCGATGTGGAATTCTTCCACGCCAACAACAGCAACCGTTCCATCACCGCTTATCTCGGTCTGGAATACCGGTTTTGACAAGCGGATGTTGTCTGGCACTTGAAGCGAGCGTTTTCTGGAGCGTCTCGTAGCGTGGCTCGTTTTGTGATGCCTACCTCATTTGCCTTTCATAAAGGCAGGCTTGCGGCGCGTGCATTAGAAAATTCATGAGGCAGGACAAGCCGGCTTAGATGAATGGGTGGCGTCGCATTGTAATGCAACCTATCGCGTGCTAAATTGCTCTAACTGCAACTTTGTGGGGCGTGGCAAAAGCTTGAGAATCGAGCGTCATCTGGCAATCAGTCCGGGTTCGGTCAATACCACCATCATGCGGGAGGCATTGTATGTACAAGGCACTTCGTCATTACGTTTTGCAGATTCCGGCAATATGCGTTGTGTTCTTTGCGCTCTCGGGGTGTGGCGGTGGCTACCATGAGGATAAGACCGGGGCGTCAGACATAAACCGGTTCTCGTACGCCAGTCTTGCAGAAAACAACTATATGAGCCATGCAGCGGCGCAGCCGCCAGAGGATATTTTTGCAGACGTAAGGCACTTTGAACTCATGCGGGTGGACGCTCCAACAATGTCGTTTTCGGCGCCAAACGACAAGCCATATGTTGTTTACCAACCGGCGTATGCATCGCTTGCTGTAAAGGCGCAACCGGTTTCCATGAATGCTATGCCGGGAGCGGGTATCGCTGGGTTCAAGCCTATCAGAGATATTCCTGCCGAGTGCCAGGGAATGATGGGTGAGGCGCTGCAAGCATGCATTGAAAATGCGAATCCACAGGGGCTTGCCGCGCAGGACGCATCACCGCATACCTCACATTTTGACGCAAATGCGTTGCGCGCCTTGCTCGGGAGTACATTTGAGGAAAAACTGATCGGAAAAATCATCGACTCCAATCTGGCGCATATTGATAGCAGAACGCGTGCGCAGATGATTGCAAAATTATCGGATTACATCAATGACAGTCCTGCGCATCAATCACTGGATTTGAGCAAATTCGATCTTTTCGACCGGAGTGGATTTTCTCTCAGTGAAGTTACTTTCACTGACGGCAGCCGCGGCGATGTCAATCGGGATGGCAGGTTGGAACAGCACACGACCGTGATTCTTAAAATCAGCAAAAAACTTCCGTACCGCCGCAGTGCGCATCACAGAATTGACACAGCTCGGCAAAAGCTGTCTGGTCTGGTTCCAGAGGAAAGCTATTTGTTCAACCTAAGGGTCTTTATTCATTTGAACAATCTCGGCGAATTGCGAGCCAGGTCACCGTCTGGCACGCAGTTGACGGCCGATGATGCGATGGCGCGGCTGGATGAAATATGGAAGGCGAGATGGATAAACAAATCGATGGATGCCAACATCCTTAAAAAAATTGTTGAGAGTCCTGATTTGATACCCTGGAAAAGTAGTGAATATGCGATGTCGTTTCAAGTATCACCCAAAGACATAACCCAATCACTGGTGCCGGCCATGGTGGCCGCCATGGAATCCGGAGACACGGAAACCTATCACGCCATTGACCAGCACATCAATGCGCAAACAGCCATTGTTACTGGCAGTGGCATTCTGCAGCGGAATGCGCCGAATTTGGGTAATGCCGGTGCCGGTGTAAATGTTTTCTTCCAGGTCAGCCAGCCACGACCAAAGGCAGCCTCAGGAGACATTTCCAGCTTCGAGTATGGCATGTTCGATGCATCGGGCAACAGGGTGGCCATCCGGGATCCGGCAACTGGCAATCTCATCCTCGGCGGCGAGGCCGGCGTTGTGGCGGCAAACGCGGCATCTGCGGTGCAACCGATGAAATGGACCAAGGCGGGAGCCTGTCTGGATGACAAAAGTGATTGGGCCTATTGGCCATCCCGGGCACGGACAGGCCAGTTCGGGCGCGGAATCAACTGGATCGCGACTGAAATGCTCCTGCATAACCAGGTTGCCGATTACAAGAACATTCACTGGTATCAAAGTCTGGAAAAATCCGCCATACAGGTGGCCGTAAAAGGCGGCATGTGGGTTCTTGCCAACTATTTGAAGGTTCAGTGGGGGGCGGCCGGAAAGATGCCGGACAATTCCGATTATGTGCTTCTTTATATCTATGAAGTGGCACTTCCCACTATTCATGAACTGTTAAGTGACAGTTCCGGCACGCATGGGAAAACGGTCGATATTGCGGGTTACTCGTATCAGATCGATGCGAAGGTCATTCGTTTCTTTCTTGAGGCGAAACTCTATGCAAAAAATGCGACATTCATGCAAAAAACCAAGGCTGTCGTCGGTGGTGTGGTGCTCGGCTTCATTATTGATCGCGTATCAGACGGTGTCGGCCAATCGCTGGATACGACGTTGACGGGGTGGCAGGATTATTCCGATGGCAGCCACAAGGGGTGCTTCAAGTTTGACTGATTTCGCAGATATTGTGTTGGCAACCGGTGGCGGCCGCATTCTTGTTGCCGCGATTGCTGACGTGGTAATTATGTCTGACAAAAATCTTCTCCGCTGCCCTTGAAAAACAGGGATGTCGCACCTATACTAGCACTCGCCAACGGAGAGTGCTAACGCGCTCTTGTTTTTATTCGATTCGGTCGCGGTCCAGGTTCGTGTGGGCCGCGTGAAATCAACAACCCATTGAATCAGAAGGAATTTTTATGAAACTTCGTCCTTTGTACGATCGCATCATCGTCAAACGCCTGGATCAGGAAACCAAGACCGCGTCCGGTATTGTGATTCCCGACGCCGCCGCTGAAAAGCCGGATCAAGGCGAGGTGCTGGCAGTTGGCACCGGTCGTGTTTCCGAGGATGGCAAGGTGCGCGAATTGACGGTGAAAGTGGGCGATCAGGTGCTGTTCGGCAAATATTCCGGTCAGGCCGTGAAAATGGATGGCCAGGAATATCTGGTCATGCGCGAAGACGACGTGATGGCGATTGTCCAGAAGTGATGCGAAGTCCATGCGCATCGCGCATGGAGGCAAGCCGCGTCATCCCCGCATGGGCGGGGGCGACTTTCAGATGAGCAAATCAAACGAATTTTAGGAGTCAAACATGGCAGCAAAAGGTGTAGTTTTTCACGATAGCGCTCGCAGCAAGATGGTTGAAGGCGTCAATGTTCTGGCCGATGCGGTCAAGGTCACGCTGGGTCCGAAGGGCCGCAACGTCGTTATCGAGCGTTCCTGGGGCGCGCCGGTCATCACCAAGGATGGCGTGACCGTGGCGAAAGAAGTCGAACTGAAGGACAAGCTGCAGAACATGGGCGCGCAAATGGTGAAGGAAGTGGCGTCCAAGACCAGCGACAACGCTGGCGACGGCACCACCACCGCGACCGTGCTGGCGCAGGCCATCGTGCGCGAAGGCATGAAATATGTTGCCGCCGGCATGAACCCGATGGATCTGAAGCGCGGCATCGACAAGGCGGTTGCGGCCACCATCGAGGAGCTGAAGAAAATCGCCAAGCCGTGCACCACGTCGAAGGAAATCGCGCAGGTCGGTTCGATTTCCGCCAACGCCGATTCGGATATCGGTGACATCATCGCCAACGCGATGGACAAGGTTGGCAAGGAAGGCGTGATCACGGTCGAAGACGGCAAGTCGCTGATCAACGAACTCGACGTGGTTGAAGGCATGGAATTCGACCGCGGCTACCTGTCGCCGTACTTCATCAACAACCCGGAAAAACAAGCTGTGGTGATGGAGAATCCGTTCGTGCTGCTGTGCGACAAGAAGATCTCCAACATTCGCGATCTGCTGCCGGTGCTGGAGCAGGTTGCAAAAGCCGGCCGTCCGCTGCTGATTATTGCGGAAGACGTTGAAGGCGAAGCACTGGCAACGCTGGTGGTGAACAACATCCGCGGCGTGCTGAAGACCTGTGCGGTCAAGGCACCGGGCTTCGGCGACCGTCGCAAGGCGATGCTGGAAGACATCGCCATCCTGACCGGCGGCACCGTGATTGCGGAAGAAGTCGGTCTGACGCTGGAAAAAGTGACGCTGGCTGAACTCGGTCAGGCGAAACGGATCGAAGTGGACAAGGAAAACACCACCGTCATCGATGGCGTTGGCCAGGCAGATGCGATTCAGGATCGCGTCAAGCAGGTGCGCAAGCAAATCGAAGACGCAACTTCCGACTACGACAAGGAAAAACTGCAGGAGCGCGTGGCCAAGCTGTCCGGCGGCGTGGCAGTGATCCGTGTCGGCGCGGCAACCGAAGTCGAAATGAAAGAGAAGAAGGATCGTGTCGATGACGCGCTGCACGCAACCCGCGCAGCAGTCGAGGAAGGCATCGTTCCGGGCGGCGGCGTGGCACTGCTGCGCGCACGCGCCAGCGTCAGCGTGACAGGCGATAATGCCGATCAGGACGCGGGCATCCAGATCGTGCTGCGCGCAGTCGAAGAACCGCTGCGCCAGATCGCGGTCAATGCCGGCGACGAAGCTTCCGTCGTGGTTAACAAGGTGCTTGAAGGCAAGGGCAATTTCGGCTACAACGCAGCCAATGGCACCTATGGCGACATGGTTGAAATGGGCGTGCTCGATCCGGCCAAGGTGACCCGTTCCGCACTGCAGAACGCAGCCTCGATCGCCGGCCTGATGCTGACCACCGACTGCATGATCCACGACCTCCCGGAAGACAAGCCGGCTGCGCCTGACATGGGTGGTATGGGCGGTATGGGAGGCATGGGCGGCATGATGTAATTTGTTAGTCATTCAGCCTCCGACGAAGCCGCTTACTGCGTTGTGCATGGCCTTGCAGTAATCACACTGTACTGGCCTGCTGTCATCTGCTTTGTATCCGGCCTCGTCGAATCCTGAACGCAAATGCTGCCAATAAAAAACCCGCAAGGCGCAAGCCTTGCGGGTTTTTTTCGCTGGCGCAAAAGTCGTCGTTTGCATTGGGAAGAATATCCGTTATATTTTCGCCAGTGCCGGAACGCGCCACAAGTTGGCGCCTTCGTTCAACCCTCTTTCTGCGGGAGTCATCATGACCTTCACCGAATCAGTCAAGACCTGCTTTTCCAAGTATGCCAATTTTAACGGGCGTGCATCCCGCTCCGAATACTGGTGGTTTGCACTGTTTATCTTTGTGGTCGGCTTGATTCTCTCGATCATCAACCGCAATATCGCCAACGTGTTTTATCTCGGCACTCTGCTGCCGAGCATTGCGGTAGCCGCACGGCGATTACACGACACCAATCGCAGCGGCTGGCTGCAACTGATCATCCTGATTCCGGTGATTGGCTGGCTCATTCTGCTGTATTTTTACGTGCAGGATGCCAGGGAGCCAAACCGCTTCTAATAATGGCTTGTCGGCGTTGCGCGCTGGCCCCGTCACTTGTTACAAAATTGCAGCAAATCGCAGGGTGTTGAGGTAATATCAACGCAAATCGCTTGTTTCTGTTCGGACTATAGAAACGGCCATTCAATTGTTTGATGTGTAGGCCTGACGTCATCCGACATTGCTGCCTAATTGATGCAAGCGTCGGGGTGAAGTCAGACCACCACACTGCCAGTCCAGCAATACGCCCGTTTCAAGCATTTGCTGGTCTCAATATTTGCCAATCGGGGGGCGCAACGCATGCTCAAGGCAGTAATCATCGACGAAAACGCCACCACGCGTGGCTTGTTGCAGACGATTCTGATGAACAATGGCTGGGAAGTGGTCGGGCACACCAACAGCAATGCGAAAGGCATGATGCTGGTGCAAAAATTCCAGCCGCATTTCGTCTGCATCGATATGGCGCAGATTGACGACGAGCTCGATATTTTGAATGCGATTCGCACCGAATGGCCGAAGACGCTGATTTTCCTGATTTCCAGCGCGCTTGATGCGGCGACCGTGCAACAGGCGGTGGCGCGCGGCGCGCACGGTTTTTTCCTGAAGCCGTTCAATCAGGCGACGGTGGCAAATACCATCCGTTCGGCTGTACTGCGGCTGGTGAAGGGGCAGCAGCCGGCAAAGACAGAATAGTCGCCGCCTTTTCCGCTTTGTAAACCGCCATTCAGACGACGGAGCCGTGCATGATTGATATCGACATTCCCGGCTTTCGCCGTTTGCAATTGGAACATCTGGTGCTCGATTTCAACGGCACGCTGGCGCTGGATGGCAAGCTGCTGCCGGGCGTGGCGGAAGCGCTGACGGCGTTGTCTTCATCGTTGCAGGTGCATGTGATCACGGCCGATACCTTCGGCGCGGCTGCCGGGCAGGTTGCCGGCCTGCCGCTGGCACTGAACGTGCTGCTGCTGCCGGATCAGGCGCAGGCGAAGCTCGATTATGTCGTCGGGCTTGGGGCTGAAGGCGTGGTGGCGATCGGCAATGGCCGCAATGACCGCAAGATGTTGCGCGGTGCCGCGGTTGGTATTGCGCTGGTGCAGAAGGAGGGCGGCGCGGCGCAGACACTGGCGAGTGCCGACATCATCTGCACCTCGATTCTGGACGCGCTCGATTTGCTGCGCTACACAAAGCGGCTGACGGCAACGCTGCGTTCCTGATGGCTGCAATGCCGGCGGCTTGCCGGTGACGTGGTTGGCGGCCAATCTGCCGCGGCGGATTTGACGCACGCAAATCGGGGCCGATAGAATGGCAGTCTTTGCCCTGCTTTTTCGTGCGAATGCCGATGCCCACCACCGATCGCGAACCAGAAAACAGTACCGATACCCATCACAATGCGCGCGTGAAAGCTGTGCTGGCATTTTGCCGCCGCTGGTATGCGTGGCTGGTAGCGCCGGTATTGATTGGGCTGGTTTGCGTCACGCTGGCGATGGCTTGCGATTATGTCGGCCACCTGAACCGGCTGCTGTTTGAACGGTATCCGCAGGCGCCGGTGTTGCTGCTGCCGCCGGGGTTCGTCCTGCTGGCGTATTTGGTGCAGCGTTTCTTTCGCGGCACGCAGGGCAGTGGAATCCCGCAGGCGATTGCCGCGCTCGAGGATCCCGAACCGAGCAAGAAGCACCATTTGCTGTCGCTGCGCATCCTGATCGGCAAGGCAATGCTGCTGGTCGGCGGCCTGTCGATCGGTGCCTCGATCGGGCGAGAAGGGCCGACCGTGCAGATAGGCGCCTCGCTGATGCATGCGTTTTACGGCCGTGGCAACGAACTGACCGCCGAAAACCGCCGGATGCTGATCATGGCCGGCGGCGCGGCCGGCATCGCGGCGGCTTTCAACACGCCTCTGGCGGGGGTGATGTTTGCGATTGAGGAACTGGGCAAGAAAGCGGTCTTCCGCGCATTCGGCCCGACTCTGCTGACGGTGATTCTGTCGGCGCTGGTGTCGCTGGCGCTGGTCGGGCACTACACCTATTTCGGTTCGACCGCCGCCATCATCGATACCCTGTCCGACATGCCGGCAGTGCTGTTTCTCGGGCTGGTCGGCGGTCTGGCTGGCGGAATTTTCAGCCGGCTGATGATCAAGATGCTGAGCAATCCGCCGGCGGTGCTGGCGCAGGTGGTGTTCAATCGTCCGCTGGTGTTTGCCGGCTACTGCGGCGCGTTGCTGGCGATACTCGGCATGCTGACCGACAATCTGGTGCTCGGCACCGGCTACGAGGCGACGCGCGCCACGCTGGCCAGCGATCACAGCCTGTATTCATGGTATTACGGGCTGGCCAAAATGGCTGCGACGCTACTGTCATCGATTAGTGGTATTCCAGGCGGCCTGTTCGCGCCGTCGCTTTCCGTTGGCGCGGGGCTGGGCGATTGCCTGTCGCATTGGTGGCCGGCGCTGGCGCCGCATGGCGTGATCGTGCTGCTGGTGATGGCGGCCTATCTGGCCGGTGTGACGCAGTCGCCGCTGACCTCGATCGTCATCACGATGGAAATGACCAATGGCCTGCACCTGCTATTGCCACTGATGATTGCCGCGCTGGTGGCAAGCTATGTGTCGAAGCTGCTCTGCCGCGAACCGCTGTACGATGCGTTGTCACAGAAATTCCTGCCGGTCGGTCAGCGGACATCGTGAACCGTGGTTGCGATGGGTTCCTGTCGCAAGCAGCTCGCCAGCAGGAAATCAGGGGTATGTGGAAAAAATTGCGTTTTGTGCGTTGTTTTTCAAGGTTTGCCCGAAATACTCCCTGTGGTTGAGCGGCAACAATATTTGACGTTCCGGTTTTCGGTGCCGCATACTAGGGATTTTTCCCGCCACTAACTCAAGGGTTTGACGATGAAGAATACCGGGGAACGGGCAGCGGTCGTGCTGCCTCCGAGTATTGCAGCAGCGTTTTTCCTGTCCGGCGCCGCCGGACTGATTTATCAAATCGCATGGCAGCGCTTGCTGTTTGCGAATTTCGGCGTCGATATCGAATCGATCACGGTACTTGTCTCCGCCTTTATGCTTGGCCTGGGCGTCGGCGGTTATTTCGGCGGGCGCGTTGCCGACCGCTTCTTCAGCCAATCGTTGCTGCTGTTTTGCCTGTTCGAGGCTGTGATTGGTGTCTATGGTCTGGCCAGCCCGTTCATCATCGACTGGACCGGTCGGCTCGGCGGCGACAGCGGCCTGCTGACCGTCGCCATCCTCAACTTTTTCAGCATCCTGCCGGCGACCGTGCTGATGGGCGGCACGCTGCCGATGCTGACCGCATGGCTGGCGAAAACGCCGAGCGGGGTCGGCAATGCGATTGGCGTGCTGTATTTCTGCAATACGCTCGGCGCGGCGATTGGCTGCTTTGCCACCGCGTTCGTGCTGTTCATTTTCATCGACCTGTACCAGGCCATCTGGCTGGCGGCTGCATGCAACTTCGTCGTCGCGATTCTCGCCTACACGGAGGGACGCCGCCATGTCTGATCGCAACAAGGCATTGCTGCTGGCGTTCGTTTCCGGCCTGCTGAGCCTGGGAATGGAAATCGTCTGGACGCGGCTGGTGTCGTTCACGCATCACACCGTGCCGCAATCGTTCGCCTATGTGCTGTTCTGCTATCTGCTCGGCATCGCGCTTGGCGCCCAAGTAGGCAAGAAGGCTTGCGTTCGCAGCCAGGGCAGCGCCGAGGCCCTGTGGCGTGTGGCCGGGCAATCGCTGATCTGGTCGGCCGCGTTCGACGTCGCCGCCATCGCGCTGTATGCGGCGCTGCCGATGCACCCGTATCTCGATGCCGCCTACCTGCTGCTGGTGATCACCCTTTCCGCCGGCATCAAGGGCATCATCTTCCCGATCGTGCATTACATCGGCTCGCTCAAGAGCGATGAAGAACTGGGCGCGTCGATTTCCAACATCTACGCCGCCAACGTGGCCGGCGCCACCATTGGCCCACTGTTCGTCGGCTTCGTGCTGCTCAATATCGCCACGCTGCAGCAGGCAATGCTGATTTGCGCGCTGGCGGCGATCGTCGTCTGGGCGCTGGTGTCGCGCCAGTCCACCGGCAAGAAGCATTTCACGCTGGCGCTGGTATCGGGCGCGGTGATGCTGGCGGCGATCGGACTGGCCGACCGCCACCTGCTGATTCGTGGCCTGGTCGAGCGCGAGGATGGCCGCGGCACCAAGATCGAATTCATCAACGAAAGTCGGCACGGCACCATCCACGCGGTGCGCGACAAGGATGACGATCTGGTGGTGTATGGAGAAAATCTGTACGACGGCAAGATCAACACCAGCCTGACGCACGACGTCAACGGCATGTTCCGCGTCTATGCGCTGGCGGCGATGCATCACAACCCGCGGCGCGTGCTGGTGATTGGCTTAAGCGGCGGCTCGTGGGTCGAAGTGCTGCGCCACTTCCCGCAAGTGCAAAGCATCGACGTGGTCGAAATCAACCCGAACTATCTCAAGCTGGTGAAAAGCCAGCCCGAAGTGGCGGCGCTGCTCGACGACCCGCGGGTGAAAATCCACATCACAGACGGCCGAAAATACATCCGCCAGCATCCGGAAAAATACGACCTGATCGTGATGAACACTACCTGGCACTGGCGCGCCTACAGCGTGCTGCTCTTGGGGCAGGATTTCATGACCGCACTCAGAAGCTCGCTCAATCCCGGCGGCATGATGGCGTTCAACACCACCAGTTCGATGGACGTGTTCTACACCGCTTCGAAGGTGTTCCCGTTCGCCGGCCTGTACTCGAACTTTGTCTTCGCCAGCGACCACGACCTGCGGCCAAAATTGAAGGACAACGCGGCCCGCATCTATCAGGTGGCGATGGCGGTGTCCGGCAAATCGGCCAATGCGGAAGCGATAGCGGAAGCAGCGAACAATACCGCCACCAGGCCGATACAACTGGTGTCCGAAGTTGAGTTCAAGCGGCCGCCGGAGGTGGTGACCGAGAGGAACATGATCACCGAGTATAAGTACGGCATGCCCTTCATCCACTGATTCCCGCCCGTGACGGCGCGATAGCGGCGTTGCGCGGCCTTGCCGTACATGCGTACTGTATTCGGCTCGCGCGCCTGGCTCTCGCACTGGTATGGGCGGGAATGGGGAAGGCAGCCGGCTAAAATAACTGACCAAAATGAATTTCTGGTCAGTAAGGCTGAAAAATATACTCCAGCCAGTATCTGAAAACAGCCAGCAAAAACGTGGCCCAGCGCTATGTTTTTACTATATACCCCGTCGTTTTTCGCTAAACAACATGCTCCGGCGCCAGCCGGCACAGGTTGCTGCCGCCTTCAAGCTCAATCTGGATGGTGGCGTGGTGGATGCGGAAGCGGTGTTCCAGTTCTTCCGCCAGTTGCGCCAGGAAGGCGTTGCCGGGGTGCGCGCCGGCAACGACCAAATGCGCGGTCAGCGCGGTTTCGGTGGTGCTCATGCCCCAGATGTGCAGGTCGTGCACTTCGGCCACTTCTGGCAGGCCGGCGAGGAAGGCGCGCACTTCAGCCGCGTCGATGTTGTGCGGCACGCCGTGCAGCGACAGCCGCAGCGATTGCTTGAGCAAATCCCAGGTGCCGATGAAAATCACGGCGGCGACGATCAGGCTGATGACCGGATCGAGCCAGAGCCAGCCGGTCCATTTCATGCCGAAGCCGGCGGCGGCGACGCCGAGCGAAACGGCTGCGTCGGCCACCATGTGCAGGAATGCGCCTTTGAGGTTGAGGTCATGTTCGTGGCCTTTCATCAGCATTAGCGCGGTGCCGAGGTTGATCACGAAACCGATCAGTGCCACCCAGATGATGATGTCTTCATTCACTGGCGACGGTTGCGACAGCCGGTGCAGCGCTTCCCACACGATGACGCCAATCGCGACCAAGAGCAGCATCGCGTTGGCCAGCGCCGCCAGAATGGTCGAACCGCGCAGGCCGTAGGTGAAGCGCGGGCTTGGCAGGCGGCGCGCCAGCAGCAGCGCGACCCAGGCGGCAACCAAGCCGATGACGTCGCTGAAATTGTGGCCGGCATCGGCCAGCAGCGAGAGCGAATTCGAATAGAAGCCGAACCCGGCTTCGACGATGACGAAGCCGAGGTTGAGCGCAACGCCAATCGCGAATGCGCGGCTGGTTGCGTCCACATGGCTGTGGTCATGGCCGTGGCCGCAGGAATGGTGATGATGGTGTTCGCTCATGGTGTTGTTCTGCCCGGTAAACATATTGAATATTTTGCAGCAAGGATTGTGCCGCAGTTGCGCCGATCTGTCATCGCGCTGGCTGACGCACTGATGCGTCAGCAGGAGAGGTTGGTTGTGGCTTGTTTGCCGAATCGCGAGCGTGCCGCTGCGGTGATTTGCGCTGCGGGCGTGAGCGAGTATCCTGTACGGCAAGAGGCGTGAACGCGGCAGCGTGGAGGGTACGGTAATTATCTATGCGCATGACCGGATCGTCGGCAACGTGAAAACGGAGGGGTGAAATCATGAAGCAACTTGCGGATTCCGGATTATTCGTTCAGCGGGGGATGATTGGCGGCCAGTGGCTGCCGGCGCAAAGTGGGCGCGCCATTGCGGTGAACAATCCCGCCACGGGCGATTGGCTTGGCAGCGTGCCTGATATGGGGCGCAGTGAAACGGCGCAGGCAATCGATGCCGCTGCCAAGGCTTTTCCGGCGTGGTCTGCTGCCAGTGCAAAGGAACGTTCGGCGTTGCTGCGACGCTGGTATGAACTGATGATGCTGGCGCAAGATGATCTGGCGCGCATCATGACGCTGGAACAGGGCAAGCCGCTGGCAGAAGCGCGTGGAGAAATTGCGTATGGCGCCAGTTACATCGAATGGTTTGCCGAACAGGCGCGACGCATCAACGGTGACGTAATACCGGCGGCGCAGCGCGACCGGCGGATTGTCGTGCTGCGCCAGCCAATCGGGGTCTGCGCAGCAATTACGCCGTGGAATTTTCCCAACGCGATGCTGGCGCGCAAACTGGCGCCAGCGCTGGCGGCCGGCTGCACAATGGTTGTCAAGCCGGCCGAGCAGACGCCTTTTTCGGCGTTGGCAATGGGCGTGCTGGCCGAACGGGCAGGCATTCCGCCGGGGGTGATCAACATCGTGACCGGTAATGCAGTTGAGATTGCCGCTGCGTTATCCGATGAGCCGACTGTGCGCGCGCTCAGTTTCACAGGTTCGACCGAGGTTGGCCGCAAGTTGATGCGGCAATCGGCTGATACGCTCAAGAAGCTGTCGCTGGAACTGGGCGGGAATGCGCCGTTCATAGTGTTCGACGATGCCAAACTGGATGCGGCGGTCGAGGGGGCAATGGCGGCCAAGTTCCGCAACAACGGCCAGACCTGTGTGTGCGCCAACCGGATTTTCGTGCATGAACGGTTGCATGATGCGTTTTGCGACCGGCTGGCGGCACGCATCCGTGCGTTGCGCGTGGGGAACGGGCTTGAGCCGGGGGTAGATGTCGGGCCTCTGATTGATGAACGGGCAGTGACAAAAGTCGAACAGCACATCGCCGATGCGCTGGCGCAAGGGGCCACGCTGCTTGCCGGTGGCCAGCGCCTGGCCGGAAATTTTTTCCAGCCAACGTTGCTGGCCGGGGTGACGCCAGCGATGCAGGTTGCGCGCGAAGAAACCTTCGGCCCGGTAGCGCCAGTGATCCGCTTTTCCGATGACGACGAAGTGATCGGGATGGCGAACGATACCGAGTATGGCCTCGCGTCGTACTTCTACACGCAAAACCTGGCGCGCGGCTGGCGCGTGGCAGAACGGTTGGAATATGGCATTGTCGGCGTCAATACCGGCTTGATCTCGACGGCCGAGGCACCGTTTGGCGGGGTCAAGCAATCCGGCTTCGGCCGGGAAGGCTCGCATTATGGTATTGATGAATACATCGAGCTGAAATATCTGTGCTTCGCGCTGGATTGACGGAAAACCGCGGGTATATGGCTAAACCATGTCGTTAGGCCATATATTCCGCGGTTTTTGAAATATACTGTGGGTAGTATATTTTTTGGGTTAAAAAGTGGTCCGCTGGCGTGTTCAGGCAGCCGGCGTACCGGGATCGGCTGCCGGCGCAGGCAGGCCGTTGCCTTTTTCCTTCAGCATCAGTTCGAAATCGGCCGCGTACAGCGGTTTCGAGAACAGCATCCCCTGGCCGTAATCGCAGCCGGCGGCAGCCAGCAGCGCGCGCTGGCTTTCGGTTTCGACTCCTTCGGCAATCACCTTGATGTCGAGCTTGTGCGCCATCACGATGATGGCTTCGCACAGCGCCAGATCGCTCGAATCCGGCGCCAGATTGCGCACGAACGACTGGTCGATCTTCAGGTAGTCGATGTCGAATTTCTTGATGTACGACAGCGATGAATAGCCGGTGCCGAAATCGTCGATCGCGACCTGCATGCCGGCATCGTGGAACGCCAGCAGTTGCGCGCTGACGCCGCTGCTGGCATCCATAAGCAGGCTTTCCGTGATTTCCACCACGATGCCCTGACCGGGAACGCCGAGGCGGCGCATGAAATCGAACCAGGCTATGTGGCTGATGCCATTGTTGCGGAACTGGACCGGCGACATGTTGACGCTGATCTGGAATTCCGGATGGTGCGACTGGCGCCAGCGCAGCGCCTGCCGCGCCGCTTCGTGGAAAATCCAGTTGCCAAGGTCGGCGATGACGTCGATCTCCTCCGCGATGGCGATGAATTCGGCCGGGCTGATCAGGCCGCGCACCGGATGCATCCAGCGGATCAGCGATTCCGCCTTGTGGATTTCGCCGCTGTGCATATCGACGATCGGCTGATACACCACCTGGAACTGGTTGGCCGACAGCGCGCCGCGCAGATCGTTGATCAGCCGCAGCCGCACCTGCGCCGCCGCCTGCATCGACGAGGTGAAGTAGTTGCAGCGGTTGCGTCCATCCTTCTTGGCCGCATACATCGCCTGCTCGGCATTACGCAGCAGATCGTCGATATTGGCCGCGTCGTCCGGATAGATCGACACCCCCATGCTGGCGGTGACATAGACGGTTTCATTTTTCAGCCGGAACGGTTCCGAAATTCGCTTCAGGATGTCCTGCGCGATGTGCTCGATCAGGTTGAGGTTGTCCAGGCTGGCGAGGATGACGGTGAAATCATCGCCGCCCAGATGCGCGACGGTGTCGATCTCGCGCACCGCTTCCTTCAGCCGCTTCGCCACTTCCTGCAGCATGATGTCGCCCATGTCGTGGCCGAGCGTGTCGTTCACGTCCTTGAAGTGATCGAGGTCGAGCGACATCAGCGCCAGCGGCAGGCTGGTGTGACGCGAGGTGCTGATTTCCTGTTCGAGATGATCCAGGAACAGGTGACGGTTCGGCATGCCGGTCAGCGGATCGAAATTGGTCTGCTGCCACAGCTGCTGTTCCGCTTCCTTCTTCTTGGTGAAATCGGAGCACAGTTCGACATAGCGGTCGATGGTGCCATCTTCGTTGAAAATGGCGTTGATGGTGATCCATGCCGGGTAAAGCTGGCCGTTCTTGCGTTTGTTCCAGATTTCCCCCTGCCAGCGGCCGGTGGTGTGCAGTGCGTGCCACATGGCCTGATAGAACGCACGGTCTTGCCGGCCGGAGCTGAGGATGCTCGGATTCTTGCCGATGACTTCTTCCGCCGTGTAGCCGGTAATTCGTTCGAAGCCCGGGTTGACCGCGATAATCTGGCCATTCGCATCGGTCACCATGATTGACTGGCTGCTGTGCTGATACACCATCGCCGCCAGCTGCTGTTTTTCTTCCGCCAGCTTGCGTTCGGTGATGTCGCGCCCGACGCCCAGCACGCCGATCAGTTCGCCGCTAGGCGTGCGCATCGGCATTTTGACCACTTCGAACAGTCCCTTGTGACCATCGCTGGCATAGGTGAGCCATTCCTCGAACGCCAGCGGTTTGTCTGCTTCGAGCGCCGCCATGTCGTCGGTGTGGAGTGCCTTGGCCGCATCTTCGCCGAGGAATTGCTCCGCCGTCTTGCCGATCAATTCATCCTTTTTGGCGCCGATCAGGTGCTCGAATGCCGGATTGACCGCGAGGTACTTGCCATCGACGCTCTTTACCCGGATCAGATCGGGGATGGTGTCGAACAGAGTGCGCAGCCGCGCCTCGCTTTCAGTCAGACTCTGGTTGACCTGGGTCAGATCGCGCGTGCGCTCCTGCACCATCTGCTCCAGATTTTCGCGGATGTTCTGCTCCACCAGTTGCGCACGCACCAGTCGCCAGATGCCGGCGAGGAACAGCGCCATCAGCAGCAATGCGCTGCCGAACAGCTTGATGTTGTACGCCACCATGCCGGCGTTGTATTCCCCGGTTGGCATCAGGTGGACCGATTTCCACGCATACTTGCCGCTTTCCAGCACCGCGATGCTCGGTGCGCGGATTTCGGTGCTGCCGGTACTGGTTTTCTGTCCTTCCAGCAGCGGATAGACGGTATCGAACGTCCACAGGCCGTCCGCGGTTTCGAACTGGCCTTCGTCCTCAGTCAGGATTTTTTTCCACGCCTCCGGATAGCGCTGCGCCATCGTCAATTCCTTGCGCCCGAACATGAAGCCGAATTCATCGGCTGCGCTTGGACCCTTCAGCCAGTAGCCGTCCTCGTTCACCAGCCAGGCAGAGCTTTTTCCGAGCCGTGACGACTGGCCAAAGCTCGCCAGCAAATCGGAGGCGAAATAATTGATCAGCAGGATGCCGCGCTTTTTGTTCTTGCTGTCGAACAGCGGCATGCCCAGCCGGATGGTCGGCTTGTAAGGAATTTCGATCTGGTTGTTTTCCACGTTCAGATCGAACGGCGAAACGAAGATTTCACCCGCATCGAGCTTGAATGTGTCGGAAAAGAAATAGCGTTCGTGCTTGTCCTGCAGTTCGCGCACGGGAACGACCACCGGTTTTGGTTTCGCATAATTGATGCGCAGCTTTTCCATTCCGTTTTCGTCGATCCAGCGGATTTTGTCGTACACCTGCTTGTTGTTCGAAAACGAAACCCAGTCGGTGGCCAGGTCATCAAGATGTTTCCTGCTCGGGGCGTCAAGCAATTGCGTCACGCCAACATCCTGCGCCAGATAGCGCACGTCGCGGCTGATCCATTGCAGCGTGCGGCTGATGGATTCACCGCCGACCGCGACCGCCTGGCGCGCATCGAGTGCATGCTTCGTATGCAGCCGATCCAGTTCAGTGCGTTGGATGAAAAACATGCTGATGCCAATCAGCAGCGCGATTGGCAGGAACAGGATCATGATGCGGGCAGGATGCCGCAGCGGAGAGGTTGGATCGCCCAGTGGAGTATTCATCTGTTTTGGATAATAAAACAACCGTGGGGGAGTAGTGCTGTCACTGTAATACAGAACCCGTGCAGCAATCCAGCATTGGCAGTGCAAAAAACGGTTTCCAGTTCGAAAAAAGGCGTCCGCTTGATGCAGAACAAATTTTGCGCATGATCGCCATTTTTCAGCTATGTCGTATTTGGCTGTTGAACTCTTTCAAATAAGCGGATGGCGCATGCGTTCGCTCGTGATGTTTGCGCTGGGATGACGAGGGATGCTGCCATCGAATGGGGTTCCGCATCATAAAAAAAGCCGGCGTACGCACGCCGGCTTTGGTGAACATTGACTATTGGCGTCAGAACTCTTCCCAGTCGTCGCCTTTGCCGGCCGCCGGCCTCGACGCAGTAATCTGCGGCGCCTTCACAGGTGCCGCCGGCTTGCTCGCCGGCCGGATTATCGGTTTGGCCGCTGATTTTGTCGCAATGCGCCGGGCCGCTGGTGCAGCCGAGCCTGCGCCAGTCTTGAACACGCTTACGAGTTGCACCAGATTCGCAGCCTGATCCTGCAGCGATTCCGCCGCTGCCGCCGCTTCTTCCACCAGCGCCGCGTTCTGCTGCGTCACCTGATCCATTTGCACGATCGCCTGGTTCACCTGTTCGATGCCGTCGCTCTGTTCGCTGCTTGCGGCTGTGATTTCACCCATGATGTCGTTCACGCGTTTGATGCTCGACACCACTTCTTCCATTGTCGTGCCAGCCTGTTCGACCAGCTTGCTGCCTTCGCCGACCTTGCCAACGGAATCGTCGATCAGCGCCTTGATTTCCCGCGCCGCGGCCGCGCTGCGCTGCGCCAGACTACGCACTTCGGTTGCTACCACCGCGAAGCCGCGTCCCTGTTCTCCCGCGCGCGCTGCCTCGACCGCTGCATTCAGCGCCAAGATGTTGGTCTGGAATGCGATGCCGTCGATCACGTTGATGATGTCGGCCATCTTCTTCGACGAT
>JAGTRJ010000047.1 GCA_018261755.1 Burkholderiaceae bacterium
CCATCCATTCGTCGAAACCTTCGCCGTTCTTGGTCGAGAGCTTGATCACGCGGATGGCCGGATTCACCTGGCGCGCATAGCGGATGGCGGCATCGACCTCGAAATCGAGATACGGCAGCAGGTCGGTTTTGCTCAGCAGCATCACGTCCGCCGCGCGGAACATGTCCGGATACTTGAGCGGCTTGTCTTCGCCCTCGGTCGCTGACAGGATCACCACCTTGTGCGCCTCGCCGAGATCGAACGCCGCCGGGCACACGAGGTTGCCAACATTTTCGATCAGCAGCAAGCTGTCGTGCTTCAGCGACTGTCCTGCCTGCAGGTGTTCGAGCGCATGGCCGACCATGTGGGCGTCGAGGTGGCACCCCTTGCCGGTATTGATTTGCACCACCGGCGCGCCGGTGGCGCGGATGCGGTCGGCATCGTTCGAGGTCTGCTGATCGCCTTCGACCACCGCCACCGCCCCGTTTTGCTGCCAGCGTTTAATGGTTTCGACCAGCAGCGTGGTTTTGCCCGAACCTGGGCCGGAAACCAGATTCAGCGCGAAAATGCCCTGCCGGGCGAACAGCGCGCGGTTTGCCTGCGCATAACCGTTGTTCTTGGCCAGCAAATCCTGCTCGATTTGCACGATGCGTTCCGCGCTGGTTCCGGGCGCATGCGCGGCCTCGAGCGGGCCATGCTCATGCGAGTGCAGGTGATCATGCGGGTGCGGATGAGCATGGTCGTGGTCATGAGAATGCTCGTGTTCATGAGCGTGCGCGTGATCGTGGCTATGGGCATGGGCGTGGGCATGCGAGTGCCGGGAATGGCCGTGGCTGTGTTCATGCTCATGCTGCAAGCTCTTGCCATCGATGGAAACTGCATCTGGTCCGCAACCGCAGGTCATGCACATGCTCGTCCTCCCGAGTTCGTTACTTAAACAACGCCGATTTCAACCACCTTCATTTGCTCGCCATCGAGCACCGTTACTTCGTGCGCCGAACAGTGCGGACACCCCAGCGCCAGATGGTCGAGCAAGCGCGTCGGACTCGACATGCGCCAGCGCCCCGACAGACAGCTTCACCCGCGTAATCCTTGTCACCCCGGCCTGCCTGGCGGCGTTTTCCACTATTTCGATCACGCTTTCTGCCAGCGTCAATTCATGCATTTCACATCCCGCCTGCTGATGGCACGAGTTTCATTCTAACCAGCTTGTTGCAGCAAGCCAAGGCGAACCTGCCATTGCCGCCACAGCTTTGCCGCCGTTGACTGCTGCACGAACCATGCCACCGCCGCCGTTGTGCTGCATTGGCGCACGGCAATGGATTGCGCGGCAGCAGGCGGCAAACCGCAAGCGCGGATAACGCCAGCGCCAATGCGGCCAGCACACCATGACAGCGAAAATGATGGGGGTATATAGCAAAAACAATACGCCGGGCCTGGTTTTTTCTGGCGATTTTAAAATACTGGCAGGAGTATATTTTTCAACCTTACTGACCCAAAAGTCGTTTAAGTCAGTTATTTTTGCCTTATTGAACGATATCGTCAGCAGGGTCATTTATTTTTGACGCGGCGACGGCATGGTGAAGCGCGATGACAACGCCCTCACCTCGCGGCCTAAGCGCCATCAGCAGGCGCGAACAGACAACGTCCGGCACGCCGGCGGGCATCGTCGTCATAAATGTCGAACCAGGCGCGCGCCACCGGCGGCGCGGCACGCAAAAAACTTGCGCTCCAGCCGCCAAAGATCTATAACCCATTGTGAAATAAAGCGAAAATATATGTTGCAGCCATATTCCTATTTAATTGGCACAGCTTGTGCTTTTATGTTGTTGCTCGAAGAAAGCTGACATCTGCATGTCCCGCAACCATGTAAAAAGGCGTAAACATGAACCGGTTCACCATTACCAATCCGGCCAATTGCATAGGCTGCCATACCTGCGAAGCGGCCTGCGCAGTAGCGCATCTGGACGCGGCCGAAGCGTCATCGTTCCAGCAAGATTCATTCAGACCGCGGCTGAAAGTCATTTTCGGCCGGGAAATCACTTCGACCACCCAATGCCGGCATTGCGACAACGCGCCCTGCGTCATCGCCTGCCCGACCAAGGCGCTGACGCATGTCGGCGACACGGTGCAGTTTGTCGGCGAACGCTGCTTCGGCTGCAAAACCTGCGTCATTGCCTGCCCCTACGGCGCCATCAATCTGGTCAACCACAAGGTAATGAAACCCGTGCCGGACAGCATCAGCGCCCGGTCGGTGCAGCCGATCGCCTTCAAATGCGACCTGTGCGTTGACCGCGCCAACGGCCCGGCCTGCGTCGAAGCCTGCCCAACCCAGGCCATCCGGCTGACGACTTCCGCCTCGGCCGACGAAATGCTGTCAGCCACGCGCGAGCGTGCCACCCATAACCCGGCGACCTAGCTGTCAGCCACACCAATCGACAAAGAAAGAGGAGTTGAAAATGGAAAAGGTATGTACTGTCTGCCCGTATTGCGGCACCGGATGCGGGATGGAACTGTCGGTCGAAAACGGGCGCATCATTGAAGTCAAGGGAGACAAGGCGCACCCGGTCAATCAGGGCGAACTGTGCCTGAAGGGGTATTACGGCTATCAGCACGTGGCCGACAATCGCCGCCTAACCACGCCGCTGATCAAGCGCGATGGCCATTTTGTCCCGGTCGGCTGGGATGAGGCGCTCGATTACGTGGCCAAACGGCTGACTGAGATCAAGGCTCAGCACGGCCCCGATTCGTTCGCGCTGTTTTCGTCGGCGCGTGCCAACAACGAGGACAACTACGCCGCGCAGAAATTCACCCGCGCCGTCATCGGCACCAACAACATCGACCACTGCGCGCGCCTGTGCCATGCCTCGACCGTTTCCGGCCTGGGCACCACGCTCGGCAGCGGCTCGATGACCAACAGCATCCCGGAAATCGGCACGCATTCGGACGTCATCCTGATCATCGGCTCGAACACAGCC
>JAGTRJ010000003.1 GCA_018261755.1 Burkholderiaceae bacterium
CTGCTGCGGCAAGCCGGCATCCACACGATATGAGCGAAGACATCCTTATCAATTTCACGCCGCAGGAAACGCGCGTTGCGCTGATCCAGCAAGGCGTGGTGCAGGAACTCCATGTCGAGCGCACGCTGATGCGCGGGTTGGCGGGCAATATCTACCTCGGCAAGGTCGCGCGCGTGCTGCCAGGGATGCAGTCGGCGTTCATTGATATCGGACTGGAACGCGCCGCTTTCCTGCATGTGGCCGACATCTGGGAAGCAACCCCACATAATGGCGCCTCCGCCTGCCAGACGACTCCGATCGAAAAAATCCTGCATGACGGGCAGACCGTGATGGTGCGGGTGATCAAGGATCCGATCGGCACCAAGGGCGCGCGACTGTCGACCCAGATTTCGATTGCCGGACGGATGCTGGTCTATCTGCCGCAGGATGCGCACATCGGTATTTCGCAGAAAATCGAGGATGAAACCGAGCGTGAATCGCTGCGCCAGCGGGTACAAAGCCTGTTGCCGCAGGATGAAAACGGTGGTTACATCGTGCGCACGATGGCCGAGGAAGCAACCGATGCCGAACTGCAATCCGATATCGATTACCTGCGAAAAACCTGGCAAAACATCAGCGAGGCGGCACGCACCCGCCCAGCCCCCTGCCTGCTGTATCAGGATTTGAGTCTGGCGCAGCGCGTGCTGCGCGATTTCGTGCACGACAGAACCGCCAGCATCCAGATTGATTCGCGCAAGAATTACCAGATGCTGAGCGATTTCGCGACTGCCTATACGCCGGGGGTTCTCGGCCTGCTGCAGCATTACGTTGGCGAACGCCCGCTGTTCGACCTGTACAGCGTCGAGGATGAAATCGAACGCGCGCTGGGCCGCAGGGTGGACTTGAAATCCGGAGGCTACCTGATCGTCGATCAGACCGAAGCGATGACCACCATCGACGTAAACACCGGCGGTTTCGTCGGCGGACGCAATTTCGACGACACCATCTTCAAGACCAATCTGGAAGCCGCGCATGCGATCGCGCGCCAGTTGCGACTGCGCAACCTGGGCGGGATCATCGTGCTCGACTTCATCGACATGGACAGCGCCGAACACCGCGAAGTCGTGCTGGCCGAGCTGAACAAGGCGCTGGCCGCCGACCGCACCAAGGTGTCGGTCAGTTCATTCTCTGCACTCGGATTGGTTGAAATGACCCGCAAGCGCACGCGCGAATCGCTATCACACATCCTGTGCGAAGCCTGCCCGACCTGCAGCGGCAAGGGGCAAGTCAAGACCGCACGCACCGTCTGCTATGAAATCCTGCGCGAAATCCTGCGCGAGGCGAAACAGTTCAACCCGCGCGAATTCCGCATTCTCGCGTCGCAAATGGTGATCGACATGTTTCTCGAAGACGAATCGCAGCACATGGCGATGCTGTCCGACTTCATCAAGAAACCGGTATCACTGCAAGTCGAAACCGGCTATCCGCAAGACCAGTACGACATCATCCTGATGTGATTTTCAGGGGGTATTGGACAAAAAATGTTGTTTGGGCCACGTATTTTCTGGCTGTTTAAAAATACTGGTGGGAGTATATTTTTTGGCCTTACTGAACGAAAATAACTTTCCGGTCAGTTATTGATCGTCTGTTCGTCAGGCGCAGGGCTCACCGCGCAGTTCGTCTGGCCGTCGTGGAAACAGTAACAGTTACCCGCCGGCTTGGATTTGTACATCGCGGCATCGGCCGCCTTGACCAGACCATCCCCCAGCACACTGTCTTGCGGGTAAAGTGCGATACCCACACTAACACCAATGCGTACTTCCTCGTTCACGCCATCAAGCGCATAAGGCGCGGTAACCGCCTGAATGATCTTCTGCGCCACTTCCTCTGCATCGGAATGACTGACAATCACCGGCAACAGCACCGCAAATTCATCGCCCCCCAACCGTGCGACCGTGTCGTATTCGCGCAGCAAGCCACGAATCCGATGCGCGACCATCTGCAGCAATTGATCACCGGCATCATGCCCATGCCGGTCATTGACCGGCTTGAATTTGTCGAGATCGAGATACTGCAAGGCAAATTCGTGCCGCTCACGCCTGGCAATGCTAATTGCCTGCGCCAGGCGGTCGTAGAACAGCGCACGGTTCGGCAAACCGGTCAGGCTGTCATATTGCGCCATCTGCTGAATACGCGCCTCATACTGCTTCTTCACGGTCAAATCCTTCCCCACGCCGTGGTAGCCAGCAAACTCGCCATTATCATCAAACACCGGTTCACCGCTGACACTGATGTAGCGCCTCCCCCCTTCATCATCGATAAAACTATATTCAAAATCGTGAAACGGCTGGTGAGCATCCAGCAGTGCCCGATGTGCGCGCCACACTTCCTCGGCTTTGTCGATGCCGATATCCCATCGCGTCTTGCCGCGATAGCTTTCCGGGCTCGTTCCGAACTTTCTGGCAATATCATCAGACACATCGATGAAACGGTATTGTTTGTCCTGCTGCCAGAACCAGTCGCTCGACATTTCCGCCAACGATCGAAACGTCCGCTCGCTGCGCTCAAGGCGGGCGAACAAGGCCAGGCGTTCAAACCAGCCGCGATACAGCAGCCAGGACATGAAAATGGTCACGGCCGAGAACAGCACCAGCGCCACCGCACTGTATGCCAAAGAATGCCACCAGCGGACGAAATAATCCTTGGGCGCCAGTCCGATTATCAGATACAGCGGTAAATTGCCGATCTTGCGCACCGAAATCACGCGCTCGATGCCATCGACCGACGATTTCGCCCTGAAGGTGGCTGAATGCCGCCCTTCCCTGGCAAATTCGGCCAGCTCAGGCAACAGCGTCCGCGCAGCATGGGTACTTGCATCCACCGCGATTTCCGGATAACGGGCAATCACGCCCAGTGCTTCATTGCGCAAAGAAATGGCGCCGCTTTGTCCGACATCGACCGCCGAAAACATCCACGTCAGATGCGACAGCTCGATGGTGCCATTGACCACGCCGCCAAAGCTGCCATCCGAATTTTCGATCCGTCTGGAAAACACCATAACCCATTCACGACTGGTGCGCCCCTGCATCGGCCCGGAGATATAGGTGCCAGCGTCCGGATGATCACGCAGAAACTGGAAATAGGTGCGATCAGTCACGTCTGCATCCGTCACTAGCGTTTTACCGGTGCCATGCGTGACGATGCCGGCAGCATTCACCACCCGCATGCTGGCCATCTCCGATGAGCGAGAATGCAGCCGTTTCAGAAAAGCCGTCAGTGCTGCATTGTCGATGCGTCCCGCCGCCTTTTGCCGCGCGACTTCATCAATGACCGCATGCAGATTCATCTCGATCTTTTCAACCGCATCTGTAATGTTCTGCTCCAGCAGCTTGGCAATATTTTGCGATGCCGTTTCCGCGCGCTCGTGGTAATGCTGCCGGCTCTGAGACAAGGTCCAGGCAACCAGACCGTATGCCAGCAGGTTGAGCATGCAAGTCACGATGATCAATCGCCAGCGAAAGCGTTCTGTTTGCATTTTTTTTCGCCGGGTCTGCATCATCACATCTCGTCTTGGAGTATCGATTAGCGCCGCATCATTTCAATTGCACTCCGCTGCCATCGAACACGTTGACCGTGACTGGCACGCCAGTTTGGACGCTCTGCGTGACCGTGCAAAAACTCTCGAACTGATCCAGCACGCGGTCGAGATGCGCGATCTCGCCTCCTGCCTTGGCTATCCGTATCTGCACGTCGATTTTCTGCACCCGCAAGCGGTTGTTTTCATTACGGCCAATTTCGCAGTTCGCGGTCGTGCTTATGCTGCCGGCATCCTGCTTGAACTTGCCTAGCGCAAAGAAAAAGCTGGCTGACAGGCAGTTTGCAACTGCGGCCAGAAGCAGTTGTGGCGGCGCAGGCCCATTGCCGTGCCCAAGCGGAGGCGGCTCGTCGCCCAGGATGGTTGGTAGCGCACTGCCGAAATCAACCAGAAACTGGAAATTCTGTTGCTGGGTGACGGTAACGCTGACGGTAGAAGACATGATGGCTCCCTTCACAGGCGTTGGATATCGCTATGTGCTGGCAGCAAAATAACATGCCAGCCGGCCGACAGTTTGCCCTTGCTCAAGCATTCCGCTCGCTCGGCCAGTCAGGGCGGCTGCCATAGCAGCGGTAAGTATTGCCGGAAATCTGCTTGGCCAGATACATCGCTGCATCGGCGGCGCGGATCAATCCATCCTTGTCGCCAGCATCATCCGGATAAATCGCTACACCGATGCTGACGCCGATGGTTACCGGCTGCAAGACATTTTCCAGTATATAGGGCGGATCGATCGCGGCAATCAGCTTGGCGGCGATTTCCTCCGCACCCTGCGTGTGCACCAGTTGCTGCAACAGGACGGCAAATTCATCTCCCCCCAGGCGAGCGATGGTATCCGAATCACGCAGATTGTCACGGATTCTTTCGGCAACCTGCTGCAGCAGCAAATCGCCAGCATGGTGCCCATAGCGATCGTTGACTGGCTTGAACTTGTCCAGATCCAGATAGAGCAGCGCGAATTGCGTATGATTGCGCCGCGCCATGATGAGCGCCTGTTCGAGCCGGTCGTAAAATAGTGCCCGATTAGGGAGATTTGTCAGGTTATCGTATTGCGCCATGTGCCGGATACGCTCTTCATTGCGCCTGTTTTCCGTTACATCGCGCCCGAACCCGCGATACCCCTGAAACCGGCCATCGGCATCAAACACCGGAATGCCGCTGGCCGAGATGACATGGATTTCGCCCGTTGCCGGCATGCGGTATGAATATTCGAAATCCTTGAAAGGCTGTCTGGCGTCAAGCAGCGCCAGATGCTCTTCCATTTTGGCAGAATCGACATCAATCGCAATATCCTGACGCCGCTTGCCAACCATGCCGGCCTCGCTGACGCCGAAGGATTCCCGTACCTTGCCGGAAATATGCGTGAAACGGTATTCTGCATCCTGTTCCCAGAACCAGTCGGCCGACATTTCGGCAAAAGTGCGAAACAGGTTACGGTTTTCTTCCAGTGCGTCGATCGCCCTTTTACGGCTGCTCCAGTATCGCAGCCCCAGAAAACCGACCAAGATTGAAAACAGCGTGAACACCGCTGTTACCATCAACACGTTGCTGGTTTCATGGCGCCATTCGGCCAGATAGTCATCCTCGGCCAGCGCCACCTGCACCAAGAGCGGCCATTTGCCCAGCATCCGGTAGGAAACGGTTCTGCTGCGACCATCGTCCGGCGATTGGCCGATGAAAGTGCCTTTGTATGGACTGGCCTGCAGCATGTCCCGGTATTGCTGCGAGATATTCCTTTTGCCCACCGAACTCCCCGCGCCCTCCGGCTCGGGATAGCGGACGATGATGCCCATGTCGCCATCGCGCAGGGTAACGGTGCCATTCTCGCCCACATTGAGGGCGGCAAACTGGACCGCGTAATAATTCACGTCGATGATGCCGCTGACTACCCCCGAAAATGTTCCGTCCGGCAGGTTGTATCGCCGCACCACCTTGATGGTCCACTTGTTGCTGATCTTGCCGAATTTCGGTCGTGAAATGACGGTGCCGACTTCCGGATGATCGCGCAGATACGCGAAATGATCGTCATTCGCAATGCTGACATCGGTTCTGTCCGACGAATTGGTGCCAAACCTGACGGTACCAGATGCATCGGTAATCCTGATCCCCTCCAGATCCGGATAACGCGAATGAAGCCGGTTGATGTAAGCCTCAAGTGATGATTTGTCGATGCGACCGCTAGACGACAACTGCTTTTCGACTTCGTCCATTACGCCGAGCACCCCCAACTCCACCCTTTCGATGGAATCGGCGATGCTTTGTTCGAGCAGGCCAACGATATTCTGCGCAATCACGGCCGCGCGCTGCTCGTATAAATGACGGCTCTGCTGGAAACGCTGATACACCAAGCCATATACCAGCAGATTGAGCCAAAAAATTCCCAGCCAGAACCACACCGCAAGCGGGATCACGAACCCTCTACGCTTTTTCCCAGTGTCTGGCTGTTCCATCAAATACCTCTTCGCTAACCGTGCGACAGGTCATCTCAGTCTGGATTTCCGCCGGCAAGAACAAGGCGCATGCCGTCGCGTGCCTCACTTTGCAAACATCACCAACAATCGCGCCGCTAACTGTAACTGGCCCATTGTGGTGACATTTGGTGGTTTTAATATGCGAGAAATCAAACAACGCATAAATTTATTGGCAAGAGTGCATTATTTACGGCAATTTCCACTGCTTCCGCCAGCGTATATATTCGCTTTCGGGAAGCTGCACAATGACCGGGCTGGCTTTCGCATCCAGCCACAGAAATATCCTTGCGATATCCGTTGCCGCGCCGGCAGTGCAACCGGAAGTCGGCACACCTTCCGCCTCCCAGACATGCAAAAAGATGCACGAACCCGCCGCCGGCTGCGCGGGGGCGGTGTTGTGCGCAATGAACGCGCCCCACGCATACAGGCCATCCGGGCGAAGCATGTCTTCGTGAGATTTCCAGTCAGGCGGGAGGGGCTGGCCGCGATGAATGATCCGGTTGTAGCGGCTTGATGCAGGGTCATCAATGCACAATAGATCCGGCGTGGCTTCCACATACGGCATGCCTGCCGTCCGCACAGCCAGGCTACTCGGTGCAAGGTAGCCAAACAGCGTCGTGATGGCAAACGCGCCGGCTGGCGCCCGGCCATCCCCCTCACGCTTTGTTGGCCCCTTTCCGGTGAAAGACGCATGCAATCCTCGTCCCCACGCTAGGCCATTGCGCCCCAGGCTGACCTTGACCGACACGCCGGCAGGCTGCCATGCGGACGATTTTTCACTTCTGTGGAATCGCTGCAAGGTTCCGGCCGTGCTGTTCCAGCCGTCGGCCCTGACAAGCACCAGTTGGCGCGCCTGCGCCAGCGGAGTGTCCG
Organism: Burkholderiaceae bacterium; assembly: GCA_018261755.1. Lineage (GTDB taxonomy): Bacteria > Pseudomonadota > Gammaproteobacteria > Burkholderiales > Burkholderiaceae_D > QZKY01. The sequence continues at coordinate 6,919 of JAGTRJ010000003.1, forward strand.
CTGGCAAGTTTGCCGGCAACGCCAAGCCTGAGGTGAAAGCCAGCAGCAACGGCAGCAAAAAGCGGCAGAGATTCCTCATGTCAACCTTCCCGTACAGTTGGTGCGTGGGTAGCAGGTGCCTGGAGATGCCGCGCCAGAAAAGAAAAAAGCCGCCCGACGGCGGCTGATTTCTTTAAAACGACTGGCGGAGACGAGAAGATTCGAACTTCCGATACCCTTTTGGGGTATGCTCCCTTAGCAGGGGAGTGCCTTCGACCACTCGGCCACGTCTCCACACTCGGTCGGCGGCATGGCAAGCCATGCCGCGAAAAGACCATGATGATAGCGTCAGCCATTCATTTGGTCAATCAAAATAGGGGACCTCTGAAAAACCGTCGCCAGCAGGCGAAGGGCTAGGCGCACCGAACGCCGCGTAGCAACCATCCGGTCGCGCAGCCGGTATTCTGAGGTCCTAGCCAACCCACTTCCTCGCATTACGGAACATCCGCATCCACGGCGAATCCTCGCCCCATTGCGCCGGATGCCACGAATTCAGCACCGTGCGGAATACCCGCTCCGCGTGCGGCATCATGACCGTGAAACGACCATCGGTGGTAGTCACCGACGTGATGCCCTGCGGCGAACCGTTCGGATTCAATGGATAAACCTCGGTCGGCTGGCCATGGTTATCGACATAACGCATCGCCACCAGCGCCTGACCGATGTCGCCCTTGTGCGAGAAATTGGCGAACCCCTCGCCGTGCGACACCACAATCGGCGCTTGCAGCCCGGCCATGCCGGCAAAGAAAATCGACGGCGAATCCATCACCTCGACCATGGCAAAACGCGCATCGAACTGCTCGGACTTGTTGCGCGTGAATTTCGGCCAATGCTGCGCACCTGGGATGATCGGCGACAGATTGCTCATCATCTGGCAGCCGTTGCAAATGCCCAGACCGAAGCTATCGCCGCGGGCGAAAAAGGCGGCGAACTGCTGCTTCATCCGTTCATTGAACAGAATGGTCTTGGCCCAGCCTTCGCCCGCGCCCAGCACGTCGCCATACGAGAAACCGCCGACCGCGATCAGGCCGGTGAAGTCGTCCAGCTTCGCCCGGCCAGCAATCAAATCGCTCATGTGCACATCAATCGCGGCGAAGCCGGCCTTGTGCATTACATACGCGGTTTCGACATGCGAATTCACACCCTGCTCGCGCAGGATCGCCACTTTCGGCCGCACACCGGTAGCGATGTACGGTGCGGCGATGTCTTGTTGCGGCTCGAACGGCACTTTCGGCGACATGCCGGGATCGGCTTCGTCCAGAATGCGGTCATATTCGCTGTCGGCGCAGGCCGGATTGTCGCGCAGACGGGCGATGCGCCAGCTGGTTTCGCTCCACAGCCGGTGCAAGGCCACGCGCGGCTGTGAAAAGACGACGCTGCCATTGCTGCTGAATTCAATCTTGCCGCTGCCGTTGACTGCGCCAATGACGAAGCTGGCGCCATCGAGCTGGTGCGCGCGCAACACGGCCAGCACGGCCTCGCGCTCGGCGGCGCGCACTTGCAGCACCGCGCCCAGTTCTTCCGCGAACAGCACGCGCAGCGCCTTGTCGTTTGGCGTGCCGACCGTCTTGTCTGCCGCAACCAGCGCATCCAGCGCGATGCTCAATCCGCAACGGCTGGCAAAAGCCATTTCGCACAAGGTTGCGAACAGGCCGCCGTCGGAGCGGTCGTGGTAAGCCAGCAGTTTGCCTTCGTTGTTCAATTGCTGCACCGCAGCGAACATGCCTTTCAGTTCGTCGGCGCTATCGACGTCCGGCACTTCGTTGCCAAGCTGCTGCATCACTTGCGCCAGTGCCGAGGCGCCGAGGCGGTTCTTGCCGCGTCCGAGGTCGATCAGGATCAGCGCGGTATCGCCGGCGTCCGCATTGGCGTCGACCTGCAATTGCGGCGTCAGCACGCGGCGGATATCGGTTACCGGCGCGAACGACGACACGATCAGCGACACCGGCGACGTGACCGCTTTATCCTGCCCGGCATCGTTCCAGGTGGTGCGCATCGACAGCGAATCCTTGCCGACCGGAATGCTGATGCCGAGCGCCGGGCACAGCTCCATCCCGACCGCGCGCACGGTATCGAACAGCGCCGCATCCTCGCCCGGCTGGCCGCAAGCAGCCATCCAGTTGGCGGACAGTTTGATGTCTGAAATATCGTGGATCGGCGCGGCGGCGATATTCGTAATCGCCTCGCCGATTGCAATCCTGCCGGAAGCTGCGGCATCGATCACCGCCAGCGGCGTGCGCTCGCCCATCGCCATTGCTTCGCCACGATAACCCTCGAAACTCATCGCAGTCACGGCACAATCGGCCACCGGCACCTGCCACGGGCCGACCATCTGGTCGCGCACCGTCATCGCGCCGACCGAACGGTCGCCAATCGTGATCAGGAAGGACTTGTCGCCCACCGTCGGCAGGCGCAGCACGCGCCCGGCGGCGTCTTTCAGCTCGATGCCGGACAAATCCAGCGGCGGAAAATCGTTGCCGACATGCGCCACGTCGCGGTGCATCTTCGGCGGCTTGCCCAGCAGCACGTCCATCGGCATGTCGACTGGCGCATTGTCGTGCAGCGGATCGACCACCTTCAGTTGCCGTTCTTCGGTCGCAGTGCCGACCACCGCGAACGGGCAGCGCTCGCGTTCGCATAACTGCTTGAACAGCGGCAGGCTTGCCGGCGCAATGCCGAGCACGTAACGCTCCTGCGATTCGTTGCTCCAGATTTCTTTCGGCGCCAGCCCGCTTTCTTCCAGCGGCACCTGGCGCAAATCGAACAGCGCGCCGCGCTTGGCATCGTTGGTGATTTCGGGGAACGCATTCGACAAGCCGCCCGCGCCGACGTCGTGGATCGACAGGATCGGATTATCGCTGCCCATTGCCCAGCAGGCGTTGATGACTTCCTGCGCGCGCCGCTCCATTTCCGGGTTACCGCGCTGCACCGAATCGAAATCGAGGTCGGCGGTGTTGGCGCCGGTCGCCATCGACGAGGCCGCGCCGCCGCCCATGCCGATGCGCATGCCGGGGCCGCCGAGCTGGATCAAGAGGCTGCCAGCCGGCAAATCGTGCTTTTTCGTATGCTGCGCCGAAATGTTGCCCATGCCGCCGGCGATCATGATCGGCTTGTGGTAGCCGCGCACGGTGCCGGCCACGTTCTGTTCGTAGGTGCGGAAATAACCGGCCAGATTCGGGCGGCCAAATTCATTGTTGAATGCCGCGCCGCCAATCGGGCCGTCGATCATGATCTGCAACGGCGAAGCGATCCGGTCCGGCTTGCCGTAAACATCGCCGCCCGCCTTGCCGTGCGCGGTCACGTCGGCCGCGTTTTCCCACGGCTGCTGCGCGCCCGGCAGCATCAGGTTCGAGACGGTGAAACCGGTCAGCCCGGCCTTCGGCTTGGCGCCGCGTCCGGTCGCGCCTTCGTCGCGGATCTCGCCGCCGGCGCCAGTCGAGGCGCCCGGGAACGGCGAAATCGCGGTCGGATGATTGTGCGTCTCAACCTTCATCAGGATGTGCGTCAACTCTTCTGAAGCCGCATAGTGATGCGCTTCGCCGCGCGGATAGAAGCGCGAAACGACGGCGCCTTCGATGATGGAGGAGTTGTCGCTGTAGGCGACCACGGTGCCTTTCGGCTGCAACTGGTGCGTGTTCTTGATCATCGCAAACAGCGAACGATCCTGTTGGCCTGCGCGAACATCATCAGTTCGACGTCGGTCGGATTGCGCTTCGCTTTCACAAACGCATCGTTCAGATAATCGATTTCATCTTCGGACAATGCCAGACCAAGCTCGGTATTCGCCTTTTCCAGCGCGCCACGGCCGCCAGCCAGCACGTCGATCGATTCCAGCGGCTTCGCGTCCAGCTCGACGAACAGGCCTGCGGCGTCATCGCGCGAGCGCAGCACCGCTTCGGTCATGCGGTCGTGCAGCAGCGCCGCCAGCGCCTGGAATTGCTGCTCATCTAATTGTCCATTGGTCAGCGTGGCCGCACCATTCCGTTGCACACGGTACGACACACCGCGCTCGATGCGCCGCACATGGCTCAGGCCGCAGTTGCGCGCGATATCGGTCGCCTTCGATGCCCACGGCGAAATGGTGCCGAAACGCGGGATGACAATGAATTCCATCCCTTGCTCGTCGCCGGCAAACGCATCGCCATAAGTCAGCAGTGCATCCAGTTGCGCCACTTCGCCTTCGGTCAGCGCACCGGCATCAATGAAATGCAGGTAGCGGCCACTGACGCTGGTTACGCCAGCATCGACGGTTTGCAGCGCGGACAACAGACGTTCGGCGCGAAAGGTGGACAAGGCATTGGAACCGGGCAAAATCAGCATGGCATCTCGCGATAATTGTTGAGCACGACATTATACCGTGAGCGCGCGCGCTATCAGGCACATGTGCGCCGCTGCCTGCGCGCCACCGGAAGCCCACCTCGGCGCACGCCAGCAGGCGCCGGCAGGGCCAAAATTACTGACTTCAAATGACTTTTCGGTCAGTAAGACCGAAAAATATACTCCCATCAGTATTTAAAAACAGCCAGCAAATATCTGGCCTAGAAGGGCACTTGGGCTATATACCCCCATCATTCTGTGGCCATATCGCAACAAGGGGTGTGAATCGGCTGTGGAAAACAGATCACTATCTATCGCGCCAGCACAGACTCGGGCCCAGCGGCGTCTGTCGTGAGATGCAGACGCCAGAATGAGCAACACACCAACGGCGCTGGAATGACAGCGCAAACTTTCGAGCGCAAGCATGCGCCGTCCGCTGACGTGAAAGTTTCAGCAGCAAAATCCCACCATTCAGAGGATAGTCACGCCGTCAGCGCGGCGGATACGGCATGACCCGGTTCGCTTCGTTGATCTGGCGCCGCAGGGTGCTGCGCTGTTCCGGCGACAACCTGCCCGGCCGCCGCATCACCGGCGCTGGCTGAGCGCCCGGCCCGGCATACGGTTGCGGATACACCTTGCCGTTGCGTTCGTATCCACCGCCCTGCGGCAGCGTGAACCGCCGTCCGGACTGCGGCTGCATCTGCGCCGGATACGGCTCCGCGCGCATCGGCCGCACAGCTTGCCCGCGAGCGCCCTGCACATCCCGCGCCACCGGTGCCGGACGCTGGCGCATCGGCTGCTGCTCCCGGTACTGCCGGCCGCCCGTATAGGCGAACGCCGTCGCCACGCAAAGCGCGGACAGGACAAACGCCAGTAAGAGCTTGAAATTCCGTTTCATGGCCAGATGAACGATGATTGCAACAGTTCCATGCTGAAAGTGTAATCCGCTTTCGATGGCTTCCCAATGTCCGTGTGGTAAAGTTTGTAACCGTTTGTAATGTTTGCCACACGAGATATTTATCTGTCGACCTTCCAAAGCTAACATAAGCGCATGAGTACATCAAACGATACCCCAGCCACAAACCCGAACCATGGCGCCAAAATCCTGGTGGTGGACGACGACGTCCGCCTGCGCGACCTGCTGCGCCGCTACCTGACTGAACAGGGATTTCAGGTCATCGTGGCCGAAAATGCGCAGAGCATGAACCGGCTATGGCTGCGCGAACGTTTCGATCTGCTGGTGCTGGATCTGATGCTGCCGGGCGAAGACGGTCTTTCCATCTGCCGCCGGTTGCGCGGAGGCGGCGACAAGACGCCGATCATCATGCTGACGGCCAAAGGCGAAGACATGGATCGCATCATCGGACTGGAAATGGGGGCCGATGATTACCTGCCGAAACCATTCAACCCGCGCGAACTGGTGGCAAGGATCAGCGCCGTGCTGCGCCGCATCGGGCCGGACGAAGTGCCCGGCGCACCGTCGGAAACGCCGCAATCCTTCTCGTTTGGCGAATTCACGCTCGATCTCGGCACGCGCACGCTGAAGAAAAACGGCGAGCCGGTATCGCTGACCACTGGCGAATTTTCGGTGCTGAAAGTCTTTGCCCGCCATGCGCGCCAGCCGCTGTCGCGCGAAAAGCTGATGAGCCTGGCGCGCGGACGCGAATACGAGGTGTACGACCGCAGCCTGGACGTGCAAATCTCGCGCCTGCGCAAGCTGATCGAACCCGACCCGGCCAACCCGCTGTATATCCAGACGGTCTGGGGGCTGGGCTATGTCTTTATCCCCGAAGGCCAGAAACAGTAACGCCCGGCCGCAGAACGGATGTCCACGACTTCATACCGGCTGCCCTGGCTGAAAAGCGCGCTGTTCTGGCGCACTTTCTTCATGCTCGGCTTTCTGATCGTCATCAGCATGGCCGCGTGGGTCACCAGTTTCCGCCTGCAGGAACGCAAACCGCGCGCGCAGCAACTGGCGTCGCAAGTCATCTCCACCGTCACCATCACCCGCGCCGCGCTGACCCACTCCGACCCCGAACTGCGGCGTGAACTGCTGTTCGACCTGGCGAGCGAAGAAGGCATCCGCATCTACCCACTGGAAAGCACCGACCGCATAGAACCGCCGTCTGAAGATAACGCCACGACCACGCTACAAGCCAGCGTACGCGCCAAGCTGGGCGAAGACACCAAATTCGCAGCCAAGGTCAACGACAATCCCGGCTTCTGGGTCAGCTTCAAGATTGCCGAAGACGACGAATACTGGCTGGTGCTGGATCAGGATCGGATGCGGCTTGCGTCCAGCCTGCAATGGCTCGGCTGGGCCGCGGTCGTGCTGGCGCTGTCATTGGCAGGCGCTGCCGTGATGTCGCGCCTGATTAGCCAGCCGCTGGCGCAACTGGCATTCGCCGCCCGCACCCTCGCCCGCGGCCAGCAACCGGAACCGCTGCCCGAAGCCGGCTCGACCGAAGTCATCGAAGCCAATCGCAGCTTCAACCAGATGGTGCAGGACCTGAACCAGGTCGAAACCGACCGCGCCATCATCCTCGCCGGCATCTCGCACGACTTGCGCACACCGCTGGCGCGGATGCAGCTGGAAATCGAACTGGCAAGCCTGTCCGAAACCGAACGGCAAGGCATGCAGGCCGACATCGCCCAGATGGACGCCATCATCGGCCAGTTCCTCGACTACGCCAAACCGACCGACCCGACCAGCTTCATCGCGGTCGATCTGTCCGCGTTGCTGACGGAAGCGGCACACAAGGTGGAACGCTGGCCGGACGTGCGCATTGCATCAAACATCGGCAACGGCATCTTCGTCAATGGCAATGCCACCGACCTGCGGCGCGTGATCGACAACCTGCTGGAAAACGCTCACCGCTACGGCAAGAATGCGGACACTGGCCTGACCGAAATCGGCCTCGGCTGCCGTTTAGCTGGCGACGAAGTTCAGATTGACCTCACCGACAGTGGTCCAGGCGTGCCGACAGAAAAAATCGAACAGCTGCTGCGCCCGTTCACCCGCCTCGACACCGCCCGCAGCCAAGCCAACGGCGCCGGGCTAGGGCTGGCAATCGTCAACCGCGTCATCCTGCGGCATGGCGGGCAGTTGCAATTAAGCAATCGCAAAGACGGCGGACTGCAAATTGGCATCAGGCTGCCTCTCGCTGCCAACTGACATTTTTGTAACCACCTTCAAGCAAGAACATCTACGTAGCACAAATCTGCGCCACAACTCTTGACGCATCAACTGACTGCACGCACATGAAACCAGCGGCAAGGTGCCAATTGCGGGCAGAAAATCAAAAAAGTAAAAAAATTTTCACAAAACCGAAAAACATTTATAAGCATTTGATTTAAAAGAGCTTAAACGCAAACCACTAGGCAACAACAAAACCGGAAATAAACCTAAAGTTTTGCCAGCGGATGCCGATTAGATAAATGCAGGCAAGTTAACAAGCGAACAAGAAACAAGGTTTTGCTAACAGGCGCCCATTAAACTTTCCTGCAGCACGTCCGATAAATGTGTCAGCAGCGGTCGGTTTGTGTCAGCAAACACACCAATGCCGAAGGCTCCAGTAGCCTGAATCAATCGGAACGTAGAATTCAAGGAGAATTTCCATGCCACAAGTCATTAATTCCAACGTTGCTTCGTTGAACGCCCAGCGTAACCTGAACACTTCCCAGGCTTCGCTGAATCAGGCCCTGCAGCGCCTGTCTTCCGGTTTGCGCATCAACAGCGCAAAGGACGACGCGGCAGGTCTGGCCATCGCCAACCGGATGACCAGCCAGATCAACGGCCTGAACCAGGCAACCCGCAACGCCAACGACGGTATCTCGCTGGCGCAAACCGCTGAAGGCGCGCTCGGCCAAGCTGGCGATCTGCTGCAGCGTATGCGTACGCTGTCGGTTCAGTCCGCCAACGCCTCCAACAGCTCGAGCGACCGTGTTGCACTGCAAAACGAGGTTACGCAGCTGATCCAGGAATACGACCGCATCGCAACCCAAACCCAGTTCAACGGTCAGAACGTGCTCGACGGTTCGTTTGCCAACGCCAACTTCCAGATCGGCGCCAATGCAAACCAAACCATCGGCGTGCAAATCTCTGATGCCCGTTCGAACGTCGTCGGCAGCTCGACCGTTGCCGCCACCGTGTTCGCGCCCACCAGCGCTGCCAGCACCGGCCTGACCATCAACGGCATCGGCGTCGGCACCACCGGCACCACGAGCAAGGCCAAGGTCGATGCCATCAACGCTCAGGCCGCGCTGACTGGTGTCTCCGCTTCGCAATCCGGCAACTTCCGCGTCGGTGCAGCAAACACCGCGCAAACAGCCGTTGCAGCCGGCGATATCGTCATTAACGGTGTGCAAATCGGCGCAGTTGCTGCCGGTGGTACGGCAACGGCACAAGGCACCAACATCGTAGCCGCCATCAATGCGAAGACGGCCAGCACTGGTGTCACCGCTACGCTCGGTACTGGCACGAATGGTGGCGTTGCTGACTCGGTTATCCTGAGCAACACCTCCGGCGCAGCCATTTCGGTCAGCTTGGGTGCAACGGCAACTCTCGCTGCAACCGGCCTGACCGCAGGCACGACCGCGGCTGGCGACAACGGCAAGATCACGCTGTCCACCAGCCTGACCGGCACCATCACCCTGGGCGGTGGTACCGAAGCCACGATCGGCTTTGCTGCTGGTGCACAAACCTTGACGCAAAACCTGCTGAGCAACATTTCGATCTCGACCGCCAGCGGCGCGCAAACCGCCATCGACGTGATCGACACCGCGCTGAACTATGTCAATAGCACGCGCGCTCAGCTCGGTGCAGTGCAAAACCGCTTCGAGTCGGTCGTTTCTTCGCTCAGCACCACCAGCGAAAACCTGAGTTCTGCACGTAGCCGCATTCAGGACGCCGACTTCGCTTCGGAAACTGCCTCGCTCACCCGTGCGCAGATTCTGCAGCAGGCTGGTACCGCGATGTTGGCACAGGCAAACCAGGTGCCCAACAACGTGCTCTCGCTGCTGAAGTAAACTACTAAAGCAGTTATGATGTAACCGTACCCCCGGCTGGCAACTGCCGGCCGGGGCTTGAAAATGGAGAATCTGACTATGGAACTCGGCGCGATCGGCAGCGTTGCCGCCGCCAATGTGCAACGAAATCTTGACACCGGTCAAATCGGTAATGCCGTCCCTGCCAGCTCCACAACTAGTCAGGCAGCGGCCGTGCAGACGACGAACGCCGTCCGGCAGGCAGCTGCATCGCCGTCGCTGGATCAGGTCAAGCAGGCAGTCGACACAATCAATCAGTCGATGAATGCGCTTTCGCGCGGCCTGCAGTTCTCGGTTGACAAGGACAGCCAGAGAACGGTTGTCAAAATTGTCGACCAGCAGACCGATGAGGTCATTCGCCAGATTCCTTCGGAAGAAGCGCTGGCGATTGCCAAGTCGCTTGACCAAGCGCTTGGCCGGTTGATCAAGGAAAAAGCCTAGTTTCGGCTCCGTTGCAACGGCAACGTTGCGCACGATACCCACCTCCCCTTTACCGGGGCGGGTGGGTTTTTGTGTTTTCAGGCGAAATATTATCAAGCATGCTACACAATTTCCCACCACAGGAATTGATTCGGAAATCCCCCTCTAAAGTCCGCTTTGAACTGGCCGATAAACAGTTACATTGTCTAAAACGTGACGCACGTCTTGGGAGATTGCTGTGGCATCCATCACATCAACGGGAATTGGCTCTAATCTGGATATCGAATCGATCATCACCAAACTGATGACCGCAGAAAGACAGCCAATCACTTCACTACAAACTAAAGAAGCCAGTTATCAGTCGAAGGTGTCTGCTTTTGGCACGCTGAAAAATTCGCTCTCCACTTTCCAGGCGGCCGTCAAAACACTTTCCAGCGCCAGCGCGTTCCGGGGAACGACTTCGTCCATCGCTGATTCGACCATAGCCACTGTTTCCAGCAGTTCTTCTGCCACTACCGGTTCGTATTCGCTGAAAGTCAGCAAACTGGCGCAGGCGCAAACGTTGGTCGCAACTGGCCAAGCCAGCACCAGTGCAGCAATTGGCACAGGCACGATTACCATTTCCCTCGGTTCGGTTTCTTCCACCGATGGCAGCTATACGTCAACATCATCAAAAACCATCACGGTTGACAGTTCGAACAATTCGCTTACCGGCATCCGCGACGCCATCAACGATGCAGGCCTGGGTGTAACGGCCAGCATCGTCAATGACGGCAGCGGCACGCCCTATCGCCTGACACTGACAGCGAACAATACCGGCAGTTCGAACGTCATCAAGGTTTCTGCTTCTGACACCAGCGGCTCCGCTCTGTCAGATTTGCTGACTTACGACCCGGCCACAACTGGAACAAAAAACCTGAGCCAGACATCTGCCGCGCAGGATGCTGAACTCGAGATCAACGGCATTGCGATCAAAAAGAGCAGCAATAGCATTACTGATGCAATCACCGGCGTGACGCTGAACCTGTTAAAGACCAACAGCACGACAACCAGCATTAGCGTTTCGCGCGACACCACTTCAGTAACCAGCGCAGTCAACAATTTTGTTTCCGCCTACAACACCATCAGCAATACGCTGAAGCAGGCGATGGCGTACGATGCAGATACCAAAACGGCGGCCATCCTGAACGGCGAATCCAGTGTGCGCTCGATTCAGACACAGCTTCGTGCTGTGTTAAATACACCAATTGAGGGCGGCGCAAGCGCGCTCACTCTCTTGTCGCAGGTCGGTGTCACCACGCAGAAGGATGGTACGCTTTCAGTTGACAGCACCAAATTGCAGAAAGCACTGAGCACGAATTTCAACGATTTTGCCGGCCTGTTCGCGGTCGCCGGCAAAACCACTGATGCACAGATCTCATTCACCGACTCGACCAGCAAAACCAAAGCTGGCAATTATGAGGTTTTTGTTACCAGCCTGGCAACGCATGGCAACATCACTGGCGCCAGCATTACCGCCCCGGTGACCATCGGCAGCAGCAACAATACGATGACGGTGCAACTGAATGGCACTTCGGCTGAAATTACGCTGGCCAGCAAAACATACGCAAGCCTTGATGATCTGGCAGCCGAAATACAGTCGGAAATCAATGGCGCCTCGGCTTTTTCGTCTGCCAGCGCAACCGTAAAAGTTACCGCCTCTGCCGGCAAGCTGACGCTCACGTCGGATCTCTACGGCTCATCCTCGACCGTCAGTTTCGGTGGCGGTTCCGCGCTGACTACCCTCGGCTTATCGGAGGCGACTGCTGTCGCCGGTGAAAATGTGAAGGGAACGATCAACGGTGTTGGCGCCACCGGTTCCGGCCAGGTTCTGACTGGCGCATCCGGCGACGCGTCAGAAGGCATCAAGATAACTGTGTCCGGCGGCAGTGTGGGGGTTTCCCGTGGCACCGTTAAATATTCGCAAGGTTATGCAGACCGGTTCAACAAACTGGTTGATGACCTGCTGGATGATGATGGTGCGATTACCTCACGGACGAAAAATCTGAATTCGATTATCAAGCGCCTTGAGGATGATCAGGAGAAGTTGAGTGCGCGGATGACCACTATTGAGAAACGTTACCGCGCCCAGTTCACGGCACTTGACACACTGATGAGCAGCATGAGCACAACGAGCAGCTATCTGACGCAACAGATCACGGCGCTCCAGAATCTAAACAAGCAATCCAGCAATTAATATTCGGAAGGACATGTCATGTTCGGAACAGCTAAATACGGCGTCAATGCCTACACCAATGTCGGGCTTGAAACAGGCGTCGCGGCGGCCAGCCCGCACAAGCTTATCGTGATGTTGTATGACGGTGCGCTGACTGCGCTGTCATCGGCGCAGTTGTACATGAAGGCAGGCAACATCCCGGAAAAGGGCAAAGCCATATCGAAGGCTATCCTGATCATCGACAGCGGCCTGCGTGCCAGCCTCGACAAGAAAGCTGGCGGACAAATCGCGGAAAATCTGGATGCGCTGTATCAGTACATGAGCGACCGATTGCTGGAAGCAAACGTCAAAAACAGCATTGAACTGCTGGAAGAAGTACAAAAGCTCCTGCTTGATCTGAAAAGTGCATGGGATTCGATTGCAGAAAACGGTGCACAGCCGCAGGCTGCGCCAATGGCAGAGAAGGTTCCTGTTTACGATATGCTGTCACCGCGCGCTGCGTCCAGTTTGGCGAGGGCTTGAATGATCATGACCAATGCGAAAATCATTGACCTGTATGAACAGGTGGCGGAAATCACCGAACAAATGCTGGCGGCGGCCCGTGTCGGCGACTGGGATTCGCTGGTGGCGCTGGAATCGCGCTGCGCTACTCATGTCGATACGATCAAGGGTGGCGGTGATTCCAACACATCGCTGACGCCGGTTGCGCGCGAGAAAAAAATCAGCATCATCAAGAAAATTCTGGATGATGATCGGGAAATCCGCGCGATCACCGAGCCGCGCCTGGCGCAATTGTCCGCGCTCATTGGCACTTCTCAAAACGAACGCCAGCTTCGCCAGGCTTACGGCGCGAATAACTCGACTGGCTGACCGCGATGATGCTGCGGTCCGATGCTACCGGCATCCGGCCTGTCATTCAGGCCGAGTTGCTGACCTCGACCGCGCCCGTTTCCAGCCCGAGTCTGGATGCGTTCAACCGCCTGATGCAGGTTTCCATCGGGAAGCAGTTTCAGGCGGAAGTGATGTTGCGCCAGAACGACGGTTCCTATCTCGTCCGCCTAGCCAACACCACTGCCCGCATGGCATTGCCGGAGGGCACTCAGGCCGGCGACACGGTTTCGCTCACGCTCGTTGCCGCCGCCCCCCGCCCCACCTTTCTGCTCGGTGAAACAACTGTCAATGCAACCCCGCTCCCGGGGCAGCAAACAGCCGCTGCCGGCTTGCTAATCGATAACCTGCCGCCGGGAGCAAAACCGGATGAAGCGGAACAAGCAGACGGCGGCGACTTGGGGCTTGGCAATGCCGGCGGCAACAAGGCAGGCCGATCGATAGTCGATGATGCCGCCATTGCTGGCGCCAGAACAAGCCAGATTGCCAAAACGGCGACAACCGTAGCAGCCACAGCCAATCAGCCGACAGATCCGGCTTTCACCAGCACGATAACGACTTTAAGTTCGACCGGCCGGCTGATTGATTCTTTGCTGCACGCCAGCGAGCAGGGCAACATGCCGGCCGGCATCACGGGCAAGATGGCTATTGTTTCTTCTCCAGATGTTGCTCCGACCAAACTGGCAGAAGCAATGCACAAGACGCTCGAATTCAGCGGTTTGTTTTATGAGTCGCACGTTGAGGAATGGGCGAATGGCAAGCGTGCGGCAGAGGCGCTGGCCAAGGAACCTCAGGCACAATTGTCGGCAGAGAAAGCATCCCTTGCCGGCCTTCAGGCATCAACCGGTTCGGCCCAGAATCCAGATGCGTCAGCGCAAGCAGCCATGCTGAACAGCGATGCCGCGCATCTGATCAGAATGCAGTTGAACACGCTGGAAAACCGCCATGTCGTCTGGCAGGGTGAGCTTTGGCCCGGCCAGCATTTTGAGTGGGAAGTCAGCGATGAAACGCCGCAGCGGCAGGAAGCCGCGGAAGCTGCGCCTTCATGGCGCAGCCAAATGCGTTTCGAACTGCCTGCGCTTGGCACCATCACTGCTTCGCTCGTGCTTGCCGGCGGCCATGTTCAAGTGCAGTTGCGTACCGCAACCGAAGAAGCGGCGGCGGCCATCCGCCCGTATGCCGGCGATCTGGCCAGCGCACTGGACGCCGCCGGTTCCCCGCTCGATTTGCTGACGGTGAAGCAAGATGGAACAGCCTAAACCACCGATCAATGCCGTTGCGCTGGCTTACCACGCCGGAGATCTGGCGCCCAAGGTGGTGGCGAAGGGGCGCGGTTTAATCGCCGATGAAATTATCCGGCGCGCCCGTGAGCATGGCATCCATGTGCATGAGTCGCGTGAGCTGGTGGCGCTGCTGATGCAGGTCGAACTCGATAAAAATATCCCGCCTGCTCTGTATCGCGCAGTAGCGGAACTGCTGGCATGGCTATATCATATCGAATCGGAACAGCATGGCACCAAGAAACCCATCACGCCTCCGAATGTTGTTCGCTAGGCTTGCTATCGTTTCATTTGACAAACATGAACTATCTCCGTTCCATCGGCATTGAGGATCTTGGCCCCTATCAGGTGCATTCGCGCCGGGAAATCATCATGCTGCTGCAAGGCATCAGGGAATCGAAGCAGCTCGTCAGAATGATTTTCAACAATGGTTCGGAAGCCATCGTAACCACCATTCTGGAAATCGATGGCGACTCGGATCGGGTATATATTGATTGCGGCCCGGAGCGTGCGCAAAACCAGCGCATCGTCGATAGCGACAATGTTTCGTTCGATACCAGTCTCGACCGAATCCGCATCGTATTTTTCACCACCAGCCTCGACGGTTGCATGCATGATGGCAAGCCCGCGTTTTATTTTTCCCTTCCGTCCAGCCTGATCCGCCTGCAACGGCGTGAAAACTATCGCATCCGCACGCCGCGCAGCTCGGTCGAACTGTTTCTTGAAACCGAGGAAGGCGGCAAGCAGAAATTCTCCGCTTATCTGCACGACATCAGCGCCGGCGGCATCGGCCTGCTCGACGAACAGATGCTGCTCGATAACAGCTTCGGCTGCCTGTATACCAATTGCCGCATCACGCTGTCCGACAAGAGCGTGATCGTCGCTGATTTGCAAGTGCGAAATTCGCAGGAAATTTCGCTGGCGAATGGCAAAAAAGTCCGCCGCATTGGCTGCCAGTTCGTGCAGATGTCGAACCGGACGATGGTCGAAGTCCAGCGCTACATCACGAAAATCGAACGCGAACAGAACGCGCGCACCATTTCATAAGCACGCCGCATCACTCGCCCCGCTGTCGTTGCTCTGTTCATTGGATGGCAGCTTGCGCTTGCAGCCGCTTGCCGGCGCCTCGCGGTTGGCTGTAAGTCCGAAATAACTGACCAGAATAGACGTTTCGGTCAGTTAGGCCGAAAAATATACTCTGGGCAGTATTTAAAAACAGCCAGAAAATACGAGGCCCGGCACAGTGGTTCTGCGATATACCCCCACGATATTCGGTTATATCGCATCTAACTGTTGAAAAAACGGAGGGCGCATGCGCGCATTGGTGATGGCTGCACTGTCATTCGAGCGCAAGCTGAAATCGTGTGCCGTGGTGTGTTGCTCATTTTGACGCCTGCATCTCACGATAACCGCCGCGGGGACCCAGCCTGCGCGGGTGGGGGAGGAGGCGACGATGGTGACCGGTTCCTAGCAGCCAGACCGGCAGCCCACAACAGCCCGCTGTGACGCAGCCATCTTTTTGCGCCATCTCAAATGTTCATGTTCATGATGTCATGATAGGCGGTCACCAGCTTGTTGCGCGCCTGCACGGTCGCCTGGAACGAAATGTTGGCCTTCTGGATCGAAATCATCACGTCTGACAGATTCACGCTGTCGTCGCCGGCAACGAACTGCTGCCCCATTTGTTCCGCCTTGACCTGTGCATTGTTGACCTGATCCAGCGAGGTTTTCAGCACGCTGGCGAAATCCGTCTTGGCCGTGGTGGTCTTTTCCCCCTGCAACGGGGTAATCCTTCCCTGCGCAGTGGCGGCTGCGGCCCGCAACTGCGCCACCATCGCGTCTATCCTGCTGGCATCGATCGCACTCATCGCAACTCCCTGTTATTCGTCTGCTTTCGTGCACACTTCTGACTTTTTTCAAAATCGGCAGCGGCAATTCCCACGGCAAGAAGTTATCATGTACGCCAGACGGCAGCCCCTCGAGGAGGCGGCAAAACATCGCTCTGTTCGTTCGATTGAAATTTACTCCAGCGAAGAAAATAGCTATCACGGCGAAAACCCGACAGGGCACATAATCATCGCAATCGAACAGAAGCGCGCGGAGAAGAAACATGGCGACAGCAGGCGAACAGGCAACCGCACCGGTTTTCATGCCTGAAGCGGAAACAGGTGAACAAAACGCAATCCAGCGGTTTATTGCATATGCCCGCTCGGGAGGAATGCGCACCTATTTCCTGATTCTTGGCATCGCGGCAGTGATCGGCATCATGGCCGCCATCTGGCTGTGGAGCCAGAAGACGGAATACAAGGTGCTGTTCTCGAACTATTCCGACAAGGATGGCGGCGCCATCGTCACCGCCTTGCAGCAGATGAATGTGCCGTACAAGATCGCCGATACCGGCAATGCCATTCTGGTGCCGGACAAGCAAGTGCATGATGTCCGCCTGCGGCTGGCTTCGCAAGGCTTGCCCAAGGGCGGCGGCATCGGCTTCGAATTGATGGAAAACCAGAAGCTGGGCATTTCGCAGTTTCTGGAACAGGTGAATTTTCAGCGCGCACTCGAAGGCGAAATGGCGCGCTCGATCCAGTCCATCGGCGCAGTGCAGACCGCACGCGTTCATCTGGCGCTGCACAAGGCATCGGTATTCGTGCGCGAACAGCAAAAACCGACCGCTTCGGTACTGCTGAACCTGCATCCAGGCCGCTCGCTGGATCAGAATCAGGTCAACGCCATTGTCCATCTGGTCGCCAGCAGCGTACCCAGCCTGGTTGCGTCGAATGTGACGGTGGTCGATCAGGCCGGCAACCTGCTCTCCGGTCCGGACAAGCCAAAGGACAACAAAACGCTGGATCCGTCGCAAATCCAGTATGTGCAGGAATTGCAGCGCAATATCATCAAGCGGGTCGAATCGATCCTGACGCCAATTGTCGGCGAAAACAATGTGCGCGCGGAAGCGACGGCCGAAGTGGATTTCTCGACCAGCGAACAGGCCGCTGAAACCTACAAACCGAATCAGCCGCCGAAAAACGACCCTGCCATCCGCAGCCAGCAAAGCTCGGAATCGCAAACCGTGGTGAGCAACGCCGCCACCGGTGTTCCAGGCGCATTGACCAACCAGCCGCCGGTGCCAGCCACCGCACCGATTACCCAGCAACAGCAGGCAGCACGCGGCGCTGCCGCCACCGCGCCCGGCGCGCGGCCGGGCACCGCGACCACACCACCGCAACCGATCAAGTCGCAAAAGGATGCCACCGTCAATTACGAAGTCGACAAAACCATCCGCTACACCCAGCAGCCGATGGGCGGCCTCAAGCGCCTGACGGTAGCGGTCGTGGTCAACTACAAGAAACAGACCGACAGCGAAGGCAAAGTCGTGCTGGCTCCGCTGACCGAGGCGGAAAAGGTGCAGGTCACCGATCTGGTCAAGGAAGCGATGGGCTACAACAAGGACCGCGGCGATTCGCTTAACGTGGTCAACAGCCCGTTCGCCTCCAAGGATGCCGCCCCGGAGACGCCATTGTGGAAACGGCCGGAAATGCTGGCACTGGCGCAGGAAGCCGGCAAATACATCCTGGTCGGTGCCATTCTGCTCTACCTCTTTTTCGCCTTCCTCAGGCCGATGATGAGGAAATTGCTGCCGCAACCGCCGAAGGCCGAAACTGTTCCGCCTGTCGCAGAAAAAACCGAAGGTGAAGGAGGCGAAGAAGGCGAGGAAGGCGAAGAAGATGCGATTGTCAGCCTGAGTGAAAAAGGCCAACGCCAGGGAGCGCGCAAGTATGAAGACAATCTCGGCGCGGCCAAACAGCTGGCAAAACAGGATCCGAAAGTCGTGGCTAACATTATCAAGAACTGGGTGGAAGAATGAGCGATGCCGGCATACAAAGAGCGGCAATTCTGATGCTGGCACTGGGCGCCGACGAAGCCGCCGAGGTGATGAAGTTTCTCGGCCCGCGCGAGGTGCAGAAACTGGGTGCAGCCATGTCGTCGATGAAATCGATACAAAGCGAGGAGCTGGAAGCCGTGCTGGAAAAATTCACGGCGGAAACGGAGCAGAATACGTCATTCGGCCTTGATTCAGACGAGTATATCCGCGACGTGCTGACCAAGGCGCTGGGGGATGACAAGGCAACGTCGCTGATCAACCGCATCCTCGGCACACGCGATTCCAGCGGCATCGAAAGCCTGAAATGGATGGATTCGCAATCGGTAGCTGACTTGATCCGAAACGAACATCCGCAAATCATTGCCACCATTCTGGTCCACCTCGAACGTTATCATGCATGCGAAGTGCTGAACCACTTCACTGAACGGCTGCGCAACGACGTGGTGCTGCGCATTGCCACGCTCGATGGCGTTCAGCCGGCCGCGCTACGCGAACTGAATGAAGTGCTGACCAAGCTCTTGACCGGCAACGAGAACGTGAAGAAAAAACCGATGGGCGGCGTGCGCACCGCAGCCGAAATCCTCAACTTCATGGGCGGCGAAAACGAGTCTTCGGTCATGGATAATCTGAAACGTCACGATTCCGACATGGCGCAGAAAATCATGGACGAGATGTTCGTGTTCGAGAATATCCTCGACATCGAGGATCGCGGCATCCAGACGATGCTGCGCGAAGTCCAATCCGAAACCCTCATCGTCGCACTCAAGGGCGCAAGCCAGGAACTGCGCGACAAGATTTTCAAGAACATGTCGCAGCGCGCAGCCGAGATGATGCGCGACGATCTGGAATCGAAAGGCCCTGTCCGCCTGTCGGAAGTCGAATCGCAGCAAAAGGAAATCCTGCAGGTCGTCCGCCGTCTGGCCGACGAGGGTCAGATCGTGATCGGCGGCAAGGGAGAAGACACGTATGTCTAGCGCCCTGCCTAAGGAGAAACAGACTGCGTATCAACGGTGGGAAATGGCGTCGTTCGACGCCCCCCCGCCCCCTCCGCTGCCATCGCTGCAGCAACAGCAAGAATCGGAAAAAGCCGAAGCATCGGCCAGAGTGAAGGAGCAGCTTGCCTCGGTGCTCGAACAGGCACACAACGAAGGCTTTTCCTCTGGGCAGGAAGAAGGCCGGGCGAGCGGTTTTGCCGAAGGGCTCGAAAAAGGTCATGCGGAAGGCTTTGCCGAGGGCATCAAGGAAGGCCGTGAACTGGCAGCGAAAGAAGCCCAAACCCTGCAAGATCTGGCAGTCGGGTTTCGCGACGAAATCGCTCACGCTAACGAGCTAGTTGCCAAGGACTTGCTCGATCTGGCGTTGGATATTGCAAAGGCCATGCTGAAATCTGCGCTGGAAGTGAGGCCGGAAATCGTCTTGCCTGTCATCACTGAAGCGGTGCGCTATCTTCCTGTCGTGCAGCAGCCGGCGCTCCTGCTGCTCAATCCCGAAGACGCATCTATCATCAGGCAGTACCTGGGCGAGGAACTGTCGAAAGCCGGCTGGCGCATTTCCGAAGACGCGCATATCGAACGCGGCGGTTGCCGTGTCGATACCGCCAGCAACCAGATCGATGCCACGTCATCGGTCCGCTGGCAGCGCATCAATTCCGCGCTCGGCGCGAACAACGACTGGCTGGCGCAATGAACAGCGTGGCCCTCTCCAGCAACAGCAAGCGCTGGCGATCGTATCTGCGCGATTGCCGTTCGATGCTCGAGATCGCGGAACCGATGCAGGTATCAGGCCGTGTCACCCGCGTCACCGGTCTGGTGATGGAGGCTGTCGGTCTGCGACTGGCGATCGGCAGTGGCGCCAACGTGCAATTGCCCAACGGTTCTCACATCGAAGCTGAAGTCGTCGGGTTTGAAAATGACAAACTGTTTCTGATGCCACAAAGCGATGTCGAAGGCGTGGTTCCCGGAACACGTGTTTTTCCTGCCGAAGTGGTACAAAGCCTGCCGCGAGCCGGGTCGCTCACTCATCCGCGCCGACGCCCAGACGATCGCAGCAAGCATATGCCGGTCGGCGAAGAACTGCTCGGACGCGTGCTCGACGGCCTCGGCCGCCCGCTCGACAATCTGGGCCCGCTGCAGGCGCACCAGGTTGCGCCGCTGAATGCACGCGCCATCAATCCGCTGACTCGCGCCCCGATCCACGACATTCTCGATGTCGGCGTGCGCGCAATCAACAGCATGCTGACCGTCGGCCGCGGCCAGCGGATGGGATTGTTTGCCGGCTCAGGCGTGGGCAAAAGCGTACTGCTGGGTATGATGGCGCGATACACAGACGCCGACGTGATCGTGGTCGGGCTGATAGGTGAGCGCGGTCGCGAGGTGAAAGAATTCATCGAGGAAAACCTCGGCCCGGAAGGTCTGGCGCGTTCGGTCGTCGTTGCCGCCCCTGCCGACGCCCCGCCGCTGATCCGTTTGCAGGGCGCGGCTTATGCCACCACGATTGCCGAACATTTCCGCAATCAGGGAAAGAATGTGCTGCTGATCATGGATTCCCTTACCCGCTACGCAATGGCGCAACGCGAAATCGCGCTAGCGGTTGGCGAGCCCCCGGCCACCAAAGGATATCCGCCATCAGTTTTCGCCAAATTGCCGGCGCTGGTCGAGCGTGCCGGCAATGGCAAGGTTGGCGGCGGCTCGATCACCGCTTTCTACACCGTATTGACCGAAGGCGACGACCAGCAAGACCCGATTGCCGATTCCGCCCGCGCCATTCTAGACGGCCATATCGTGCTGAACCGCACGCTGGCAGACAGCGGCCATTATCCCGCCATCGACATTGAGCAATCAATCAGCCGCGTGATGCAAAACATCACTTCACAGGAACACCAAAAGCTGATGCGCAAATTAAAACAGCTCAACTCGCGCTATCAGCGCAGCCGCGATCTGATTGCCGTCGGCGCATACAGCGCCGGCAGCGACCCGGTGCTGGATGAAGCGATTGCCCGCCACGAACGAATCGAAACCTTCCTCCAGCAAGGAATCAATGAACGTGCTAATGTAACCGAGAGCTTGGCGCAACTTGCCTCGCTATTCGAGTGATTGAATTACGTTCTGCCCACCTATAATTTTCAATGAGCATATCGTCTGCGCTCGCCACGCTTATCGAATTGGCAACAAAGGATTGCGATCATGCCGCCCAGGAACTGGGAAAAGCGATACGCATGGCTGATGAGTCCGAAAAAAAGCTCGCGTTGCTGCTGCAATACCGGGAAGACTATTCAGCCCGATTTCAGACTAGCCAGGCTGAGGGATTGACGATTGCAGGCTACCGCAATTTTCAGCTATTCATGGACAAGCTGGATCAAGCCATTGACGGGCAGCAGCATGTAGTAAACGAATCAAAAAAGCGCATCGAGGAACACCGGACAATATGGCAGGCTGCGGAAAAGAAAAGGGTGTCCTACGATACGCTTGCCACCCGTGAACGCAAGGAAGCACAACGCAAGGAAGCAAGACGAGAGCAGAAACAGATGGATGAATTTGCCAACAGAAAATCCCATCAGAAACACAAATGACATTCCGCAGGAGCGCTCATGAATACCGCCACCATCAAGAATCCCATTGTTGCCCTGACCGGCACTACAGCGAAATCTCCTGCTTCCACAACGAATTCTGCCACGCCCGATGAGTCATTCAATCAGGTGCTATCAAAGGAAATGAGCGACCGCAGTACGGCCGCCAATACCACCACGTCCCAGACAACCGAAAAATCGTCGGCTTCGCAACAGCAAACGGAATCGGCCACTAAAGCGTCTTCCGATTCGTCTGAAGATAAAACGGATGAGGCGAAACAAACTGATACCAGCGCCGAGGCTTCTCATTTGCTAGTACTGGTGGCAGAACTGGGGGCAAACGCGAATGGCGCTACATCCCAAGCTGCTTCTGGCACCGAAGCATCGGCTGCGGGCATATCCGGTTTGCCAGCCGCATCCGCTACCGCAGCAGACCTGGCACAAACAGCGACCGAAGCAAAATCCGGCGCCGAAAATGGCGATCCGCTGCTCGCTCAAGTCAACACAATGGAAACCGGTGACGCTAAGCAGATTCCGGGGCAGGCAACAGCTGTCGCATCAGAAAATAGCGGTGCCCAATCGGCATCCGTTCTGGCAGCTTCGGCCAGCGCCAAATCAGCCTCCGCACAAACCGTCTCGTCAGAAGCACGGGGCACAAAACAGGCTCTTGCATCAGCCGCTACGACAGAAACCGCCAACACCGCACAGGCACGGAATCAGTCTGTCACCACCACGACGGAAACCGTTCCGGCGACAGCGAACCAGACACTGCCAACTGCATCGCAAGCCGCTACCGCCAATCTGGAAAGCAATGCGCTCACGACCGGCGGCACCGAGTCGCAAACACCAAGTGCAATCACGCTGGCACCAATGCATCAAACCGCTACGGTTCTTGCGCAAACCGCCGCGAACATCAGCGAGAAATTGACGCCTCGCGTTGGCACATCCGACTGGAACCAGGCGCTAGGACAAAAAGTGGTCTGGATGGTCAACAGTGATGTGCAAAGCGCATCAATGACGTTGAACCCGCCGGATCTCGGCCCGCTGCAAGTGGTGCTGAGCGTTTCCAACAACCAGGCCAGCGCCAGTTTCGTCGCCGCTCAACCGGAAGTTCGCCAGGCGCTAGAGGCAGCACTCCCCAGATTGCGCGAGATGCTGGGGGATGCCGGCATACAGCTGGGCCAGGCCAATGTGAGCGCCGGAACCCAGCAACAACAGCAATCCTACGAAGGACAACAGCAAATGCAAGCGAGTTCGGCTCGCAGCAGCAGCAATGACGGTATCCCCGTGTCGCAAACAGACAGAGTTATCACGACCCGCTCTGCCCGCCAGGGGCTGGTGGATACCTTTGCCTGACGTTTTTATGCATGAAGCCGGCCACGGTTTTCGCTCCGACTACTGTTTTCCAAAAATCGAATGGGGTAAGATCATGTTGCTCGCCAAAGCACGACTGGTGAGGCATCCGGCAGATATGCGCGGCATTGTTCCCTCTTTTCAATGCATTCTGCCGCACGAATATTGTCGATAATGGACACAACCTGACGACGCCTGACCAGAGGAAACCAGATGGCAACGCAAAAACCAGTTTCAAAATCAAAAGGTGAAGCAAGCAACGGTGATGCTCCGCCGAAAAAATCCATGATGAAACTGTTGATCATCGTGTTGCTTGCGGTCGTGCTGCTGGGTGCTGGCGGTGGCGGAGCATGGTATTTCTTCAAGATGCGCGGCGCGAATAATTCCGCCGAAGCGGAAAAACTCCCCAAACCTTCGGCCACCCCGATTTTCGTGTCACTGGAACCGTTTACGGTCAATCTGCAGCCGGAAAATGGCGAACATTATCTGCAAACGTCGATTACGTTGCAGACCAACTTCAAGGAAGAAGTGGATTTATTCAAATTGTATACGCCGCAGGTTCGCAACCGTATTCTGCTGCTGCTTTCGAGCAAGAAACCATCGGAAATCACCACCGTTGAAGGCAAGAAAAAGCTGGCGGAAGAAATTGTCGCCGCAGTGAACCAGCCGTTCCAGCAGGGTGGACGACCGCAAACGGTCAACAGTGTATTGTTCGTTTCATTCATCATTCAGTAAACGACAACATGGCTGAAACTTTTCTCTCTCAGGAAGAAGTTGACGCCCTCCTCCGAGGGGTCACTGGCGAACAGGATGAAGACCTGTCGCAAGGGGACAGCTCGGGCGTTCGCCCCTACAATCTGGCGACCCAGGAACGCATCGTTCGCGGCCGGATGCCGACGCTGGAAATCATCAATGAGCGTTTTGCGCGCCTGTTGCGTATCGGCCTGTTCAATTTCCTGCGACGCACGTCGGAAGTATCCGTCGGCCCCGTGCGCGTTTCCAAATACAGCGAATTCATCCGCAATCTGGTCGTACCGACCAACCTCAATCTGGTTCACATGAAGCCATTGCGCGGTACCGCGCTGATGGTGCTCGATCCGAATCTGGTGTTCCTGATCGTGGACAATCTTTTCGGCGGCGACGGCCGGTTCCACACCCGCGTCGAAGGCCGCGATTTCACGCAAACCGAACAGCGCATCATCCAGCGCGTGCTGGAAATCATTTTTGAAAATTACGCCAAATCGTGGGAGCCTGTTTACCCGCTGGAGTTCGAGTACATCCGCTCGGAAATGAATACCCAGTTTGCCAACATTGCCACACCGAACGAGGTCGTGGTCGCAACCACATTCACGATTGAGCTTGGCCAGGTCAGCGGCGAAATGCATTTCTGTACGCCCTACTCGATGATTGAACCTGTGCGCGACATTCTCACCAGCAGCTTGCAAGGCGAAACGCTGGAGGTGGACAAACGCTGGATCCGCCTGATGACCCAGCAAATTCAGACGGCCGAAGTGGAAATCATCGCCGACCTGGGAACAATAAAATCGACCGTCGGCGACATTCTGAACATGAAAGCAGGTGACATTCTGTCGATAGCAATCCCGGAAACCGTGGAAGCAAAAGTCGATGGCGTACCCATCATGGAATGTACTTACGGCAAATTCAACGGCCAGTACGCGTTACGAGTCGAAAAACTGATGCACAGCATGACGGATACAGCGCAGGGAGATGAACATGGCTGACGAAACCAACACACAGACAACCATTGAAGATGACTGGGGCGCCGCAATGGCCGAACAGGCCGCGACGGATTCAGCAACCGATCCGATGGCCGACTGGGGGGCCGCAATGGAGGAACAGGCAAAAGCCGACGCTGCTACCGACACGGCTACCGATTCATCCGCGCTGAAGCCACAGTCCGCCACCGCGACCGTGTTCAAGGATTTTTCGGCTTCCACGCAAGGCAGCACGCATAACGATATCGATTTCATCCTCGACATCCCGGTTCAGCTCACGGTTGAACTTGGTCGCGCCAAAATCGCGATCAAGAATCTGCTGCAACTGGCACAGGGTTCCGTGGTCGAACTTGACGGCCTGGCTGGCGAACCGATGGATGTGCTGGTCAACGGCTGCCTGATTGCTCAAGGGGAAGTGGTCGTGGTCAACGACAAGTTCGGCATCCGACTGACTGACGTAATTTCTCCGGCGGAACGCATCCGGAAACTGAATCGATGAAGCACCAGATAAAAGCGGCCCTGCTGTTCGCCGTGGGCGGCATGGCATTCGCCGCAGAACCTGCGGCACCGCCACCAGTTTCCGGCGGATTTTTTCAGGTGCTGCTGGGCCTGATTGTCGTTCTGGGCCTGATGGCTGGCGCAGCCTGGCTGCTGAAACGCTTCGGCGCGCCAAGAATGGCTTCCGGCGCTGTCGTCAAGGTCATCGGCGGCATCGCTGTCGGCAGCCGAGAACGCATCATGGTGGTTGAAGTGGCTGACCAGTGGATTGTCGTCGGCATCACGTCCAGCCAGATCAACACCCTGTCAACGATGCCCAAACAGGAACTCCCGCCCCCTCCAGAAGGCGGAATACCTGGCAGCCAGTTTTCCGACTGGCTGCAGCAATTCATGGACAAACGCAATGGAAAATGACATGCAGCGCGCCAAATTGTTTCATCCTGCCTGGCTGCGCCTGCTGCCCTTGCTTCTGTTGGCGTTTCCGCTAATCGCCAGCGCGCAAGGCTTGCCGGTTCTCAATAGCACACCGGCCGCAGGCGGCGGACAGAATTACACCCTCAGCCTGCAAACCCTGCTGCTGCTCACCAGCCTGTCCTTCCTGCCAGCTGCGCTGCTGATGATGACCAGTTTCACGCGCATCATCATCGTGCTGTCGATGCTGCGGCAGGCATTGGGAACGCAAAGCGCGCCACCGAATCAGGTCATCCTCGGACTGGCGCTGTTCCTGACGTTTTTCGTCATGAGTCCGGTATTCGACAAGGTTTATACTGATGCATACCAGCCACTGTCTGAAAACAAGATCACGATGACTCAGGCGCTGGAAAAGGGTGCTGCGCCATTCAAGGGTTTCATGCTGAAACAGACGCGCGAAGCGGATCTGGCATTGTATGTAAAACTGTCGAATACACCGCAGCTGCAAGGGCCGGAAGATGTGCCCATGCGCGTGCTGATTCCCGCTTTCGTCACCAGTGAACTGAAAACAGCGTTTCAGATAGGCTTTGCGATTTTCATTCCATTCATCATCATCGATATGGTCGTTGCGAGCGTACTGATGTCGATGGGCATGATGATGGTTTCACCCGCAATTGTGTCCCTGCCCTTCAAGCTGATGCTGTTCGTGCTGGTTGATGGCTGGCATCTGCTCATCGGCTCACTGGCGCAGAGCTTCTTTTAAGGATTTCCGCCATGACTCCGGAAAGTGTAATGTCCATTGGACGACATGCGATTGAAATCACCCTGATGATTTCTGCCCCGATGCTGCTGATGGCACTGGCTATCGGACTGGTCGTCAGCATCTTCCAGGCCGCGACGCAAATCAATGAAATGACGCTGTCGTTCATTCCGAAACTGGTCGGTGTCTGCATTGCGTTGCTGATAGCCGGACCGTGGATGCTGACAATCATGCTGGATTACATGCGCCATGTTTTCAGCAGTATTCCGAACATGGTCGGCTGACGGGCACATACTGCTCGTTCACCCACCACCAGCATGATTACCGTCACCAGCGCCCAACTGCAAACCTGGATCGCCTCTTTTGTGTGGCCGCTGACGCGCGTACTCGGATTGATCGCAGTTGCGCCGCTGTTTGGCAATATCAGCATTCCTGCCAGAATCAAGGTAACGCTCGGCATCATGATCTCGCTGATCATCGCGCCATCAGTGCCGCCGCTGGCAGCGACCGATCCGATGTCGCTTCAAGGTTTGCTGATTCTGGCGCAGCAATTTGTCATCGGTGCGGCAATGGGCTTTACCATACGCATCGTTTTTGCAGCAGTGGAAATGGCTGGCGAGGTTACCGGCATGACGATGGGACTGGGTTTCGCCACGTTTTACGATCCGATGTCGCAAGGGCGGTCATCCGCGATCAGCCAGTTCTTTGCTTTGCTGATGCTGATGATCTATCTGTCCACCAACCTGCATCTGGCGCTGCTGGCAATACTATCTGACAGCTTCACCGCCATCCCGATATCTGCCACGCCCGTCGGCGGAAAAATATTCCTCCAATTGACCGAATGGGGCGGACGCATCTTCAGCGCCGGCGTTCAACTGGCATTGCCGCTAATTGCAGCTTTGCTGATAACGAACATGTCGCTGGGCATCCTGACGCGCGCCGCGCCTCAGCTCAACCTGTTTGGCATTGGATTCCCGATCACCATCGGCGTCGGTTTTCTGGTGATTGGACTGGTTCTGCCCTATCTGGTCGCACCGCTCGATAGCCTGTTCCATCAGGGATTCGGGGTGCTGCAGCAGATGACGTCAATCACTGCGCCGCCATCGCCGTAAGCGATCACTGACGCTTCGCTTCCAGTACCCCTTTTACCTCGCCAATGATCGCCAGCGCCTTTTGCAGTTGTTCGGTGGCGCCGATTTCTGCGGTAAACGACATCCTCGCCTGACCTTTCGCGCTATGCGTGTTGACGCCGACAACATTGATTTTCTCGCGCGAGAAAATCTCGGAAATATCGCGCAGCAAACCCTGCCGATCGGCAGCCAGCACGAAGATATCGACCGGGTAAACCGTATCCGGCGCTGATTTCCCCCATGCTGTTTGAATCACGCGCTCCGGAGCGCGTTCCTGCATTTCGGAAAAGTTCTTGCAGTCTGTCCGATGAATCGACACCCCTTTGCCGCGGGTGACAAAACCGACGATATCATCCGGCGGCGCTGGTTTGCAGCATTTGGCCAGTTGTGTCATCAAGCCATCCGTGCCCACCACCAGCACTCCCGATTTCGCCCCCTGAGCAACACTGGAAGCACGGCTCTTGCGCGCAACGACCACATCTTCCGGTATGGAATCCTTCGTTGCAACCTCGCCGTGCAGCGCCATCTCGACACTGCGCAGACTGAACGTTTCCTTGCCAACCGCGTGGAAAAATTCTTCCAGCTTCGCGAAACCGAGCTTATGCGCCAGTTCCTCAAGATTGACCGCCGTTTTGCCTTCGCGCTGCAGCGTTTTTTCGACCATGCTGCGCCCGGTTGTCAGCGTTTCCTGGAAATCGATAGCGTTGAACCATGCGCGAATTTTCGAGCGCGTGCGCGGACTGGCTGCATAACCGGGGCTGAGCCAGTCACGCGACGGGCCAACCGCTGCATTGGCTCCTTTGGTGGTAATGATTTCCACTGTCTGTGCATTCTGGAGCGGCGTATTCAGCGGCACCATGACGCCATCAATTTTTGCTCCGCGGCACCGGTGTCCGACGTCGCTATGCAAATGGTAGGCAAAATCGATCGGTGTAGCACCACTTGGCAGTTCAATCACACGTGCATGCGGCGTCAGCACATAAATTCGCTCGTCCAGCCCGGCAGATTTGAGCTGGTCCCCCCATTCCAGATGAGCCTTGTCTGGCCCTGCAACAACATCAGCCACATCGGTCTGCCACGCCAACAATTGGCGCAGCCAGGCGATCTTCTCATCGTATTCCTGCTCTTCTGATGCATTCGAACCACCAGATTCCTTGTAACGCCAATGAGCGGCAACCCCGTATTCGGCAAAGTGGTGCATTTCAGCCGTGCGAATCTGTACTTCCAGCGGCAAGCCTTCTTCGGACACGACAATTGTGTGCAACGACTGATAGCCATTGGACTTGGGGCGCGAAATATAATCGTCGAACTCCTTCAGCAGCGGGGTCCAGATGGCATGGACGATGCCCAGCACTTCGTAGCATGTCTTGACATCGTCGACGATGACCCGGAAAGCACGCACGTCGTGCAAGTCGGCAAAATTGAGCGACTTGCCTCGCAGCTTGTTCCAGATGCTGTAAATATGCTTTGGTCGTCCGGATACATCCCCCTTGATGCCCGCTGCCGCCAGTTCATCTTTCAGCCGAACAATCGCCTTTGCGATGAAATCCTCGCGCTCGATGCGCTTCTCTTCCAACATCTTGGCAATATTGCGATAGGCCTCCGGCTCAAGAAAACGAAATGAAAAATCTTCCAGTTCCCACTTCAACTGCCAAATGCCAAGCCGGTTCGCCAGCGGCGCATACAGGTCCAGCGTTTCGCGTGCATATTCATACACCATTTCATTTTGCAATTTCTGCTCGGCGAAATAGCGCAAAGTCGTCAGCCGCGAAGCCAGCCGGATCATCACGACACGAATATCGGATGCCATTGCCAGCAGCATCTTGCGCAAGGTTTCAACCTGCGCGACAGCCTGCTGCGCCGCATTCTTGCCACGCAAGACTTCCTGCGCGCCTGCAGTCAGCCCACGCAGGCGCAACAATTGGCGAATGCTGTTCAAAAGCACCGCCACATTCTTGCCGAAATGCGCTTCGACCCCTTCCGCCGCCTTGGGATTAATGCCGGGCAACTCGGTCAGCACGCCGGCAATGCGTGTATCGGCGTCGCTATTGAGCGATGCAAGTATCGTGACCAAGCCAGTTGCATATTCCAGCATGTTCTGACCAGTCTGCAATGTCATTCCCGAGTACAGCGGCCTGACATAGGCCAGTGCCTCGTCAACGCGAACAGCATCTTCCGGCGATAGCCCAATCCCGTACTGTACTTGCTGTGCACTATGCAAAGCTGCTCTCGATACCATAAATACTTTCGTTATCCTGTTTCTTAAATTACATTCGTGATGCCACCTGCTGCCAGATGTCATCCAAGCCAAACGGCGATCGACAACAGCAGCAACATCAGCATCCATAACAGCAGCGCACGCCACACCAGTCCAACCGTGCTTTGCAAGGCGCGGATAGATGGCTCTTCCCCCGGCAACACTTCGGCTTCTCCTGCTGTCATGTCAAGCATTGACGCCTCAACCGAAGGCATGTTGACCGCCTTCTCTGCCGGATTGCCGAGACGCACACCCATTGCGCCCCCGCCGGTCGACAGAATGATACCCGCCGTTTCATCCTGCCACCGAGCGGCAAAATTTCGCCATGCATAAACCGCGTCCTCGAAATTGCCAACAATGGCAAACGCAATTGCGGTCAGCCGAGCGGGGATCCAGTCGATCCAGTAAAACGCCCTAGCGGCGAAATTCCCAAACGCTTCATTGCGCATGTGATCCGGCTCGTTCCAGGCACGGGCAAGATATTCTGCCAACCGATACAGCACTGCGCCCGCAGGGCCAAACGGCAGCAGAAACCAGAAAAATACACCAAACACATTACGATGCGATGCCAGCAGCGCCGTTTCAACCGCCACCCGCACAATTTCCGGCGTTTCCATGCCAACCGTGTCCAGTTTGGTCCATTCAGCCAGACGCGCGCGCGCCGTCGTTTCATCCCCGGCGAGCAACGCAACCTGGATTGACGTGAAATAGTGGCTGTAGCGCCGGAAACCAAGGGTCAGATAAACAACCAGGATATTCCACAGCAATTCCGCCAACGGATTGAAACGCGCCAAAAACCAGTTGATAGCAAAGGTCGGCACCAGCAGCAGCGCCATGATGACCAGCCAGCCGAAGCGCCCATGGCGGGGATGACCGGCATTGCACCATGCTTCGATGCGCGATGCCAACGACTTGATTTCGGTATACACCGGGTTGTTTGCGCGCATCGGCTTGAACTGTTCGATCAAGAGCGCGCAGAGGATGGAAAGAAACGTCATTATGGTTCCTTAATCAGCTATCCGCTACGATAACCCAGCACGCCGACAGAATCAAACCCGTTTCCCCTGCCTGACTAATGATCAGGCACGTAAAAAATGGAACAGATTGCGCAACATGCCCGCCGTCGCCCCCCAGATGAAGTACTGTTCGTACGGAATGGCGTAAAACGAACGCCGCCCCCACCCGCGAGGGAAATCCGCCTGCAGTCGCTGATAATTCATTCCCGTCATCAGAAAAGACAACGGCACCTCGAACACTTCTGCCACTTCGAATGGATCAGGCTTCAGCCCGAACGGCGGCTGAACGATGGAAACCACCGGCGTTACGCGATAGCCGCTGGCGGTTATGTATTCCGGCAGTGCACCAATCACATCGACATGCCGGCGATGCAGGCCAATTTCCTCTTCCGTTTCGCGCAATGCAGTTTCGATGGAAGAAGCATCGCTTTCCTCCGTCCTGCCGCCGGGAAAACTGACCTGCCCGGGATGATCATGCAAATGGTCGGTGCGGCGCGTCAGCAGCATCACGGCACCTTGATCGCGCTCGACGATCGGAATCAGCACCGACGCCGGCGTTGGCTCCTCTGCTGCAAGTGAGGCAGGCAGACGACTGTCGGAGCGGATTTCCGGCTGCCACTCCGGCGGATTGGCGAAGCGCGAGCGTATCCAGTCAGTCTCCAATCTCTCCGGCGGAAGTGCATGCTCCCGGCCGGTGTATTCAAGAATCATGCTGGCAGGATCAAACGGCAATTTGGCCAAGATATTCCCCAGACAAAATAAAAAAGGCGCCCGCAGGCGCCCTTTGTCATGCGACACATTGCATGCCTGCTTATGCCTCGCTCTGGCTCGCGGCCGAACGGCGGCTTGGCAGTTTTTCCTTGATGCGGGCGGACTTGCCGGAACGCTCACGCAGATAGTACAGCTTGGCGCGGCGAACATCACCACGGCGCTTGACTTCGATCGATGCGATCAGCGGCGAATACAGTTGGAACGTACGCTCCACACCTTCGCCGGAAGAAATCTTGCGTACGATGAAGTTGGAGTTCAGGCCACGATTGCGACGCGAAATCACCACGCCTTCATATGCCTGAGCGCGCTTGCGCGTACCTTCGACAACGTTAACACTCACGATCACCGTATCGCCGGGAGCGAAATCGGGGATATTCTTGCCCAGACGGGCGATTTCTTCTTGTTCGAGCTGCTGAATCAGATTCATGGTTGACTCCAGAAACCATCTTGCCGGCGCTTTTTTGGTTCGTGCATTGCACTTGCCCGGTAGAGGATGGGGTTAAACACGCGGACTGTATCCGCTCTTTTGCATCCGCATCGACTTGCCTGATACAAGCCGCAGCGAAACGCGCATTTTACCGCAAATTACGTTTTCAGGCTAGTCAGGAACCGCTCGTCTGCTGGCGCCAGCAATCCAGCAGCCCTCGCCTGCGCAATTAAATCAGGGCGCTTGGTTGCTGTTGCTCGCAGCGACTGTTCCCGCCGCCATTTTTCGATTTCGGCGTGATTCCCGCCCAGCAGCACCGGCGGCACAGATTTTCCCTGATATTCTTCCGGCCGCGTATAGTGCGGACAATCAAGCAAGCCATCGACAAAGCTGTCATTCTGCGCCGACTCAGCATCGTTCAGCACACCGGGCAGCATTCTCATGACCGCATCCATCAGCGCCATCGCCGGTATTTCACCACCAGAGAGCACGAAATCGCCGATACTGATTTCTTCGTCCACGCAGCGGTCGAGCAAACGCTGATCGACTGCCTCGTACCGACCGCACAGCAACACCAGTCCCGGCTCAGCCGCAAGCTGCACCACACGTCCGTGCGTCAACGGCTTGCCCTGCGGCGACAGATAAATCACCTTCGGCACAGGCAAGTTCAGCGCGGCTTGGCGCATTTTGGCTGCACCAATGGCATCTTCCAGCGGCCTGGGCAGCATCACCATGCCCGGACCACCGCCATAAGGCCGATCGTCCACAGTACGATGCCGATCGTGCGTGAAATCGCGTGGATTCCACAAAGACAAATGACTGCGGTTCTGTTCGAATGCACGGCGCGTGACACCTGATTGGGTCAGGGCCGAAAACATTTCCGGAAACAGCGTGATTACGTCGAATTGCATCGCGTTGGCTCCCGCGCCTGGCGGATGCCATGCGGCGGTCAGAAATCCCGCTGCCAGTCCACCTGAATGACCTTGCCGACCCGATCGATCGTTTTGATGAATTGATCCACGAATGGAATCAGCATCTCGCGCTGACGTTTTTCAACGCCGGACACATCGGGCAATTCAACCCGCAATATCGGATGCGCGCCGCTTTCCATCAAACCGCTGACGGTGCCGAGCGCATCCCCCTGCAAGTTGACAACAGCCAGACCAATCAGATCGACCCAGTAAAACTCGTTGTCGTCCAGTGCAGGAAAATGTCGCCGCGAAATCTGCACCACGGCGCCCTTGAGCGCCTCTGCCACATCGCGGTCGGCAATCCCGACCAGTTGCGCGACGACTTCATCACCATGCATCTTGGCCTGGCTAACATCGACATCGCTCAACTCCGGCTTGTCCAGCCACCAGCGCTTGGCATGCAGCAGAGCTCCTGCATCAGCCGAATACGGCTTGATGCGCACCCATCCCTGAACGCCAAAAGCACCGGTGACATAACCCACCAGCACCAGATCATCCGGGATCTTGACCCCGTATGCGCCAGACTGCAGCAAACCCGGTCGAATTACTTGCTTGCGGAACCGACCAGACGTGCAACTGCCGGCGACATCTGTGCGCCAACGCCTTGCCAGTACGTCAGGCGATCCTGGACGACGCGAACCGACTCTTCGGCGCCAGCCGCGATCGGGTTATAAAAGCCGATGCGCTCGATGAAACGGCCATCACGACGGCTACGGGAATCAGCGGCAACAATGCTGTAAAACGGGCGCTTCTTGGAGCCCCCACGAGATAAACGAATAACGACCATAGTATTTCCAAAAAAAGTCGGACAAGGAAAAAGTCCGCGATTATAGCGTGTTTTGCCGGAAAACGGAACCTTCCTGCTATTTTTTCAACTGCCCCAGGTCACGTACGGCACCGCGGTCGGCGGATGCCGCCAGCAATCCGTAGGCCTGCAACGCTTGTGAAACAACACGTTGCCGCGTCGCAGGCTTCCATGCCGCATCGCCCTTGGCTTCCATCGCTGCACGGCGGCCAGCCAGTTCGGTATCGCCAACGCGCAAATTGATGCTGCGCCCCGGAATGTCGATGTCAATCATGTCGCCTTCTTCGACCAGGCCGATCGCACCACCCGAAGCTGCTTCCGGCGATGCATGGCCAATGACCAGGCCGGACGAACCGCCGGAAAAACGGCCGTCGGTGAACAGCGCGCAAGTCTTGCCCAGGCCTTTGGACTTCAGGTATGACGTCGGGTACAGCATTTCCTGCATGCCAGGCCCGCCTTTCGGCCCCTCATAGCGAATGATGACGACATCACCATCGACAATCTTGTCGCCCAGAATCGCCTCGACCGCATCATCCTGGCTCTCGAATACGCGAGCCCGACCAGTGAATTTCAGGATGCTTTCGTCAACGCCGGCCGTTTTCACGATGCAACCGTTTTGCGCAATGTTGCCGTGCAACACCGCCAGACCGCCATCCTGCGAAAACGCATGCGCCTTGTCGCGAATGCAGCCTGCCGCGCGATCGGTATCAAGCTGTTCATAGCGCTTGTTCTGTGAAAACGCGACCATACTCGGCACACCGCCAGGCGCAGCCTTGTAAAACTGCTGAACGGCCGGATCCTGCGCCGTGATAATGTCGTTGGCGGCAATCGCCTCGCCCAGCGTCTTGCTGTGCACCGTGCGAACGCTGGTATCGAGCAAGCCGGCACGCACCAGTTCACCCAGAATGCCGTAGATGCCGCCAGCACGATGCACGTCTTCGATATGGTAGTCCTGCGTCATCGGCGCGACCTTGCACAGGCATGGCACCTTGCGCGAAATGCGATCGATGTCTGCCATGGTGAAATCCACCCCGGCTTCCTGCGCCACGGCCAGCAGATGCAGCACGGTATTGGTCGAACCGCCCATCGATACGTCGAGCGCCATCGCGTTTTCAAATACCGCCTTGGTCACGACGCTACGCGGCAGCACTGATGCATCGTCCTGCTCGTAATAACGCTTGGCCATGTCGACGATCATGCGGCCAGCGCGCAGGAACAGTTCCTTGCGATCGGCATGGGTTGCCAACATCGTGCCGTTGCCCGGCAGGCCCAAGCCAAGCGCCTCCGTCAGGCAGTTCATCGAATTGGCGGTAAACATGCCGGCGCACGAGCCGCAGGTCGGGCAAGCGGAGCGCTCGAACGCCATCACTTCGTCATCGGTCACTCCCGGATCGCCGGCCTGAATCATCGCGTCGATCAGGTCGATTTTGATGACCTTCTGCGATCCCTGCTCGCGGCCGCGCAAAGCCTCGACCGTCTTGCCAGCTTCCATCGGACCGCCGGAAACAAAAATCGTCGGGATGTTCAACCGCATCGACGCCATCATCATGCCCGGCGTGATCTTGTCGCAGTTGGTAATGCAGATGATTGCATCAGCGCAGTGCGCGTTGACCATGTATTCGACCGAGTCGGCAATCAGTTCGCGCGACGGCAGCGAGTACAGCATGCCGCCATGTCCCATTGCGATGCCATCACACAGCGCGATGGTGTTGAATTCCCTCGCCACGCCACCAGCCGCCTCGATTTCGCGCGCAACCATCTGCCCCAGATCCTTCAGATGGACGTGTCCCGGAACAAATTGCGTGAACGAATTGACCACGGCGATGATCGGCTTGTTGAAATCGCCATCCTTCGAACCGCAGGCGCGCCACAGTGAACGGGCGCCAGCCATGTTGCGGCCATAAGTCGAAGTGTGTGAACGGTATTGCGGCATTTTGTAGCTCTCCATGAAGTTTGGTTCATTTCCACCTGTCCAGCCACTGCGTGACGCACAAAACGCCAGCATGAGGAATCATGATAATCCGGAAATGAAATTACAGCACAAGAGTGGTAGAGTGCCTTGCGTTTGGCCGCATGTCAAATATATGATGCGGCGCGAACATTAGTAATTTCACCGCATTTTCCTGTGCCAGCGACAAGGATTTGAGCCGCCAGCACAATAAAATTCGGGGGTATAAACAGAAACATGCCTTCCGGGCCACATATTTCTTGGCTGTTTTAAAATACCCCACGGAGTATTTTCATGGGTGTTTTGGGCCCATTCGGGCCGGACCGCCGGACTTTGACCCGGCATCAACGCGAAAGAGCCGACATGCTGATTCATCCGATGCCCAACCCGGTGCTACTGAAACTCGGCCCGCTGTCGATCCACTGGTATGGCATGATGTACCTGCTGGCGTTCGCGCAATTCATCCTGCTTGGCCGACGACGCATCCGGCAGCCGCATATCGCTGCCGCAGGCTGGAAAAACCAGGATCTGGACGACATGCTGTTTTACGGCGTGCTGGGCGTGGTTCTTGGCGGCCGTCTGGGCGAGGTGCTGTTTTACCACCCGGTCCATTATCTGTCGCATCCGCTGGAAATTTTTGCCGTCTGGAAAGGCGGCATGTCGTTTCATGGCGGCTTCATTGGCGTGGTCATCGGCATGTGGCTATGGAGCCGCAAAACTGGCCGCAAGCTGTTCGACACACTGGATTTCATCGGCCCAATGGTGCCATTGGGCTACGCCTTTGGCCGCATCGGCAACTTCATCAATGCCGAACTGCCGGGCCGCATCGCGGATGCATCACTGCCGTGGGCAATGATTTGGCCGAACGTCGATCGGATGCCACGCCATCCATCACCCCTTTATCAGGCGCTGGTCGATGGCCTGCTGCTGTTCATCATCCTGTGGCTGTTTGCGCGCAAACCGCGCCCAAGAATGGCCGTGTGCGGCCTCGGCGTCATGCTGTATGGCTGCGCCCGTTTCTTCACCGAATATTTCCGCACGCCGGATTATGAAGTCGCTTTCGCCGGCATCACTATTTCCGCCGGACAAATGCTGTCGCTGCCAATGATCGCCGTCGGCGCCACGCTGCTCTGGCTGGCATATCGCAAACTGAAAACGAAGCAGTGAATGTGCTGGTTCCTGCTGCAACCGGCCGGTTTGACAACCACGCTGGCAAGCCTGCAGGAAGGATGAGTTTTCGCTGCCGACGATAACCAGGGGGCAAAAGACGTGCTGCGCCACCGTTACCAGTCGCTGCATTATGCCGCCTGACAGCCGTTCATTCCCCGGCGTCAGCAACTGCCCGCAGCGCGGCCTGAATTGCGCGATGTGAAAAACCGCGCTGCTGCAAGAAGCGCATCTGTTTCGCGCGCTCGACCGCATCGGACGGCAAGCGGTCAAATTTCTTGCGCCAGACTTCTACCGCACGCGCGGTTTCATCCTGCGCCAGGCTGGCCTGCACGTCCGCCAGCATTTCGCCATCGATGCCATGCTGCTGCAATTCGCGCAGGATGCGGCTGTTGCCGAAACGCGCCGCGCGGCGATGCACCAGCGATTCGGCAAACCGTTCTTCCGACAGGAATTTCGCCGCTGCCAGTTCATTCAGCAATGCCTCGACGTCGTCGCCTTCCTGTGCGTAACGCGCGAGTTTTTTCACCAGTTCGGCGCGGCTATGCTCACGCGCCGACAGGTAGCGCAACGCACGAGCTTTCAGGCTGATGGCGGGTTTCGGCATGGCGTGCTTCCGGCATTTCCCGGCAGGAAGCAAAAAGCCCCTGCCAGCGGCAATTATTTGTCTTTCGCCTTGCCCTCTTTGCCTTCACCCGGCAGCGGCGGCAATTCGCGCACGCCGAGCGAAGCGCGCACCTTGTTTTCGATTTCGTGCGCCAGCTCCGGCCGTTCTCTCAGGTAGTTGCGTGCATTATCCTTGCCCTGACCGATTTTTTCGCCGTTGTAGCTGTACCAGGAACCCGATTTCTCGACCACTTTCGCATCCGATCCAAGATCGAGGATTTCGCCTTCGCGCGACGTGCCTTCGCCGTACAGGATATCGAAATGCGCCTCCTTGAACGGCGGCGCGACCTTGTTCTTCACCACTTTCACCCGCGTTTCGCTGCCGATGACTTCGTCGCCCGACTTGATTGAGCCTGTGCGTCGGATGTCGAGCCGCACCGACGAATAGAATTTCAGCGCATTGCCGCCGGTGGTTGTTTCCGGATTGCCGAACATCACGCCGATCTTCATCCGGATCTGGTTGATGAAAATCACGGTTGTGTTGGTGCGGTTGATGCTAGCTGTCAGCTTGCGCAGCGCCTGCGACATCAGGCGCGCCTGCAGACCAGGCAACGAATCGCCCATGTCGCCTTCGATTTCTGCCCTCGGCGTCAGCGCAGCAACCGAGTCGATCACGATCAGATCGACGCCGCCGGAACGCACCAGCGCATCGGTAATTTCCAGCGCCTGCTCACCAGTATCCGGCTGCGAGATCAGCAACTCATGCAGATTCACGCCCAGTTTTTGCGCGTAGCTGACGTCGAGCGCGTGTTCGGCGTCGATAAAGGCGCAGGTGCCGCCCTGTTTCTGCATTTCGGCAATCACCTGCAGGGTCAGTGTCGTTTTGCCGGATGATTCCGGCCCGTAGATTTCAACCACGCGGCCACGCGGCAGGCCACCCACGCCAAGCGCGATATCCAGCCCAAGCGAACCAGTCGAAACGACCGGCACTTCCTCAGCCACGGCACCGGCATCCATGCGCATCACCGAGCCTTTGCCATATTGTTTTTCAATTTGTGCCAGAGCGGCGGCGAGCGCCTTGCTCTTTTCGGCATTGCCTGCGATTTTCTTGTCGTCCATAATGTTCTTTCGGCTGAAGTGATGCTGTTGAAATACCAGTTCTCATTACTGTATAAAAAAACAGTATCTTGTGCAAGCCCTATTTTTCCGGGTGCATTTTTGCAACAGGATTTTTACTCCGCTCGCGCCACCGGCGCCGTCATCCAGCCGTCACATCCGGATGGCGTATGCTAGAATTTTCACTTGTTCCACCGCTACGTGGCGGCCAGTGCCGTCACCCGAAATGTTGTCATGCCGCTGCCACCTGCCACCGGGCGCAAGCTCAAGCACACTCGTTCCCTCAACATTGAAATCTATAGCCGCGACGACGGCCTGTGGGATATCGACGCCCGGCTAGTCGATGTAAAGACCCATGACGTCAAGCTCACCTTTGGCAAGCTGCCGGCCAACAAGCCGATTCACGACCTGTGGCTGCGCCTGATCGTGGACAGCCACGCCAATGTGGTCGATGTCGACGCGGCATCGGATTCGGTTCCATTTGCCGGTTATTGCGACGTAATCGCCCCGGCTTACAAGAAACTGATTGGCTTGAACGTACTCAAGGGTTTTCGGCAAGGCGTGCGCGAACGGTTTTCCGAAACCGATGGCTGCACCCATCTGAACGAGCTGGCGATGATCCTGCCAACCGCGACGATTCAGGTATTCGCGTTCGAAAAACGGCATGAACCCTCGGAACAGCAGCGCGAACAAAAACCGTTCGAACTCGACCACTGCCATGCGCTGCGCTGCGATGGCCCGGCCGTGGCGGTGTTTTATCCGCGCTGGGCAAGCGACAAATAACCATTCACAGCGGGCCTGAGTCGCCGCTGTTTGTCATTCTGCAACAGATCATACAGATGGTGATGGTGGTATTCACAGGCTCTCTGCTATATTAGAGATTGCGTGCCGGAAAGTATTTTCGGACGGAATATTTCTGGCCCGGCCAGACAAAATGACAGTCACACGGGGAGACAAAGCATGGGTATCGCAAAGATCGTCGTCTCGATCGATGGCACGGTTTCGCAGGAAGTGGCGTTGTCCAAGGATCGCATCACCATTGGCCGGCGGCCATACAATGATGTGGTGCTCGACAACCCCGCCATCAGCGGCGAACACGCGGTCATCGTCAAATCGTTCGGCGACTGCATCCTCGA
The DNA here is from genome assembly GCA_018261755.1 of Burkholderiaceae bacterium. GTDB lineage: Bacteria > Pseudomonadota > Gammaproteobacteria > Burkholderiales > Burkholderiaceae_D > QZKY01. Next base: position 46,680 of record JAGTRJ010000003.1, read on the forward strand.
AGACCTCGGCAGCACCAATGGCACATACGTCAACGGCCAGCCGGTGAAAAAACATTTCCTGCAGAACAACGACGTAATCGAACTGATGAAGTACCGCATCCAGTTCACCGACGCCAAGCATGCCGATCTGCCGTCCGATACTGCTGCCGACAATATCGGGGAAATCGCCTTGCCCGAAGCCCATCCGGCCGTGCTCAAGGTGCTCAACGGCAGCAGCGCCGGCACCGAACTGGCGCTTGCCAGGGATATCACCACGCTCGGGCGCACCGGAATGCAGATGGCCGCGGTGGCGCGCAAGCCGGAGGGGTACTTCATCCAGCACATCGAAGGCGAAAACAGTCCGCTGGTCAACGATCATCCGATTGGCACCGAACTGTTCCCGCTGATGGATGGCGATGTGATCAACCTGTCGGGCACACACGTCCTGTTTTCGCTGCTTTGAAAGCGCCGCGCGCGAGCTAATTCGCAGACGGGCCGCAACTTTCGGCTACAATGGCGACCCGAACCTTCCAGCACACAAGCCATGACTCAGGACGAACTCAAGCACGCCGTTGCCGTTTCCGCGATTGATTACGTGATCGGCGGCGAAATCATTGGCGTCGGCACCGGCTCCACCGCCAACTTCTTCATCGACGAACTCGGCAAGATCAAGCACCTGATCAAGGGCGCGGTAGCTTCGTCTGAAGCAACGGCCGCGCGGCTGAAATCGCATGGCATCGAGGTACTCGACCTGAACCAGGTGACATCGATTCCGGTATACGTTGATGGCGCCGATGAAATCACGTCGCAAGGCGCGATGATCAAGGGCGGCGGCGGTGCGCTGACGCGCGAAAAGATCATTGCCTCGGCAGCGCAGCGCTTCATCTGCATCGCCGACGAATCGAAACTGGTTGAAACGCTGGGTGCCTACCCGCTGCCGGTCGAAGTCATCCCGATGGCGCATGCCGTGGTTGCCCGCAAGCTGGCCGCGTTCGGCGGACAGCCAAAGCTGCGGCTCAAGGACGGCCAGCCATTCGTTACCGACAACGGCAACTTCATCCTCGACATTTCTGGCATGAAAATCACCGCCCCGGCAGAGATGGAGCAGACCATCAACAACATCACCGGCGTTGTCACCGTCGGCCTGTTCGCCCGCCAGGGTGCAAGCGTCTGCCTGCTGGGTACGGCCAGGGGCACGCGCGTGCTCGATTTCAACCGCTGACAATCCCTGTTTCCGGCAGAAATATCGGCCATGCCGGATTCAGGCAAGCATTTGGCTTGCACTCAGACAAGACAAGCCAAGGCAAGCTCACAATAACTGACCGGAAATGTATTTTTGGTCAGTAAGCCCAAAAAATATACTCCATCCAGTATTTAAAAACAGCCAGCAAAAACGTGGCCCGGACTAATGTTTTGGGAACATACCCCCGCCATTTGTTCTGACAGACGCTTTAAACCCAGGCCGTGCAACTGATTCCTCCTCAATTCGCCCCCAGCACACCCCGAAGGGCGCAAAACAGCAGAAGTATCGCCTCACGAAACTAGAGACGGGAAGCCGCGCACAGGCCGGCATCCAGCAGGCGGGGCGAGACTTGATTCGTGCGCCCGATGCCCGTCGCGCAGCCGTTGATTTGTAATAATCCTTGACGCAGCGCAAACACCTTTCGTACACTCGTTTGATTATTATCAAGCGGGCTGTTGGCTGCGCCACGGCCAGAAAGTACGATGATGCTACATAAAACCATCAAGACACTGCTCGTGGCTGCGCTGTTCTGCGGCAACCTTCCCGCCCTCACCCACGCGAATGACTTGTCACTACACCCTTCCGGCAGGGATTTCCAGCTAGCGTCGCTCAGCCCGTCAGTGCCCCCCGGCAATCCAGGCGCGCAAGATGAAATCGACCCGGATGACATTTCAATCACAGAAACCGACGTCTGGGAACGCATCCGTCAGGGTTTCGGCATTCCCGACCTGAGTAACCAGCAAGTCACGAACCAGCTAGACTGGTACAGCGCCCGTCCGGATTACATCAGCCGCACCACCGACCGCGCATCGCGCTATCTGTTTCACATCGTGCAGGAACTTGAAGCGCGCGGCATGCCGACCGAACTGGCGCTGCTGCCATTCATCGAATCCGCTTTCAACCCGCATGCGGTTTCCACCGCGAAAGCGGCCGGCATGTGGCAATTCATCCCCTCCACCGGGCGCGACTTCAACCTGAAGCAAAGTTCCTTCCAGGATGATCGCCGCAGCGTGCTGGCCTCGACCGACGCCGCGCTGACCTACCTGCAAAAACTGTACAACATGTTTGGCGACTGGCAGTTGGCGCTGGCCGCCTACAACTGGGGCGAAGGCTCGGTGCTGAAAGCGGTCAAGCGCAATCAGGCCGCCGGATTGCCAATCGATTTCAACAGCCTCTCGGCCAGGATGCCGGCAGAAACCCGCAACTACGTGCCGAAACTGCAGGCGGTCAAGCAAATCATCGCCAACCCGGCCAAATATGGCATCACGCTGCCGAAAATCGAAAACCAGCCGTATTTCGTCACTATCGGCAAAACGCGCGACATGGATGTGAAGGTCGCGGCGCAACTGGCGGAACTGCCAATTGACGAATTTCGCGCCTTGAATCCGCAATTCGGCAAATACGTGATCGCCGGCGGCACGCGTACCCGACTGCTGCTGCCGCATGAAAACGCGGACAAGTTCAAGGCCAACCTGGCGAAGTGGGACAAAGACAAGCCGCTGTGTTCATGGACGGCTTACAAGGTAACCGACCCGCGCGAACACATCGAAGCCATTGCCGAGAAATTCGGCACCACGCCAGATGTCATCCGCGATGCGAACCGCATCGCGCCGAAGATGCTGGTCAAGGCCGGCTCAACCATTCTCGTGCCCCGGCCAGCCAGCCTGACCGACAAGGACATTTCACCCGAAATCGCCGAAAACGCGCGGATTGCGGTCGAACGCGAAGCGCCGCCGCCCAGGCATGTGACGGTCAAGGTCGGCAAAAAAGACAGCCTGGCCTCGATCGCGAAACGGCATCGCGTCAGCGTGGCGCAAATCAAGTCGTGGAACAAGCTCAAAGCCGACAAGGTTGCAATCGGCACCGTGCTGGAACTGCAGTTGCCGCAAAAAATGGCTTCATCCAAAAAAGGGAGCAGGAGGCAGCTAGCCGGTAGCGCCAGACATTCCGGCGGCAAGAAAATTGTTTCCAGCAAGAAAAAAACCGTGGTCGCGCAAGCCCGCTCCAGTGGCAAGGCTGGCAAGAAACGCACCTGATGACTGAAATATATATGCTCGGCAACAACGAAAAGTTGCCGCCGCAACGAGTACGGCCTACAATCTTGACTCGACGCAGCCAGCAGCAACCGGCCCGTCGTCATGTAATCAATAATTCAAGCAATCGTCTTCCAAAGCCAAGCGCGGAATAATGCCTGGTACGAAAGCGTTTTTGCATCAAATCTGGAGTCACGCATGGCATTTTTGCAAGGCAAAAAAATTCTTATCACTGGATTGCTATCCAACAAATCCATCGCCTATGGCATCGCCCAGGCGTGCAAGCGTGAAGGCGCAGAACTGGCCTTCACCTATGTTGGCGAGCGTTTCAAGGGAAGAATCACCGATTTTGCAAAAGAATTCGGTAGCGACCTGATTTACGAATGCGATGTCACCAGTGATGAGCAGATCGATGCGCTGTTCGCCGACCTGGGCAAATCTTGGGATTCAATCGACGGTCTGGTGCATTCAATCGGTTTTGCGCCGCGCGAAGCCATCGCGGGCGATTTCTTCGACGGCCTGTCGCGCGATGCATTCAAAATCGCGCATGACATTTCCGCTTACAGCTTTCCGGCAATGATCAAGGCAGCCATGCCGCTGCTGAAACCCGGTTCGTCCTGCCTGACGCTGACCTACCTCGGCTCGGAACGCGCGATTCCATACTACAACACGATGGGACTGGCGAAAGCCTCGCTTGAAGCCAGCGTCCGCTACGCGGCCGAATCCCTCGGCAAGAAAGGCATCCGCGTCAATGGCGTCTCTGCCGGCCCGATCCGCACTCTGGCAGCCAGCGGCATCAAGGATTTCAGTACCCTGCTGAACTTCGTCGCCGCGCACGCGCCGCTGCGCCGCAACATCACGATCGAGGAAGTCGGCAACACCGCTGCCTTCCTGCTGTCGGAACTGTCATCCGGCATCACGGGCGACATCGTCTACGTCGATGGCGGCTTCTCGCATGTCATGGGACTGAACCCTGATCAGGAATTCCACATCAAGCGCAGCGGAAACGAATAAGCATCGCGTCAATCCGAAAAAACCGTTATAATCGCGGCCCGGACGTCACCAGCGTGGCGTCCGGAAAGCAGTTTGGCAGCATCGCAAGCCTTCGCGCACCCTGATGGGTGACGCAAAAAATAAAGCCCCCCCGCCTCTTGCGCCCCTCGTTGGCGCTGTTCCGGCGCAAAGCTTTTGTGCCGAAATTTCCTTGCATTCCAAAGTCATTTCGTCTGGTTGGCGTTGCTTTTTTACGGCGCACCCACAACGTGCGCATAACAACGCGTGCCGGAAACGGTTGCAGCATGACCTGTGTCGTGCTGCCCCCAGATTCCTGCGCGTGCTGGACATTAACTTTAGGAACACAATGAATTTTGAAGCACTTGGCCTGCATCCGGCCATCGTCAAGGCCGTCGCCGATGCCGGCTACACCGCGCCCACTCCGGTTCAGCAACAGGCAATTCCGGCCGCATTGAATGGCGCCGACCTGCTGGTTTCATCGCAAACCGGCTCCGGCAAGACCGCCGCTTTCATGCTGCCAGCACTGCACCGGTTCGCGTCCGAACCGCAGGCAGCCGGAGGCAAAACGCCGAATCAGGAAAAGCAATCCTCCCGCGCCAAGGGCGAACGCGTCCGCTTCAAGCCGGCGCAACCGAAAATGCTGGTGCTGACACCGACGCGCGAACTCGCGCTGCAGGTCACCACCGCCACCGAACAATATGGCGCCCACATGCGCCGCGTGAAAGCCGTGTCGATCCTGGGCGGCATGCCGTATCCGAAACAGATGCAATTGCTGGCCAGGAATCCGGAAATCCTGGTTGCAACCCCCGGCCGTCTGATCGACCACATGCAGTCCGGCAAGATCGATTTCTCGCAACTGGAAGTACTGGTGCTGGACGAAGCCGACCGGATGCTCGACATGGGCTTCATCGACGATATCGATACCATCGTCGAGGCCACGCCGGAATCGCGTCAGACGATGCTGTTTTCCGCCACGCTCGATGGTGTTGTCGGCAGCATGGCACGCCGCATCACGCACAATCCGGTCGAAATCCGCATCGCCAACGCAACCACCAAAAACGAAAACATCGTGCAATGCGTGCATTTCGCCGATGACCTGGCGCACAAGAACCGCCTGCTCGACCACGTGCTGCGCGACACAAGCATCAACCAGGCGGTGGTGTTTACCGCCACCAAACGCGATGCCGACATGCTGGCCGACCGCCTGAACATCGCCGGCTTTGCCGCCGCGGCGCTGCATGGCGACATGCCACAGGGCGCGCGCAACCGTACGCTGAACGGCATGCGTCGCGGCCACCTGAAAGTACTGGTGGCGACCGACGTGGCCGCGCGCGGCATCGACGTGCCGACCATCACCCACGTGGTCAACTACGACCTGCCGAAATTCGCCGAGGATTACGTGCATCGCATCGGCCGCACCGGCCGCGCCGGCCGCAGCGGACTGGCCATTTCTCTGGTCAACCATGCTGAAATGATCCACATCAAGCGCATCGAACGTTTCACCAAACAATCGATTCCAGTGAATGAAATCGAAGGGCTGGAGCCGAAAAAAGCATCGTCCGCTCCGCGTTCGGCCCGCAAGCCGAACGGCTGGAAACCGGGCGACCAGCGCCGTGCCACGCACAAGCCTGGCCAGCGTTCGTTCGCACAACCGAATGGCGGACACGGGAAAAGCACCCCGGGCAAGAACGCTCAGGGCAAAGGCGGGCAAAAACATGCGCGCAGCGCCGAAGGCAGCCGGCGCGCATTCGGCGAGCGCTGAACCGTCGTTTTTCCGGCGCTGGCCACCAGAAATATACTACCCGGTGTATTTTTGAACCCCGCCGGAATCTGTGGAAGAACGACGGTATTTTCGACAATACCCCCGTCTTTCTGAAAATAACGGCGCAGGCGACTGCGCCGTTTATAATTTAAGCCTTAGAAATTCACCGGCATTGATGATGACTGCTTCCGAACAACCGAAAATCCGGCTCACTTCGTTTTCGCATGGCGGCGGCTGCGGCTGCAAGATTGCTCCCGGCGTGTTGTCCGATATCCTGAAAAAAGCCGGTGGCGGTTTTCCTGTGCCGAAGGAATTGCTGGTCGGCATCGAAACCTCGGACGATGCCGCGGTGTACAAGCTGAATGATCAGCAAGCACTGATTGCGACCACCGACTTTTTCATGCCGATCGTTGATGATCCGTTCGATTTCGGCCGCATCGCCGCCACCAATGCGATTTCCGACGTGTACGCGATGGGCGGCACGCCGATCATGGCGCTGGCACTGGTCGGGATGCCGATCGACAAGCTGCCGCTGGACGTGATTGGCGAAGTCCTGCGCGGCGGCGAAACGGTCTGCGCCGCGGCTGGCATTCCGATTGCCGGCGGCCACACGATTGATTCGGTTGAACCGATTTACGGTCTGGTTGCGCTCGGTCTGGTGCATCCGGAGCAGGTGAAGAAAAACGCCTGTGCGAAAGCGGGCGACAAGCTGATCCTCGGCAAGCCGCTGGGCGTCGGCATCCTGTCGGCGGCGCTGAAAAAGAATGCGCTCGATGCCGATGGCTATGCGGCGATGATCGCCAACACCACAAAACTGAACACGCCGGGCAAATCGCTGTCCGGCATGGCTGGCGTGCATGCGATGACCGATGTCACCGGCTTCGGCCTTCTGGGGCACACGCTTGAACTCGCGCGCGGCTCGAAGCTAACGGCAAAAATTGAGATGGGCAAGGTGCCGCTGTTGCCGGGCGTAGAACGATTGATTGACGTCGGCTGCCAGACCGGTGCCTCCGGCCGCAACTGGACCGGTTATGGCCACGAAGTCGAACTGTCAGATGCGCTGACGCTGACGCAGCGCACGTTGCTGACCGATCCACAAACCTCCGGCGGTCTGCTGGTGGCTTGCGCGCCGGAAGCAGCCGATGCGGTATTGGCGCTGTTTGCCAGCGAAGGCTTCGAGCGCGCCGCAGTGATCGGCGAAATGACCGAGGGTGTGGCGAAAGTTAACGTCGCGGCCTGAATTGGCAGCCATGCGGTGCGAAAGCCGCGCGGAAAGCTCCGCTCTCGCCAAAAAACCACAACGGCTGCCGGACACCGCTAAAAAACGCTAGAATTCGGAGTTTAAGAATCACCGCTGCCCGAAGCGATTCGGTCGCCAGCAGCAAGGAACAATCATATGATGACCTTTCAGCAAATCATCCTGAAACTGCAAAATTACTGGGATTCCCAAGGATGCGCGATATTGCAGCCGTACGACATGGAAGTCGGCGCCGGCACTTCGCATACCGCGACCTTTCTGCGTGCCATCGGCCCCGAACCGTGGCGTGCCGGCTATGTGCAGCCATCGCGCCGGCCGAAGGATGGCCGTTACGGCGAAAACCCGAACCGGCTGCAGCATTATTACCAGTTCCAGGTGGTGCTGAAACCGTCGCCGGAAAATATCCTTGAACTGTATCTCGGTTCGCTGGAGGCGCTCGGACTGGATCTGAAACAGAACGACGTGCGTTTCGTCGAGGACGACTGGGAAAACCCGACGCTCGGCGCCTGGGGCCTGGGCTGGGAAGTCTGGCTCAACGGCATGGAAGTGACGCAGTTCACCTATTTCCAGCAGGTTGGCGGCATCGATTGCAACCCGATTCTGGGCGAAATCACCTACGGTCTGGAGCGTCTGGCGATGTATCTGCAAGGCGTTGAAAACGTGTACGACCTGGTATGGACGCAATGGAACGATCGCGGCGTGAAGAAATCGCTGTCGTATGGCGACGTGTTCCACCAGAATGAAGTTGAGCAGTCCGCCTACAACTTCGAGGGCGCCAACACCAAGTTCCTGTTCTCGCTATTCTCGAACTACGAGTCCGAGGCGAAGCGGCTGATGGAGATGGAACTGACGATTCCCGCTTACGAAATGATCCTGAAGGCGGCGCATACGTTCAACCTGCTCGACGCGCGCGGCGCCATTTCGGTCACCGAACGCGCAGCCTACATCGGCCGCATCCGCAACCTGTCGCGCTCGGTCGCGCAGGGGTATCTGGAATCGCGCAGGAAGCTCGGCTTCCCGATGCTGGGCGATACGCGCAAGGTCGCGTAACGCAGCGAAAACCACATAACCTATAACATCAGCTCCCGCGAATGCGGGATGAATTGCACATGAATCAGACACTGTTAGTCGAACTGCTGACCGAAGAATTGCCGCCGAAGGCGCTCAGCCGCCTGGCCGATGCCTTTTCCGCCACCATTTTTGACGGCTTGAAATCGCGCGATTTTCTGTCGGCCGATTCGAAGCTGACCTCTTTTGCCACGCCGCGCCGCCTGGCATTGACGATCACCGGCGTTGCCGCAACTTCTCCCGACAAGCCGATCCGCGTCAAGGTGCTGCCGGTGTCCGTCGCGCTCGACGCGAACGGTCAGCCAACGGCGCCGTTGAAGAAAAAGCTGGCCGCGCTCGGTTTTCCTGAGGTAACGACCGACCAGATGACGGTCGCCGCCGATGGCAAGACAGAAACCTACTATTACACCCACACCGCACCCGGCTCGACCATTGCCGCCGGGCTGCAAGCCGCACTGGAAGAAGCGGTCAGCAAGTTGCCGGTACCGAAGCAGATGACTTACCAGCGCCCGGATGGCGTCACGGTCGAATTCGTGCGTCCGGCGCACAGGCTGGTTGCTCTGCTGGGGCGCGAAGTCGTACCGCTGTCGATTCTCGGCCTGTCAGCCGGCCGCACCACCAACGGCCACCGTTTCCTGTCGCAAGGCGAAATCGCGTTCACCGATGCCACGACCTATGCCGCCACGCTCGAATCACAAGGCAAGGTCATCGTCAGCATTTCCGCACGCAAGGAACGGATACGTGCGATGCTGCAATCGAAAGCCAAAAATGATCGCGTGCTGATGCCGGAATCGCTGCTGGATGAAGTCGCTGCACTGGTCGAATGGCCGGTGATTTACGAATGCCACTTTGAAGATGAATTTCTTGAGGTGCCGCAGGAATGTCTGATCCTGACGATGCAGACCAACCAGAAATATTTTGCGCTGACTGATGCCTCTGGCAAACTGCGCTCGCGTTTCCTTATCGTATCGAACATGGAAACCTCGACCCCGCAGCGCATCATCAGTGGCAACGAGCGCGTGATCCGTCCACGCCTGTCCGACGCCCGCTTCTTCTTTGAGCAGGACAAGAAAAAGAAACTCGAGGATCGCATTCCCGGACTGGCGAACGTGGTCTATCACAACAAGCTCGGCACGCTGGCACAGCGGATGGCACGTGTGCGCATCCTCGCGGTCGAAATCGCCGGCATGGTCGGCATCGATCAGGCGCTGGTCGAGCGCGCCGCGCGGCTGGCAAAAGCCGACCTGCTGACCGACATGGTGGGCGAATTCCCCGAACTGCAAGGCATCATGGGCACCTACTATGCGCGCCACGACGGCGAGCATGAAGAAGTCGCGATGGCTGCGACCGAACATTACATGCCGCGCTTCGCTGGCGATGCGCTGCCGACGACGCAGACAGGCACCGTGCTGGCGCTGGCCGACAAGCTCGAAGCGCTGGCCGGCATCTGGGGCATCGGCCTGCAGCCGACCGGCGACCGCGACCCGTTCGCGTTGCGCCGCCATGCGCTCGGCATTTTGCGCATCCTGATCGAAAAACGCCTACCACTGTCGCTGCGCGCGATGCTGTCTTCGATCATCCGCGTGCTGGCGGCGAATGCCAGCTTCAAGGATTCGACCGCAGGCGTGCTGGCGTTCATGATGGATCGTCTGCGCGGCCTGCTGCGTGACCGTGGCTATGCGGCGGATGAAATCGAAGCGATCCTGGCGCAAAACCCGGATCGTTTCGACGATATCATCGAGCGCCTGAACGCTGTCAAGACTTTCGCCGCGCTGCCGGAAGCGGATGCGCTTGCCGCCGCGAACAAACGCATTGGCAACATCCTGAAAAAGGCGAACATCACCGCCGGCAACGTGCAGGAAAACCTGCTGCAGGACGAGCCGGAACGCAAGCTGCATTCGGCCATGCTCGACCTGAAACCGCAAGTTGACCAGTTGGTCGCGCAAGGAAACTACGCCGGCGCGCTGACCGCGGTGGCGCAACTGCGCAATGAAGTGGATGCTTTTTTCGATACCGTGATGGTGATGGCCGACGACATCAACCTGCGCAACAACCGTGTCGCGCTGCTGTCCGATCTGCACACGATGATGAACCGCGTAGCCGACATTTCCCGGCTGGCAAGCTAGAGGCTGACAAGGAGATCGCATGGCGACGAAACTGATCATTCTCGACCGTGATGGCGTCATCAATTTCGATCAGGAATCGTTCATCAAATCGCCCGCCGAGTGGGTGCCGATTCCCGGTTCGCTGGAAGCCATCGCACGGCTGAATCAGGCAGATTACCGCGTGGTCGTCGCCACCAACCAGTCTGGCATCGCGCGCGGCCTGTACGATCTGAACACGCTAAATGCGATCCATCAGAAAATGCACGCCGCAGCGCTGGCAGTCGGCGCGGAAATCGACGCCATTTTCTTCTGCCCTCATGCTGCCAGCGACGATTGCGATTGCCGCAAGCCCAAATCCGGCATGCTGGAAGCGATCGCGCGCCGTTACGACATCAAGCTCAAGGGTGTGCCATCGATTGGTGATTCGTTGCGCGATCTGCAAGCGGCTTTCCTTGCCGGTTGCACTCCCTATCTGGTGCTGACCGGCAAGGGCAAGGGAACGCTGGCAAGCGGCGGACTGCCGCCTGGCACGACAACCTACCCCGATCTGGCAGCCGTAGTCGATTTCATGCTGGGAACCGAAGACGGAATCAGCAGTGAAAAGGTTTAAATTCATGCGCTTCAGGAGAAGCCATCTTGCGTAGATTCACCCTGTTTTTGCGTTCGCTGCTGCTCGCTTTTGCGATGCTGGTGTTCACGCCAGTCTGGACGCTCGTCTGCTTTCTGGCCGCGCCACTGCCGTACCGCCAGCGCTACTACATTACCTCGCGCTGGAATGCGACTGTCATCTGGCTGGCGAAAGTCATCTGCGGCATCCGTTACCAAATCAAGGGAGCGGAAAACTTCCCGGACGCACCCGCCATCGTGCTATCGAAGCACCAGTCCGCATGGGAAACGATATTCCTGCTGTACCAGTTGCCGCGCCCATTAGTGTTCGTGTTCAAGAAAGAACTGCTTTCGATCCCGTTCTTCGGCTGGGCGCTGGGATTGCTGAAAATGATCCCGATCGATCGCAGCCTCGGCGTGCGCGCGTTCCGGCACGTCATCACCGAAGGCAAGAAGCGGCTGAACGATGGTCTGTGGATCATCATGTTCCCCGAAGGCACGCGCACGGCTGTCGGCACGCAGGGAGAATACAAGGGCGGCGGCACGAGGCTGGCGCACGCGACCGACACCGCCATCGTGCCGATTGCGGTCAATTCTGGTGAATGCTGGCCGAAGGATTCATTCATCAAGCAGCCGGGGCTGGTCACGGTTTCCATTGGCCCGGCGATCGCACCTCAGGGACGCTCGCACGAAGAATTGATGAAGCTAGTCGAAAACTGGATCGAAGGCGAAATGCGGGTCATTTCGCCGCAGGCGTATCCGTCCAGCCAGGATACCGCCCACTGAAAGCCGATGGCAAGCCTGACGCCTCCCGCCATGCAGCTCGACCTGTTCGGCTTTGATGACGCGCCACCAGCCGTTTCCGACATTCCGACCCGCCGCATCCTGCTGGGCAATCAGGTCATCTGCTATGCGCTGCGCCGCTCGAAACGCCGCTCCATCGGTTTTTCGATCGACCGCGACGGCTTGCGCATTACCGCGCCGCGCTGGGTGACGCTGGCCGACATCGACCAGGCAATCCGCAGCAAGCAGCGCTGGATCATCGATAAATTGCGCGAATGCCAGAGCGCCACCGCGCAACGGCAGGCACAGCAAATCACCTGGCGCGACGGCGCTACGCTGCCCTATCTCGGTTCGCCCATCACGCTGCGCCTGCGCCGCGCGTCCAGGGCAATGGTTACGTTCGACGAAACCAGCCGCGAGTTGACGCTGCTCCTGACAGGCGACGCGACCGAAGCGCAGCTGCGCAGCCGCACGCTAAAATGGCTGCAGCAGCAAGCGGCCAGCGTGTTTGCCGCGCGCATGCCGGTTTATGCCGAGCGGCTCGATGTCCGCTACCGGACGATGAAGCTGTCCTCGGCCACCACGCGCTGGGGTTCCTGCAGCATGCGCGGCACGATTTGTCTCAACTGGCGACTGATCCATCTGCCGGAAACACTGATCGATTACGTGGTGGCGCACGAACTGTCGCACCTGCGCGAGATGAACCACAGCGAGCGTTTCTGGGCTGCGGTAGAATCAGTCTATCCGGACTATCGCACCGCCCGCCAGGCGCTGCGCGAACAGGCGCTGAATGCGCTGCCGCTTATCTGATTTGACCGGTATATGCCTTTTTACCCCATTTCCACCAGATATTTACTGGCACATTAAAAATACACCACACAGTATAAAACGGAGGACACATGCGTATTCTGCATACCATGCTGCGCGTCGGCGATTTGCAGCGTTCAATCGATTTCTACACCCGCGTGCTCGGAATGAAATTGCTGCGCACAAAGGACAATCCGGAATACAAGTACACGCTGGCATATCTCGGCTTTGCCAGCAATCCGGAACAGGCAGAACTGGAACTGACCTATAACTATGGCGTGGACAAATACGAACTCGGCACCGCCTACGGTCACATGGCGATCGAAGTCGCCGATGCCTACCAGGCGTGCGAAGCGGTCAAGGCGCAAGGGGGCAACGTCACGCGCGAAGCCGGCCCGGTGAAAGGCGGCACGACCGTCATCGCGTTCATCAAGGATCCGGACGGCTACATGGTCGAACTGATCCAGTCCGGTACCGCCTGACCGATTGACGGCAAAAACAACATGGGGTTTGCGGTTGTTCGCTGATAAATCAATGCGCTGCCCCCAATTTGCAGAAAATAGGTTATGATTCGTGCGAAATCATCTTCTGCCGCCAATCTGGCGACGAAACGGCCAGACATCTCGCCCCTGCCGCAAGACCAAAAACTAAAGGCAACCACGGCACCCTCCGGCAGTAAGGCGCTTCCGTCCGAATACCCGTTTTATCTTTTTTCCTTCCATTCGAGGAAACCATGAGCGAAAACATCAAGAACATTTCCGATGCCTCCTTTGAAGCGGACGTATTGAAATCCGATCGTCCGGTACTGGTCGATTTCTGGGCTGAATGGTGCGGCCCGTGCAAAATGATCGCGCCGACGCTGGAAGAAATCGCAAAGGAATATGGCGGCAAGATTCTGGTCGCGAAGCTGGACGTCGATTCGAACCAGGCAATGGCAGCCAAATTTGGCGTCCGTGGCATCCCGACACTGATTCTGTTCAAGAATGGCGTGCCGGCAGCGCAAAAAGTTGGCGCAGTCGGCAAAGGCCAGTTGACCGCATTCATTGACAGCAACATCTGACAAACTCCCGCAGTGGTCGTGCCCGCGGCATGACCGCTGCCAGCAACACCGCAAGCAGCAACACCACGTTGTTCCCTCCCCCACCATTTTGATTCCCGACACGGGATACGCACAGATACAGATATGCATTTATCCGAATTGAAGGCCATGCATGTTTCGGCCTTGCTGGACATGGCAAGCAGCCTCGACATTGACAATGCCGCCCGCCTGCGCAAGCAGGAACTGATGTTCGCCATTCTCAAGAAACGCGCGAAAGCCGGCGAACAGATTTACGGCGACGGCGCACTGGAAGTCCTGCCGGACGGTTTCGGCTTCCTGCGTTCGCCCGATGCCAGCTACATGGCCTCGACCGACGACATCTACATTTCGCCGTCCCAGATCCGGCGCTTCAACCTGCACACCGGCGATTCAATCGAAGGCGAAGTGCGCACCCCGAAAGACGGCGAACGTTATTTCGCGCTGGTCAAGGTGGACAAGGTCAACGGCGAACCGCCTGAGGCATCGAAACATCGCATCCTGTTCGAAAATCTGACGCCGTTGCATCCGGACCGGGCGCTGAAACTCGAACGCGACATCAACGGCAACGAAAACATCACCGGCCGCATCATCGACATGATCGCGCCCATCGGCAAGGGCCAGCGCGGCCTCTTGGTGGCATCGCCGAAATCCGGCAAAACGGTGATGCTGCAACACATCGCACACGCCATCACCTCGAATCACCCAGATGTCACGCTGATCGTGCTGCTGATTGACGAACGGCCGGAAGAAGTGACTGAAATGCAGCGCTCAGTGCGCGGCGAGGTGGTTGCTTCCACCTTCGACGAACCGGCCACGCGCCATGTGCAGGTTGCCGAAATGGTGATTGAAAAAGCCAAGCGTCTGGTCGAAATGAAAAAGGACGTGGTCATTCTGCTGGATTCGATCACCCGTCTGGCGCGCGCCTACAACACCGTCATCCCGGCTTCCGGCAAGGTGCTGACCGGCGGCGTCGATGCCAACGCATTGCAGCGCCCGAAGCGTTTTTTCGGCGCGGCTCGTAACGTCGAGGAAGGCGGTTCGCTGACCATCATCGCTACCGCGCTGATTGAAACCGGCAGCCGGATGGATGACGTGATCTACGAAGAATTCAAGGGCACCGGCAACATGGAAGTGCACCTTGAACGCCGCCTGGCCGAGAAACGCGTCTATCCGTCAATCAACCTGAACAAGTCCAGCACACGCCGCGAGGAATTGCTGATCGAGGCCAACCAGTTACAGAAGATCTGGATCCTGCGCAAGCTGCTGTACGGTATGGACGAGATCGAGGCGATGGAGTTCATCCTCGACAAGATGAAGGCGACCAAGAACAACGCCGATTTCTTCGACCTGATGCGCCGCGGCGGTTAATTCCGCCAAAGAAGCGCCGCCATGAATCAACGCCTGGCGGCGCGTCGTTTTTTCTGCAGATAATCCCGCAACACGACCGCGTGATTGATGTCCGGGTCCTTGGCGGCATACAGCAGAGTAACATTGCCGCTTTCGATGGCTTGCAGCAATGGTTCGCAAGCAGCCGGATGCTGCGCCAGTTCCTCGCGGTAACGCGCGCTGAATTCGGAAAAATTTTCAGCCTTGTGGTCGAACCATGTCCGCAATGCCGGGCTGGGCGCAACATCCTTAAGCCATCCATCTATCAGCAGCTTTTCCTTGCGCATGCCGCGCGGCCACAGCCGATCCACCAGAAAACGTTTTCCGTCCTGCGGCGCGGCCGGATCATATACACGCTTGAGGAGAAAAACATGCGATGAGCTCATGGTTTTATGCGTTGGTAGTCGGCATTGAATCGAATGGCTGTACAACAAACATATTACGTCCTGCATCGCAGCATGATGTGCCATGTCAACCAGTGACGACTTTATTGCCGTCAGACAGGTTCCCAACCTCATGATTTCATGGCATAATTGCAGGCTAAGTTTTATTTCGTTTTCCAAACCGCATGGTACTCGACGGCGCTTCAACAAAGCCATGAGCGGTCTGGGGGCGGAACTTTCAGGCAAGTGAGCGGCAATCGGGTCAAGAAGCAACCCAGACCGACGAAGTGCTGTTTGGCTACCCAACTATCAGAGGAAAAACATGAAAGAAGGCATCCACCCGAATTATCGCGAAGTTGTATTCCACGACATTTCGTGCGATTTCAAATTCGTCACCCGTTCGACCATCCAGACCAAGGAAACCATCGAATTCGAAGGCAAAACCTATCCGCTGATCAAGGTCGAGGTTTCATCCGAATCGCATCCGTTTTACACGGGCAAGCACAAAATCGTTGACACCGCCGGCCGCGTGGAAAAATTCCGCCAGAAGTTCGGCAAGGTCGGTTCGAAAACCCAGGTATCGAACTGATTCGTGCATCGCATCGAAAAAGGCAGCTGCGGCTGCCTTTTTTATTGCGGCCAGTGGCACAATATCGCCGGAAACCAATAATCACCCACACTCACGATGAAGCCTGTCCGCCTCGCCGCTTCTGCCACGACTGCGCTACCGCGCTGGGGGCTGCTGTTGCTCGCGCTGCTGTACATCCTGCCCGGTTTGATCGGCCGCGATCCGTGGAAGAGCGACGAAGCCGCGAGCTTCGGCATCATGTGGACCATGGCGCACGGCGGTCTGTCTGACTGGCTGGCGCCAAACATCATCGGCCTGGCAATGCCGGGCGAAGGGCCGCTGGCCTTCTGGATTGGCGCCATCTGCATCAAGTTGTTCGGCTGGCTGCTGGGCGATATGCTGGCAGCTAGGGTAGCCAACATCTTGTTCTTTTCACTCGGCGCGGCTTCGATCTGGTATGCCGCCTATCACTTCGGGCGCCAGCCGGAAGCGCAGCCGATGCAACTGGCGTTTGGTGGCCAGCCAAAACCGAAAGATTACGGCCGCATGCTGGCCGACGGCGCGCTGCTGATTTACATCGGCTGCATCGGTCTGCTGCAGCACAGCCATGAAACGCGCGCCGAAGCGTTGTTCGTATCCCTGATCGGCCTGCTGCTGTATGCCGCCGTCTGTTATGCCGAAACACCCAGCTTGCGCAATGCCGGGCTGATTGGCGCTGCACTCGGCCTGCTGGTGCTGACGCGCGGCTGGGTCGTGCCGCTGGCGCTGTGGCTGCCACTGCTGGCCTTCCTGTGCTGGCTGCAGCAGGAAATCCGCCGTACCGTGCCGCATTTTCTTTTGGCGCTGGCGATGGCGCTGCTGCTGCCGGCGCTATGGATAGCCCTCGCCTGTTCGCTGCTGCCGCCAGGCCAGTCACCATTCTCGGCCTGGATGGCTTGGAACGTCGAACAAATTGGCTGGCCCAGCGTCGAAACGCTGCGTTTTTTCTTCAAGAACGGTTTGCTGTTTTGCTGGCCGGCATGGCCTTTCGCCATCTGGGCTGTCTATGCCTGGCGCAGGCAACGCCACGACCTGCATATCGCGCTACCGCTGCTGTTTGTCGCCGTGTTCACCCTGCTCGCGCTATTCGATCCAACCCCGAACGAAAGCATGCTGCTGCCGTTATTGCCGCCGCTAGCGATTCTGGCCGCGTTCGGCCTGCCGACAATGCGGCGCGGCGGAATCAACGCGGTTGACTGGTTCTCTGTAATGGCGATGACGATAGGGGCGGCGCTCATCTGGCTCGGCTGGGTAGCGAAACAGACAGGCTGGCCGATGCGAATTGCCAAAAATGCAGCCAAGCTCGCCCCCGGCTTCACGCAGGAACTGAATCTGATTGCACTGTTGATTGCGCTGTGCGCCACACTCGCCTGGTTCCTGCTGGTTTACTGGCGGCTGTCGCGCCAGCCAACCGTGCTGTGGCGCGCAGTCGTGCTA
Source organism: Burkholderiaceae bacterium (assembly GCA_018261755.1). Lineage (GTDB taxonomy): Bacteria > Pseudomonadota > Gammaproteobacteria > Burkholderiales > Burkholderiaceae_D > QZKY01. The sequence continues at coordinate 64,229 of JAGTRJ010000003.1, forward strand.
TCGACCGGCGGCGTCATTCTGTGCTGGCTGCTGCTGTCAACGCTATGGCTGCCCTGGCTGAATTACGGCAAGAGCTACATCAGCGTGGCACAGCAAGTTGCACAACGCCTGCCATCGCCGCAAACCTGCGTCACCGCGCACATCACGCCGGCGCAGCGGGCATCGTTCGCCTATCTTGGCGGCATCACGTTATCGCGGCCGGGAAGCGCCGATTGCGATTTCCTGCTGCTGCACGACCGGCTCAACCGCAGCCGCCGGAAAAACGAGCCGATTTCGCTGCCGAATACGGCTTCGCAGTGGAAGCTTGTCTGGCTGGGCAACCGCCCCGGTGATCGCGACGAACGCTTCCACCTTTACCAGCGGGTAAAAACCCCCTGATGCCATCGTTCCGGCAATGACCGTGCAGCAACACAGCAACCGCACCCTGCGCATCGTTTCGCTTGCCTGGCCAATCCTGCTCGGGCAGATGGCAGTCATCGCCAACAGCGTGGTCGATACGATGATGGTGTCGCGCTTTTCGGTCACTGACCTCGGCGCGCTGGCGGTCGGCGCATCGATTTACGTCAGCATATTCGTCGGCATGAACGGCGTGCTGCAGGCGCTGTCGCCGGTGATCGGTCAACTGGTCGGCGCGCGCAATTTCACCGGCATCGGACAGGAAATCCGCCAAGGCGTGTGGCTGGCGCTCTTGCTGTCGATCATCGGCTGCCTGGCGCTGCTCTTTCCGCAGCCGCTGCTGGCGCTGGCGAAAGCCTCGCCCGACTTAACCGCCAAGGCGACCCAGTATCTGCGCATCCTGGCGCTGGCGCTGCCGGCGACGCTCGGATTCGTCATCTACGGCGCGCTGAACAACGCAATGGCGCGACCGAAAATGGTGATGGCGATCCACGTGTCCGGCCTGCTATTGAAGATTCCGCTGAATGCACTGTTCATCTTCGGCGGCTTCGGCCTGCCGGCGCTCGGCGGCCCCGGCTGCGCGATTGCCACCACGCTGATTGCATGGCTGGCGCTGGCCACTGGCTGGCTGATTCTGCGCCACCATCCGTTCTACCGCATTCTCGGCCTGTTCGGTTCCGGTTTTGTCCGGCCGCAATGGGGCGCGATGAAGGAATTGCTGCGCATCGGGCTACCAATCGGCCTGAGTTTCTTCATCGAAGTCACATCGTTCACCTTCATTGCGCTGTTCGTTGCGCGCCTAGGCGACACGGTCGTCGCCGGTCACCAAATCACGGCCAATTTCGCCACCATGCTGTACATGCTGCCACTATCGATCGCAAATGCGACTGGCACGCTGGTGGCGCAGGCGATCGGCGCGAAAAACCAGCAGGAAGCCAGCCGCATCGGCCATGCCGGCATCCGGCTAGCGGTGATGGTCGCGGTATCGGTCGGCCTCATCACTTGGCTGGCGCGCGGCACGATCGTGCGCGCCTACACACCGGATGAAACCGTGGTCGCGGTAGCGCTGCCGCTGTTCCTGTTCATTGGCTTTTACCAGTTGTTCGATGCAGTTCAGGTCACCACGTCGTACATCCTGCGCGCCTACAAGGTGGTGCTGTTCCCGACGATCCTGTACGCGGTCGCACTGTGGTGCGTCGGCCTGGGCGGCGGCATCAGCATCGGCCTGAACCCGTTCAATCTGCCGTTACCAGTGGCAATTTCCGGCGCTGCCGGTTTCTGGTTCAGCAACAGCATCAGTCTGGTGCTGCTGGCCTGCGGCATGCTGTGGCACTTAAGGCGGGTGCAGCGCAAGGCGCGCGGCGACTGACGCAAATCAACATCGGTGCCGGCAATGCTTGCCGCAGCCGATTCCGCCACTACAATGGCTGCATCATCCCCAATGCGTTAGCCAGACAGCTTATGCCACCACATATCATCTGCGTCGGGAAAACCACACTGGATCAAATCTGGCCCGTGGGCGAGATGCCGACGGGCGGCGGCAAGTTCCGCGCGACCGGCTTCATCGCCCAAGGCGGCGGGATGGCTGCCACAGGCGCGGTCACCGTCGCACTGCTCGGAGCGAAAGCCTCGTTCTGGGGACGGGCTGGCGATGATGCCGCCGGTCATGTGATGCAGAACGAATTTGCCTGCTATCAGGTCGATACCTCGCAGTTCCGGCTGTTTCCCGGCGCAAGATCATCGGTGTCGGCGGTGATCGTCGATCGCAACGGCGAACGGATGATCGTCAATTTTCCCGGCGCGAACATGCCCGGCGATGCCGACTGGCTCAATCTGGACGACATAGCCGCCACGGGCGCCGTTCTGGGTGACGTGCGCTGGCCGCAGGGCGTCAGCCGCGCCTTTGCCGCCGCAAACCGGCACGGCATACCGACCGTGCTGGATGCCGAAGCTGCTGGCCATGCCGATTTTGCCCGACTGCTGCCGCTGACCGGCCATGCGATTTTCTCCGTGCCGGGCCTGCGTTCATTCTGCGGCGGGCGCATCACCGATCACTTTGAAGCGCTGGCCAGCGTGCGCACGCTCGGCTGTAGCGTCGTCGCGGTCACGATGGGCGCGCAGGGCGCGCTGTGGCTGGACGACAACGGCGAACACCATCAACCCGCGTTTCACACCAGCGTGGTCGACACCACCGGCGCCGGCGACGTGTTTCATGGCGCCTACGCACTGGCATTGGCAGAAGGCGCCGACGTACCGGCCGCGATGCGCTTCGCCTCGGCGGCGGCGGCGCTCAAATGCACGCGCCAAGGCGGCCGCGCCGGCATCCCTACCCGCGACGAAGTGAACCAGTTCCTGGCGCAAAATCCGTGACACCGCGTCCGAACTTGTTTTACGCGCTATGGCCAGATGAAACCACCCGCGCCGCGCTGGCGATGCTGCAAGCACAGGTGCGCGGACGGCTGATCCGCCCGCCCAACTTGCACCTGACACTCGCCTTTCTCGGGCCGCAACCTAACGAACGGCTGCCAACGCTGAAATCGGTGCTCGATGGCGTTCACGCCGCGCCGATCAAGCTGACCATCGACCGCCTCGGCCATTTCGGCAAGAACCGCATCGCCTGGGCCGGCACGCACGCCTTGCCGCCCGAACTGAGCACCCTGCGGCAGGCGCTGACGGCAGCACTGGCGCAAACCGCCGTTCCGTTTGATGGCAAGGTGTTCCGGCCGCACATCACGCTCGCGCGCGATGCCGGGCCGCCGCCAGATCTGCCGTTTGAACCGTTTGACTGGCTGGCCGACCGCATCGTGCTGGCGCGCTCGCCACTGGCCGGAGAAAAGCCGTTCTACCGCGTGCTGGCATCGAAAACGCTTGGCAGGCAGATGAAAACCGGCATCATCTAAGTGCAGCAAACCGGCTGCATTTCACATTTTGAAGGGGTATGCAATCAAAACATGCCGCCGGGCCACATATTTGCTGGCTGTTTATAAATACTGGGTAGAGTATATTTTTCAGCCTTACTGACCCAAGACCACCTTTCAGTCAGTTATTTCGGCGCCTGCTCGGCCAGCTTGCGCAACACATGCGCCGCCGCAACCAGGCCGAAGCTGGCAGTGACCGCCATGGCCGAACCAAAACCGGCGCAATTCAAGCCCGTGACCCCACGATCATCGGCATCGAGCGAACAGGCTTCGCCGGATTCCGGGTATCTCAGCGGCTCCATCGAATACACCGCGTCGATACCGAACTTGGTTTTCGTGCCGCGCGGAAAGCCGTGTTTCGAGCGCAGGCGCTTGCGCACCTTGGCCAACAGCGGCTCCTGCTCGGTGCGGCACAGGTCGCGGATTTCGATCCGGGTCGGGTCTATCTGGCCGCCGGCGCCGCCAATGGTCACCAGCGGCACGCCATGCTCGCGACAATACGCAATCAGCGCGGTTTTGGCGCCAACACTGTCGATGGCGTCGATCACGTAATCGTACCGCTGCGCCCCGATCATCGCGTCGAGGTTGTCCGGCGCGACGAAATCCTCGATCTGGTTCACGCGGCATTCCGGGTTGATTTGCGCGATCCGCTCGGCCAGCGCCAGTACTTTCGCTTGGCCCAGCGTATCGTCCAGCGCCTGAATCTGGCGGTTGATGTTCGATTCGGCCACGTTGTCCAGGTCAATCAGCGTCAACTGCCCGATCGCGCTGCGCGCCAGCGCCTCGACCACCCATGAACCGACACCGCCTACGCCGACCACGCACACATGCGCGGCGCGAAAGCGCGCCAGTGCCGCCTGGCCGTAAAGTCGGCCAATGCCGCCGAAACGGCGCTCAAAATCGGCATTCTGCCCTGCTGCGGAAGACGCAGCTTCAATATTCGTTTCCATGCGCGCATTGTACCGGAGCCGCCGCACGGCGAGGCGTTCGCACAGACTGTGGCAGCACCGCAAAAATTCTTCAACATTACAAATCATTGGTGTAAGATAAATCAGTTAAATAGCAAATACGATGCGCCACAAAGCCAACCATAACGCGCGGTTAACAGCGCGCATAACAGCGCCAATACGTATTTCGATTCCCATGCATTCCGGTTTCGTGAACATGAAAGCCAGGCCCTGCCACCGACACCGAACGGTGCTTTCGCGGCAGACGTTGTGTTGCCCTTTCATGTTTCATCCATGCTTCGCTGTTCGGTCAGGCCGCGCCAAGCGGTACGTACCAGCAATGGCGACATGGACAGGCTGCGTCAGCCCGGCGCGCAGCGCCGGACAGAAAAATGCGGGAAGATATTGAGGAAAGAATGTCAATCGCAGATCTTCGCACCAAATACACCCAAGCCAACCTGGCAGACGATAGTGTGCCCGGCAACCCGATCATTTTGTTTGCCAACTGGTTTGATGAAGCGGTCAAGGCCCGAATTTACGAACCGAACATCATGAGCCTGTCCACGGTCGGTCCGGACGGACGGCCGTCGTCGCGCGTGATGCTGCTCAATCAGTTCGATAAAAATGGCTTCACCTGGTTCAACAATTATGGCAGCCGCAAAAGCCAGGATTTGCAGACTAACCGTTTTGCCGCGCTGCTGTTTTTCTGGCCGGAACTGGAGCGTCAAATCCGCATCGAAGGATCGGTTGAGCGCGTCAGCGAAGAGGAAAACGATACCTGTTTTCAAAGCCGTTCGCTGCAAAGCAGGCTTGGCGCCGTAGCATCAGCGCAAAGCAAGCCGGTGCAAAGCCGCGAAGAAATGGAAGCCCGACTGGCTGAGGTCACTGCGCTGTATGGCGACAACCCGCCGCGGCCGGTTTCCTGGGGCGGCTACCGGCTGATGCCGGATCAAATGGAGTTTTGGCAGGGGCGGCGTTCGCGCTTCCATGACCGCATCCTGTTCACGCGTCAGGCAGATGGAAGCTGGCAACACCAAAGGCTGCAACCGTAACGCTATTGGGTTCGATTTTTGGTTTGATTTTTGAAGCAGGCATAACAGGAGATACCACTCAGACATATTTTCGGGGTCCATTGCACGACGCCCATACACGAGCACCGTTCTGATCCTGAAAACAGGTCAACTGGAATGTTACTGCTTCAACCAAATCCGGAACTTGTGGAAGTGCCGAGTTTTCTGGCATTTTCCCTCACAATCCCGTTCCGGTTGCGTGTTTTGAAGTATCAGTTCACATTCACGGAGGAAATCGTGGTTTGGGAAAAGAAACTGACAAACTGGGTGAATAGCATCCGCAATCAAGCAGCGCTGCCACTGCGGCTGGAACTTTGGAATGGCAAACAGTACGATTTCAGCAATGACAACCCGAACGTCACCATCAGCGTTCCCGGCGTTTCGTCGCTGAGCTATCTGCTGACCCCATCGCTGTCCAATCTGGGCACCGCTTATGTCGAAGGCAAGATCGACGTCAAGGGCAGACTGAACGACATCATCGATCTGGCGCATGGCCTGGCTCAACGGACGCTTGCGTCGGACAGCACGTTCGGCCGGATGCTGCGTTCGTTCAAGCACACCAAGAAAAAAGATGCCGAAGCGATCCAGTACCACTATGACGTATCAAACGAGTTCTATGCGCAATTCCTTGATCCGAATATGGTTTATTCGTGTGCCTATTTCGAAAATGGCGACGAGGATCTGGCCACCGCGCAACTGAAGAAAATCGACCACATCCTGACCAAGATCCGCGTGCAACCGGGGCAAAAACTGCTCGACATCGGCTGCGGCTGGGGTGCGCTGGTGATTCGTGCGGCACAGAAATTCGGCGCAAACTGCGTCGGCATAACGCTGTCGCAACGTCAGTTCGATCTGGCAACCGAACGGGTCAAACAGGCCGGCCTGTCGAACCGGATCGAGATCCGCCTGCAGGATTACCGCGATGTCAGCGGCCAGTTCGACCGCATCACCAGCGTCGGCATGTTCGAGCATGTCGGACGCAACCACCTCGCGGCCTACTTCTCGAAGATCAATTCGCTCTTGACCGAAGATGGCATTGTGATGAACCACGGCATCACCTCATCCGATGCCGATGGCCGCGACACGCCATACGGCGGCGGTGAATTCATCGACAAATACGTATTCCCGCACGGAGAACTGCCTCATATCAGCCAGGTGCTGAAGACCATGCAGGAAGGCGGGCTGGAAGCGCACGACATCGAAAACCTGCGCTTCCATTATGCGAAAACCTGCGCTCACTGGGCCGACAATTTCGAAGCGAATACGGCGGAAGTGCGGAAGATGATCGATGACAAGCGCTACCGAATCTGGCGCGTCTACCTCGCCGGGTCTTCCTATGCTTTCTACAACGACCTGATTGCCCTCTACCAGGTGGTATGCACGAAAGCCGGCCTGCGCAAGCCGCTGCTGCCGACATCGCGCCGCTACATCTATTCGTAAGCATCACGGCCACAAATCAGCCGCAAATGAAAAATGCCGGGTAAAACCGGCATTTTTCGTTCACACTGCCATCATGCGTCCTTATGCGCCCTTAAGTTTTGCGGCAAAAAGCCGGCGAAAATGGGCCAGCTTCGGCTCGATCACGAAAGCGCAGTAGCCCTGGTAGGGATTATCGCGGTAAAAATTCTGATGGAAGTCTTCCGCTTTGTAAAAGAACGTAGCCGGGCTGATTTCAGTCACGATCGTCCCGTCCCACACAGACGCCATCTCAGCCATCACCTGCCTGGCCGTCGCCTCCTGTTCCGGCGAATGATAATAAATCACCGAACGGTACTGCGTTCCCTCGTCATTACCCTGCCGGTTCAAGGTCGTCGGATCGTGGTTGGTGAAAAAGACTTGCAGGATTTCACGATAGCTGATGACCGCGGGGTCGAATGTCAGCCGCACCACCTCGGCGTGACCCGTTTCGCCGCTGCAAATCATCTCGTAGTCCGGATTCGGCACATGCCCGCCGGTATATCCGGACTCGACCGACAGCACACCCTTGAGCTGCTGATAAATCGCCTCGGTACACCAGAAACACCCGCCACCAAGCGTTGCCACCTCAGTTGCCCCCCCCGTTGCCGCTTCCGTCGCCATTTTGCCCCCTATGTCGTCAATCTGAATCGGTTTCTCCATTATGCCCACATTTACCCCAACACGTATTGCGACTCCATCAGCGACAAAATGTCGTTATTTTTCCACCATCACGTCAAATGATTGCCATTCATCAACCAACAACCGGCCCCAATATTGACGCTCCCGCAAAATTCCTGAAAAATGAAAAAGCAGGCGTTGCCTAAAAACAATGCTTGAGATGCATGATCCAGGCAGTTAAAAACATTAAATCCCTCCACCCAGCCATTTGTGTTCTCACTTATCGTTAGGAAGAATCATGCTTACCAAAATCCTCATTCCCACTGACGGCTCCACCCTCGGAAACATCTCCGCGCTCGAAGGCGTATCCATGGCGCAAAAAGTTGGCGCCGAAGTGGTGGGAATTTACGTTGCGCGCGAAGCACAAAATCCGCTTTTCGATTTTTCCGAAATCAAGCCCAAGAATTACCCGAGCAAGGATGAATACAGCGAGATGGTCAACAACGCCGGGCATGGCTATCTGGCCCCGATCAAGGAAGCAGCCGAAAAAGCGGGCATCAGGTTTTCCAGCGTGATCAAGATTTCCAATGCCACCGCGCGCACGATTGTGGAAACAGCCGAGGAACAGAAATGCAGCATGATTTTCATGGGCTCGCACGGCTGCGCCGGCTGGGGGCATAACCTGCTTGGCAGCGTTGCCACCAAGGTGCTGTCGAGCACGCAAATCCCGACCCTCATCTACCGGTTGCGGCAGGAACCCAGCCCTGATCAGGAAAAACGCGCCACCTTCGTGCCGCGCGTCGGCGTCTGAATCCGGCCTGACCAATAAAAAAACCGCACTTTCGGGTGCGGTTTTTTTATTGCCGGCCAGACATCAACCGATATCCGGCGAATTATTTGTCTGCCAGCAGCGCTATCAGAATGCCGGCCGAATCGTGCGCGGCGCGGCGCAGCCGGTCATTGATGCCCTGCCATGCGGCCGTAGCCGGCGGCGCCTCGACCAGGATCAGATCCGCTCGCTCGCCATCAAGCGCACGCAGCGCTGCGTACAGCCCGTGCGCGTAGCCTTTCGGCGTGGAAGGCAGACTGATTTGCACCACGTTCGACGGCAGCGTACGCGGCGAATGGCGCAGTAGCGCCAGCCGCTTGTGTGCGGCTGTCAGCATCGCCACAGTCGCCTCCAGTTCATCTGACGGCAGCAGCGCCACCGGCGTGCGTGGCGCGTAATGGGCATCCAGCGTGCCGGAAGCGCGCGGCGCGGCCGCATCTGGCAGATGCGGTTCAACTCCAATCACGGCGGCAATCGCGTCCGCGCCGATATGCCCCGGGCGCAGCAGCACCGGCCCGTGCGTTTCCCAGCGCGACAGATCGAGTATGGTCGATTCGATTCCGACCTGACTTTGTCCGCCATCGATCACCATGCCGATACGGCCGCCATCACCAATATCGTCACCGAACTCGTCTTTCACATGCTGCGCTGTGGTCGGGCTGACATGGCCGAACCTGTTGGCCGATGGCGCGGCCACGCCGCCCCTGCCCTGCCGGAACGCGCGCAGCAGCGCCTGTGCCACCGGATGCGACGGGCAGCGCAGGCCGATCGTATCCTGCCCGCCGGTAGCGGCATCCGGCACTTGCGGCGCTTTTTTCAGGATCAGCGTCAGCGGGCCGGGCCAGAAAGCGGCGATCAGCTTTTTCGCCGCGTCTGGCACGTCGCGCACCCAATGGTTGATGTCCGCTTCCGGCGCCAGATGCACGATCAGCGGATGATTCGACGGCCGCCCCTTGGCGGCATAGATTTGCGCCACCGCGGCCGGATTTTCCGCGTCCGCGCCAAGTCCATACACGGTTTCGGTCGGGAACGCGACCACCCGGCCCAATTCGAGCAATGCGGCAGCACGGCGGATTTCGTCAGCGGATAGCGTCATCGGTCAAAAAAGCATTCCGCCGGCCTGAAAAATACTGGTGGGTGTATTTTTAAGTGCCGGCGGATTATGGGGCCAAGAAGGGTAAAAATGCTATATACCCCTCGATTTTCATTTAAAACAGTCAGCAGGTAAGCAGTTTCAGTGCTTCGGTGTACTTGTCGGCCGTCTTTTGCGCCACGTCTTCCGGCAACTTCGGCGCCGGTGCCTGCTTGTTCCATGGCTGCGCTTCGAGCCAGTCACGCACAAACTGTTTGTCGAACGAAGGCGGCGACATGCCGATCTGGTAGCTGGAAACCGGCCAGAAACGCGACGAATCCGGCGTCAGGATTTCGTCGATCAGGTGCACCTTGCCATTCTCGTCCAGACCGAATTCAAACTTGGTATCGGCGATGATGATGCCCTTCGTGGCCGCGTATTCAGCCGCGGCGGTATAGAGCTTGATCGCGAAGTCGCGCACCTGTTGCGCCAAGTCGGCGCCGATGATCTTTTCCATCTGCTCGAACGAGATGTTTTCGTCGTGCTGGCCGACTTCGGCCTTGGTCGATGGCGTGAAGATCGTCTGCGGCAGCTTTTGCGCTTCCTGCAGGCCGGACGGCAACGCAATGCCGCACACCGCACCGGTTTTCTTGTAATCCTTCCAGCCGGTGCCGATGATGTAGCCGCGCACGATCGCTTCAATCGGCAGCGCCTTGAGTTTCTTCACCACGATCGCGCGACCTTCGACCTGGGCGCGCTCTTCCGGCGCGACGACCGAGGCCGGGTCGATGTCGGTCATGTGGTTCGGCATCAGCTCGCCGAATTTCTTGAACCAGAAATTCGACATCGCAGTCAGGATCTTGCCCTTGTTCGGGATCGGATCGTCCAGCACCACGTCGAACGCTGACAGCCGGTCGGTCTGCACCACCAGCAGTTTGTCGTCACCAACCGCGTAAATATCGCGCACTTTGCCGCGATGAATGAACGGCAGCGACTTGATGTTCGTTTCCAACAATCCAGCCATGAGATTTCCTTTCAGCCTCTCAGCTCAGTTCGGGCAACGTGGCGTTGCGCACTTTTTCTGACTGCGTATCGCGAAACGCCTTCAGCTTCGTTTTCATTGCCGGATCATTCAAGGCCAGCATTGCAATCACCGCCAGCGCTGCATTGGCCGCACCCGCTTCGCCGATCGCCAACGTCGGCACTGGAATGCCTTTTGGCATCTGCACGGTTGCCAGCAGCGAATCCAGCCCTTTCATGTATTTTGACGGCATCGGCACGCCAAAGGTCGGCAGGATAGTCTGCGATGCCACCACACCCGCCAGGTGCGCCGCACCGCCAGCACCGGCAATGAATGCCTGGCAGCCGCTGGCTTCCATCTGCGCGATCCACTCTTCCAGCTCAATCGGCGAACGGTGCGCAGACAATGCACGCGCCTCATAGCTAACGCCAAAATCCTTGCATACCTGTGCGGCTTCCTTCATCACTTCCCAGTCGGAAGTGGAGCCCATCACGATGCCAACCAGTTTCTTCTCGGACATGTTCCCTCGTTCAAAAAATGAAAAGCCGCAGCCCCCGTGGGAGCGGGGGTCTGCCGGCATTGAATGTCAAACTCGGCCCCGAATCCTGACGGGGCGAAAAACCAGATTTTACAGGTCTATTTAACAACCTGCATCAAACCGCCTTTTTTGTAGGTTTCGGCCATCTTGTCCAGCGGGATCGATTTGATCTTCGATGCCTGTCCTTCGCAGCCGAAAGCCAGATAGCGTGCCACGCACACCTGTTTCGCGGCTTCGCGTGCCGGGATCAGGAATTCGCGTGGGTCGAATTTCGACGGGTTGGTGGCAAAGAAGCGGCGGATCGCGCCGGTCATCGCCAACCGGATATCGGTGTCGATATTGATCTTGCGCACGCCATGCTTGATGCCCTGCTGGATTTCCTCTACCGGCACGCCATAGGTTTCCTTCATGTCGCCGCCGAATTCACGAATCTCGGCCAGCAGCTCCTGCGGCACCGACGACGAGCCGTGCATCACCAGATGCGTGTTCGGGATGCGCGCATGGATTTCCTTGATGCGGTCAATCGCCAGAATGTCGCCGGTCGGCTTGCGCGAAAATTTGTACGCGCCGTGCGAGGTGCCAATCGCGATTGCCAGCGCATCGCATTGCGTCTGCTGCACGAAATCCGCCGCCTGGCTGACGTCGGTCAACAACTGCTCGCGCGACATCTTGCCTTCGGCGCCGTGACCGTCTTCCTTGTCGCCTTCCATCGTCTCAAGCGAACCGAGCACGCCAAGCTCCGCTTCGACCGTGACGCCAATCGCATGCGAGAATTTGACCACTTCCTTCGTCACCTGCACGTTGTAATCGTAGCTGGCAACGCTCTTGCCGTCTTCCATCAGCGAACCGTCCATCATCACCGAAGAAAAGCCGGAACGGATCGCCGCCATGCACACCGCCGGCGACTGGCCGTGATCCTGATGCATCACCACCGGAATATGCGGATACGCTTCGACCGCCGCTTCGATCAGATGCCGCAGGAACGCTTCGCCCGCATAGCGGCGTGCGCCAGCCGATGCCTGCATGATCACCGGCGCATTGACCTGGTCTGCTGCTGCCATGATCGCCTGCACCTGTTCGAGATTGTTCACGTTGAACGCAGGCAGGCCGTAGCCGTTTTCTGCCGCGTGATCGAGCAATTGACGCATGGATACGATGGGCATCTGCTTCTCCTTGTATGGTTTGTGTTGTGTTCGTTGTTATTGCGCGCGCTGCATCAGGATGTCTACCGCAGGCAGCACCTTGCCTTCGAGGAATTCGAGGAACGCGCCGCCGCCGGTCGAGATGTAGCCGACCTTGTCAGTGATGTTGTACTTGGCGATCGCGGCCAATGTATCGCCGCCGCCCGCGATCGAAAATGCGTTCGAATTGGCGATCGCCAGCGCCAATGTTTTCGTGCCACCGCCGAACTGGTCGAATTCGAATACGCCGACCGGACCGTTCCAGACGATGGTGCCAGCCGCCGACAGCTTCTCTGCCAGCATCGCCGCCGTTTTCGGGCCGATGTCGAGAATCATGTCATCGTCCTCGACTTGCGATACATCTTTCACGCTGGCCGGTTCGCTGGCGGCGAAATTCTTTGCGCACACCACATCGACCGGGATCGGCACCGACGCACCACGCTTGGCCATCATGTCGATAATCGATTTCGCTTCATCCAGCAACTCGGGCTCGACCAGCGATTTGCCAATTTTGTAGCCGGATGCCTGCAGGAACGTGTTTGCAATGCCTCCGCCGACGATCAGGTTATCGACCTTGTCCGCCAGCGATTTCAGGATGGTGAGCTTGGACGACACCTTCGAGCCACCGACAATCGCCACCAGCGGGTGCGCCGGGTGATCAAGCGCCTTGCCCAGCGCATCAAGTTCCGTCGCCAGCAATGGCCCGGCGCAGGCAATCGGCGCAAATTTCGCCATGCCGTGCGTGGTCGCTTCCGCGCGATGCGCAGTGCCGAATGCATCGTTCACATACACGTCGCACAGCGCCGCCATTTTCTGCGCCAGATCGTCGCTGTTCTTTTTTTCGCCCTTGTTCACACGGCAGTTTTCCAGCAGCACCACCTGTCCCGGCGCGACAACAACGCCATCGAGCCAGTCACGCTTGAGTTCGACCGGCTGACCAAGCAATTCCGACAGGCGACCGACAATCGGCGCGAGCGAATCTTCCGGTTTGAATTCACCTTCCGTCGGCCGCCCCAGGTGCGACACCACCATCACGGCGGCGCCCGCCTTCAGTGCCAGTTGGATGGCGGGAATGGAAGCGCGGATGCGGGTATCTTCGGTAATGTTACCGGCCGCATCCAGCGGCACGTTCAGGTCGGAGCGGATAAAGACGCGTTTGCCCTTGAGTTCGTTGCGTTCGGCCAGATCGGTGAGACGGTTGAATTTGAGCGCGGCTGCCATAACGGAAAAAAGGTTGGTTGAAAAACCCCTTATTTTACCGCAGCCAACAAAGGCGAAAAATGGTTTTTACGGCGTGCATGACAATCATCAAGTGCCTGGCCCAGCAGCCTAAATGACGAATTTTTACGCCTGCATGACGGAATCCGTTAGAATTATTTTTTTGGGACAAATAGTTTTCTGGAGACTGCATCATGGGAATGGCTAATCGCGACGGAAAAATCTGGAAAGACGGGCATCTGATTGAGTGGCGCAACGCCACGGTTCACGTGCTGACGCATTCGCTGCATTACGGCATGAGCGTGTTCGAAGGCGTGCGCGCATACAACACGGTCAATGGCACTGCAATTTTCCGCCTGAAGGATCATACCCAGCGCCTGCTGAATTCGGCCAAGATTTTCCAGATGGCCGTGCCGTATGACCTTGAAACGCTGATGGAAGCGCAAAAACAGGTTGTGCGCGACAACCAGCTGGAATCCTGCTACATCCGCCCGATTATCTGGGTCGGTTCGCAAAAACTCGGCATCGGAGCAAAGGAAAACCAGATTCACACCGCCATCGCGGCGTGGCCTTGGGGCGCGTATCTGGGTGAGGACGGTCTTGCGAAAGGCATCCGTGTAAAAACCTCGTCGTTCACCCGCCATCACGTAAACGTATCAATGGTGCGCGCAAAGGCCAGCGGCTATTACATCAACTCCATTCTGGCGAACCAGGAAGCAACCGCAGACGGCTACGACGAAGCGCTGCTGCTCGATACCGAAGGTTTCGTGTCCGAAGGTTCGGGCGAGAATGTGTTCGTCGTCAACAAGGGCAAGATTTTCACGCCGGATCTGGCAAGCTGCCTCGATGGCATCACGCGCGATTCGGTGCTGACGATGGCACGCGACCTCGGCATTGAAGTGGTGGAAAAGCGCATCACGCGCGATGAAGTGTATTGCGCTGACGAAGCGTTCTTCACCGGCACGGCTGCCGAAATCACGCCGATCCGTGAACTCGACCATCGCCAGATTGGCGCTGGCGCACGCGGCCCGATCACCGAAAAACTGCAAACGCTGTTCTTCGACGTGGTCGCAGGCAAGGTGCCGAAGTATCAGCACTGGCTGACGCTGGTGAAATAATCATCTGTTCCTCAGCAAACGGCGATCAGCAATGATCGCCGTTTTGTTTTTGCGCGCGAGCAGCTAGAGCTTCGTGCGCCGGAACACCCACCTGTCTTCGGCCGACACCGCTTCCTCGAACGCATAGCCGTCCAGATCGAATTCCTTCAGCTCATCCACCCGCCTGAGCGCATGCAGCGCCGCGTAGCGCGCCATCAACCCGCGTGCGCGTTTCGCATGGAAGGGCACCAGCTTGAACTTGCCGCCATTCCAATCCTGAAACACAGGCGTAATCACCTGCACGTCGAACAGCGCCGGCCGCACCGCCTTGAAATATTCTTCCGATGCCAGATTGACCAGCGTCTGTGCCCGGCATTGGCGCAACGCCTCGTTCAACGCCTGCGTCACGCGCTCGCCCCAGTACGCATATAAATCCCGACCGTGTGGATTTGCCAGTTTTATTCCCATTTCCAACCGGTATGGCTGCATCAAATCGAGCGGCCGCAACACACCATACAACCCGGACAGAATGCGCACATGCGCCTGCAGCCAGTCGAGCTGCGCCGTCGTCAGCGATGACGCATCCAGCCCCTGATAGACATCGCCAACGAACGCGAGCACCGCCTGCTTCGCGTTCTCCAGCGTGCACTCTGGCTGCCACGACGCATAACGGCCGACGTTTTGCGCCGCCAGCGCATCCGAAATTTTCATCAGGCTGGCGAGCTGCGCCGGTGAATGCTGGCGTAAAATGCCGGCCAGTTCCGAAGCTTGCCGCATGAAGGCCGGCTGCGTGAATTTTTCGGTGTTGGCCGGCGTCGCATAGTCGAGCGATTTTGCCGGCGAGAGAACAATCAGCATGTCCATTTCCAGTCAAAGTCCATTTCCTGCGATGATACCCAAACGCGTCGTTCTCGACACCAACGTCTGCCTCGATCTATTCGTTTTCCACGACCCGCGCTGGGCGGCACTGCTGACCGCGTTGCGCACCGGCGAAATCGAAGCAATCACCAATGAGCATTGCCGCAATGAATGGCTGCGCGTGCTGGATTATCCGCACCTGCCGCTAAACGACGAATCAAAACACCACGCGACTGCCGAGTTCGATGCACTGATCGCCTGCATCGCGCCAGCGCCAAAAGCCGTGCTTCTGCCGCTATGCACCGACCCGGACGACCAGAAATTCCTTGAACTGGCGCGCGATGCCGATGCAACAACGCTGGTAACGAAGGACAAGGCACTGCTGAAACTGGCGCGCAAAACAGCGCGCGCCGGCATGTTTGCCATCATCCGTCCGGAAGCGTGGTCAGCAATCCAAACAGCGGGGGTATGAACCGGCTTCATGCCAAACCGCCAAATGGATTACGCCCCTTGATAAATACTGTCCACAGTATCTTTTGAGGTCTGGCGCTTCCATCAAACGACATATATCAATCCGTAGCGATAAAAAAGCCCTTTTCGCGTTTTTGCCATTTTTCCGCGGTAGAATTTCCGGGAGCGCATTGCTCCATTCCATGCCGCATATCCATTCGGGGGGGAAACATGGCAAGCATCAAGGGATCGAAAACCGAGGCCAATTTGAAAGAGGCATTCGCCGCCGAATCGCAGGCGAACCGCCTGTACAAATACTTCGCCAGCAAAGCCGATATCGAAGGGCAGACGGATGTGGCCGCACTGTTCCGCGCGATTGCGGACGGCAAAAACGGACAAGCATTCGGCCATCTGAAGTTTCTCGAAACGGTCGGCGAACCACTGACGGATCAGACGATAGGCTCGACCCGCAAGAACCTGCGGATTTCAGTCGATGGCGAATCGCGCCGATATGCGGAGTTCTATCCGGCGATGGCGCAAATCGCGCGCGACGAGGGGTTTACCGATATCGCCGACTGGTTCGAACTGTTGTCGAAAGCGGAACGCGCGCAAGCGAACCGCTTCCAGAAGGCGCTGGATTCACTGGTCGATTGACGGGTACAGGCTGAGGTGGCAGACGAATCTGCCACCACTACCTATCAGAAACCCAGCTTGGGCAGCATGATCTGCCCGTCAGTGCTGTATTGGTAATCGCGGAAAATATGTTCGGCCGACAGCGGCTGGTAGCTGCCGTCGGGCAACCGGTTGGTCGTGTCTTTCAGCCGGTAGGTGTAATGACCGCAAGTCCAGACGTTGTAATTGCGCATGTAGGTGCACAAGCAGGTTTTGTCTTTGACGAACACTTTTCTTTCGTCAGGCTGCAATTTCAGCTCCCTCTCATAAGACGCGATGTAGGAGCATTTACCATCTTCAAGCAGATAGCCATAAGGTTCGCAGTTCGGACGAATGCCGGAACAGGTTGCAGGTGAATTTTTCAGCATCCGCATCGGATAGCCGGTGGGCGAAATCGTATTGACCTCAATGTCGTCCTCGCCCGCCTTGAAGTATTCCTGCTTGACATTGTCAGGCAGGCCGCATTCGTTCGCCACTGTAAAGCGGGTCGCGACCTGCACTGCCGATGCGCCGCGTTCAAGGAAGGAGGCTGCATCCGAACCGGTAAAGATGCCGCCAGCCGCAATGACAGGAATCGCCAGATTTTCCGCTTTCATGAACTGCAACACTTCTTCCACGATGGTGGTCAAATCATATTTCGACCAGTCATCGGCGCCAAACCCCAGATGGCCTCCGGCCAGCGGACCCTCAACCACGACAAAGTCCGGCAGACGACTCAGGCGCGCATTCTTGCGCAGGAAAATCTGCAGCGCGCGCACTGATGAAACGATGATGCCCAGCTTCGCGTCACGAAAACGCGGATGATCCTCGATCAACTTGAACGATCCCTGATGCAGGCCGGCACTCAGCGTGATGCCATCAATGCCGGCATCAAGTGCGGCTGTCAGGCGCGCGCGCAAGGTTTCCTTGGGCGCATTCATCGTCAGCTTTTCCATGCAGTTGGTGAAGACCATGCCTTCACCACGCTTGGCCTCCATCACCGCCGTCACCTGACGACGAGTGGCATCGGCAATCTGGTTCGAATCGAACACAATGCCAGACTTGTCAAAATTACCGATGTTGTTCCGGTACAGACGGGCTTTTTGCTTGGTATAGCTCGTACCAAAGAGTTTGTCGGACACATCCAATATCATCGCATCAGAAATCGTCCCAATGCCGCCCAGCCTCGCAGCTTCCAACGCAAGCTCAGCGGTCGAAATATCCACACCCATTCCGCCGATTACGATGGGAACCAGCTCCTTGCTGCCAAACCGAAGGCGGAAATCATCAACACGTTTCATTACTTTCCTTGGACTGCCGTCAAACCTTTGTTAACACGAAAAACCGAAAACGCTGGCATGCAACGCCGCGCTAGCGGAAGATGAAGTAAATCCAGCATTTTAACTCAAGCTGCGCGTTTTCTCGGCATTCTGCACGGCAAGATCATGGTGCAAGAACGAAAAGGCGCGTTGGCGCAACTGCGATGCGACGATACCATGAAACCGCTCGTCGCATATTGGGAGGAATACGCCGCTCTCAATGCGACATAATCACGGGCACAGTCATGCCAGCCAGCACGGTGCGGGTCACGCCGCCCAGCAGCATCTGGCGGAAGCGCGAATGTCCATATCCGCCCATCACCAGCAAATCGGACGACAGTTCGCCCGCCAGTGCCAGCAAGGCGCTGCCGACGTCCAGGCTCGTCTGATGTTGCAAAACCTCGATGTTGACACCATGCCGCGCCAGGTACAATGCCACGTCATCGCCCGGCCGATCGCCATGCTCCGCCCTTCTCGAATCCGCATTGAACACCGCCAGTTGCACGATGTTCGCCTGCCGCAGCAGCGGAATCGCATCAGTGACCGCACGGGTCGCGCCACGGCTGGCATCCCATGAAATCAGCGCGCGCTCGCCGAAATGGGAAAATTCGCCCTTGCGTGGAATGACCAGCACCGGTCGTCCCGCATGCAGCACCAAATACTCCGGAAAATCCGGCGCGACCGATGGCGTCGGCTCATCCAGATCAGCCTGGCCAATCACCACCAGATCGCAGTAACGTGCCTGCAGGCTCATGCCATCGCCGGCCTCGCCATCGACCACCCGCCCCTCGAATGAGGCCACTCCCAATTGCTGCACCTGCTTTTCAAAATTGGCCACGGCCCGCGCCGCTTTTTCACGCAGAAACTCCAAGTGCTTGATCAGGTTTGGATCCCTTTCGGAAGCACTGCCCGACTGAAACGAATAGGTGGAAACGCCTATCATCGCCGCGCCAACCAGATGCGCGCCCTCTGCGTTGGCAATGCCTGCCGCAATCCGTATCCGCTCCTTGCAGCGCGAGGTTTCATCCAGATGCACCAGTATGGTCTTGTACGGCATGACGCACTCCTTTTTCACTCGGCAGATGATGCATTATAGGGCGCGCAGACAACGCGATAAAGCGCGCAGCCAATCCGAACAATGCATGTGATAACGGGTTTTGAGAAACCGCAAATCCACACAAAATACATGGCACGCGACGCGGCTTTCTCCCGATGCTGACCACGGCTGACGGAACAACCGTCAAGCCGACGAGACCTCCTAAAATACTGCCACGAGTATCATGCAAGAGCCGCGGAATACGTGGCCCAGTGCATTAATTCCCGCCTATACTCCCAAAAAAATGCAACAGGGGTCAGATATTTTCGAGCTCGAACGCCTTGTGCAGCGCACGCACCGCCAGTTCCATGTATTTTTCGTTGATCAGCACGGAAATCTTGATTTCTGACGTGGAGATCATCTGGATGTTGATGCCTTCGTCGAACAGCGTCTTGAACATCTTGGCCGCAATGCCGACGTGGCTGCGCATGCCAACACCGACCACCGACACTTTCGATACCTGCGTGTCGCCGACGATACTGGTCGCGCCGATCTGCTGCTTGACCGTGTTGTTGAGGATGTCCATCGAGCGCGCGTAATCGCCGCGCGGAACGGTGAAGGTGAAATCCGTCTTGCCATCGACTGACTGATTCTGGATGATCATGTCGACTTCAATGTTCGCTTCGGCAATGGCACCGAGGATCTGGAACGCAATGCCCGGCCGATCGGGCACGCCAAGAACGGTGATCTTCGCTTCGTCGCGGCTGAATGCAATGCCAGAAATGACTGCTTGTTCCATGTGGTTATCTTCCTCAAACGAAATCAGGGTGCCGGACTTGGTTTCTTCTGCCAGCGACATCATCGGATCGGTCAGCGACGACAGCACGCGCGTCGGCACCTTGTAGTTGCCGGCAAATTCGACCGAACGGATTTGCAGCACTTTCGAGCCGAGCGACGCCATTTCCAGCATTTCCTCGAACGTGATTTTCTTCAGGCGGCGCGCCTCGGACACGACCCGCGGATCGGTGGTGTACACGCCATCGACGTCGGTGTAAATCAGGCATTCATCGGCCTTGACTGCCGCAGCCACTGCCACAGCCGACGTATCGGAACCGCCGCGCCCGAGCGTGGTGATGTTGTTGTTTTCATCCACCCCCTGAAAACCGGCGATGATCACGATTTTGCCTGCAGCCAGATCCGCCTTGATCTTCGCATCGTCGATTGACTGGATGCGCGCCTTGGTAAAGGCGGAATCAGTGCGAATCGGCACCTGCCAGCCAGCATAGGCGACCGCCTGCTTGCCCAGCGCCTGCAGCGCCATTGACAACAAGCCGACCGACACCTGCTCACCGGTCGACGCGATCAAATCCAGTTCTCGCTGATCCGGTTGCGGCATGATTTCCTTCGCCAGTGCAATCAGCCGGTTAGTTTCGCCCGACATCGCCGACGGCACCACGACCATCTGGTAACCGGCATCGTGCCATTTGGCAACCCGTTTGGCGACATTCTTGATGCGTTCGGTCGAACCCATCGACGTACCGCCGTATTTGTGGACAATCAAAGCCATAGGTAATGAATATTTTGGACAAAAAATCAGCCCTTAACTTTACATGCGGCAATGCAAAATAACAAGTGGGCAAGCTGCAAGGGCTAGGATTATGTCGCGTGCTGTTCCCAGCGCAACGAAATTCCCTGCCGCGCGGCCGGAAAGCGGCAATCCTGACCGATGCCAGCAGCGAACAGCAGCTTCTCGCCCACCCACACCAAAGGCAGGCGCTTGCGCTCCCAAGCCGGAATCGAGCGTTCCTGATACAGTTTTTTCAAGCCAGCGCCCGGCCGGTTCGGTGCCGGCTTCAGCCTGCCGCCACCATGATGGTGTTCCATGCGCAGGCTTTGACCACGCAACCAGTCCGGATCGAGGCCGTCGTCAGCGAGATCGAAATGCAGCGTGCCGCCAAATGCGGCAAACCGAATGCTCCCTTCGCCCACCCAGCGAAAGCCGGCGGACGCCACCTCTGGCGCGCCATCGTCGATCGTCGTCAACACGATGCGACTGCGGTAGCGTCGCAGTTGCCAGCCGTCCTGACTGACGCAAACCTGCGCATCGTCACGCGCATCAAGCAGTTGCGAGCGCGCCTCGCGCAGCCATGCGCTCGACGGCATGCGCACCCCATTCACCGCCAGCCAGTGGCGCAGCAAATTATCGCTTCGCTCACTGCTCAAACCGCGTATGCGTTCGGCATCAAGCCCGCCTGCTTTCGCGCACGCGGCCAGATCCTGAACCGCCAGTTCATCCAGCAAGCGTTGCGCCGCCTGCGCATGCTGCGCGCTGCGCGCAATGCAGTCGCGAAAAGCCGGGAAATGCGCGTGCAGCAACGGCCAGATCATGTTCCGCAACGCGTTGCGCGGATGATGGATATCGGCATTCGATTCATCCTCCACATGTGCGAGACCACGTGCGGCCGCGATGTCGCGCAATCCGATTCGAGGCGTATCGAGCAGTGGACGCGCCAGCAGAATCTGTTCATCGCCCAGTAAATCCGGCGCCTTGCCCGTTTCCGCCATGCCCGACAGCCCCGCCATTCCTGCACCGCGCAGCATTTGCAGCAGCACCGTTTCAGTCTGGTCATCCTGATGATGGGCGGTCAGCAACAGTTCCACTCGATGCTGGCGGCACATTTCGCCCAGTGCTGCATAGCGCGCGCTGCGCGCTGCCGCTTCCAGTCCACGCCCATCGTCCACCGCCACCTGAACCCGGCGCGCATCGAAACCGATGCCCAACCGTTCGCTTTCGCGGCGACAATGCGTGAGCCAGTCATCGGCATTCGGACTGATTCCATGGTGAACATGAAATGCCAGCAGGCGGATGCCGCGCTGCGCGGCGCATTCGCGCGCCAGATGCAGCAGCACCGATGAATCCAGTCCGCCACTGTACGCAACCGCGATGGACGGCGCCGAATCGGACGGGCAAACAAAAACGCGCGCCAGAATGCGTTCCAGCGCGCGTTCGAATGCTGCAGTTACCGAGTCAATTTGCTGCATCCGCGATGCTGTCCCCTGATTGCGGTGGAGCGAACGATTTGACCCCGTGCGGCGTTCTGGCCGCGTTCAGGGCTGAATCTCCTTGTACTGGCCGAACTTCATGATCTTTTCCATCCGCGCCTTCAGCAGTTCCGCCGTTTTCACCCCCTGAAACTGGCGCAGCGTATCGGCCAGCGCGCGTTTGAGCATCACCGCCATCTGCTTCGGATCGCGATGCGCGCCGCCGAGCGGTTCGTTCACGATCTTGTCGATCAGACCCATCGCTTTCAACCTGTGCGCGGTCAGGCCAAGCGCATCAGCAGCATCGGATGCGCGCTCGGCCGATTTCCACAGGATCGATGCACAGCCCTCGGGCGAAATCACTGAATAGACCGAATATTGCAACATCAGGATCGCATCGCCAACCGCGATCGCCAGCGCACCGCCGGAACCGCCTTCACCGATGATGGTCGTGATCACCGGCACCTTCAGTTCGGTCATCGCGAACAGGTTGTAGCCAATCGCCTCCGACTGGCCCCGCTCCTCGGCATCGATGCCCGGAAACGCACCCGGCGTATCGACAAAGGTGAAAATCGGCAGATTGAATTTCTCTGCCATCCGCATCAGGCGCAGCGCCTTGCGGTAGCCTTCCGGCCGCGGCATGCCGAAATTGCGGTAGCCGCGCTCTTTCGTGTCTCGCCCCTTCTGATGGCCGATCACCATGCAAGCCTGGCCGTTGAAACGCGCCAGTCCGCCGACGATCGCCTTATCGTCGGAAAAATGACGGTCGCCATGCAGTTCATGAAAATCGGTGAAGATTTCCCTGACGTAATCGAGCGTGTATGGACGCTGCGGATGGCGCGCGATCTGCGATACCTGCCACGGCGTCAGCTTGGAATAAATATCCTTGGTGAGTTGCTGGCTCTTTTTCGCCAACCGCTCGATTTCTTCCGAAATGTCGACCGCAGAATCGTCTTGCACGAAGCGCAATTCCTCGATTTTCGAATCGAGTTCCGCGATCGGTTGCTCAAATTGGAGAAAAGTCGTCTTGCCCACCGTATTTCCTTTCGTTGCAGCCTTGCGGCGCTAAATCAGTATTCTACCGGAACCGGGTCGAGGCTGCGCCACAGGTACCAGGTACCGACCGTGCGCCACGGTTCCCAGTTGGCAGCCACTTCGCGCGCATCACTGCGCGACACCGGCTCGCCGGAAAAATAACAGAGGCTGATGCCCTTGAGCAACCCGAGGTCGTCGAGCGGCAGAACATTCGGCCGGAGCAGATTAAATATCAAAAACATCTCCGCTGTCCAGCGTCCGATACCGCGAATGCCGGTCAGTTCGGCAATCACTTCCTCGTCCGGCATGTCAGCCCACTTCGCGACATGAATGCGCTTTTCGGCGAAATGGCTGGCCAGATCGAGCAAATATTCGGTCTTGCGTTTTGACAGGCCGCATCCAGCCAGTCCTTCCTGGCCGGTTTTCAATACATTCGCTGGCGCGCATTTCGTGCATGCCTGCAAGAACCGCTGCCACACCGCTTCCGCCGCCTTGACTGAAATCTGCTGGCCAACAATTGAACGCGCCAGCGTCATGAACGGATCGTTACGTCCCATCAGTTGCATGTCGCCATACTGCGGAATCAGTTTTTTCATCACCCGGTCGCGCTTCATCAGCTCGATTTTCGCCTGTTCCCAGTACGGCGGCGACAGCAGCTCGCCCGATTGTGCGCGCGTGGTCATGCGCGCCGCCATTCGGTGACGTTGCCCGGCTTGTCTTCAAGCACGATGCCCTGCGCCAGCAATTCGGCGCGAATGCGGTCGGCTTCGGCAAAATTCTTCGCCTTTTTGGCCGCGATGCGCGCATCGATCTGCGCCAGAACCGCCGCTTCGTCGATATCGCCATCCCCCTGCAAAAATTGCTGCGGCGCGCGCTGCAGCAGGCCGATCACGCCGGCTAGCGCCTTCAGCTGCCCCGCCAGCCGCGCCGACTTGCTGCGGTTGACCTCGGTCGCCAGCTCAAACAGCACCGAGATCGCCAGCGGCGTGTTGAAATCGTCGTTCATCGCCTCGGCAAATCGCGCCGCATGCGCTTCGCTCCAGTCCAGCGGCAAATCGTCCGCCGGCGTTTCCTTCAGCGCGGTGTACAGTCGAGTCAGCGCGCCGCGCGCATCATCCAGATGCGCATCCGAATAATTCAGCGGACTGCGGTAATGCGCGCGGATGATGAAGAAGCGCACCACTTCCGGGTCGTATTTATCCAGCACTTCGCGGATGGTGAAGAAATTGCCGAGCGATTTCGACATCTTTTCATCATCGACGCGCACGAAACCGTTGTGCATCCAATAGTTGACGAAGGTGTGGCGGCACGCGCCTTCGGATTGCGCGATTTCATTCTCATGGTGCGGGAACTGCAAATCCGCGCCGCCGCCGTGAATGTCGAAACGTTCGCCCAGAAGCGCGCTCGACATCGCCGAGCATTCGATGTGCCAACCCGGACGACCGCTGCCCCATTTCGATTGCCATTTGACTTCATTCGGCTCGGCGTCCTTCGATGCCTTCCACAGCACGAAATCAAGCGGATCGCGCTTGCCGGTGTTCACGTCCACGCGCTCGCCGGCGCGCAAATCGTCGAGCGATTTGCCGGATAGCTTGCCGTAGCCTTGGAAATCGCGCACCGAAAAATTCACGTCGCCATCGGCCGCCTTGTATGCCAGACCGTTGCTTTCGAGTTTCTCGATGATGCCCAGCATCTGCGGCACATATTCGGTCGCGCGCGGTTCATGATCCGGCGGCAGGATGCCGAGCGCTTCGGTATCTTCATGCATGTAACCGATGAAACGCGACGTCAACTGCGAGATGGTTTCGCCGTTTTCAACCGCGCGGGTGATGATCTTGTCATCGATGTCGGTGATGTTGCGCACATAGGTCACATCGTAGCCGGACGCCTTCAGCCAGCGATAGACGATATCAAACACCGTCATCATCCGCGCATGCCCGACATGACAATAGTCGTACACCGTCATGCCGCAGACATACATCCGAACCTTGCCGGGTTCAATTGGCGTGAAAACCTGTTTATCACGCGCCAGCGTGTTGTAAATCGTCAAGTCGCTCATGGATGATCAGTAAAATGCCGTCTGCCGCAAAACGCCACCAACGCCTCGCACGTGAATCGGGGGCGATGGCGAATTTTGCCGCGAACAATACAACAGCCAACTGCTATTCGCAGGGCTAATTTGATAGAATGAAAGCTTTAGCCGCGAAGTATAACATTTATGAACCTCGCTTCCAGTTTCTTCAGCCCTGCTTTTCAACGGTTCCGACGCACCGCCAGCCGCTTTCTGGCCGCTGCATTTTGCGTCGCGCTGGTTCAATTTTCTCCGTCGGCTTCGGCTGATGAACTGGCCAATGCGCGCCAGTTCCTTGCCAGCGGAAAATTGAACGAGGCACTGTCTGTTGCCGACAACTATCTGTCGAAACAACCGAATGACGCGCACATGCTGTTTCTCAAGGGTCTGATCCTGACCGAACAGAACCAGAGCGCGAAGGCGATTGCGGTGTTCACCCGCCTGACCGAGCAATACCCGGCACTGCCTGAACCATATAACAATCTTGCGGTGCTGCACGCCGCCAGCGGCCAGTTCGACAAGGCCCGCGCCGCGCTGGAAGCCGCCATCCGCACCAACCCGTCATATGCGACCGCGCACGAGAATCTTGGCGACATCTATGCAAAACTGGCCAGCCAGTCATACGACAAGGCCTTGCAGATCAATGGCAACAACGCATCCACCAAAACCAAGCTGGCGATGCTGAACTCGCTGACCGGCGATTCGTCGGCCGCTGCATCCAGGCCATCGCGCCGCGCGTCTGCCTCTGCTGCGTCCGCTACCGCGCCGTCCGCGTCCAGACCGGCGTCGGTTTCCAGACCGGCCTCGGTTTCGAAGCCGGCATCGGTGACACAGCCGGAAACCAAACCGGCCGCCCCATCCACCCCGAAGGCAACCCCCAAGGCTGAACCCGCCAGCCAGGTTGGCCAGGATGAAGTGGCCAAAGCGCTCAATGACTGGGCCGCCGCCTGGAGCGCGAAGGATGTGAAGCGATATTTGAGCTATTACGCCAACGATTTCCGCCTGCCGAAAGGTAAGTCGCGCAAGGCCTGGGCGGATGAGCGCCAGTCACGCATTGCCGGCAAAAACAGCATCAGCGTAAAAATTGAGTCGCCGCAGATCACGATTTCCGGCAATACCGCGACCGTCAAGTTCAGACAATCGTACAAGGCTGACAAGCTCGCTGTTTCCAGCCGTAAGACCATGGTGTTCGTCAAGGCTGGCGGCAAATGGAAGATCCAGCAGGAGTCGGCGGGTAACTGATGCGGCACTTCTGTTCAGGCATGCGCCGCGCGGCATCCCGGAATGGCCGCGCGCTGGGACTGGGGCTGGCGCTGTTGTCGCTGGTCTGCGTCAGCCTGACGCCGGTCGCCGCGCAAGCGAAAGCCAAGGCCAAGCCATCGGTCAAAAACCGCGCTGCTGCCGCACCGGCAGCATCCAAAGGCAGGGCTAAAAAAAGCAGGCTGAAACCGTTTGAAGCGGCCGCCGCCAGCAGCGGATCGCATCCTTCGGTGGATGCGCTACTGGCCGGCATCTACGCCAATCTCGCAGCCAGCCAACTGAAGGAAGCGACGGCGAAGGCGGATCGGCTGGTCGAGGCCTATCCGAAATTCTTCCCCGGTCACCTGATCCGCGGTGACTTACTGCTGATGCATGCACGGCCGGTTGCGACCGTGGGCGAGGCGCCGAACATGAACGGCAACAAGCTGCCGGAATTGCGGGCCGAAATGATGCAACGCTTGAAAGCGCTGCGCTACGCGCCCGATCCGGACCTGTTCCCGCGTGCTTTCGTGCAACTGCGCGCCGAAAACAAATTCGCCATCATGGTCGATACCGCGCATTCCCGCCTGTACCTGTATCAAAACAAGGGCGGCAAACTTGCGCTACTGAACCATTATTACATTTCGCACGGCAAACTGGGCGTCCACAAATTGCGCGAAGGCGATCAGAAAACTCCAGTCGGCCTATACCGCATCACCGGCAAGATGCCTCGCTCCAGCCTGCCGGATTTCTACGGCGCAGGTGCGTTGCCGCTGAACTATCCGAACGAATGGGATCGGCTGCACAACCGCGGCGGTTCCGGCATCTGGTTGCACGGCATGCCGTCGGCCAGCTTCAGCCGACCGCCGCTGGCATCCGACGGCTGCGTCGCGCTGACCAATCCCGACATGGAAGTCTTGCTGTCGTCGCCGGATATCCGCACCGCGCCGGTCATCGTCAGCGACCATGTGCAGATGGTCAATGCCGCTGTCGTGAACCGCGATCGCAAGGCGGCTCACAAGATGCTCGAACAATGGCGGCGCGATGCCCAAAACGGCGACGTGCAGGTGCTGGCGCGAAATTATTCGGCCCAATTCAAGTCGGGCACCGGCGAGGATTTGCCGACATGGCTGGCGCGAAACTACACGCCGCCGCCCAGTGCAAACGCCACGGTCAAGCTGCGCGATCTGGCGCTGTTCCACTATCCGGGCGAGAACAACCTGACAGTGGCCATTTTCACGCAGGATATCCAGTCCGGCAAAAGCGTGAACTCGATCCACCGCCGCCAGTACTGGGCCAAGGAAGGCACGAAGTGGAAAATCGTGCATGAAACCAAACTTTAGGAGTAAGCGATGCCAACCCTGTTCCGCCGCCTTGCCGCGTTCGCGCTCGGCCTTGTACTCGCAGGCGCAAGCTGCCTAGCCATCGCAGCGGACAACCCACGCGTGAAACTGAAAACCGGCATGGGCGAAATCGTGCTCGAACTGTATCCGTCCAAGGCGCCGAAAAGCGTGGCCAACTTTCTGCAATACGTGAAGGATGGCCATACAACGGCACGGTCTTCCATCGCGTGATCAACAATTTCATGATTCAGGGCGGCGGCTTCGACCAGGGCGGGCGGCAAAAACCGACGCGCGCGCCGATTCAAAACGAGGCCGCCAACGGCCTGAAGAACGGTGCCTACACCGTGGCGATGGCGCGCACGGCGGCGCCACATTCGGCCTCGGCGCAATTCTTCATCAACGTCAAGGATAACGGGTTCCTGGACTACCCGGGACAGGATGGCTGGGGCTATGCAGTCTTCGGCAAAGTCGTCAAAGGCGCCGACGTGGTCGATAAAATCAAACGCGTGCCGACCGGCAGGCAGGATGTGCCGCTGACGCCGGTAGTGATTGAATCCGCATCCATCATCAAATAAACTATTGCCTTCGAACCAATCATTTCAATTTCACCACAAGGAAAACCATGGCTGTCCTGTTCACCACCAATCTCGGCAACATCAAGCTCGAACTAAACGCAGAAAAAGCGCCGAAGACTGTCGAAAACTTCCTCAACTATGTGCGTTCCGGTCACTATGACGGCACGATTTTCCATCGCGTGATTGACGGCTTCATGATCCAGGGCGGCGGCTTTGCTTCCGGCATGGCGCAAAAGTCGACTCAGGCGCCGGTTGAAAACGAAGCGAAAAACGGCTTGCACAATGACATGTACACGATCGCGATGGCGCGCACGTCCGATCCGCACTCCGCATCGGCGCAATTCTTCATCAACGTCAACGACAACCACTTCCTGAACTACCCGGGCCAAGATGGCTGGGGCTACTGCGTATTCGGCGAAGTGGTCGAAGGCACCGACGTGGTGGACAAGATCAAGGGCGTGAAAACCACCCGCGCTGGCATGCATGCCGACGTGCCGGTGGAAGACGTCGTGATCGAGAAAGCGGAAATCGTCTGAGTCATCCGCAAGACCATGACAGGAATAACCCCGCAAGCGCAACCAGAACCGGTTGCGCTTTTCATTTCCGACCTGCACCTGCACCCGTCGTGCCCGAAAACGGCACAGGCGTTTCATGCATTCCTGCGCGGCCCGGCACGACAGACGCAACAGTTGTTCCTGCTGGGCGACATCTTCGAATCCTGGGCCGGCGACGACGATCTGGCCACGCCGTGGAACCGGGAAATCTGCGATGCGATCCGCGCCGTCAGCGATGCTGGCGTGGAAATCGGCTGGATCGGCGGCAACCGTGATTTTCTGGTCGGCAAGAAATTCGCGCGCGAGGCCGGATTTTCACTGCTGGCCGACCCGCATGTGGTCACGCTGGCCGGCCAGCGCATCGTGCTCACGCACGGCGACGCGCTCTGCACCGATGATGTCGGCTACATGGCGTTCCGCGCCAAGGTACGCAACACGCTGGCGCAAAAGCTGTTTCTGGCAATGCCGCTGTCCAAGCGCAAAAGCATCATCGAAGGCATGCGCAGCGACAGCGTGGCGGCACAAAAAGCCAAGACCAGTGCCATCATGGACGTGAATGCCGGCGCGGTCGACGAACTGTTCGCGCAAACCGGAGCGGAAGTGATGATCCACGGCCACACGCACCGTCCGGCGCGACACGATTTGGCCGATGGCAAGCGCACGCGCCACGTGCTGACCGACTGGGATGCCGATTCCAAACCCGAACGCGGCGGCTGGCTGGCGCTGTTTTCCGATGGCACGCTGCGCCGGTTCGACATCAAGGGTCGGATGGTCACCTGAGCGCCCATTTCCCGCCAGTACAGTGAGCGCCGATTGACGTTTACCCGGCGCGCCGCAAAAAAACAGCGGGGTATGTATCCCAAACACCCCGCCAGGCCACATATTTGCTGGCTGTTTTTAAATACTGGCGGGAGTATATTTTTTGGCCTTAATGACCGAAACGGTCATTTGAGTCAGTTATTTTGACTGCCGCGGACAGGCCAAGGCGCGGACCAGCGGCATCAAGCGACCGTACGCTGCGCGGCGAGAGGCGGCAAATCGGCGCAAAGCCGGCACCGGCGCGTCTGAAGAGCCCGACCAGACACAGCCACCCCGCACAGCCAGACACACAAAACGCTTACTTGGCCAGCTGCTTGCGGATTTCCTTCAGTTCGGCCAGCCGCGCCGCATCGAGCTGCGGGTATTCCATCGGCAATTTCTTCAGCGTTTCGACAATGATTTCAGACACGATCAGCCGCGCGTTTTCCTTGTCGTCCGCCGGCACGATGTACCACGGCGCTTCCCTGGTGCTGGTGGCGGCGATGCAATCCTCATACGCCAGCATGTAATCGTCCCAGTACTGGCGTTCCTCGATGTCGGCCAGCGAGAATTTCCAGTTCTTGTTCGGTTCGTCGATGCGCGCCAGAAAGCGCTTGCGCTGTTCTTCCTTCGACAGATGGAGGAAGAATTTGATGATGCGCGTGCCGTTCCGGTGCAGATGCTGTTCCTGCTCGACTATCGAGCGATAGCGGTCGTGCCAGATGTTGCGTTTGTTGAGCAAGCCATTCGGAATGCGCTGTCCGTGCAGGATTTCCGGATGCACGCGCACGATCAGCACTTCCTCGTAATACGAACGGTTGAAAATGCCAATCCGTCCGCGCTCTGGCAGGCATTGAGTCGTGCGCCACAGGAAATCATGATCGAGGTCAGTCGCGCTCGGATGCTTGAAGCTGTACACTTGGCACCCCTGCGGATTCACGCCCGACATCACATGCTGGATCACGCCATCCTTGCCGGCCGCATCCATCGCCTGAAACACCAGCAGCAGCGAATAGCGATCATCGGCATACAGCAGCCGTTGCAGTGAACTCAGTTCCTCGACCTGCCCGGCCAGCAGCTTGCGGTATTCCGCCTTCGAACCATAAAACGGTTCCACCAGCGTCGGCCTGTTCTTGAGCCGCACTTTCTTGCCCTGTGCTGCCCTGAAAACCTTGAAATCGATATTCATGCCGCCTCCTTACGGCCAAGCGCCGTCACCCATGGTCAAAAACGTCAATGCACCAGCTTGCTGAACTTCTCCAGGTCGAACCGGATGTCTTCCGGCAGTTTCTCATGCGCGATGCCAGCCTTTTCCAGCGCCGCAGTCAGAATCTTGATTTGCTGATCCTGCGCCGCGGCATGGTTGATCAGCCCCTGCAGCGCCTTGATCAACGGGTCGTCCAGATCGGGCGTGATGCCATACGACGAAAACACCCGCGTGGCGGCATCATCGCCGCTGCTCGCGTGTTCTTCTTTCAGGATGATGCGCGCCGGATTGCCGACCGCGGTCGCGCACGGCGGCACTTCTTTCAGCACCACTGCATTCGAACCGACCTTCGCATTCTCACCAACGGTGAACGCGCCCAGCACCTTGGCGCCGGCGCCGATGATCACGCCCGCCGCCAGCGTCGGATGGCGTTTCTTGCCTTTCGACAGCGACGTGCCGCCCAGCGTCACGCCCTGATAGATGGTGCAGTCGTCGCCGATTTCCGCCGTTTCGCCAATCACCACGCCAAAGCCGTGATCGATGAACACCCGCCTGCCGATGACAGCGCCCGGATGGATTTCAATCCCGGTCAGCACGCGGCCGATGTGCGACATGAAACGCCCGAGCCACTTCATGCCATGCGTCCAGCACCAGCGCGCCGCCCGATGAATCGCGATCGCTTGCAGGCCGGGATAGCAGGTCAGCACTTCCCATGCGGTTCGTGCCGCCGGGTCGCGCTTGATGATGCTGGCGATGTCTTCGCGAAGCTGGGGAAACATGGTAATGCCTGTGAAATCCGAAAATAAAGAGTCCACGCTGCCTCTTCGCCTCGTACAGGCACACGCCGGAAGCGACCGACACATTCAGGCTTTCGACCGCGCCCGCCATCGGAATGCTGACCAGAATGTCGCAGGTTTCGCGCGTCAGCCGCCGCATGCCTTCGCCTTCGGAGCCCATCACCAGCGCCACGCCGCCGGCGAAATCGGCCTCGTACAGGCTTTTGTCGGCATCGTCAGTCGTGCCAATTACCCAGATGTCGCGCTCCTTCAAATCACGCAAGGTGCGTGCCAGATTGGTGACGGTAATGTACGGCACGGTATCGGCCGCGCCGCTGGCCACCTTGACCGCAGTCGCATTCAGTCCGACCGCCTTGTCGCGCGGCGCAATCACCGCGTGCGCGCCGGCACCGTCAGCCACGCGCAGGCAGGCGCCAAGATTGTGCGGATCGGTAATACCATCGAGCACCAGCAACAACGGCGGGCCTTCAATTGCATCCAGCAGTTCATCCAGATTGCGCGCAAGCGACAGCGGTGCCGCTTGCGCCACCACCCCCTGATGGCGGCGGGTGCCGACCATGTTGTTCAGCCGCGTATCATCCGCCTGAATCACGCGCACGTTCGCTGCTTTCGCCGCCTGCAGCAAATCCTGCATGCGCCGATCTGTGCGCTCCGCATCGACATAAATTTCCTCGACCGACGACGCCTCATGGCGCAGGCGGGAAGTCACGGCATGGAAGCCAAAAATTAGTTTACTTTTCATTTGCGTTTTTTCTTTTTTTGCTGCACAGCAGACCGCCGGTCTGCCACATTTTCTTTCACTTTTCCAGCACGCTGCCTGTCGCCACCCTTGCCGGACTGCCGGAACGCTTCCTTCGGCGTTTCAACCTGATAGACCCTGGCGCGCGACGGCGTTTTCTCGTACAGCACTTCGCTGCGAGCCTTGCCCTTGCGCCCGTTGACGCCCGGTTCCTCGACCAGCCGCAAATCGATGCGGCGCGCATCCAGATCGACCCGGCTGACCTGCACCGTCACGCGGTCGGTCAGTCGGAAACGCTTGCCGGTGCGTTCTCCGCGCAACTCATGCCGTGCTTCATCGTACTGGAAATAATCGCCGCCCAGCTCACTGATGTGCACCATCCCTTCGATGAACATTTCGTCGAGCTGCACGAAAATACCGAACGTGGTCACAGCGGACACCGTGCCAGTGAAATGCTCGCCCAGTTTATCGCGGATGAAATAGCACTTCAGCCATGCCTCGACATCGCGCGAAGCCTCGTCGGCACGGCGCTCGTTTGCCGAGCAATGGATGCCAAGCGCATCCCAGATGGTCATTTCCGATTCCGGCTTGGCTTTGCCTTCGGCCTTGTCCTTCAACTGCTGCTTTTTCACCTGCGGCGATACCATCGTATTCAACGTGCTGGTTTCGATACCCTTCGGCTCATAGCGCTTGCCCTGCAAAATAGCCTTGATCGCGCGGTGTGTCAGCAAATCCGGATAGCGGCGGATCGGGCTGGTGAAGTGCGTGTACGCCTCATACGCCAGACCGAAGTGGCCGATGTTGTCCGGGCTGTATACCGCCTGCTGCATTGAACGCAGCATCATCGTCTGTATCAGGACCGAATCCGGCCGCTGCTGCACCTTGCCCATCAATTCGGCGTAATCCGACGGCGCCGGGTTGTCGCCGCCGCCCAATGTCAAGCCGGCCTGCTGCAAGAACGCTTTCAGTTGCGTCAGCCGCTCGACCGTCGGCCCGGCATGGATGCGGAAAGTTCCCGGCTGCGAATGGCGCTGCAACAAGTCGGCCGCGCACACGTTCGCCGCCAGTCGGTCATCTCAAAATCGATCGCGCCGCGCTTTTCGCGCGCCTGATGCAGCACACGGAACAACTCGTACAAATCCAGCAGATGCGGCACCAGATCCTTGCGTCTGGTCGCTTCCAGCCCCTTGGTGTTGCCCAGGATCGCCGCCACCTCGGTATACGTCAGGCGCGCTGCCGAATGGATCACCGCCGGATAAAACTGGTAAGCCGTCACCTCGCCGGTAGCGGTAATCACCGCATCGCACACCAGCGTCAGCCGATCGACCGCCGGATTCAGCGAACACAGGCCGTTCGACAGTTTTTCCGGCAGCATCGGAATCACACGACGCGGGAAATAGACCGACGTGCTGCGCTTCAACGCCTCCTGATCCAGTGCATCATTCGGCTGCACGTAATGGCTGACATCGGCAATCGCCACGATCAGGCGGAAGCCGCTGCCGCGTCCAATTTTCACCTGTTCGCAATACACGGCATCATCAAAATCGCGCGCATCCTCGCCGTCGATTGTCACCAGCGGAACGTCGCGCAGATCGACCCGATCGGCCAGATCAGCCGCCAGCACTTCGGATGGCAGCTTGGCCGCCAGATCCAGCGTCGCCGGTGGAAAAATATGCGGCACGCCAAATTTGCGCACCGCGATTTCAATTTCGATGCCGGGATCGTCGATGTTGCCCAGCACTTCTTCCATCTTGCCGATCGGCTGCGTATAACGCGACGGCTGCTCGATTAGCCTGACGCTGACCACCTGTCCGTGCTTCGCCTTGCCGGGCGAGCCGGACAGCAGGATGTCCTGATTGATGCGCCGATCTTCGGGCGCAATCACCCAGACGCCATTTTCGTTCAGCAGGCGGCCGATGACATGAGTATTGGCGCGGCTAATGACTTCGACAATCGTGCCTTCCGGCCGACCGCGCCGGTCGGCGCCGACGATACGCACCTGCACGCGATCGCCATGCAGCACCTTGCGCATTTCGCCTTCGGGCAGAAAGATGTCTTCCCCGCCCTGATCCGGAATCAGGAAGCCGTAGCCATCGATATGGCTGCTAACGCGGCCGGGGATGAAATCATGCTGGTTGATCAGCTGGTACTGGCCGCTGGCGTCTTTTCTGATCTGGCCATCGCGCTCCATCGCCGCCAGGCGGCGCGTCAGGCCTTCCATCTCGCGCGGCTTGACGCCAAGCGCGAGTGACATTGCGTGCGCGTCGTATTTCGATTTGTCGGCGCGCAACAAGCCGAGAATGTCTTCACGGCTGGGAATAGGGTACGGATATCGGTTCAAATGTTTCCTTGGTAGTTGGCAAGGATGGATGCGAAGCGGATTGTCGCACAGCGCAGGGGAAAATACCCTCCTAACCGGCAACATGCGCTTCTTAAAAAATGATGTTTGACTTCCTGCGATTTTGCGCTATAATTTCGTTCTTCGCATCGCTTGGTTCTGTTTTTCTCAGCCACCAAGCTGCTATGATAGCAGATGCTTGAAATGCCCACGTGGCGGAATTGGTAGACGCGCATGGTTCAGGTCCATGTGCCGCGAGGTGTGGGGGTTCAAATCCCTCCGTGGGCACCACCACTTTTTAAGTGGTTGATTCCAGCAAGAAGCAAAAAAGGCTTTCTTATGGTCAGCGTAACGCACTTTGTTACGTTGATTATCAGAAAGCCTTTTTGTTTATGCCGTCCGGCGAGTGGCAATCGAACTCAAATGCACTGCGCCTGAATGCAATACGCGTTTGCCAGCCGGCCTTTCATGTCCCGGCCAATCGCAGGGCATGCACCAACGACGTTCCTACGGCTTTTGCTGACTGCTGCCTGGTTCAAGGGTGTCCGGATCAACCAGTTCCTCCTTCAATTCCCTGGACAGACCCATTTCCTCCTGCTGCCTGTTTCGCACCGCATTGGGCGCAATACCGGCTTCCTTCATCTCTTTCGTATTCTTTTCCTCCTGCTGAACCTGATTGATAATCTGATTCATGCCGTCCGATTTCTGCGCTGGTTCCTTGCCGCGATTCCTGCGCACCTTCGGCGCGGACTTTGCCTCTTTCTTGTCGCCCCCGAACCACTCTTTGATTTTGCCGAAGACCGAATCCAGAATCGATGTTTTCGAACCATCGTCGCGCGGTTTGGCCAACTGAACCTTGCCTTCAATCAGGCGTGTATTGATCGACTGCTGGAAAAAATCGCCGACCACGTTCAGCGCATTGTGCGCGCCCTGCCCCCAGTAATCGCTGCGCATCGTCACACGCGAATCATTGAAGCCCACCCAGGAACCGGCAACCAGTTGCGGGTGCATCAGAATGAACCAGCCGTCAGTGTTGTTTTGAGTGGTTCCCGTCTTGCCGGCAACGTCGGCCCTGATGCCGAAATGGGTTCTGATTGCAGTGCCAGTGCCTTGCCTGATCACGCCGCGCAGCATGTCGGTCAGCTCCGCCGCCGTTTTTTCTGACAAAACCCGGCTGCCATCCGCTTCAAACTGCGCCAGCAAATTGCCTTTTCTGTCGGTAATGCGCGTGATGAAGGCGGGCCGGCGATATTCCCCCTTGTTGGCGAAGGTGCCATAGGCGGAAACCATTTCCAGCAAGGTGACAGGGCTGGTGCCAAGCGCCAGCGCCGGCACCGGTTCAAGCTTGCTCTGGTTCACGCCGGTCTTGCGCGCGAAAGCCACTGTTTTTCTCGTGCCGACATCCTGCATCACCTGCGCCGTGATGGTGTTTTTCGAATACGCCAACCCTTCGCGCATCGTCATTTCGCGGCCGCTAGGCGCGCTTGCATCAGTCGGTCGCCAGACGGTGCCATCCGGCATCGGAATTTCAACTTCCTGATCGAGATAGCGCTTGTTCGGCGAGATGCCCTGTTCCAGCGCGGCGCCGTAGACAAAGGGCTTGAAGGTCGAACCGGGCTGCCGCTGCGCTCTCGCCACATGGTCGTACTGATCCGTTTCGTAATCGCGACTCCCCACCCATGCCTTCACCTGGCCTGTCGCCGGATCGATGGCGACCAGCCCTGTCTGCAGCAGCGTCTTTTCCTGGCGCAACGCTTCCATGAATTTTGCATCTTTCCTTAGCTGCGTCAGGGCAGCGTCCGGTTTGGTGCCGGACTTGACCGCGCTTTGATAGGCATTCGATTCGCGGATGAACGCATTGACGATGTCGGTTCTGGTTTTCCAGAAATGGGCAAATGGCCGCACGCCCCGGCGCAACGATGGATACGAACCTGCGCTCTTCGAGATCAATCGATCGGAAGCCATGCCCCATTCGACATCGGCGATGGCCTGCAGCGTGTCCAGCTGGCGCTTTACCGCCTGATTGGCAACCGCCTGCAAGCGGGAATCGAGCGTGGTATGCACCACCAGCCCGTCCGAGTAAATGTTGTAATCGTTACGATCGGCCCACTCAATCAGCCATTTGCGCACATATTCGGCAAAGTGCGGCGCCGGGCCAAGCAATTCCGGCTGGCGCTCGAACTCAAGTCGCAGTTCCCGATTTTTCAGGGTGTCAAAATTTTCCTGGCTCAGCATGTTGCGCTTCACCATTTGCGCCAGCACGACATTGCGGCGCGCCACGGCACGCTCAGGGTTCAGCATCGGGTTGTAATAGCTGTTGCCCTTGAGCATGCCAATCAGGGTCGCGCTTTCAAGAACGGTCAGCTTGGATGACGGCTTGTCGAAATACGTGCGCGCCGCCATTTCGATGCCGAAGGCGTTGTACAGGAAAGGAACCGTATTCAGATATTTTTCGAGAATTTCCTTCTTTGAATAGACCAGCTCGATTTTCAGCGCGGTAATCGCTTCCTTGATTTTCCTGGTGATGCTGCGCTTGCGACCGATTTCTTCAGGATACAGATTGCGCGCCAGTTGCTGGGTAATGGTTGAACCGCCTTCGGTTTTGCCTGTCAGCGTGCGCACGGCGCTGGCCGCGGTACGAAAAACATCAATCCCATGATGGCTGTAAAAACGGTGATCTTCGGTCGCGATCAGTGCATTGACCACGTGCGGCGATACATTTTTCAGATCGACCAGTTCATGGTTCAGGCGTTTGTAAACCGCAATCTGCTTGCCGTCGGAAGACATGAGCTGCGCCGGCTGATCGACCTTGGCTTTTCGCAGCTCGGAAATGCTCGGCGTAAACGGGATCAGAAGCGCAACGTAAAGGCACAGCAGGACAAAGCCCATCACGCCCACAGAAGCGAGCGCCTTCAGGCCACAAAGCATCCTTTGTTTTCGCGTCAGCGCAGGCGCCAGCATGCCGGCGAAATAACCGGCAACTCTTTTATACCAGTGCAAAAACTTTTCCTTCATGGCGCAATAATTCGTCCTGCTTCATGACAAGTGAAGCATTCCGGCAAGCTGTCAATGCGGCATTTTAGCCGGATGGCGGAAAAGGGCGGCATTTCGCAATAATTAAAACGCAAGCAGCACAGCAGGCGCCAACGGTCCCCAGCCTTGACCACTGTATGCATTTACAGTATATTGAATCAAACAAACACATCCATCAGCAAACGGCAGGAAGGTTTCCAAACGCTTCCAAGCCATTCAACGGAGGTCATCATGACAATCGAGCTATTCAGTATCTGGGGCTGGCAGAAAGGCTTGCTGTCCAAACGCCAGAACGGCTATCAGATCAGCGCCGTGCTTGGCGAACAGGGCATTTGGTATATCGGTCCTGATCCGAAGCAACTGGAACAGGAATTCAACCGTGCCTGCCGCCGCGCATTCCTGCACCGCCTGCTGCCCTTCCTGACGCCACCACCGGGCCGGCTGGCAATTTGACGGTAACGGCCAGAACAGCACGAGGCAGAACACATTATTCTTGCCGCAGTCCATATTATCGCTGCCACTGAACCCTGACGGCGGTAAAATGCCGGCCTTCCTTCAGCAAGTTTTGTCAGAAAATACGCCATGTGGTTCAAGAATCTGCAACTGTACCGCCTTCCTCCATCGTGGGAGATGTCGTCAGACCAATTAAATGAATGCTTGATTCCGAATGCATTCACGCCCGGCTCCAGCCTGGAAATGCAAATCCAGGGCTGGGAAAGCCCGCGCCAGAATGATTTGCTGGTGCATACCGTCAACCGGCAAATGCTGATCGCGCTCGCGACCGAGAAAAAGCTGTTGCCGACCACGGTCGTCAATCAGGTTGCCAGGGCCAGGGCGCAGGAACTCGAAGAACAGCAGGGTTTCAAACCGGGCCGGAAGCAGTTGCGCGAACTCAAGGAACAAGTCGCCGATGAACTCAGGCCGCGCGCCTTCAGCCTTCGCAAAAACACCTATGCCTGGATCGACATGGTCAATGGCTGGCTGGTGATTGATGCCGCCAGCCCGGCCAAGGCGGACGAACTGCTGAAGCTGCTGCACAAATCGATTGTCGACCTGCCGACAGTGCCACTGGAGGTCTCCGTTTCGCCGGTATCCGCCATGACATCCTGGCTGCTGGCCGATGAAGCGCCGCACGGCTTCACCGTCGATCAGGAAGCGGTGCTGCAATCCACGAATGAAAGCAAGGCCACCGTGCGCTATGTGCGCCATACGCTCGAAGCGGACGATGTCCGGCGCCACCTGTCTTCGGGCAAGCAGTGCACCCGCCTCGCGCTCACCTGGGCCGATCGCATTTCATTTGTGCTGACGGAAAACCTGACCCTCAAGCGCGTTGCGCCGCTCGATGTGCTGAAGGAATCCGCCGCTTCAGGCGCGCAGGATGACGAAGAACGCTTCGATTCCGATTTCGCCCTGATGACTGGCGAACTGAGCCGCCTGCTGAATGACCTGGTTACCGCGCTGGGCGGTGAAAAGCGGCAGGATGGCTAAAATGCCAGAGCAATAAAAACCCCAGACGGATGCGTCTGGGGTTAGAGGTGGTAAACAGCCTTACACCATTACCAGCAAAGATAATTTTTCAATGAAGCATATCCGGCGTTTCAACCACATCCGTCGTGATATCCGAAGACATAGCGAAGCCGACCGCACCACTGGAATAGTGATCGACCTGGCCGGAAAACTTCATCACCATCAGCGAACCCATTGAAAGTTCGATTTTGACATCGACAAACCGGTCGTTTTGATTTTGCAGGATGCGCTCAACCGCTTCATCCTGTTTTTCCGCAATCACAAACAGGATTTCAGCGCCAGCACTGCCGTGTTCGTTCCTCTCGAACGACTTGACCCCGGCAATTTCCAGATACTCACCGCCCATTTTTCTTACAAATACGCGTGGCTTGACATCAAACTCAGGCAACAGACCCGGCATCAGCATTTTCACCTCCAAAGCAAGATTTTTCTACTTGTCGTAGTATTGATTGAACGGGGAATGATACTGGTTTTTCTTCCTTTAAGGCAATTCGCGACACCGCTTTTCCCCGTTGACAAGCGTGCCGCCCGTGATCAGTAGGTAGGCTATGGACATCCTGCTCGCTCTCGTTTTTGGGGCCGCCTTTCTTGGTGTGCTTGGACTCGGCATCTATTTCGCGCTCGTGCGTCGCGCCAAACGCAAAAAGGCGGAACAGTCCCCTTTCCCGCGTTATGATGACGACGAGTTGCCGGGCGAGAGGCGACATTGCGACGCCTATTCCGCCGGCACCTTTTACTGGTGAATGCTTCGGCAGGCACCGTTCTAATTCCTGCCGCGCGGCAACACATTTTTTTGCGCCACCAGCCTTCAACCCGGCCATTCGCCTTTATCATATCGGGTGATTCTTAACTCACTCGAGGATAAAAAATGAAAATTCTGGTTACCGGCGGCTGCGGCAACATGGGCGTACATGTCATCAATGCATTCGTGCAGCAGGGACACGACGTTCGCGTGCTGGACAGGGATGCAGAAGGCCTGAAGCAATTCACCGGTCCGAAAGTGGAAACAGTGCACGGCGACATCACCGACCGCGCGCTGGTGAATCAGGCCGTGGCCGGCATGGAAGCAATCCTGCATCTGGCATGGAGCTTCTCGGAAGACTTGAACGACCTGCTCGATATCGACGTCAAGGGTTACCGCAACCTGCTCGATGCCGCAGTCGAACACGGCGTGCAGCATGTGCTCAATGCCACCACTGCTGTTTCCTACGGCAAGCCGCTTTCGGCCGTGGTGGACGAAAACCATCCGCATCTGGTCGAAAAGGCACGCAACCCGGTCTATGGGCTGGCCAAGCTGGCAACCGAAGAACTCGGCAAAATCTATGCGGAACAGCATGGCATCTCGGCCAACAACGTGATGATCTGGTACGCATACGGCAACGTAATTGGTGGCCGCAACCTGCGCAACATGGCCAAGGATGCGATTGAAAAAGGCAGCATCGAAGTGCCGGCCGGCTGCGGCGGCAGCTTCCTGCAGCTGGACGATTTCGTCTCCGGCGTGCTGGCGATCTTCAATGCCAAGCCGAAAGGCGAAATGTTCAACCTGGCCACTTTCTACCTGACGTGGGAAGAACTGGCAAAGATGATTGTCGCGCATGCCAATCCGGCTGCGAAAGTGGTCGCGATCCCGAAGGAACAGTGGACTGGCAGCGTCTTCCTGGTGGACGACTGGCATTTCAGCACTGAAAAGGCCGAGCGCATGGTCGGCTACCGCACCGGGCTGAACCGGGAGCAGGCGCTGGCGCACCTGTCGAATGCGCTGGCTGTCACCGTGGCTGGCGTGAAAGCGAAAATGGCGTAACCTCCCACCGTTTTGGCGCACCATCGCGGGCTCTGGCGCGCCCTTTGGTGCGCCCTCTTTCTGGTACGCCCCCACACGGAGAATCTGGCGATGTCATCGGACACACCCATTACGGAAAAATACTTTGCACTCGTTCCCGACAGGCAATGCGGCGAATGCATGATTTGCTGCGAATACCTGCCGATCAGCTGCGCGACACTGAAAAAACCGGCGGAAACACTGTGCCCGCATTGCATCGTCAATAAGGGATGCAGTATTTACCAACAACGTGCCAACGTCTGCCGCACCTGGCACTGCCTGTGGCGGCGCGATGGGGCGATGCCGGATGAATTGCGCCCGGACCGATCCGGCATCATTTTTTCGCTCGTAGTGCATGAAGAACCACGCTACCTGTTCGAGGATGCGCATATCACCTGCATGGCGGTCAAAACCAAGGCGGTATTCGAGGCGCCGCTGGTTTCGGCCACGATACAACGCTACATCGCGGAAGGCGTTTTGCCAGTGTGGCACAGCTTCGGCGGCGGAAAAACGCTGGTGTGGCCCGGCGAAGAACTGGCCGATGCCATCCTGAACCCGGCCACGACGCGCTTGGCCGAACTGGTTCCGCAGGGAAAAGCCTGGCGCGAACGTTACGAAAGCCTGATCGAACCGCTGCAGGTGGCCAATGGACGCTTCGACAGCCTTTTCATTCCCGACTGAATCATTCCGCCAAGCCGTCGCAATGGCGGCGAACGGTCATGGCGCTGCAGCACCCTCGCAGTAGCGTTTGAAACTGTCAGAACCTGCGTCGAAACCTTTTTGCCGCGCCAGCTCCCACGGCCGCACGCAGGCGCTTTCCTTCGCGCACCACACATAACCGGCCGAACCGATGCAACCGTGCGCGTCGCGGTCAGCGCCTACCGCAGCTGGCGTTTTGGGGCTCGCAGGCGCTGATGTTGCCTGCCCCGCTATCCCGGTGTAAAA
Organism: Burkholderiaceae bacterium; assembly: GCA_018261755.1. Taxonomy (GTDB): domain Bacteria; phylum Pseudomonadota; class Gammaproteobacteria; order Burkholderiales; family Burkholderiaceae_D; genus QZKY01. Next base: position 105,968 of record JAGTRJ010000003.1, read on the forward strand.
CACCACCAGCCGAACCGGCATGGTGCCAATATTGTGTCCAATGTGCGTAGTGTTCACCACTTCGGCCAGCACATCACCCGCCTGCAGGCGCTTGACTCGCCCGTCTGCCAGACTGACCTCCAGCGTGCCTTCCAGCATCACCGCGAACGAAGGCACGCCATGCGCATGCCAGCCGGTTTCTGCGCCGGGCGCAATTTCTATCCGCATCGCCGTCAATTCGGCCTTGCCCTGGGGCCACGCGATTGGCTGGCCATCCCAGGTGGAGGTCGTTTTCAGCAGCGTTTCGGCCTTGACAGCTGCATTGGGTTCAAGCGCACTGGCGAATGACGACAGACTCATCAGCGCAACAGCCAGGCACAGTTGTTTTAACACCGGGGCAATTCTTGTTTGCATATCGTTTGGTCGGGTTATAAAATGGGCAGTTTGTATCCGCAACCACCCTTCACGGAAGATTTTCATGTCCAAAGTTAAATTTTACTCCGGGGAGAACGTTCCCCTCGAAATGCACAAGG
>JAGTRJ010000034.1 GCA_018261755.1 Burkholderiaceae bacterium
CCCGGCATTTGACTACGCGATCACGCCCACCCACCCGGAGCGCGAGGAGCGCCTGCTGTACACGCAGGATCAGGTGGTCGAGGAAGGTTTGCTCGACTTCGACAACATCAAGGAATTCAAGCCCGATCTGGCAACGCCGGAAGACATCCAGCGCGTGCATTTCTGCGTGCCGGGGATCGATGAAATCGTGCACAGCTCGCACCTGATCGCGGTTGGCGGCACGCTGACCGCGGCCGACAAGGTGATGACCAAGGAAGTGGACAACGCGTTCGCGCTGGTGCGCCCGTGCGGCCACCACTCGATGCGCGTGGTGCATGGCAGCCGTGGTTTCTGCACGCTGAACATGGAAGCGATCATGGTCGAATACATCCGCCAGAAGTATGGCGTGAAGCGGATCGCGATCGTCGATACCGATTGCCACCACGGCGACGGCTCGCAGGACATCTTCTGGCATGACCCGAACATCCTGTTCATCTCGATGCACCAGGATGGCCGCACGCTGTATCCCGGTTCCGGCTTCCCGGACGAACTGGGCGGCCCGAACGCATTCGGCACCACCATCAACCTGCCGATGCCGCCGAACACCTGCGCCGAGGGTTTCCTCTATGTGCTGGACGAGATCGTGATGCCGATCGTCAATGAGTTCAAGCCGGAGCTGATCATCAACTCGGCCGGCCAGGACAACCACTACTCGGACCCGATCACCAACATGAAGTTCACCGCGCAAGGCTATGCGGTGCTGAATGACCGGCTGAAACCGGACATCGCGGTGCTCGAAGGCGGCTACTCGATCGAAAGCGCGCTGCCGTACATCAACACCGGCATCATCCTGGCGATGGCCGGCATGGATTACAGCCAGATCCGCGAACCGGATTTCGATGAAGCCGATCAAAAGCAGCCGTCGAACATCACCAACTACCTCAAGCAGTTGAAGGAGGTCACGTTCCAGCACTGGAACAACCGCCATGAGTTGCGCGATCAGGTGTATCCGAACAAGCCGTTCCATTCCCGCAACGTGCAGATTTTCTACGATACCGCCGGGATTCGCGAATCGATCAACGAAACTGTGCGCACCTGCAGCGATTGCGGCGGCGCAGTCACGATCGAATCGCGCGCCGATACTGGTAAGAAAGGCAACATTTTCGCGGTGCAATTGCCGCGCTACTGCTGCGATGCCTGCCGCGCGTGGGGCGAAGAACAGTACGAAGCGGTGCCGAAAGGCAAATACGCGCAAGTGTTCCTGCAGGACAAGGACAACGACCGCTATCTGGAAAAGAAGTAAATGGCTGCGGTTGAACGCCTGCTGCGTGCGGCAGGCCGGAAGGGCGGCCAAACGAAAAAGCCTGCGAGCGATCGCAGGCTTTTTTGTGCCGGCGGCAGAAACTGCCAAAATAACTGACCGGATTGCCGTTTGGGGTCAGTAAGGCTAAAAAAATATACTGGGTGGTGTATTTAAAAACAGCCAGCAAAAATGTGGCCCGGCAGCGTGTTTTGATTATATACCCCCCATTATTCACGTTAGATCGCAAACGGCGGCAGCTTTTTCTTCACGCTGGCGTTCTTCAGCGTCACGTATTGCGGCAAGCCGTTGACGTATGGCGGGTAATCCTCGCCCTGGATCAGCGGCGTCAGGTAGCGGCGGCAGGCTTCGGTGATGCCGAAGCCGTCGCGGCTGATGAAATTCTTCGGCATGAATTTCTCCACGTTGGCCACGTCCTTCAGGTCGGCCACGCCAATCTTGTACTTGTACGGCGCATCCGACACGCGCTCGATGGTCGGCATGACCGAGTTGCGGCCTTTCAGCGCCAGTTGCACCGCTGCGCGGCCAAGGTCGTATGCGTGCCTGACGTCGGTTTTCGATGCCAGGTGGCGCGCCGCGCGCTGCAGGTAGTTCGCCACCGCCCAGTGGAACTTGAAGCCGTGCGCTGCGTTGATCAGGTTCGCAATCACCGGCGCCGCGCCGCCGAGATGCACGTGGCCGAACGCATCCTTCGTCCCCTGTTCGGCCAGGAATTTGCCGTCCGGCAGGCGCACGCCTTCGGATACCACCACCGTGCAATAGCCGAACTTTTTCACGTTTGCGCCTACCTTGGCCAGGAATTTGTCCTGATCGAACGGGATTTCCGGGAACAGGATCACCACCGGGATATCCTGCTCGGCCAGCAAGCCGGCCGCGGCCGCAATCCAGCCGGCGTGGCGGCCCATCACTTCCAGCACGAAAATCTGGGTCGAGGTTTTCGCCATCGAGCGCACGTCGAGCGATGCTTCCAAAGTCGAGATCGCGATGTATTTCGCCACCGAGCCGAAGCCGGGGCAGCAGTCGGTCAGCGGCAGGTCGTTGTCGATGGTTTTCGGCACGTGGATCGCTTGCACCGGATAGCCGAGCGTCTGCGACAGTTGCGACACCTTGTAGCAGGTATCGGCCGAATCGCCGCCGCCATTGTAGAAAAAGTAGCCGATGTCGTGCGCCTTGAACACCGCGATCAGCCGTTCGTATTCGCGGTCATTGTCTTCCAGCCCCTTGAGCTTGTAGCGCGCCGAGCCGAAGGCGCCAGAGGGCGTGGCGCGCAGCGCGGCGATGTCGGCATCCGATTCCTTGCTGGTGTCGATCAAATCCTCGCTTAACGCGCCGATGATGCCGTTGCGCCCGGCAAACACGGTGCCGATTTTGTCCTTGTGCTTGCGCGCGGTTTCTATCACGCCGCAGGCGGAGGCATTGATGACGGCGGTGACGCCGCCCGACTGGGCGTAAAGGGCGTTCTTCTTGCTCATGGGGGTGAACCTCCAATGCGTGATGGGGACAACATGAACCGGATCTTGCCGTTGCCATTTTCGCATTGATGCGCGTGTCGCGAAAAGAGGGCTGGCGACTGAATGATCGAAAAGCTGATTTTTGTCATGCCTGCCGGCGCGTGGCGCCAATGCCCCGCATGGAAACTTTACGCCTGGATTGTGAAGCCGGGATGATGTGTCAGGCAGGATTTTTGCTGCGCTGAAGACTTGCAGCGACCGGAGTACAATCGGTCGCAATCGAAACATTCATTCAGGAGAAAACCATGAGCGATTCCGTACACGGACATGAAGTGCTGCATTTCATGCTGGAACAGGGCGAGGCATTTTCGAAGGAAAGCCTGCGGGATGCGATCGTCAACCGTTTTGGCGCCGATGCCCGTTTCCATACCTGCAGCGCGGAAGGAATGGACGCGGCGCAGCTGATCGAATTCCTGTCGCAAAAGGGAAAATTCGTCGAAAACGGTGGCGGATTCAACACGCAGGCTGAAAAAATCTGCAATCACTGATGGCTTGGTTGCAGCCATTTTCTGTCGACGATTAAAAATAATCGCAGGCAGTAGACGCATTTAAAAATGACGTGCTATAATTCATTTCTTCGCGGCTGTAGCTCAGCTGGATAGAGTACTTGGCTACGAACCAAGGGGTCGTGGGTTCGATTCCTGCCAGCCGCGCCAGCATTACTAAGGGTTCACCGAAAGGTGGACCCTTTTTCATTTCCGGCGTTGTGACTGCTATGTGCCATAGCCATAGCTCATGGCACACGCCCCACCAACGATTCAAGCCGGTCAGCATAGGGTGCCAGATGGTCCGCGCACATGTGCGCACACCGTTCTATTTCCGGACTTTCCCAGCACCAAGCGCCTGCAAAGCAAACAATGGCGCTCCATCCTGAACATGCCAGCTAGCCCAGGCATGCCGAAGCTCATGCCATCGGAAATCCTCAATGCCAGCACGTTCCAGTGCTGCATATCATGCTTTGGTGCTGACTTGCAGAACCGGTTTTCTCCCTGAAACTAAACACACGCTCCCTTTTTCTTTTTCGCCGGTATGCATGCCGCTGCATGTGCGCGCGGAGCAAATGGCGCTAAGCATGAACAAGCGATGCGGCAGCTGGTGTTGTGCGTCAAGTATTGCCAATCCAGCATGTCAATGACACTTTTCGACACCATTTCGACGCAGGGATAGCCATAGTTGACAAATGGTTTTTGAATCCCTATTTGTTTTGTAATTGATTGAATTTTAAGGGAAATATTGTGTTGGCTCATTTTTTTTGCGGCCTGGCACAGGATATGCGATATGGCTAGGGTCTTTATTGTCGGGGCATTCCGCTACATGGCTGCCTGATGACACTCGGGACGGAGATCACAAATATCTTCTTTATTCATTTCAACAAAATTGGGATATCTCGATATGTTTACTCTGTTTTCTTTTGCTGACATGGTGCCGATGGCCGAATTCATGGTTGGTGCCATTCCGGCTGTGACCTTTGTTGGCATGTGCGGTTTCGCACTGTTTTGCCTGTCCAACGATAGCAAGCGCGAGCAAGAAGTGGCGCAAGACTATCGCCAGTCTGCGCAAGGTATGCTCGTCAATGCCTGATATGGCAACAGATGCCAGACAGTTCCGTTTGCGTCTGACATTGCCGGCTTGGTTGTACAAGCCATAGTTTTTCTGTTCCCGTTCCCCGCCAGGCCGACTCATGGCTTGACTCGGGGTGGGAAATCAACCAGATTTCATCCTTGCGGGCAATGTTTTGCCCATCCGATGCCGCTCAGCTGATTCCGCGATGCCGGCGCAGGAAATCATATGCGGTATTGATCCGTTTCCCTTCCTTTTCCGCCAGTTCCTGCAATTTCGGTCCAAGCGCCGCTACCTTGTCCGGGTGGTATTGATGCAGCAGCTTCCTGCGTTCCAGCTCAATCTGTTCCCACGGCGTGGTCGGGCTGGCGTTAAAGAGGGTGTACACGTTTTCCAGATTTAACGCGTCATTGTCTGGTTCATTCGAATCCGGATGCCGGTTTGTCTGAAACGGCTGGAAAACAATCCGCACGATGCCGCCTTCATAGGTCGCGGTGAATTCTTCCTTGCAGGTGTGGCAGTTGTAGGCGATTTTGCCTTGCCTGAGCGGAATGCGCAGTTTCTGCGCGCATTTGGCGCAATCGAAGATGTGGTATTTTCCCCTCGGCTGTATTTCCGGATGGTGAGTGCCGGCAAGTGCAGCGGCATGGTCATGGTAAGCGCCCGATGAGCGCAACGCTGTTTCCACATGCATCCGTAACGAGTTTTCTTTGGCCGCCGCGCGCCGTTGCAGTTCATGCCGACGCTGGAGTTCATGTGCCAGCTTGTGCAACACCTTCAGGTTCGAGCCGGATGTCTTGAACAGATCTTCAAGTTCTTGTTCAAACAGTGAAATGAGTGCATCCGGATCGTTCGACTGCGCCAGCGTGTGCAGCAGCTTTTCACGCAGTGCTGCCGCCTCTTGCAGGTTGCGGTGTCGCAGTTCTCGCAGAATCTGGAACAGTTTGCTCGTGTCGTGTTCGGAACGGGCGAGCATTTTCGCCAGTTCGGCAAGGCTGTTGTGCATCAAGGGCCGATTAATCACGACAGTGCCTCCGTAAATTGCGCGCCAGTGGCTGCTCCGTGGCGGTTGAACCGTGACTTGAAGTCATCGCGTGTTCCCATGTTACGGCTGCCGGCCGGTAAATCAAGGTTTTGCGCGCCACGGTGGCGGGTTGCATCGCGTCTGTTTGACGGGCGTCAAAATCCGGATGAAAGGAAACCCGTTTCAGCCGAACGGCAATGGCAGCGAAATTGCATTTTTGTTCCCGATTTTGTTCATGGGCAAGTAAAATCAAAGGCTTGACCACATTCAAGCCCATCATGAATCCCCAGTCGCAATCACTCATTCAGCAGGCGATAGGTTATTTCCAGCGCGGGAATCTGGAACATGCGGACGCCTTGATTCAAACCGTGCTTGAGCGCGAGCCAAGACATTTCGATGCGTTGCATGTGCTGGGGGTCATACGGGTCCAGCAGCGCAGGCGCGATGATGCGGTCGAGTTGTTCCGGCAGGCGATCGCCGTCAATCCGGGCAGCAGCCTGGTTCACTTCAACCTCGCCGCCATCCTGTCAGAAAGCGGGCAGGACATCGAGGCGCTGCCTCACCATGAGCGGACGGTCAACCTGTCGCCGCGACAGCCGGATGCGTGGGTCAACTACGGTCGCTGCCTGAATAATCTGGAACGATACGATGAGGCTCTGGCCTGTTTCGAAAAGGCCTTGCAGATCGCGCCGGATTTTGTCGAGGCGCTGAACAATCAGGGCGCCTTGCTGGCAGGAATCGGCCGGAACGAAGAAGCGTTGCGCTGTTTCGAGCGGTTGCTGGCGCTCGGTTATTCGCATCCGTCCGCCTGGCTGAATGTCGGCAACACACTGTGCAAGCTTGGGCGTTTCGAGGTGGCGCTGCCGCATTTTGATCGCTGTTTGCAGCTGGATCCGGGTAATGCAATGGCGTGGCGCCAAAAGGGCAATATCCTGAACCAGCTCAAGCGCCACCATGATGCGCTGGTCTGCTATGAGCGCGCGCTGACGTTGGCGCCGGAAGACGATTATTTGCATGAGGACTGGCTGAGCACGAAACTGTCGATGTGCGACTGGTTCGGCATCGACGCGCGGATCGAAGAAATTGTGGCGAGGATTGAGCGCGGCCAGAAGGCAGCCATCCCGTTTAGCGTGCTGAATTTTCTGGATGATCCGGCGTTGCAGAAGAAAGCTGCGATGATTCATGCGAAGAAATTTCCGCCGGATCCCGGATTGGGCACGATCGAAAAATATAAACGGAAAGACAAAATCCGCCTCGGCTATTTTTCGCACGATTTCCACAATCATGCGACCTCATTTCTCGCCGCCGGCATGTTCGAGCAGCACGACCGGAATCGCTTCGAGATATTTGCTTTTTCGTTTGGTCCGGACAAGGATGATGCGATGCGCAGCAGGTTGCTGTCGGCCTTCGATCAATTCATCAATGTGCGCGACATGAGCGACATGCAAATTGCGCAGCTGGCGCGAGAGATGGAGATCGATATCGCCATCGACCTGCAGGGCTTTCAGACGATGCATCGCACCGGCATTTTCGCTTTCCGTGCGGCGCCGGTTCAGGTCAGCTTTCTGGCGTATCCGGGCACACTGGGCACCGAATACATCGATTATCTGATTGCGGACAACACCCTGATTCCGCCGGAGAACAGGCAGCATTATGCGGAAAAGATTGTCTATTTGCCGCACTCGTATCAGGTGAACGATCGGCAGCGGACGATATCGGACAAAAAGTTCACGCGCGAGGATTTCGGCCTGCCGCAGGATGCGTTCGTGTTTTGCTGTTTCAACCACCAGTACAAGATTACGCCACAGACTTTCGATGGCTGGGTGCGCATTTTGCAGCAGGTCGATGGCAGTGTCTTGTGGCTGCAGGGCGCGGCGGCCGATGCGGTCGGCAATCTGCGGCGAGAGGCGGAGAAGCAGGGAGTATCGGGCGAGCGCCTGGTTTTTGCATCATTCATGAGCTTGCCGGAACATCTGGCGCGCCATCGCGTGGCAGATCTGTTTCTGGATACGCTGCCCTATAACGCACACACGACCGCAAGCGATGCGCTGTGGGCCGGATTGCCGGTGCTGACCTGCATGGGCGCATCCTTTGCCAGCCGCGTGGCGGCCAGTTTGCTGACGGCCGTTCAACTGCCGGAGATGATTGTGCAGTCGCAGCAGGAGTATGTGCAGCGCGCAATCGAGCTTGCCAGCCAGCCGCACAGGCTGGCTGAGATCAGACGGAAACTGGAACACAACCGCCTGACAACGCCGCTGTTCGATACCGCGCTTTTCACGACGCATATTGAAGCGGCGTACGCGGCCATGCTCGAGCGCTATCAGGCCGATTTGCCGCCGGAGCATATCGTCGTGCAAGACTGAATGCATAGAAGACCGAAACAGCTATCGCAGATTTTTGTGCTCGATCTAAGGTCCGCTTCAAGCTGATATACTTCAGAATTTAAGCCGATTTGCCCGGTCTGAAAAAACGTTGCTGGCAGCATGTGCATGCATGTTTGATAACGTCCTGGCTGGCTCGTTCCTACTACACTAATTACCGGATTCAGGAAGTCATGATGCGTTTTGAAGGAAGCAAGAATTACGTTGCTACGGCCGATCTGCAGCTTGCCGTGAATGCCGCCATTACCCTGCAAAGACCGCTGCTGATCAAGGGCGAGCCAGGTACAGGCAAGACCATGCTGGCCGAAGAAGTGGCTGCCGCGCTCGGCATGCCGCTGCTGCAGTGGCATATCAAATCCACCACCAAGGCACAGCATGGCCTGTACGAATACGATGCGGTGTCGCGCCTGCGCGATTCGCAGTTGGGCGACGAGCGGGTTGCCAACATCGCCAATTACATCCTCAAGGGGGTGCTGTGGCAGGCGTTCGAGTCCGACACCCCGGCGGTGGTGCTGATCGACGAGATCGACAAGGCCGATATCGAATTCCCCAACGATCTGCTGCGCGAACTCGACCGCATGGAGTTCTTTTGCTATGAAACGCGCGAACTGGTGCGCGCCAAGCACCGCCCGATCATCATCATCACCTCGAACAACGAGAAGGAATTGCCGGACGCTTTCCTGCGACGCTGTTTCTTCCATTACATTGCGTTCCCGGACAAAGAAACCATGTCGCAAATTGTCGATGTGCATTTCCCCGGCTTGCGCGAAGAACTGGTACACGAGGCGCTGGAGGTGTTTTTCGAACTGCGCCAGCTCAATGGCCTGAAGAAAAAGCCTTCCACTTCCGAACTGCTCGATTGGCTCAAGTTGCTGGACGCTGAAGGCATCGCCCCGGAGATACTGGCGGCCGACAAGGGCAAGCGCCGGGAATTACCGCCGATGTCCGGCGCTCTGATGAAGAATGAGCAGGACATGGGCATGCTGCAACGCATTGTCAGCGTCAACCGCAGCCGCGCCTGACCCTCGTCCCCCTTTCCTGTTGTCGCCATGCTGACCGATTTTTTCCTGCACCTGAGAAACCACCGGCTACCTGTTTCCACGACCGAGTATCTGGCTTTACTGGAAGCACTCAAAGCAGGGCTGGCCAATTACAGTCTGGACGATTTCTATACGCTATCGCGCCTGTGCATGGTCAAGAACGAGGCGCACTATGACAAGTTCGACGTGGCATTTGGCGAATATTTCCGGAAATTCCAGGAAACGGACGGACAGGGCGCGAAGGCCGCACTAGATGATCTGCTCAGCGCCGCATCTGGCCAGGTTCCACCGGAAGATGTTCCGCTGGAAAGGGATGTGCCAGTGCCAGAAATGCCACGCGCAATGAATCGAAATGCGGCCAAAAAGGATGACGCGGAGGAAGAAGGCACCCCACTAAGCGGTGGTGCCGGCAACAATCCTTTTGGCGACGGTGGGTCTCCCCCGGATGGCGAGCGCACCAAACTCGTGCGCCAGGGCCCCCGCAGCGCCGTCAAGGCCTGGGACAGCCGCGAATTCAAGGCACTGGACGAGGAAGTTGAGCTTAACGTTCGCAGCACCAAGATTGCGTTGCGCCGTCTGCGAAAGTTCGCCCGTGAAGGCACGCCGGACGAGCTTGATCTGGACAGCACCATCGCCAGCACCGCACGCAATGCCGGCTGGCTGGATCTCCGGATGCGCCCTGAACGACGCAACAAGGTGAAGGTGCTGATTCTGTTCGACATTGGTGGCTCGATGGCACCGCACGTCAAGCTGTGTGAAGAACTGTTTTCCGCCGCCCGAGCCGAATTCAAGCAGCTTGAGCGTTTTTATTTCCATAATTGCGTTTACGATTCAGTCTGGCGCTACGACAATGCGCGTGTTGTGTCGCATTATCCGCTGCCATACCTGATGAACCGCTTTGGCAAGGAATACAAGCTGATCCTCGTGGGCGACGCGTCGATGGGGCCGGTGGAAATCACTGATACCGGAATGCTCGGCCTCAACAAGAATGACAGTAACGAATCCGGTGCGACCTGGATGACGCGTCTGCTGAACCACTACCGGCAAGCCGTCTGGCTGAATCCGGAACCAGAACGTTACTGGCCCTTGACGCAATCAATCGGCATGATCAACGAACTCATGGAAGGCCGCATGTACCCGCTGACGCTTGCGGGGCTGGAGCGGGCGATGAAGGTGCTGGGCAAATGATGGAGTAATGCCATGACCAGATACGTCGGCGCAGTCATCTTTGCGGACCAGTCGAAGCTTTATCTCATCTATGACGGCATGATGGACGTGGCGCTGCGTCCGCTGTTCCTGACGGAAAAGGCGGCCCTGGAATGGGCAAATGCCGGCATGCCGGCATCGAACGGCCCTCGCGATGTTGATAGCTCCGACGAAGCCGTGACGGTTATTCCGGATGTGGCCGAGACGGCCAATGGTTCTGGTATTGGCAGCCATTTCGCCAGTCGCGCATCAAAAAAATCCATGTGGTTGACCGGCCCATGTTCATTCATGGAAATGGTTTATCAGAATGGCGCAACAGCCTGCCGTGAGTTTTGAGCGAAATCATTAGGTACTTCTGTTACGGACCAAAGAATCAAGGACTTAGGCTTGCGCCTAAGTCCTTGTTTTTATTGGTAGGCCCCCGGGGAGTCGAACCCCGCACCAACGGATTATGAGTCCGCTGCTCTAACCAGGCATGAGCTAGAGGCCCGGATGGTTTAGTTGTTTTCCAGGAAACTCTTCAGCTTGTCCGAACGAGATGGGTGGCGCAGTTTGCGCAACGCCTTCGCCTCGATTTGGCGGATGCGTTCGCGCGTGACGTCGAATTGCTTGCCGACTTCTTCCAGCGTGTGGTCGGTCGACATCTCAACACCGAAGCGCATTCTCAGCACTTTTGCTTCGCGCGGTGTCAGCGAATCGAGGACATCCTTGACTACGTTGCGCATTGACGCATGCAATGCGGCGTCGGCTGGCGCGAGCGTGTTGTTGTCTTCGATGAAGTCGCCCAGATGCGAATCGTCGTCGTCGCCGATCGGCGTTTCCATCGAAATCGGCTCTTTCGCGATCTTCATGATCTTGCGGATTTTGTCTTCCGGCATTTCCATCTTTTCCGCCAGTGTTGCCGGATCCGGTTCTGCTCCGGTTTCCTGCAGGATCTGGCGCGAGATACGATTCATCTTGTTGATGGTTTCGATCATGTGCACTGGAATGCGGATGGTGCGCGCCTGATCGGCAATCGAACGGGTGATTGCCTGACGGATCCACCAAGTGGCATAGGTCGAAAACTTGTAGCCGCGGCGATATTCGAATTTGTCGACCGCTTTCATCAGGCCGATGTTGCCTTCCTGAATCAGGTCGAGGAATTGCAGGCCGCGGTTGGTGTATTTTTTTGCGATCGAAATCACCAGACGCAAGTTTGCCTCGGTCATTTCACGCTTTGCCTGGCGGGCGCGTTTTTCACCGGCGGCCATCTGCCGGTTGATGTTGCGCAGATCCTGCAATGGCAGCACGACGCGCGCTTGCAGGTCGATCAGCTTTTGCTGCAATTCCTTGATCATCGGCACATTGCGGCTGAGAATCGCGCTGTATGCATGGCCTGCACTGACTTCTTCGTCCACCCAGTCAAGATTGGTTTCGTTGCCAGGGAAGGCCTTGATGAAGTGGGCGCGCGGAATGCCGCAGCGATTGACGGCTACATCCAGAATTTGCCGTTCAATGTTGCGCACTTCCTCGACTTGGCCGCGCAGTGTGTCGCACAGTTTCTCAATGAATTTGGCAGTGAAGCGAATGCCGAGCAATTCCTGCGAGATGGTTTCCTGGGCCTTGACGTATGCCTTGCTGTTGTAGCCTTCTTTTTCGAAGGCCTTGCGCATGTTGTCGAACTGGAGTTCAATTGAATTGAGTTTTTCCAGTGCGCCAGAACGGAGGCGTTCGAGTTGTTCAGCGGAGAAGCCTGCATTGGCTGCGCTGCCGCCGCTGCTTTCTTCCTCTTCTTCCTCCTCTTCTTCCTCTTCTTCCTCTTCGTTGTCTTCTTCGTCTTCGTCTTCGTCTTTCGCCGAGGATCCAAGCTGCTCTTCGGTATCTGCATCCACGAGGCCATCAACGATTTCGTCAATCTTGATTTCGTTGCGCACAATGTTCTGGCTAGCCTCGATGATTTCCGCAATCGTTGTCGGGCAGGCGGAGATGGCCTGGATCATGTCGCTCAGGCCGTCTTCAATCCGCTTGGCAATTTCGATTTCGCCTTCGCGCGTGAGCAGTTCAACCGAACCCATTTCGCGCATGTACATGCGCACCGGATCGGTCGTGCGGCCGAAATCAGAATCGACCGTTGACAGCGCCGCTTCAGCCGCCGCTTCCACTTCCTCGTCGCTGGTGACAGTGGGAACGTCATCGGTCAGGAGCAGTGATTCGGCATCCGGCGCCTGTTCGTACACGGCGATGCCCATGTCATTGAAGGTGCTGATGATGCCTTCGATGGCTTCCGGCTCGACGATGTTTTCAGGCAGATGATCGTTGATTTCCGCATAGGTCAGGAAACTGCGCTCCTTGCCCAGCTTGATCAAAGTCTTGAGTTTTTGCCGGCGTTGCTCGAGTTCTTCTTCGGTTGCTTCGGTATCGGCCGAGAATGCGTCCTTGAGCAGGGCTTTTTCTTTTGCCTTGCGATCCTTGGCGCGAGCCTTGTCTGCTGCTTTCATCTCGGCTCGCTCGACCGCGTTCAGTGCTGCGATTTCTTCGCTCTCCGGCTGGAATTCTTTCGGTTTGCGACCACGGCGGCCGGGTACTTTAACTGACGGCAGCACGTAGCCAGACGTGTCAATAGCTGCCAGTGCATCGGCATCGGTCGTTTGCACGACAGCAGGCGCGCTGGACGTTGCATCTTTAGCCTGTTTGCCAGACGTTGGGCGTGCAACCTTGGCCACAACGGGCGCTGCTTCCACCACATCCTTGCGCTTGCCTTTGGCTGGCTTGGGCGCATCCGCTGGTGCTACAGGCGTTGCGCTGGCACGCGTTGTTCTGATTTCGGTTTTTCCGGTATCTGCGGCGAGATTTTGAGAAGTCTTGCTGGCCATCTTGGTTGCGGTTTTTGCCGCTGGTTTGGTGGATACTGGCTGTTTTGTTTCTTTCACGGGTTTTTTCATTGCGCTCGCCATATGATCGTCTGATGCCTGATTGCTCATGTTGTGTGAAATCGCGGGCAAACTGTATTGCGTAAACACGTTGCCAGGATCGCACCCCCGGCTTTACCTCCAAGCAAACCAAGTTCGGTTGCGCGGAGAGACACACAATATCGTAGAACGGAAAACCGACAATTTTACCATAATATGCAATTCCCCTTCAAAATGGTAGGGGCTCTGACCGAAAATGCGAAATAAGTCGGAAATTGTGCGCTAAGTACTAGTTCCGTTTAACCAAATGGGATGTATCGGCAGGATTTCAAGGTCCCAGTTGGCATCGCTGATTCGTTATGAGTTTGTTCACGTTTCGAATTGATGTCGCAACGCTTCTTTCTTTCGCGTCAGTTCGCGGTAACGCTCGCCCAATTGATTGATGTCGAGTCCGGAAGATGACAGACGATTGAGTTCAGCGGTAATCGTCCGCATCCTGATTTGCAGGATCGCATCTGCCAGTTCGGCCCGGGTGAGTTCAGGATCGAATTCGCGGGCTGATGCAATTTCAGTAATCAACTCGTCAAAATCCGAACTCGCAAGGCGTAATTGTTCGGACAGCAGGGCAAAATTCACTTGTTCGCCAATGGAAAGAGCGGTTTCCAGCAATTGTGCCAACATGCCGGCGCGATCGGGGGCAAAACCGGCGATGGCTTCCGCTGCCTCGGCATCCAGTTCATGTACCAAGGCAGGTTGGGCGAGCAGCAAACGCATGATTTTTCGTTCGATGCCAACGGGTTGCAGCCGTTTGTTGCGCGAAGGTGTTTTGACGGCGCGTGAAAGCGGTCTGGACAGATCCAGCACGGTTTCCAGTTCCGCCGCCGTGGTTTGCGCTATCTGTGCCAGGCCGCGCACGATTTGCAGGCGCAACGCGGAAGAGGGCATGGCCTGCAGCATTGGTTTGGCTGAGAATTGCATCCGCGCACGTCCTTCGGCGGTATTCAAATCATTGCCGGCAGAAACTTCCTGCAACAGGAATTGGGATAGCGGCGTGGCTTCGTTCACCAGCGTTTCAAATGCCGCGGCGCCATGTTCGCGCACATAGCTGTCCGGATCGTGCTCGGGCGGCAGAAACAGAAATTTGACGGTTTTGTTGTCAGTTGCGTGCGGCAGGCTGGCATCCAGCGCGCGCCGCGCGGCGCGACGGCCGGCGGCATCGCCATCGAAGCTGAAAATCACGCAATCGGTCTGACGCAACAGCTTTTGCACATGCGTCGGCGTGCAGGCTGTACCGAGCGTCGCCACCGCTTGCGGAAAGCCGAGTTGCGCCAGTGCGACGACATCCATATAGCCTTCGGTCACCAGCACATAACCGGCTTCACGAATCGCCTGGCGTGCCTCGAACAGTCCGTACAGTTCGCTGCCTTTGTGAAATAACGGTGTTTCCGGCGAATTCAGGTATTTTGGTTCGCCTTTGTCCAGTACGCGCCCGCCAAAGCCGATGGTCTGCCCCTTGCTGTTGCGAATAGGAAAAATGATGCGGTCGCGGAAACGGTCGTAACGCTTGCGGTTGGTGCTGTCCTCGTCGCTGCGGTCGATGACTAGGCCGGACTCGACTAGTGCATGGGCGTCATAATCCGGAAAAACGGTACGCAATCCATCCCAGGCATCGGGCGCATAACCCAGTCCGAAGCGGGCTGCAATTTCGCCACTCAGGCCGCGTCGTTTCAGGTAATCGATGGCCTGCGGCGCGCTGCGCAGCTGTTTGCGGTAATGCTGGTATGCGTGGGTCAGCGCATCGGTCAGCGCCAGGCTTTTTTTCTGCTGCTCGGCGCGCTGTGCGGGCGGCAGGCGGTCGTCTTCTTCCGGTACGGACATGCCGGCGCTTTGCGCCAGCATTTTGACTGCTTCGACAAAACCGACGCCGGTATATTCCATCAGGAAGCCGATGGCTGTGCCGTTCTTGCCGCAGCCGAAGCAGTGATAGAACTGTTTTGACGGGCTGACTGTGAAGCTGGGGGTTTTTTCGCCGTGAAACGGGCACAGACCAAGCAGGTTCGCGCCGCCCTTTTTCAGTTGCACGTAATTACCCACCACGTCAACGATGTCAACGCGGTTGAGTAGATCCTGGATGAACGATTGCGGAATCACGCAGCCGGGGAACCATCATGATGTCGGGGAAGCATATCTTGGCATACATTTCCCGGAACGCCAAATCAGCTCTTGGTCAGTGCGGCCTTGGCCAGGGCGGAAACGGTGGTCATATCGGCGCGACCAGCCAGTTTCTGTTTCAGCACGCCCATGACTTTTCCCATATCTTGCGGCCCGGTTGCTCCGGCGGTGGCTGCGGCGACCTCGGCGGCAATTTCTTCGTCCGACAGCGATGCTGGCATGTAGACGGACAGGATGGCCAGTTCGGCCTTTTCATTATCAGCCAGATCCTGGCGCCCGCCGGCCTCAAATTGGCTGATGGAATCCTTGCGCTGCTTGATCATTTTTTCGACGATGGCCAGCACATGGGCATCGGTCAGCTCGATGCGCTCGTCCACTTCCTTCTGCTTCATTGCTGCCGTTAGCAAGCGGATGGTGCCGAGTTTTTGCGCGTCTTTCGCGCGCATTGCCGCTTTCATGTCATCGGTAATCTGTTCCTTCAGACCCATGCTTCCCCCTGTCTGGTTAAATCAAAAACGTCAAAAACCCGCTGCGGTTCGACCAGAGCGGGTTTGCAATCTGACCGCACCAAAGGCGCGGCGAACGAATCAGTACATTTTCTTCGGCAATTGCTGGCTGCGGATGCGCTTGTAGTGGCGCTTCACAGCAGCAGCGAGCTTGCGCTTGCGTTCGGCAGTCGGCTTCTCGTAAAACTCGCGGGCGCGCAACTCGGTCAGCAGACCGGTTTTTTCAATCGTGCGCTTGAAGCGGCGCATTGCGCGCCGATTACGACGCGCCTTCATGGGGCTGCAACAAGAATTAGCGCGCGGGTTCGTAAACGTAAATTTCCACGCGGCGGTTGCGCTTGCGCCCGGACGGCGAGGCATTCGACGCAACAGGCTCATAAGAGCTGCGGCCATCAATGAGGAAACGGTTCGGGTTTACGCCACGGCTGATCAGAAAATCGCGGGTGCTGGCGGCGCGATCATAGGATAGCGGACGATTGACCGCGTCAGAACCTGTGCTGTCAGTGTGGCCGATGATTGCGACACTGGTCTGAGGGTAATTGTTCAGGCTGGCGGAAAAACTGTCGAGGAAGCGGGCGAATTTGGGCGAAATATCGGAGCGGCCGGAGCGAAATGAAATATCGCTCGGGATGTACAGTTTCAGCCGGTTGTCGTTCGTTTGGGTGACGACGATGCCTGTGCCATAGGCAGCGCGTTCCATCGCAACGCGTTGCGCTTCCATGTTCCTCGACCATGCGTTGGCTGCCACGGCGCCAAGCACACCGCCAATGATGGCGCCTCGGCCATGATGTCTGGTTACGGCCGCGCCAAGTGCAGCGCCTACAGCTGCACCGGCAACGGTATCTTGCTCGGTTTGTGTCATGTTGGCACAACCTGTCACTGTCAGCGTGAGGATCAGGATTAGTGCCGTAATTTTGGTACGCATGGTTGCTCCTGTTTGCAGTTGGTCAAGATTTGGCATTCTTGCATGGAATGGCTGGCGTTGTCATTAGCAACACAAACTTTGCCGTTGTTTTAGTGTTGTTTTGCTCGAAATAAAAAAGGCAGCCGAAGCTGCCTTTGGGTGAAGCTTGCCGTCAGCTTATTTGGCCGACGGTGCGCTGGCCTTTGCGGGCAGGGCTGCTGGCGCAGATGGCGCAGACGGTGCCGGAACGACGACAACCGTCGGTACCGGTGCCGCAGCATGCGAGCCGCTGGTGGCCGAAACGCCGGATGCCGGCAGCAGCGGCACGATCAGCAGTGCCACGATGTTGATGATCTTGATCAGCGGGTTTACCGCCGGGCCGGCGGTGTCCTTGTACGGGTCGCCAACGGTGTCGCCGGTAACGGCAGCCTTGTGCGCGTCCGAACCTTTGCCGCCGAAGTGGCCATCCTCAATGTATTTCTTCGCGTTGTCCCACGCGCCACCGCCGGTGGTCATCGAAATCGCGACGAACAGGCCTGTGACGATCGTGCCCATCAGCAGGCCGCCGAGCGCGGCAGCGCCAAGGATAAGACCAACCAGAATCGGTACGATGACCGGCAGCAGCGATGGCAGGATCATTTCCTTGATCGCGGCGGAGGTTAGCATGTCAACCGCCTTGTCGTATTGCGGTTTGGCTGTGCCTTCCATGATGCCGGGGATTTCCTTGAACTGGCGACGCACTTCGACCACTACGGCACCTGCTGCGCGACCGACGGCTTCCATCGCCATTGCGCCAAACAGATATGGAATCAGGCCGCCAATGATCAGGCCGACGATGACTTTCGGATCGGACAGGTCGAACGCGGTGCTCTGGCCAACGGACTCCAGTGCGTGCGTATAGTCGGCGAACAGTACCAGCGCGGCCAGACCGGCGGAACCGATGGCGTAGCCTTTGGTGACAGCCTTGGTGGTATTGCCGACCGCGTCCAGCGGGTCGGTAATGGCGCGTACCGATTCCGGCATGCCCGACATTTCGGCGATGCCGCCGGCGTTGTCGGTGATCGGGCCATAGGCGTCGAGTGCGACGATGATGCCGGCCATCGACAGCATCGACGTGGCGGCGATGGCAACGCCGTACAGGCCAGCCAGCTTGTAGGTGATCAGGATGGCGGCGCAGACGGCCAGAACCGGATAGGCGGTGGATTTCATCGATACGCCCAGGCCGGCGATAATGTTGGTGCCGTGACCGGTGGTCGACGCTTCAGCGATATGCTGTACCGGCTTGAATTCGGTGCCGGTGTAATACTCGGTGATGTATACCATCAGGCCGGTCAGCACGATGCCGACGACAGTCGAGCCGATCATCGGCCACAGCATGCTGGCTGGCATCACCAGATAGGTGACCACGGCAAAGCCGATCAGCGACAGGATGGCTGCCCACCACAGGCCGGTGTACAGCGCCGACATGATTTTCTTGCCCGGTTTTGCCTTGACCATCGAGCAGCCGATGATCGATGCGATGATCGACACTGCGCCCAGCAGCAGCGGATAGACGATGGCTTGTGTGGTGGCATTCGTGATCAGCAGCGCACCCAGCAGCATGGTGGCGATCAGCGTCACGACATAGGTTTCGAACAGGTCGGCTGCCATGCCGGCGCAGTCGCCAACGTTGTCGCCAACGTTATCGGCAATCACAGCAGGGTTGCGCGGATCATCTTCCGGAATGCCTGCTTCGACCTTGCCGACCAGATCAGCGCCGACGTCAGCGCCCTTGGTGAAGATGCCGCCACCAAGACGGGCGAAGATCGAAATCAGCGATGCGCCGAAGGCCAGCCCGATCAACGGCTTGATGATGTCGTGCTGAGACAGCGTAGTGCCGGCAGGCGCCAGCGCGACCAGTGCAACGTAGAAAATGGCAACGCCCAGGAGGCCGAGGCCGGCCACCAGCATGCCGGTGATTGCGCCGCCTTTGAACGCGACATTTAGCGCTTCGTTCATGCCTTTGGTGGCGGCCTGCGCCGTGCGCACGTTCGCGCGCACCGACACGTTCATGCCGATGAAGCCGCAGGCGCCGGACAGGACTGCACCGATGATGAAGCCGACCGCGGTCCAGATGCCCAGGCCTGGG
The DNA here is from genome assembly GCA_018261755.1 of Burkholderiaceae bacterium. Classification (GTDB taxonomy): domain Bacteria; phylum Pseudomonadota; class Gammaproteobacteria; order Burkholderiales; family Burkholderiaceae_D; genus QZKY01. Next base: position 18,621 of record JAGTRJ010000034.1, read on the forward strand.
AGGACGGCAATGACGATGGTCAGCACCACGCCGACGATGCCGATGGTGCGATATTGGCGGGAAAGGTAGGCGCCAGCGCCCTGTTCGATGGCGGTGGCAATGGCCTGCATCCGCTCATTGCCGGCATCCTGCTTCAGGATCCAGCCGCGCGCCCATAGACCGTAGACTACGGCGAGTACGCCGCAAGCCACGATGAACCACAAACCTGCTGTCATGTTTACTCCTTATATATCTACGACGTTGATGTTGAAAATAGTTGTACCATTTCCCTTCGATGGGCAACAGGCGGCTTTGCGCTCGTTGCCGGCGCTTGTTCGCTCACGAAGGTGTTTAATCAGTTTTCCAGCGCAGACATCGTGTTGGCGCGGATCTGGTCGATCGAGCCGACACCCGCAACCTTGCGATACTGCGGCGCGCCCGGTTCGCCCGATTGCGCCCACTTGCTGTAATAGCTGAGCAGGACTTCGGTCTGTTCGTGATACACCGACAGCCGCTTTTTCACCGTGGTTTCGTTATCGTCATCACGCTGGATCAGATCTTCGCCGGTCACATCATCCTTGCCAGCCACTTTCGGCGGATTGAACGTGACATGATAGGTGCGGCCGGAGGTGGGATGCACGCGGCGGCCGACCATGCGTTCGATGATATCTTCATCCGGCACGTCGATTTCAATCACGCGATCGATCGCGATGCCGGCTTCCTTCATTGCATCCGCCTGCGGAATGGTGCGCGGAAAGCCGTCGAACAGGTAGCCGTTGGCGCAATCCGGCTCTTTCAGCCGATCCTTGACCAGGTTGATGATCAGATCGTCGGACACCAGGCCGCCGGATTCCATCACCTTTTTCGCCTCGATGCCCAGCGGCGTGCCAGCCTTGACGGCAGCGCGCAACATGTCGCCGGTCGAGATTTGCGGGATATTGTATTTTTCCCGGATGAAAGATGCTTGTGTGCCCTTGCCGGCACCAGGTGCTCCTAACAGGATGAGACGCATGTCGTTTCCTAACGATGGTTGGTTGGCGATTCAATCCGTTCCAGCGGCGACACCGGCAATTGCGGATATGCCTGCAGGAATGCGTTGCGATACGCATACAGCCCGATGTGGCGCAGGGGCGCATCGCCTTGCGGCATCTGTTCGCGTGAACGCGCGTATGCATCGCGATGCCACGGTATCGGCGCGCGCGAAAAATACAGCGCGCGGCCATTCTTGTCCAGCACAACCTTGACGATGTTCGGATCGAACACTTCTTCCATGCGCGCAATCGGGTGCGCCGCGGTCGCCATCGGCACGGCAGCGGACACCAGCTTTGCCGTGGCGGCAATCAGTTGCGGTTCGATCAACGGTTCGTCGCCTTGCACGTTGACCACCACCGCCTCGTCCGGCAATCCCATCGCAGCCGCGACTTCGGCAATCCGGTCGGTGCCGGACGGATGGTCGTCGCGCGTCATCCGTGCTGCCACGCCGTGCGCGGCGCAGGCGGCCACGATGTCGGCATGATCAGTCGCAACCACGACCTCGGCCGCGCCTGACAGCCGTGCGCGCTCGGCCACGCGCACCACCATCGGCTTGCCGCCGAGGTCGGCCAGTGGCTTGCCCGGCAGGCGGGTCGAAGCTAGGCGCGCGGGAATGATGACAGTGAAGGACATTGGTTTATTCGGATTGCAGGCCGGCGAAACCGGCGGGGAAGTTCAATGGCCGGCCGTTTCCGGTTCCGGGCCCAGTTCGCGCGCCTGCTCGGCCAGCATGATCGGAATGCCGTCGCGTATCGGATAGGCGAGCCTGTCCGGGCGGCAAATCAATTCCTGTGCCTCCCGGTCATAAGTCAGCGGCCCCTTGCACAGCGGGCACACCAGGACATCAAGCAGCCCTTTGTTCACGCAACATCTCCATGATCTGTCTGGCCAGCGCCGCATCAATGCGCGCCGTCACAGGAACGACCCAAAGCCGCCGGATATTCTCGGGCAGCTCGAAAAGCGCACATTTTACTGCATCTTTTTCGGTTATTAGGACGATATCAGCCTCAATGTTGCTAAATGGACTGGTTTTATAGTCGAAATGATCCGGCAGCGGCAGTTCGGCAAAGCGCAGGCCGGCGGCCCGCAGCATGGAAAAAAAGCGCGCCGGATTGCCGATGCCGGCCGCAGCCGCCAGCGTTGCCGGCCGATGGGGGGCGCCATGCGAGATGGCCGGCAGGTGTGCCAGTGGAACGCGATGCGTGCGTTCCGGCATACGTTCGGCGATGTCTCCAACCAGTTGCATCTGGAAAATTTTGTCTGCCGGCGGCGGCAATCCGGATGGCGGCAATGCGGCCGCATTCATCACGGTGAAATCGCGCCGGCGCGACGCCGGTTCGCGCAGCGGTCCGGCCGGCAGCATCCAGCCATTGCCGTTGCCGCGCTGATCGCACAGCACGATTTCGATCTCGCGCTGCAATGCGTAGTGCTGCAAGCCATCGTCGGAGATGATGACATCGACCGCCGGATGCGCGACCAGCAGCGCCAGCCCGGCGGCGGCGCGGTCGCGGCCGACCATTACCGGGCAATGCGCACGCTGGGCGATCAGCAGCGGTTCGTCGCCGACTTCATCCGGACGGGAAGTGGCGGTCACTTCATGCGGCCGTTCGGCTTTCGCGCCATGCCCGCGCGAAATCACGCCCGGCGTGAAACCGGCTTCGCGCAAGGCTTCGACCAGCCAGATCACGAACGGCGTTTTGCCGGTGCCGCCAACGAAGATGTTGCCGACCACGATCACCGGCACTGGCAATCGGCTCGAAGCCAGCAGTCCTGTGCGGTACAGCGTGCGGCGCACGGCGGTGATGGCCCGAAACAGCAGCGACAGCGGCCACAGCAGACAGGCGGCCAGCCCCCGGCGCAGCCACAGGCGCATCAGAGTCGATTCAAGCTTGGCGGGTTGGTTCGGCATGCGGTTCTGTGGTACGGATAGGAAAAAGCCGGGGTGACTGTCGATTGGCAGCCGGTTGGGAGCCGAAAAAATACTCCCGCCAGTATTTAAAAACAGCCAGAAAAATTGTGGCCCGGCAGCATGGTTTTGTTACATACCCCGCCAAAAACGCAATGTGGCGGGGTGAGAGCGGTGTGGCGCGCGGGCGAAGCACCTGCCGCTTACTTGCTATGACGCGATTGCGTGGCGAACGTCAGCCGTTCCAGCCCGGCCAGCCGCGCGGCTTCGAGTACATTGATCACGCGCTGGTGCGGCGCATCGCCGTCGGCGGCAATGATGATCACCGGATTGCTGCCAGCGCCGCCAGCGGCCTGGCGCAAGTCGTTCGCCAGCGCCAGCGGATCCTGATAGCTGACACGGACGTTGTTGATCGCGTACTCGCCGCGCGCGTTGATGGCGACGCTGATTTCCTGCGGCCGTTCCGGCATTTTCTGCGCATCGGCGGTCGGCAGCGTGATTTGCAGCTCGGTGAACTTGCTGTAGGTGGTCGTGACCATCAGGAAGATCAGGATCACCAGCAGCACGTCGATGAACGGGATCAGGTTGATTTCGGGGTCTTCGCGGCCCTTGCCGCGGCGGAAATTCATCACGGTGATGTCCCCCGTTTACGATTTGCGCTTGCCGTGCACGATATCGACGAACTTCACCGCCTGCTGTTCCATGTCGACGATGAAACTGTCCACCAGCGCGCGGAAGTGGCGGTAGAACACCAGTGCCGGCATTGCAATCAGCAGGCCGAAGCCGGTGTTGTACAGCGCGACCGAAATGCCGTGCGCCAGTTGCGCCGGATTGGTGCCGGCGGCGTTTTGCGCGCCGAAAATTTCAATCATGCCGACCACCGTGCCAAACAGCCCCATCAGCGGCGCCAGCGTGGCAATGGTGCCGATGGTGGTCAAAAAGCGTTCGAGCTGGTGCGCGACGCCGCGGCCGGCTTCCTCGATCGATTCCTTCATCACTTCGCGTGGCGCATCGGCGTTGCGCAGCCCGGCCGCCAGCACGCAGCCGAGCGGAGAATTCTGCGCCAGATTGTCGAGCACTTCGTCGGTGATCTGGTCGTTGCGATGCACGGCAATGACTTCGTCGAGCAGCGTTTTCGGCAGGATGCGATCACGCCGCAGATAAACGATGCGCTCGATGATCAGCGCCAGCGCGATGACGGAGGCGATCAGCAGGAACCAGATGGGCCAGCCTGCGGCTTGAATGATGGAAAACAAAGCAAACTCCCTCGATCAAAAGCAAATTGAAAAATGGTTTCTTCTTGCGCCCCGGTCTGTATCTCAGCTTGCGCCGAGTTGCGCCCGGATGCGCGCAATCGACGCCTTCACCTGTTCCGGCGCGGTGCCGCCGGCGTGCGCGCGCGCGGCGACCGAGCCTTCGAGCGTCAGCACGGCGGCCACATCGGCTTCGATCAGCGGCGAGAATTCGCGCAGTTCGGCCAGCGTCAGATCGGTCAGATCGCAGCCGCGCTCGGCGCAGATGCGCACCGCGCGCGCAACCACGCCGTGCGAATCGCGGAACGCCAGCCCCTTTTTCACCAGATAGTCGGCCAGGTCGGTCGCGGTCGCGTAGCCTTGCAGCGCGGCGGCGCGCATCGCTTCCGGCTTGACAGTGATGCCGGTGGCCATGTCGGCGAAGATGCGCAGCGTGTCGGTCACGGTGTCGATCGCGTCAAACAGCGGCTCCTTGTCTTCCTGATTGTCCTTGTTGTACGCCAGCGGCTGGCCCTTCATCAGCGTCAGGAGCGAAATCAGGTCGCCGTTCACGCGGCCGGTCTTGCCACGCGCCAGTTCCGGCACGTCCGGATTCTTCTTTTGCGGCATGATCGACGAGCCGGTGCAGAAACGGTCGGCGATGTCGATGAAGCCGACCTTCGGGCTCATCCACAGGATCAGTTCTTCCGACAGGCGCGAAATGTGCGTCATCGTTAGCGCGGCGGCGGCGCAGAATTCAATCGCGAAATCGCGGTCGGACACCGCATCCAGCGAGTTGTGGCAGATGTCGTCGAAGCCTAGCGTTTTCGCCACCCGCATCCGGTCGATCGGGAAGGTGGTGCCGGCCAGCGCGGCCGCGCCCAGCGGCAGGCGGTTGACGCGCTTCCTGCAATCGGCCATCCGTTCCGCGTCGCGGCCGAACATTTCGACGTACGCCAGCAAATGATGGCCGAAGGTCACCGGCTGCGCCACTTGCAGATGGGTGAAGCCGGGCAGGATGGTGGCAGCGTGCGGTTCGGCCAAGTTCACCAGCGCCAGCCGCAATTCCTTCAGCAGGTCGGTGATGTCGTCGATTGCGCTACGCAGGTACAGCCGCACGTCGGTTGCGACCTGATCGTTGCGCGAACGGCCGGTGTGCAGCCGGCGGCCGGCATCGCCGACGATTTCGATCAGCCGGCTTTCGATGTTCATGTGCACGTCTTCGCGGTCGAGCGACCAGACGAGCTGTCCTGTTGCAATCTCCTCACGGATTTGCGCCATGCCGCGCCGGATGTCGGCATAATCCTGTTCAGTGATGATGCGTTGCGCGCACAGCATGTCGGCGTGGGCGAGCGAACCGTCGATGTCGCACTGCGCCAGCCGCTGGTCGAACGTGATCGAGGCGGTATAACGTTTGACCAGCTGCGATACCGGTTCGGAAAAGCGTTCCGACCAGGTGCCGCCGCCGTTGCCATCGTTGCTGGATGATGATGCTGTCATAATTGTCAGATTCCGGATAATTTGAGGATTATAGAACAAGCCGGCAGTCAGGGAACCCACTTTCCGGGCCTGCCGACGGGAGAATCGATGCCGCCCGATGTTGCGCCCAATGTTGCGCCAGAGTTGCCGCCGCCAGAAACCGTGATGCCGGATTATTGCAATACCGGCGTGATTTTTCGCGCGCTGCTGGCGGTGAATGCCGCATTGCTAGCGGCTTGTCTGGTGCGTACCAGCGGCTGGCTGGCCGGCGCGCTGGTGTTTGCCGAGGCATCGGTGCCGGTCGAGCTAATTTGCCTGCTGTCGCTGTTCACGTTATGCGCGTTGCGGCGCGGGCTGCTGCAGACTGGCGCGATGCGCGCGCTGTCGCCGTGGGCGCAGCGGATGCTGTGTGCGCTGCTGCCGGCCGGCATGGCAGGGCTGGTGGTGCGGCTGCTGATTGCGTTTGATTGGTTTTACGGCAGTTTCGGCTTTGTTGCGCCAGCGGAAGGGATGCTGATTGCCGGTCTGGCGGGCTATGCGCTGCAGCACTATTTCGAATTGCGCGCGCGCGCCTTTTCGCCCGCGCTGGCTGAGGCAAAATTGCAGGCGCTGCAGGCGCGCATCCGGCCGCATTTCCTGTTCAACAGCTTAAATGCTGTGCTGTCATTGATTCGCAGCGAACCGCGACGGGCCGAAGCGGCATTGGAAGACATGGCCGACCTGTTCCGCGTGGCGATGCGCGATGCGCGTGCGCTGACTTCGCTCGAAGATGAAATCCACCTGTGCCGGCAATACCTGTCGCTGGAACAGATCCGGTTGGGCGAACGGCTGCGGGTTGAATGGGACTTGTCCGGCATCGGCGATGACGATATGCGCCGCGCGCAGATTGCGTCGCTGTTGCTGCAGCCGTTGCTGGAAAACGCCGTGCATTACGGTGTCGAACCGCTGGCCGAACCGGCGCCGGTGGTGGTGCGCATCGCCAAAACGATGGACCGGATCGAAATTGCCGTCGCCAATTCGCTGGCCGACACTCCTGCGCCCAATCTTTCTTCTGCTACCGGCAACCAGATGGCGCTGGGCAACATCCGTGCGCGGCTGGCGCTGCTGTATGACGTCGAGGCGCAGCTCGATTACGGTGCGAACGATGGCCGGTTCGAGGTGCGGCTGAGTTATCCGTTCACGCGGGGGGCGGCATGATGCGGCTGTTCATTGTCGATGACGAAGCGCCGGCGCGCGAGCGACTGAAAACGCTGTTGGCCGACATCGCCGCCGACTGCCCGAACCAGGTGGTGGGCGAGGCGGACAATGCGCAGCAGGCGCTGGGCGCGATCGTGGCCGCCAATCCGGACGTGGTGCTGCTCGATGTGCAGATGCCGGGCGCCAGCGGTGTGCATCTGGCCGCCGATCTGGCGCGCCTGCCGGATGCGCCGGCGGTGGTGTTCGTGACCGCGTTCGAGCAATACGCGTTGTCCGCGTTCGACGTGCAGGCAGCCGATTATCTGCTCAAGCCGGTGCGCGCCAGCCGGCTGGCCGAGGCGCTGATGCGGGTAGGGCGGTCGCGCGTCAGGATGGCCGCCGCGCCAGCCACGGTCGCGGCCGCGCATGTGCCTGTGATGGAGCGCGGTCGGCTGCTGAAAGTGCCGCTGGACGACGTGATTTATCTGAAGGCGGAAATGAAATACCTGACGCTGCACACGAAAGAGCGCGATTATCTGGTTGAAGGCTCGCTGGCTTCGTTCGAGGAAAACTGGCCGGCGGTGTTCGTGCGCGTGCACCGCAACGCGCTGGTGGCGAAGCAGGCGATCATCGGCGTTGCGCGCGGCCAGGCGTCATCGGATGACGATGGCAAGGGGCTGGAGGCGTGGGAAGTGATTCTGAAAGACAGCAGCGAACGGCTGCCGGTATCGCGTCGCCAGTGGCCGCAGGTGAAGGCGCTTTTGCGATAATTTTCGGGGTATATGGCAAAAACATATTGCTGGGCCGGGTATTTGCTGGCGATTTAAAAATACTGCCGCCAGTATTTTGGTGGTTTTTGCGCCAGCCGGGTTTTAGGCGCGGTTGTGGTGTCTACCCGGCATACCAGCTCAGCCAGCCGATGAGCGCGCCGCCGGCTATCAGCCAGGTCGAATTCACGCTGTAACGCATCAGCAGTACCAGCGCCGCCAGCGCCAGCGCGCCAGTCAGCGGATCAACCAGCGCCGCCATGCCCAGTTGCCACGCAACTGCCGCCATCAGTCCGAGCGAGGCAGCATTCAAGCCATCGAGCAGGCTGCCAAACCAGGGCGACTGGCGTAATTTCGGGATGAACGGGCTGGAGACCGCGACGAATATGAATGACGGCAGGAAAATGCCGAGCGTGGCCAGCAGCGCGCCGCTGGTACCGCCCATCAGATAGCCGATGAAGGTGGCGGTGGTGAACACCGGCCCTGGCGTGAACTGCCCGACCGCGACCGCGTCGATCAGTTGTCGGTCGGTCAGCCAGCCAAGTCGCATGACGAAATCGCTGTGCAAAAAGGCTAGCAGCACATAGCCACTGCCATACAGCACTGAGCCGATTTTCAGGAACGCCAGAAACAGGCCGGTCAGGCTGAAAGGTGTGGCGTTTGTATGAGCCTCAATGCCGGGTGCGGCCAATGGCAGTGCGGCCAGCGCGTGCAAGTTCCGGTGCACCAGTTCGCGCAGGCGGTGGCGGTTTTCAACCAGCATCGTCAGAATGCCGGCGGAAAACAGCAGCGCGATTTCATTCAAGCCAAACGCATAGCCGAGCAGCGTGCCGGCTCCCGCTGCCAGTGTCAGCGGCCGATTGACCGCCTTGCGCCCCAGCACCCATAGCGCCTGCGCCACGATGGCGATGATGACAGGTTTGATGCCATACAGCAGCCATTGCGCTTCGGGGGCATTGCCATATTCGGCATATGCCCAGGCCAGCGCCAGCACGATTAGCATTGCCGGCACGATAAAGCACAGCCCGCCGACGACGAGACCAGGCCAGCCAGCGCGCAGGTAGCCGAGGTGAATCGCCATTTCAGTCGAATTCGGGCCTGGGATCAGGTTGGTTGCGCCGACCAGATCGAGAAACGCCTGATCGTCGAGCCACTGGCGGCGTTTGACCGTTTCATCGTGCATCAGCGCGATATGTGCTGCCGGGCCGCCGAACGCGGTCACGCCCAGCCGCAGGAACAGGCGGGCGACTTCAGCCAGCGGTGAGCGCGGGTTGTCGCGAGCCGGGGTGTCGGCGGATGGTTCGGTGTGCTCGGCGTCCGGCATGGTCGCAGGCGTTTCGGTCGGTAACAGGTGCGAATATACGCGATATCGCACCGCCGTGTAGGTACCACCGCGCCGTGGTAGCACGGGATTGAGGCGATATGTGCTGGGGTATATGCCAAAAAAATGGTGCTGGGCCACGTATTTACTGGCTCTTTTTAGATACTGCGCCCAGTATATTTTTCGGGCTTACTGACCGAAAGGTTGTTTTTGGTCAGTTATTTTCGGTCAGCCGAGCTTGGTGAGCACCAGCTTCTGGTACAGATCGCCGAAATAGGTGGCTTTTTTATCCAGCCGGTATTGCAGTTCCGGCGGGAAATACTCGGTCAGCTCGTGTTCCCACATGTCGGTCGCGAACGGTTCGAACAGCATGAACACCAGACGCTGGTACAGCCGCAGCGGGTGCCACCATTTCGGCCGGTGGAATTCGACCATCACCAGTTGGCCGCCTGGCTTGAGTACGCGGAACGCTTCGGCCAATGCCTGCCGACGCACCGGCTCCGGCAGTTCGTGCGGCAGGAAAAACATCAGCGCGCGGTCGTAGCTGGCATCGGCGCACTTGAGCATCGCCGCGTTGCATTGCGTCAGCGTAATGCGCTCGTCCGGTTGCTGCAGCTTGCGGCGCGTGTTGTCCAGCTGCACCTGCAATACGTCGATGATGTCGAGCTGCGCCTCGTCACCAAGCTGCTGTTGCAGCCGAGGCGTGAGCTTGCCGTAGGCGCACGAAATCTGCAGGGTCTTGCCGCCCAGCGGTTGCGGGAATTCCTCCAGCACCGCATTTCCCAGCCGGTCATAATTGCCGAGCAGGATGAAGTTGATCAGGAAATCGCGATCCCAGAACTTGACCGCCAGCGGGTGTTCGTATGCCCACCAGTACAGCTTGCGCAGGTAAACCGGTGTCGGCAAGGGTTGTTCGGCCGCAGCGATCCGGCTGGCGGCGTCCTGACATTGTGTGGGCGAATTCATCGACGGCAAGGAAAAATGGCGCAGAGGGAATTTGATAAACCCCCAATTCTAACCGCATTTATCTGGAACGCGATGATATAAAACGGTATATTGTGCGCAGCACGCTAGGTGGCCAGACCGCCGCCAGTAGCACGGCGTGATGCTGCCGAGGGCAAACCCGAAACGGAACGACTGGTCGAAAGGTCCCGCCATGATGACGCCTGAAGAAATCGTGTTCCTGTTTGATGTTGACAATACCCTGCTGGACAACGATCGCGTGACGGCCGATTTGAAGAAGCACCTGGCGCGCGAATTCGGTGCCGAGGATGCGAGCCGCTACTGGCATATCTTCGAAACGCTGCGGGCCGAACTGGGTTATGCCGATTATCTCGGCGCCTTGCAGCGCTACCGGATGTCCGACATGGGCGACCCCGGGATGCTGATGATGTCATCATTCCTGCTCGAATACCCGTTCGCCAACCGCCTGTATCCGCAATCGTTGGACGTGCTGGATTATGTGCAGCAGTGGGGCAATGCGGTCATTCTGACCGACGGCGACGTGGTGTTCCAGCCGCGCAAGGTGCAGCGTTCCGGCCTGTGGGAAGCGGTCGATGGCCGGGTGCTGATTTTCGTGCACAAGGAAGACATGCTCGATGCAGTGATGGAACGCTACCCGGCGCGCCATTACGTGATGGTCGATGACAAATTGCGCATTCTGGCGGCGATGAAGGCGCGGATGGGCGCGATGCTGACCACCGTGTTCCCGCGTCAGGGACATTACGCGCACGATCCGAAGAATCGGGAAATGTATCCGCCGGCCGACATCACGCTTGAGCGCATTGGCGATTTGCTCGAACTGGGGCTGGACGCATTCCTCCCCGCCGGCCAATGAAGGAAGGGCGGCGCGCATGATGCATCCGGAACAGGCAGGCGAAGTGGCGAAGCGGTGCTATGTCGTCATCAACGCCGGCTCGTCCAGCTTCAAGTTTTCGGTCTTCGTCGAACAGGACGATGGCCAGCTCGACCGGACGGTATTCGGCGAGGTTGAAGGCACGCGCACCAAGCCGCACTTTTACGCCAAGAACCGGACCTACGAAAAAATCGACGAGCGCTGCTGGGAGCATGAAGAACCGGTTGATGTGCTGCTGGCGTTTCTCGTCAGCTGGATCGAGGAACATCTGGCGCCGAACCGGCTGGTGGCGATCGGCCATCGCATGGTGCATGGCGGCGCGTATTACCAGCAGGCGCTGCTGGTGGATGAGGAAGCGATGACGCGGCTGCGGACACTGGTGCCGCTGGCACCGCTGCACCAGCCGCGCGTGCTGGCGGCACTCGATGCGCTGCTGACGCGCTATCCGGATCTGCCGCAGGTGATTTGCTTCGATACCGCATTTCATTCGGACAGCCCGCGCATTTCTCAGTTGTATGGCTTGCCGGTCAGCATGAGCAATGAGGGCTTGCGCCGCTACGGCTTTCACGGTTCATCATACGAATACATCAGCAGCCGTCTGCCGCAGGTCGATCCGCGCGCGGCTGCTGGCCGCACAATCGTCGCGCATCTTGGTAGCGGTGCCAGCATGTGCGCGCTCGTGGGCGGCAAAAGCGTGGCCAGCACGATGGGGTTCACCGCGCTCGATGGTCTGGTGATGGGCACGCGCTGCGGCGTGATCGACCCCGGCCTGCTGCTGTACCTGATGCAGGAAAAAGGCATGACGCCGAAGGAAGTCGAAACGCTGCTGTATCAGGAATCCGGGCTGTTTGGCGTTTCGGGCGGGATCAGCAATGACGTGCGCGACTTGCTGGCGAGCGACGAACCGGCGGCGAAGGAAGCACTCGATCTGTTTGTCTATCGCGTGGTGCGCGAAACCGGTTCGCTCGCGGCGGCGGCGGGCGGGCTGGACGCCTTCGTGTTCACCGCCGGCGTGGGCGAGCATTCGCCTGAAATGCGCGCCCGCATCTGCGCCCAGCTCGGCTGGCTCGGGATCGAATTGGAACCTGAGGCAAACCGCCTCGGCAAGGCGCGCATCAGCGCGCCGGACAGCCGGGTCAACGTGTGGATCATTCCGACCAACGAGGAACTGATGATCGCGCGCCATACCGCCAGGCTGACCGCCGACTGAAGATGGAAACGAGGATGGAAATGAATCGAATGTTACTGACGGGCGGCATTGGCGGTATGGGAGCGATGCCGCTGGTATGCGATGATCCGGCTTCCGGGCAATCGCTCAGCTTTGCCCAGGCCGATGATCGACAGATCGTCACCTACCGCGAATCGGAGGCGGCTGGCAATGTGGTGCTGACCGATAGCGAAGCGGCTGAAATTGCCGCCTGGCGCAATGGTGGCCGCAGAAACAGCTACTGGAATTGGCCCGGGCTGGAAGCCGTCAAGGAACGGGGCCGGCGCCCCGTGTAGGCATCAGGCGCCGCAGACCATGTCCAACGGCCAGCGCGGGCGGATGTCGAACGCATAGTCGCGCCGCGCCGCGTCCGGGTATTTTTGCAGCCGCATCGCGCCGGCGAACGCGATCATCGCGCCATTGTCGGTGCAAAATTCCATCTCAGGGTAAAACACCTGGCAACGCCGCTTGGCCGCCGCAGCATCGAGCGCGGCGCGCAATTGCCGGTTGGCGCCGACGCCGCCGGACACCACCAGCCGCCGCAAGCCGGTCTGTTTCAGCGCCGCCATGCTTTTCGCCACCAGCACCTCGACGATGGATTCGACGAAGCCGCGCGCGATGTCGGCCTTCTGTTGCGGCGCCAGCGTTTCGCCCTGCTTGCGCACCACCGTCAGCACTGCGGTTTTCAAGCCGGAAAAGCTGAAGTTGAAATCCTTCGAGTGCAGCATCGGCCGCGGCAAGTGATGCACCGTTGGATCGCCGCTATCAGCCAGTTTCGACACTTCCGGCCCGCCCGGATAGCCCAAGCCCAGCAATTTGGCCGATTTGTCGAATGCCTCGCCGGCGGCATCGTCCAGCGTGTCGCCCAGGAGCGTGTATTCGCCGACGCCATCGACCCGCATCAGTTGCGTGTGTCCGCCGGAAACCAGCAGCGCGACGAACGGGAAGGCCGGTGGATTGGCCGACAAGAGCGGCGACAGCAGGTGCGCTTCGAGGTGGTGGATGCCGATGACCGGCTTGTCGAGCGCCAGCGCCAGGCTGCAGCCGATCGAGGCACCGACCAGCAGCGCGCCGGCCAGCCCCGGCCCCTGCGTGTAGGCGACCGCATCGATTGCGTGCGGCGCGATGCCTGCTTGTGTCAGCGCCTGCTGTAACAGCGGCAGCGCGCGCCGGATGTGATCGCGCGATGCCAGTTCCGGCACGACACCGCCATATTCTGCGTGCAGCGCCACCTGCGAATGCAGTGCGTGCGCCAGCAATCCGTTGCCCGGTTCATACAGCGCGAGGCCGGTTTCATCACAGGAAGATTCAATGCCAAGGACGATCATGTTGGTACCAAAATGTTGCGTAACGGGTTTGTCATATTTTTTGTGCAAACGTTTGACAGTGGTATATAGGCTGGCTATAATAGCGTTCTTTCGGGTCGTTAGCTCAGTTGGTAGAGCAGCGGACTTTTAATCCGTTGGTCGCGTGTTCGAGCCACGCACGGCCTACCAGAAATACCATGCAAATGGCCTCCACACGGAGGCCATTTGCTTTTGTGCCGTTGGTTTTTATACGAACGCTGTTTATGTTGTTTGCATCGACAGCGGCGTTTCCGGCAAGGTTCATACAGGAGAGCTTCGCGCCATGAAAGAGCCAGAACATCTGGGTATCAAGATCAACAAGGCCATCTCCACCATCCTGGCCATCATCGCCGCTGCATTGGTGCTGGTCGCAGCGTTTTTCTTCATCAAGGCCGCATTGGCCTGATTCCGAGCCACGCCGCGGCGCTTCAGATTTCAAGATTGTCGATCAGGCGGGTGGTTCCCAGTTTTGCTGCTGCGAGCACGACCAGCGGTTCGCTGCGCGCCAGATCGCCGGCGGTCGGCGGTTGCAGGTCGGACTGGCGGCGGATCGAGATGTAATCCGGCTGCCAGCCGCGGTGAACGAGCTTTTCCGTGGCCTTGACTTCCAGTTCGAAAATATCGATTCGGCCGGAGCTGACCTCATTGGCCATCTCGTTTAACGTTGCAAACAGCATTGGCGCCTCGGCTCGCTCATCCTTCGACAGATAGACGTTGCGCGACGACAGTGCTAGCCCGTCTTCAGCACGGCGGGTTTCGGCGGCGATGATTTCGGTTGGCATTGCCAGTTGGCGGCACATGTTGCGCACGATCATCAATTGCTGGTAATCCTTTTTGCCAAAAACCGCATAGCTCGGCTGTACGCACGACATCAGCTTCAGCACCACGGTGCACACGCCGTTGAAGAAACCTGGGCGGAACTTGCCTTCCAGCGTGCCGCCGAGATCATCCGGCGGCTGAACGCGGAATTCCTGCGGTTCCGGGTACATGTCCTTTTCGGTCGGCGCAAACAGCACGTACACGCCTTCCTTTTCCAGTTTTTCGACGTCGGCATGGAACGTGCGCGGATATTTGTCGAAATCCTCGTTCGGCCCGAATTGCAGCCGGTTCACGAAAATCGATGCGACCACCGGGTCGCCATGTTTTTTTGCCAGCCGCATCAGCGACAGGTGCCCGTCATGCAGGTTGCCC
>JAGTRJ010000019.1 GCA_018261755.1 Burkholderiaceae bacterium
TTTGTTTTTAAAACTTGAAACGCCTGGAACTTCAAAAAACCCTTGCTCACTTCTGCCAATTCGCTGTTTGCGAACCAGGAACTGCACAAGGGGGAAGAATTATAGCAAGCGTTTTGCGCGTCCGCAACCTACTCATCACAAATTGTTCATCCGCCTGTCATTTATCGTTGCCGATATGCCGCTGCTCGCCACCGCCGTTACTGTTGGTCAGCAACGCGACACGCCAGCAAACCAGATATTAAGGAGGGTTACACGTTACAATACCGGGCGATTCGCCGCCGTCCGGCGGCCACCTCCCTCATTATTACTACCAGGATTGACTACATGAGCCTCAAATGCGGCATCGTTGGTTTGCCCAACGTTGGAAAATCAACACTGTTCAACGCACTGACCAAAGCCGGCATTCCGGCAGAGAACTATCCCTTTTGCACCATCGAGCCGAATGTCGGCATCGTTGAAGTGCCAGATCCGCGGATGACAGCACTGTCCGATATCGTCAAGCCCGTGCGGACCGTGCCGGCCGTGGTTGAATTTGTCGATATCGCCGGCCTGGTCGCTGGCGCATCCAAAGGTGAGGGACTGGGCAACCAATTCCTGGCTCACATCCGTGAAACCGACGCAATCGTCAACGTCGTGCGCTGCTTCGAAGACGACAACGTGGTGCACGTTGCCGGCAAGGTCAACCCTATCAATGATATTGAAGTCATCCAGACCGAACTGGCTCTGGCCGACCTGAGCACGGTCGAACGCACCATCCAGCGCGACGTCAAGAAAGCACGCGCCGGCGACAAGGAGGCGGCGAAGCTGGTGGCATTGCTGGAACGGATGGTTTCCCATCTGGATCAGGGGCAACCGGTGCGCACGATGGGATTGAGCCCTGACGAGATGGAACTCATCCGTCCGCTGTGCCTGATCACGGCCAAGCCGGCGATGTATGTCGCCAACGTTTCCGAAGACGGCTTCGATAATAACCCGTTGGTGGAACAACTGGCCGAATACGCCAGCAAGCAGAATGCACCGATAGTCGCCATCTGCGCTGCAATCGAGGCGGAAATTGCCGACCTGGACGACGAAGACAAGGCTGCCTTCCTGGCGGATTTGGGGATGAAAGAACCCGGGCTGGATCGCCTGATCCGCGCCGGCTACCAGTTGCTCGGCCTGCAAACCTATTTCACTGCTGGCGTGAAGGAAGTGCGCGCGTGGACCATCCATGCCGGCGACACCGCGCCGAAAGCAGCAGGCGTGATCCACACCGACTTCGAGCGCGGCTTCATCCGCGCGCAAACCATTTCGTATGACGATTTCATTGCGTTCAAGGGCGAAGCCGGCGCGAAAGAAGCGGGCAAGATGCGCGCCGAAGGCAAGGAATACGTAGTCAAGGATGGCGACGTGCTGAATTTCCTGTTCAACGTCTGACAAACCATTTATGCTGACACCGTGTTCGCAGGCAATCTGCTGTTGAACACGGGCGCATGACGCCAAAACGCCATTTGCAAGCGGAACGCACTCAGCACGCGATGAAACAGCGCATCGAACCGTCTTCAGGCAGTAACGCAACGGCAGCCGAACAGCTCGCTGCCGAAAACCAGCTATTGCAACAACACCTGCAAAAACTCATTGCGCAGGCGCGCGACAATGAACAAATTCTCCACCGTCATCATCAAATCAATCTGAAACTGATTGGTGCCGGCAGCCTGTCTGAACTGCTAGGCTGTATCTTCCATGATTTGAAGATCTCCGCTTCGCTGGATGCAATTACGCTGCTGGCGGCCGAAGCGGAATTCGACTTGCGCCGCGCAATGGCCGACTTGAAGATTGACCGTCACGCGTGGCCCGACCTGCTGTTGCTGCCGAACATGAACAGCGGCGACATCGCGGCTTCGAGATCACTGCGGCCCGAACTCGGCCCTTTTTCCGCCGACAGGCACCGCATCATGTTTCCAGCCAACCGCCCGCAGCCAGCCAGCGTGGCCATCGTTCCGCTGCGGCGTCAGGAGCGTCTGCTCGGCTATCTGAATTTCGGCAGCGACGACGCCAATCGCTTCAACAGTAGCGTTGCCACCGACTTCATCGAGGAACAGGCATCGATCATCGCTATCTGCCTGGAAAACGTGATCAACAATGAACGGCTGAAACACATCGGCCTGACCGATCCGCTGACTGGCGTCTACAATCGCCGTTTCATTGAAACGCGGCTGCAAGAAGAAATCCGCCGCGCGCAGCGACAGGGTTATGCGCTGTCATGCATGTATCTGGACATCGATCATTTCAAGCAGATCAACGACCAGTACGGCCATCAGGATGGCGACGACGTGCTGCGCGAGGTGGCGGCGCGGATCAAGGCCGAGCTGAGACTGTCCGACTCGCTCGGACGCTTCGGCGGCGAGGAATTCGTGGTGCTGCTGGTCGATGCTAGCGGCGCCGGAGCGAGAAACGTGGCCGAGCGTATCCGCTCCGGCATCGCCAACCGCATCTTCAAACTCGATTCCGGCCGCACCTGTCAGGTCACGGCATCGATAGGCGTGGCCACGCTCACCGCAGACAACACCAGCCAGCCAACTGAAACCATCGCACAGCAATTGATCGGCCTGGCGGATCGCGCGCTGTACCAGGCGAAAAACAGCGGCCGCAACCGGGTGGTGTGCGGCAGCTGATTTATCCGCCAGAGGCGCAAACGGGTTAGAATAGCGCGTCACACAGGATTATCTATGAGCATTTCCCCCATATCAGAAATCGTGGCCGAGCTGCGCGCCGGCCGCATGGTCATTCTCGTCGATGAGGAAGACCGCGAAAACGAAGGCGACCTGGTTCTGGCCGCCGATTTTGTCACGCCCGAAGCGATCAACTTCATGGTCACGCACGCACGCGGGCTGGTTTGCCTGACGCTAACTGAAGAACGCTGCCGACAGCTTGGGCTGGCGCCGATGGCGCGCGACAACCGCAGCCAGTTCAGCACCGCATTCACCACCTCGATTGAAGCGGCCGAAGGCGTCACCACCGGCATCTCGGCCCACGACCGCGCACGCACGGTGCAAGCTGCGGTGGCGAAGGATGCGCGACCGGAAGACATCGTGCAACCGGGACACATCTTCCCCATCATGGCGCGCGAGGGCGGCGTTCTGATCCGCGCCGGTCACACTGAAGCCGGCTGCGATCTGGCCGGACTAGCGGGGTTGACGCCGACTGCGGTCATCTGCGAAATCATGAAGGATGACGGCTCAATGGCGCGTCTGCCTGATCTGCTCGAGTTCGCGCAGCAGCACGGGCTGAAGATCGGCACCATTGCTGACCTGATCCACTACCGCAGCCAGCACGAAAGCATCATCGAACAAATTGCCGCACGGCAGATGCAGACCACGCATGGCGCATTCAACGCAGTGGTTTTCCGCGACAAACCGAGCGGTGGCGCGCATCTCGCGCTGGTGCATGGCGACATCGCCCCGGACGAAGTGGCGCTGGTACGCGTGCATCAGCCGGTTTCGATTCTCGATCTGCTGGAAACCGAAGCCACGACCCACTCCTGGAGCGTGCCGGCGGCGATGGCTGAAATCAAGTCAACCGAACGCGGCGTGCTGCTGTTCCTGAACTGCGAGGAAACTGCGGAAGACATCCTGACGCAGTTTGTCACGCTCGACCAGCCAAAACCCAAGACCGCGGCCCGTGTCGCCAGCCAGGATTTGCGCACTTACGGTATCGGCGCACAAATCCTGAAGCACCTCGGCGTGCGCAGGATGAAACTGCTCGCCAGCCGCAGAAAAATGCCATCAATGACCGGATTTGGCCTGGATGTGATAGGGTTCCATGCTAAAGCGAATTGAATTCATTCACCCACAAACTAGCGGAGATAACCATGACCGTCGGAACCTATGAAATTGACCTGGACGGCGAAGGCCTGCGCATTGGCGTGGTGCAATCGCGCTTTAATGAAGACATCTGCCACGGCCTGCTGTCTGCCTGCCTGTCGGAACTGAAGCGACTCGGGGTCGAATCCGAGGATATTCTGCATGTGACGGTGCCGGGTGCGCTGGAAATCCCGCTGGCGCTGCAAAAAATGGCTGAAAGCCGTCAGTTCGATGCACTGGTCGCGCTCGGCGCGGTAGTGCGCGGCGAAACCTACCATTTCGAACTGGTGGCAAATGAATCCGGCGCAGGCGTTACCCGCGTCGGCCTCGACTTCGGCATTCCGATTGCGAATGCGATCCTGACAACTGACAACGAAGAGCAGGCCGAAGCGCGAATGGTTGAAAAGGGCACTGAGGCGGCGCGCATGGCAGTCGAAATGGCGAACCTCACGATCGCGCTGGAAGAACTGGTGCTGACTGAAGAAGAAGACAACTCCTGAATCCGGCGCCACAAACGACATGACTGAAAAACTGACTCACGCCAATCCGAACAAAAGCCGTTCGCCGCGCCACCGCGCGCGCGAATTCGCATTGCAGGGACTGTATCAATGGCTGCTGAACCATGACAGTTCGGCCACCATCTTGACGCATATCCGCAACGCGCACGGCTTCGATAAGGCCGACGCACCGCATTTCGAGCAACTGGTTGTCGGCGCGATCCGCGATGCCGACAGTCTGCGCGAAAAACTCACGCCCCTGATCGACCGCACCATCAATGAATTGTCGCCGGTCGAGCACGCGGTGTTGCTGATTGGCGCATTCGAACTGGCAAACCACCCGGAAATTCCGTACCGCGTGGTCATCAACGAAGCGGTTGAACTGGCAAAATCGTTCGGCGGCATTGACGGGCACAAATACGTCAACGGCGTACTCGACAAGCTGGCAGGCAAACTGCGGCCGGACGAAGTCAGCGCCGACCGCAACAGCTAACCCCAATTTCCGCCCACATACTGCCCGGTGTATTTTTAATCGCCGCGGAAGTTCGGGAGGAACCTACTGTTTTTGCCACATACCCCGGCAAACTGGCTAAGCGGCATAAAAAAAGCGCCCGATGCGGGCGCTTTTTCATTCCAACAACGAATGCTTGCGGTCAAAGCTGGGTCGTCGGTGCTTCATCGGCCACAGCCAGCGTATCGCGCTCGGCAGACGGCGTTGCACTTGCCTGCCCGGCCGCAGGCACCACCCGTGCCTTGCGCGGAGCAGCGTTCGCCGTCGTAGTCGCCGTCGGCACTTTTTTGCCGCTGGCCACTTCCTTCAGCTTGCGATATTCGGACAGCACTTTTGCGCCATAACCATAATCGGTATCGAGTGCTGCTGCGCCGACATAGCCCTTCAGCCCTGCTTCGACCGAACCACCACGCTCGACGTATTCCTTCAGAATCTGTGAGCCAACCTTGATGTTCGCCACCGGATTGAGCGCCGCCTTCACGCCGCCATGATCATCGAACCGATCCTTGTGCACCTTCGACATCACCTGCATCAGGCCCTGCGCACCCATCGGGCTCTCGGCAAACGGATTGAAGCGCGATTCGACTGCAATCACCGCCAAAATCAGCAGCGGATCGAGCTTGGTTTCAACCGCCGTGGTGTACGCCGCCGACACCAGCATGTTGGCTGCATCGCTGGCCACGCGGTAGCGCTTCGCCAGCCAGGACGTGACCCAGCGCTGCTGGCGCTCGTTGCCGATATACGGCTTGGCGTCTTCCGCCGCCACAGCAGCAGGCTTGGCAGACGCGGATGCCGCAACAGCCGCAGGCGCCGACACCATCGAGGACAGTCTGGTCAGTTCGGCGTTTTGCTCAACTGTGGCTTTGGATACGAACGGCGACATCGAAATTAAGTGGTCGGCCAAATCGGGTTTCACAAACATGACTGCCAGCACGCACAATGCAGATACGCCCAGCGCGGACAGCGCATGATATACAGCAGTTACGATGCCGCCAGCGCGGCTGCCGCGCGTTTGCGCAGGCTGATTGGAATTGGACGGGGCGGCGTAAGCCTGCTCCCGCAATGAATGGTCAAACATGGTACCTCCTGAATCAATACCAAATCACAGCAAACAGCGCTGCATTCCGAGCACGAATTGTTTTGCCGCGAATTTAGTTTTCAACTTCTCGCCTGCAGCCGCTTCCCGGGCTGCCGGACATCGTTGTCGCTGCTCTCGTCTGACCGCTACCTGTTGTGGCTGCATGTCAGAGGCAAACGACTTTTTTCGGGGTAAGGCAGACGCCTTGTGATAACACTCCTTAAAATGTTGTTTGGGCCCCGTTCCCGTCGATTTTTTTTGCGGCTACCTTTGCGCCTGTCCGCCCGCTGCGTTTGCCCGAAGGCTCATTCGTTGTTGAAGTCGGGCGAATTTTAGGTGCGGTTTTATACCAAGTCAATACTATCAAAAATGATTTGCATAACTTTTGAATCTTAATATTCACACCACAAAAATAGCTTTCGCAATAAAATCAACCAGTTGCAAACATTCCGCCAACCAGGGTCTTAAGCCCCAAAAAAATTGTAAAAATAATGAAATACCGCGATTTGAGGGACTTTATTTCCCAAATGCAATATTCCGGTGAGTTAAAAACCGTTTCCACCCCGGTTTCGCCACATCTGGAGATGACCGAAGTCTGCGATCGCGTGCTGCGCGCTGGCGGCCCGGCACTATTATTCGAGCGTCCTCACGGGCATACGATGCCGGTGCTGGCGAACCTGTTCGGCACCACGAAACGCGTTGCGTTGGCAATGGGCGCGACCGATATCTCGGAACTGCGACGCATCGGTCACCTGCTGGCAGCGCTGAAAGAACCGCAGCCACCGCAAGGCTTCAAGGACGTGATGGGTCTCGGCGCGATGCTCAAGGCGGTGTGGGATATGAAACCCAGCACCGTTTCCAGCCCGTCGTGCCAGCAAATTGTGTGGCAGGGCGACGAAGTTGATCTGGCGCGATTGCCGGTGCAGCACTGCTGGCCGGACGATGCCGCGCCGCTGATCACGTGGGGCCTGACAATCACGAAGGGACCGCACAAGGCGCGGCAGAATCTCGGCATCTACCGCCAGCAGGTGATCGGCCGCAACAAAGTGATCATGCGCTGGCTGCCGCATCGCGGCGGCGCGCTCGATTTCCGCGAACACGCGCTGACCAAGCGCGGCCAGCCGTTTCCGCTCGCGGTCGCGCTTGGCGCCGACCCGGCCACGCTGCTGGGCGCGGTCACGCCGGTACCGGACAGCCTGTCCGAATACCAGTTCGCCGGCCTGCTGCGCGGCAGCCGGACCGAGGTGGCGAAGGCGCTCGGCAGCGAACTGCAGGTGCCGGCGACGGCTGAAATCGTGCTTGAAGGCCACATCCAGCCGGACGAATCACATCCGAGCGGTTACGAACACGCACTCGAAGGGCCGTTCGGCGACCACACCGGCTATTACAATGAACAGGACTGGTTCCCAGTATTCACCATCGACCGCATCACGATGCGGCGCGATCCGATCTATCACTCGACCTACACCGGCCGGCCGCCGGATGAGCCGTCCGTGCTGGGCGAGGCGCTGAACGAAGTGTTCGTGCCGCTATTACAAAAGCAGTTCCCGGAAATCACCGACTTCTATCTGCCGCCGGAAGGCTGCAGCTACCGACTGGCGGTGGTGCAGATGAAAAAGGCCTATCCGGGCCACGCCAAGCGGGTGATGTTCGGCGTCTGGAGTTTTCTGCGCCAGTTCATGTACACCAAGTTCATCATCGTGGTCGATGACGACATCAACCCCCGCGAGTGGAATGACGTCATCTGGGCGCTCACCACCCGCGTCGATCCGGCACGCGACACGGTGCTGGTGGAAAACACGCCGATCGATTACCTCGATTTTGCTTCGCCGGTGGCTGGTCTGGGCAGCAAAATGGGGATCGACGCCACCGGCAAATGGCCGGGCGAAACCGCACGCGAATGGGGACGGAAGATGGCGATGAGCGATGCGGTCAAGGCAAAAGTGGATGCCATCTGGCAGGAACTCGGGCTTTAACTGGTTCCGTGCGGCAGGCAGGCCGTCCTGCCGCTTGCACGCTTACCGCATGAAGGGCGCGCTGAACAGGCCGGAATCCCCCCCCGGCACCACGCCGTCTGCCGCCACCGCATGGCCGCGACTGCCGAATTTTAATGACCCAAAACGCACTTTGGGTCATTTAGGCCAAAAAATATACTCCCGCCAGTATTTAAAAACGGCAAGCAAATATGTGGCTCAGCGCGGGATTTTGACTATATACCCCTACATATTTGGCTATATCGCGGCTGACGGTTGAATGGGAAGCCCGTTTCATGGCGTGATGCATGGCCGCGCCAGCGCTAGCGTCATGCCGGTACAGAAGGATTCCAGATCCGGGAGTTTGTCAGTAACGAGTTCACGCCAGCGCCGCCGCGCCCGGCACAAACAAGGAGCGGTCGAAAGTCCGTTAAAACCGGGCCGTGAAAGCGCTCACAGACTGCCGATTTCGCTGATTTTCTGCTCAACGAACGCCTGCAATTCCGGCGCCAGCTTGTGCAGGTCGCGCGCACGCACGAAGGCCTGCCGAGCTTCCTTCGCTTGGCCAATCGCCTGCAGCGAAATGCCGTATCCCATCCACCAGTGCGCGTTATGCGGCGACTTGCGCAGCGCATGCGCATAATGCGTGACCGCCTCGCGGTGACGTTTTTCGCGCTGCAGCATCGCGGCGGTAAACGCCAGATAATCCGGCCTGCTGGTCGCGTACGGCAGGCTGCGCTGCAAGGTTGCCAGCGCAGCGGCCGAGCCGCTTTGTTCGATCTGGATGCGCGCCAGAATCATCGCCATCCCGACTTGCGATGCATCGCGCTTCAGGCCGTCATCCAGCACGCGCGCCGCATCGCCGCTGCGTTTCGCATTCAGCAGCAGGCCAACCAGCGTCTGCCGCGCCGCCGCGTGTTGCGGATATTGCAGCAGCACGCTTTCCAGCACGGTCATGGCTTCCGCTTTTTGCCCGGCGCCGATCAGTCCCACCGCCCTGCCATAGGCATTTTCCGCCTGCTGCTTCGGCGTGGTTTCCTTGAGTTGCGTTCCGTGCCCATCGGCCGTCGTGGCACCGCGTTTTTTCCGCCCGGATGATATGGTCCTGACCGTTTCCGGCGCCGGTTCGGCTTTCACCGTGTCGGGCGCCGCGACCGGCGACGTAATCGTTTGCAGCGTGCTGCTCATCGCCAGCCGCATCGCGCGTTCGGCTGAAGCAGCGGACTGTTCTGCCGACGCGGCGGCTTTCGTTCTGTCGCTCTTCGTCCCCGGGTTTGCCGCCACTGGCGCGGAGTCATTGCGCGTCGCCGGCGAAGCCAATGGCGCTTGCGCTGCCGGTCTTGCTGGCGTAGCGGTCGGCGGCACTACGGCGGAAGCGACTGGCGGCGCATTGGACGCAACCGGCGCGACGGCAGAAGCCGCGACAGGCACAGCGGCCGGCTCGACTGGCGCAGCAGCCGCAACGGGCGGCTGAACGGGTGCTTGAACCGGGCGCTGAGCGGGTGCCGGTTGCTGCATGAAATACCATGCTGCCGCGCCGCCGGAAGCCAGCAGCAGCAAAACCAGCAGCACGATCAGGCGCGAACGGCTGGAACCGCCACTTTGCGCCGGCACCGAGCGCACCGCGCCGGGTGCCGCATCGGCACTCGCGCCAGTTCCGCGCTGGTCGAGATCCTTGAGCATCTTGTTAATCAGGCTCATCTGAAATTCTCTTTACGTCGTCTTCCAAAATCGTTATCGAACGCCGGCTGCAATCACCACGGCCACCACGGCCGGCGCGAACTCTTGACCGAGGCCGTATCCTCGACCGCCACCTTGATCTGCCCCGCCCCCACCTGCTGCCGCCCTTCGCCATAGGCCGCCATCAGCGATTTGTGCGCCAGTATGTTCACCAGCCGCGGAATGCCGCCGCTTGCCTTGTGCAGCCAGCTCAGCGCATAGGGCGTGAACAGGCCGCCGCCAGTGTAGCCGGCAATGTGCAGCCGGTGTGTCAGGTAATACGTCATGTCTTCGCGCGTCAGCGGCGAAAGCCGGTAATCGAACGTGATCCGCTGCGCCAGCTGGCGGATCGCGTTCAGCGACAGTTTCTGATCCAGCTCCGGCTGGCCGAACATCACGATTTGCAGCAGCTTGCGCTTTTCGGTTTCCAGATTGGTCAGCAGCCGCAACGCTTCCAGGCTTTCCAGCGGCAGCGCCTGCGCTTCATCCAGGCACAGCAGCACCCGCTTGCCTATGCGCGCCAGGTTGAGCAGCCGCAAGTTGATCGCGCGCAGCAGGTTATGCTGGTCGATGTCGCGCTCGTATTCGACTTCCAGTTCATCTGCCAGCGCCAGCATCAGCGTGCGCGGCTCCAGGTAAGGGTTCGGAATGTAGGCGGTGTAAAAATCTTCGCCCAGAGATGCCATCAGCTTGCGGCACAACAGCGTCTTGCCGGTGCCGACCTCGCCGGTGATCTTGATGAATCCCTCACCGCTTCTGGCTGCGATCAGCACCGTGTTCAGCGCACCCTGATAGGCGGCGCAGGCAAAAAAATAGCTGGTGTCCGGCGTCAGGCCGAACGGCAATTCGCGCAAGCCGAAATGCGCCTTGTACATATTACTGCAGCATCCCCGCCGGGACAGCGCGCGGCTCCAGCTTCTCTATGCGTTGCTGCGTCTCGGTCATCTCGTTTTTCCACGTGCTGTCGCCCTGGACGATGATCGGCTTGATCAGGATGACCAGCTCGCGTTTTTGCGTTGTGCGATTGGTGTTGCGGAACAGGTTGCCCAGAATCGGCACATCACCCGCGCCCGGAATCTGCGACCGATCAGAAATAGACGCGTGGCGCATCAGGCCGCCAATCGCGATGATGCTGCCCTGCCGGCCGCGGACCACGCTGTCGGTTTCCGACACATTGCTCGACGCCAGCGGCAGGGTCATTGTGCCGATGCCGGTACCGAGGTTGATTTCCTTGGTCACGGTCGACACCTTGCTGACCGACGGATGCACATGCAACGTGATGTTGTCGCTCTCGTCGATCTGCGGCGTCACGTCGAGCGACACACCGGAGAAGAACGGCTGCACATCGACCGAGGCGGTCGGCTGGGTGGTCGTGCCGCCGGTGGTGGTCGTGCCGGTATTCGTGGTTACCTTGGTCACGAAGAATTCGTCGGTGCCGACCTTCAGCACCGCCTTCTGGTTGTTCATGGTTGCGATCCGCGGGCTGGACAGCACATGCACGTTACCCTGCGTTTCGAGGAATGAAACCAGCGCAGCGAAATTGCTGTTCTGGAATGCCAGCCCGAACAGTGAATTCGGGTTCGCCGCCGGCGTAGTCAGCGTATAACCCGCGGTTGCACTGATGGCCGTGCCTGCCGCCGTCGTGGTCAGCGTGGCCGGATAGCTGCCATCGCGCGGCACAGGCGACAGCGTCGTGCCGGGCGAGAGGAAACCAATCGACGCGCGGCTGCTCTTGCTGGCGTTCAGCGACGCAAACGAAGTCCAGTTGATGCCGGACTGGAAGCTGTCATTGAGTTCGACCTCGATGATCTTCGCTTCCAGAATCACTTGCCGGTCGACCGACAACTGCATCGCCCTCAGGAACGCCGCCACATGGCGCATTTCATCCGGCATCGCGCGTACCACCACCACACCGGACAGAGGGCTGATCACGACGCTGCGGCCGTCTTTCTTGCCGACGATTTCGTTCAATGCGGTTTTCAGCTCGCTCCAGAAATTATTGTCCGAGGTCGTGCTGATTTTGCTGCTGTCGAGCGAGCGATTGGTCTGGCCAGAACTGCCGGTACCCGTGGTCGTGGTGGAGGTGCCTGTGCCGGTCGTGCCGGACTGCGCCGAATCGGCGACCGAACCGGATGTCACGCGGATGTCGGATGCGCCGCGCCGCGTGCTGTTCAGATAATTCACCTGGAACACACGGGTTTGCAACGACAGCGGCAAAATCGTGATGCGCGTGCCCTCGACCTTGTATTCATAACCGTACAGTTCGCGAATCGCATCCAGCGCCTCGAACACGGTCACATCCTTGAGCGTGGCCGAAATCGTGCCGCTCACGTTCGGATGCACCAGCATGTTGTAGCGCGTGCCGGAAACGATTGACATGAAGAACTGCTGCGCCGGCGCATTGCTGAAGGTCAGGTTGAAGCGCTCTTCGCGCTGTTCGTTCGGCTTCGGCATCTCGACCGTCAGCGGCGGCAGCAGCGAAGCCGCCACCGCGTCCGCCTTCGCCGGTTGCGCCTTGCTGTCAACCGCCCGGTTCATTTCCGAGCCGATCAGATCGTAGGTTTCACGCCGCGGCTGCGTCAGACTGCATGCCGCCAGACTCAGCATCGTGAGGATCAAAAATAGTTTTCGCATTCGTTATCGCGCCTTTTCCTGCCGCCGTTTGCCCGCTTTTCCGCCCTCAGCCCGCGACGCCTGCTGCCGCTCCATTCCGGGGAAAAGTGTTAATTTCTGCACTTCCTTGCCCTTGCGCAGAACCACATCCGTTTCGCCGATGCGCACCACCAGCCACTCGCGAAACTTGCCGTTCTGCCGCACTTCTTCGCCACTGATCACCGCCACCCTGCGACCGCGCGACACCAGTACCGACTGCAATACCGGACCGGACTCCGAGGGTCCTGCTGCCACGACCGGATTGAGCGCATCCGGCGGACGGGTCGGGTCCGGCAGCGCCTGCGCCAGCGCCGCCTGCGCCACGAACAGCACCCCGCCAGCAATCCATGCGGCCGTTTTCATCACAGGTTCAGCCATGTCTTGTCCAGACTCAACGTATATACCGTCAGGGTCAGATTCACCACCGGATACTCATCCACCTGCAGCTTAGCCTTGCCCCAGTAAAGCTCCCATTTCATGCCTTCGAGCGCCGTCAGGTAATCGACCATGTCCTGATATTTCCCCTGCACCACGATTTCGACGCCATGGCGGTAAATAGCGCCCGCTTCCGCCTCCGGTTTTGCGCCCGGCGGCTGTGCTGCCGCAGCCTGCGCCTTTGGCGCGCCCGCGTCGGCTTCCTTGGCATCCTTCTTCTCCGGCGCATTCAGGTTTTGCGGCGGCAGCGTCTTGAGCGATACCAGCTTCAACCTGCCGTTGCGCCGCAGCAAATCTTCCAGCAATTGCGGCATCTTTTCCGGCGACACCAGATTTTTCTGCACACCGAGCAAATCGGTTCGCAATGTCTGAATCTGTTCGCGCACTTCCTGCAGCTTCTTCTGGTTCAGCTTATCCGGATCCTGCGCATTCGCCAAAATCTTTTGCTGGATTTCCCGCTGCATTTCAGCCGCTTTCGCCTGATCCTGGCTGATTTGCTGCGCCAGTCTTTTCTGTTGCACAAACAGCGGATCGAGCATCAGTTCATTCAGCAGGAAAATCAGCGCCAGCGCAGCGGCGGCAAACACCAGCGCCCGTTCGCGCAGGTTCATTGCGTCAAGCCGCAACGACAATTTTTGCCAGTATTGCAAAATCATGTTGCGCCTCCTCCGGCCGAAGGTGCGGCTAGCACGTTCGCCTTCGGTTTCACAGGCGGCTTCGGCTGCGCCGTGGCGGCAGCCTTTTCAACCCCGGATGAACGCAAATCGAACTCGATGAACTGCGGCGCATTCTTCGCGGCAGCTTCCTCATCCTGCTTGACCTGCTGCATTTCCAGCACTGCGAACGATTTACCCTTGAACACGGTTTCGCCGCTCAAGCGACTGATATAGGTCGGCACCGATTCTGGCCGCAGCGTGCGCCCCTGAATGCCGATCGCGCTGCCCGCGCCTTCGATGCTGAAACCGGTCAGCCACAGCCCGCCGACGATCTGGCGCGCAAACGCAGACAGGTAGGATGAATAGCCCTTGCGGTCGCCAAATTCCTCATTCTTCAGCCGTGTCATCGCAGTTTGCAACATCGCGTGTTCAGCCTGCGCCTTTTCCAGCTCCTTCGCCAGCACTTCGTCCTTCTTGCGCGGCGCGAATTCAGCCGTCACCTTGGTCAACTGCTGCTGCGTTGTCGTCAGCTGCGCCGCAGCCTGTGCCGCAGCCTGCTTGATCCCGGCGGAACGGAACATCGAATAACCGTACAAGCAAAGCACACCGAGCAGAATTACCCCCAGCGCCTGCGCCATCGTCAGCGCCGAAAAATGCTTTTTCTGCCGCAGGAAAATCGGGTTGAACAGGTTGATTTGCTGGCTCATAGTGCTTTTTCCTCCAGCCGCAGCGCGGCACCAAGCACCAGGAAAAATTGCTGCTGCGCACGCGCATCCCGCAAATGCGGCGTGGCCGAAAAATCCAGAATCGAGGCCAGATCCAGCGTGCTGACCGGAATGTACATGTTCGCCTTCAGGTATTCCTGCAAGCCGGACGGGTCACCGCCCAGCGGCGCCAGCGCAAGACGCGAAACCGGGATCGAATGGTGCTGCCGATCGAAGTGATCGATCGAACGCTGCAATTCGAGCGCAATCCGCTCATGGTGCGATGCCACCGCATGGGCATCGCCATGCAGCAACTGTTCGGCTGTCACGTCGATCTGCCGCGCGAAATACAGTTCGTCATCATGCGTGACAGTGACCAGCGCGCCATCGGCGTTGATCGACAGCAGAGCCAGCGAAGTGCGCTCCGGCTCCAGCAGTGCGGCCATGTTGCGCTGCGCCATTTCGGGAATATCAATCACGCGCAACGATGCTTTCGCATCATCGAACAATGCCTGCCGCTGCTGAATCACGGCATTGCGTGCCGCAATCGCAAACAAGGTGCTGTTGCGTGCGGCCATGCCTTTTTCTGCCGGAACGGAAAGCACGTCGATGGTGGCATCATCCGCGTGGTAATCAAGCATTTCCCTCAGCCGCCAGCGCACCGCGCTCTTGAGTTCTTCCGGCTGCACCGCGGGCGCATCCATCGACAGCATCTGATATTCGCCAAACGACAGCAGCGTGGTGCAATCGTGCGCGGCCGTGCTGCGCTCCCGTTCGACCCTGACCAGCGCTTCAGCCAGCGCATTGCGATTGGCTGGGAAGGATGCGGCCCACTCGACGACCGGCCTCGCATCAGTCACACGGCGAACGTGGGCCGCGCAAACGGCATCGGTCTGAAAGCCGATGGCTAGCCAGCCAGGATTTTTCTTTTTTCTGGAAAAAAACGCCATGTTTCCCGCTTGTAAAAAATGGCACACGCATGCCTGCACCATTCATCTGTGCACAACAAGCATTATGAAGAAAGTCTGGCGTAAACGGGGGGAATTCCTGCGCCATAATCTTATTTACAACACTCCCAGCCCGGTAAAATTGCCGCAGCGAAAGTTCTCAATACATTTCGCGAAAATAAATCATTTCACTGCCGCGTCCGAGCGAATTTTTGTACACGCCAAAGGTCGCGCGGCTGATCGGATCATCGTCATAACCAGCCCCCGTCCAGCGACCTTTCAGCCACGGCAAATCCAGCGGCGTGGCCGCCACGCACCGTGTCGGCGTCACCGGCACATCCGGACCCAGATCGACGCAGACATCGACGCTGCCCTTGGTCGTGGCTTTCGGATTTGGCGGCGACAGCACCAGCCTGCCAACGCCGGAGGCAAAAGCACCACCAGCAGTGACGTTCTTGGCCACCGTCATATTGCTGCCCGTTACGCCCCCCTTGTACGCCGGCATCGCAATATTGCTCGCCACCACCACAGTGCAATTATCCAGCGTATTGGTCACGAACGTGGTGCCATTGTAGTATTCCGCCCGCATTGGAATCGGCAGGTTCAGCCGCTCGGAACCGTAGGCGTTGGTCAGCCGCAGGCGGCCGAAACGTACCCGCTGTGGGCTGCCCACGCTGGCGCTGTCGCAGGTATTCGACGACTCACACGCCCCCACCGTGGCTGCATTCATATTCCGACCATCCAGTGTTACCCCGTCCGCATCAGTCACCTTCACGCCAAGCTGCAGCGCATCGTAAGCACCATCCGGTGTAGCGCCGCGGGCAAATGTTGCCGCCGCGGTATCGACCTTGAACTCACCAGCCGACCATGTGGCGGCAGGAATGGATATCCGAACCCCGAGATCTGTGCCGCTGTCATTGTTTTCAGCTACCAGCGCCACCGTGCCGGTGGCCAGAGCGCCAGCGTAATTCTTAGTCACCTCGCTGTTCTTGTTCTGCGCCTGCACCGTGTACTGGAGGCGTGAAAACGGCTGACTCATGTAGGTAAACGCATTCGGCGCTTCGCCACATGCAGGGGTTATGAGACCGCCCGGCAGCAGGGTGAAATGGTCAGGAATGAAGCGTCCGAAATCTGTCGCAACGCTACCGATATTGCAACCGTACTTGCCGCTTGCATCTTTCGCGTTGGAAAAGCTGTTCGGTACGCAATCCAGCAACCCTTGGTCAACCAGCGTCCAGCTAACATCTGCCACGCCGTTCGCACCAAGCGTGAAGCGCCCAACTTCACTGTAAGTAAAATTTCCGGTTGCCACCGAATTTTTTGCCTGTTCAAAATTTTCTGGCGCAATCACGCCGGCTACCGTCGCCGGGCTGATCGCTGTAATTTTCGCATTATCGACCTTTGGCATGCCGGTATAGTTGCTGGCATTCGCGGTAGCAGCAATCGTAAACGTATCGCCCCCCGCCTTGAATTTCGGTGTGCCGGTCAAGTTCGCGTTACTGGCGCTGGTCGTTACCGACGAAAACGCTTGTGGCCGAACAGCAAATGCATCCGTCGAGCAGGCATTCAAGGTTCCGTCACCGAGGACGACTGCAAGATTCTTATAGGCCGAATTCAACGTGAAATTCGCCGTCTGTTTTTTTCCGCCATCGGTTTTTGTGAATGTGACGCTCTGGTTACCGCCATCGACTGCCGCTTTATTACGACAAGTGGTATTGCAGTAATTTGGCTTGCTGCTATCCAGTTCACAGACACCATCGCTGTTATCCACGATCTTGACTGTCACAACCTTGTCTGCCAGGTAACCATACGAAGCATCAATCTGGTTCAGCGAATTCAGCGCCGCGACATTGAGCTTGAACGGCACGCCAGCCAGCTTGGTATAAAGACGCCCATTGGTAAAGTCTTGCGATGACGGGCTGCCGCCGTACGCTTCATCAATCGCATTCAAGTCGACTGCCGTGCCTGTACCTGGCGGATAAAACGCTTGCGCGCAAATACGCACTCGACCGAGTTCATGGATATTGGTGGCATCACCGGTTGAACCGGTAAACGATATCTGCCAGAAAGACGGCACGTCCGCCTGGGTATGGCTTACATTCCTTGCGGCAACATAGATATCGTCCAGCGACAGCAGGCTGGCATAGGTGCCACTACCTGTATCCCGATTCACTCTGACCGCTGCAGTTTTTGACGTGGATTTGTAGTTGCGCGCATCGACGATTACCTGATAGGAATACCCTGGCGCCGGAGATGAAGATGACGCTGAATCAATCTTGGTGGTCAGACTGCCTGTTCCTGCCAGCCATGGATAACCGCTGGTTCCGCTGCCCGAACCCCGGATTGCTACCGACTGCTGTACCTCTGAGCCGCCAACCTTACCCACGCGCCCTTCGGTCGGGTTCTGATAGTTGCCAAATTCGTCCAACCCGACACCGACCCAACCGCCAGCAAAACCGCTTACGTTTGAAGGCGCACCACCGGCAGTCGTTTTCTGCGCATAGCCCAGCGAACCGCCATATGCACCCGGCACCGGCGAGACCAGATAATCGGACAACGTCACCGCCACACCATCGCCAGCGCGACTGCTAGTGGTACTGTTGTAAGCATAATGGCGAAATTCGACCGAAATGTAGTTACCCGCCGCCGGGAAAACGCCCGGCACTGTAATCGCCTTGGCATTGTTCTTGGTATTTTCCGTCAGGCGCAAATAACCCGAATTGACGATGCGCGGCGAAATGCCGGTCGAGTCGCTAACCGAGGTCACCCAGTTGGCACCAAAAATCGTCGATGGATTCAGGCTGCTGCGGGTGAAACTGTCACATCTACAGTTCAGCGTCAGGCCGGCAGGCGTGTTCGATGGCTGTTCGCACGCGGCAGCGACAATGTAAGTCGGGCCGGTGTGATTGCCATTTCCAACTCCTGTGCCGCCAAGCTTGCGGCCATTGGCATCAACGATTGAATCATCATCCACCAGATTCAGACCGAGCGTGCCGCCACTGTTGCCACCGCTCCCTACGTTTGCGGTTACAGTCCAGGTTGAACCAATTCCAGTGTCTGGTCCAGTGACTGATTTAATTGCCGAACCTGTCACCGTTCCTGTTGTCACTAGCTGAAAATCGTTTGCATCGACATTTGATACCGGGCGATTAAATGTTACGGTCCAAGACACATCCGTATTCGGCTCAACTGGATTCGCATTCACTAAAGAGAGCGAGGAAACCCGCGGAACAGAAGACACAATAAAACTATTCGTCAATGGAAACACATTACTTGCACCACTACTACAATTGCCGTCGCTGTAGGCAACCAGTAAAAGATCATAAGTTCCTGTACTTGATGGTGCGTTAACAGAAATAGTTTTATTGTAAGTATTTGTGCTATTAGCACCTGAAATTGCCTGACACCCGCTTGACGCCGTGCTTCCATACCATGCGCCATAGTATGCGTAATCACCAATATACCAGGCAATCGAGCCCCAGTTATTCTCATTACCAGACCCTGTTGTCTTGACCGAAACCGTGACTTTGGTATCCGCACCCGGAGCCACATCAACGCTGCTTGCACCTTCATAATTTGCGGATAAGATTTCTCTGGCCGCCTTCACCTGTCCGGAAAACGCCAGCAGGCAAACAAATGCCGCCAGCGCCAGCCAACCGCGCGCGAAACTTCCGCCAATGCGATGCAATGCGATGGTCATGTCAGCCTCCATGCGGCGAAAAGCGTTGTTGCCGATGCACGATACCGTATTTTGCCGCTGATTAGCCCCAAAATATACTCCGCCCAGCATTTCAGAAACGCCGCAAAAATTGTGGCCCATTCATGCATTTTGAACACATACTCCACCAAAACCACACCAAATCATCACGAACACTGCGTGCCATCCGCCGTGCGGCGGCAGGTGGTGATGGTCGCGGAGATCTGTCGTTCCACGCGGTTGATGGCGCCAACATTGCCCAAGGCTGCCAGCGAAGTCAACGTGAAGACACGAATCGTATTGTCGCCCTCGACAGTGTCAGTGCTGGCGCAGGTGACCGTGACAGCAAAATTCGTCAACGTGCCCCCCAGCACCAAGTTGCCGGCAGGCGCCACTGCGGCAGGAATCACCGTGCAATTCGCCCGCGCAGTTGCCGGAGTGGCATTCTCCGGCGTCATAATCTGGTAAATACCCCATTCGATGCCGGCGCGCGCGGCCTGATAAGCTCGGCTCCCCTGCACATCCTGCGCCGACGTAGCGTGCTGTGTGGTTGACATCGTCACCATGAATGCTCCAAGCGCCACCAGCACCACCAGCAAAAATATCGCTGAAACGATCGCAAACCCTTGCTGGCGGCCGCGCCGTGCCAGCGCGCAGGCACCGGGCAGAGCCGCGGTTCTCGCGAACAGCCATTTTTCAAGGCACGTTGTTGACATGGACTTCATGATACAGCGTTACGGTTTCATTATTGCGGGTCAGCGACAGCGTCAGCGTCACCAGTCCCATACGTTCACTGACGGCATCATAAGTGAATGCACAGCCAGTCACCCCCTGCGCCAACAACGCGCTTTGCGTGTTACCACCAGATGGCGGATTCGGTTGCGTCGCATTAATCGCATACCCCCAGTAACGCCGCAGCGTGCCAGCTGTCAGGTCGCATAGATAAGTGACTGGCGACTCGACCACCTGGAAGCGCCGTCCTGGCGAATCGAGCGGAAAATCGAACGCTGTCGTGAGCGTGATGGCATTCGTGCCGACCGACTTGATCGGCGCAATGTTATCGCCGGCATAAGCGTCAGCGCCCGGAATACCCTGACCAAGGTTGTAGATTACGACCGAATCGCCGGCAACCGGCGCGATCGGCATGCTGCCCGGCAGCACATTGAACGATGTTCCCGTGTAATCAAGCACGCTCCCCCCCAACAACGACGCCACATAGCGCCCGCCAGTGCGTGTCTGCAACAGTTCGAGCACGATATTGCCGCTAACACGAGCGCTATTCGGCAGCGCCAGCCGCAGATCACGCCCGATGCGGCGTAGCGCGGTATCGGCAGTATCGGTCAACTCAACCCGCGTTTCCATGTCGAAGTAGCTTTGCATCGGAGCGCGGATAAATACCGCCACCACACCGGCAATGATGCCGGTAATGACGATCACCATAATCGCCTCCGGCAAGGTAAATCCCTGCTGCCGCTGCATTATCATGGCGTGATCCTCGGCGCATAGCGGAAGCGATAGCCAGTCAGCGTGATCGCATCGCCTCCAGGTGGAGTCACCGTGACGTCAATGCGCAGCACGTCGCCAGCCGCAGCCACGCCACCGCGCGGATCAGCCGTTATGGCCACGGTCGCGTTGTACCCCTCCAGCCCGCCAATGGAAGCATTGGTTAGATTATTGATGCCGTTCATAGCAAAGCCGTCATAGTCGCCGACGTTGTCGAAGCGAACGGTATCGCTATAGCGTGTTTCTCCCGCCGTCGGGCCGATGCCCTGCACCGTCGTCGCGCAACCGTTCGCACCAACCGCGGTCACCGTCGCCGTGGCCGCGTTCGCATCGTCCGGATCGCAATAAGTGAAGGGGTGCAATTCGATTTCTTCCAGCAGAGATTCAGCCACCGCCAGCGCCTGTTTGCGCAACATCGGGTCAGCGCTATGCCGCGTGGTCAGTGTCATCACCGACAGGATGCCCGCCACACCGACGCCGATGATAATGATGAAAATCACCAGTTCGATCAGTGTCAGGCCACGCTGCCGCTCTATGGCTGGCCGGAAGCGGTCAATGAACATAGCCTGTCTCCCGCTCGATGACAACATTGCGCGTCATACCATCGCCGGTCACGCCGATGGTCACTGCACCTGTCGACGGCTGGCCCAGCGCGGAAAATGAAAAGCTGGCAGCAGTCAGGCTCACATTCGCTGGCGCAGTTTGAGAAAACCGCTGGCCGTTGGCCGGGTTCAGCACGACATCTGCGGCAGTCACGTTAGTGCAAGCCGCATCGGCCACATAAGTCAGACAGATGGCATTAACGGTCGTGTTGACGAACACAGCTCGGTGCTGCGCAATCGCTGCCTTGTGTGCATAGCGCACCACCGCCTTGATCTGCTCGTGAAAGCCGCGGGATTCGAATGCCTGCCGATCGAAGAAACGGGGGATGGCGGCAACCGCCAGGATGCCAATAATGACTATCACCATAACCAACTCGGTCATCGTAAATCCCATGGCGAACCGTCTCGGCATGATCAAATCCCAAGAAAAGCAAAAAGAGCAAGGCAAGCGCCTTGCTCTTACTAACACAGCAACACGCTTTTATCAGTAAAACCTAAGGTTGCACCAATGCTCGCCATGTTGCATTGTTTTACTCCGATTAGCAGCCTGTCGTGGTTACCGTTACCAGGCCGGTACCCGAATCATAAGAAGCCTGGCACGTTGCGCTGCCGTTCTGGGTATACGCTGCCGTAGTACCACTATAAGTTGGCGTAAAACCGGAAATATCAGTCATCGCACGCGTAATGCCATTAGCCGTTGCCGCAGGCAAGCCCGAACCAGCAGCGACCACAACACCATTACCAGCTGTTTGCCCTTGCAGCAGCACTTCGGTGGAAGTCATGTTACCCGTTGCCATGTAGCGCGCTTGAACAATACCAACCGCTGAACGCAGACCACCAGCAAAACCGTTGACAGAAGCGACCCGCGCATCAGTACCAAGGTTAACAAATCTCGGCACCGCCACCGCAGCCAGAATGCCGAGAATCACGATCACCACCACCAGTTCGATCAGGGTAAAACCCGATTGCTTTTTCATACTCCACTCCAATTCAAAAATTTAAACCTTGCGGTTTTCCATGATTGTTCCGATGCTGATGCCGCACATCGGGCTTGATTAAATTCGAATCCAATGCCGCCAGTTTTGCAACAGCGCGGCCCATTCCGCCGCCAGTCAGTCGCAGTTTGCCACTATCAAGTTATTTGCCCCGTAAAGCGGCGTAACAGTAGCCGCCGTCGCTTCGGTGTAAGTAATGGAGCAAGCGCCATGCTGAGCATCCGGCGCCAGCGTCACAACACCGGCTGTAACGTTTACAACGTAAAAATCACCCAATACTGTGTTTGCCGTACCTACTGCAACCGGCGCAACAACGCCGCCTCCCGCCTGCGCACCAAGACCAGCCAAGGGCAAAATAGTTGTGGTATCTGGATACCCAAGCTGATACACAACATTTACACCCTCAACATTGATATCCGGCCCAGTAGACAATGCACCAGCACCAGGATCTCCAGATTGGTTTGTTTGATAACCATTCGCCAGCAGCAGTGCATGCGACATCGTTGCAGCAGATTTTATCGCCCCCAGCGCGCCATTCATCTTCGCAATCCGCGCTTGCGCCTGCAGGTTCGCAAAACGCGGCAACGCGATCGCTGCCAGCACACCGAGGATGATGATCACCACCACCAACTCGATCAAAGTAAAACCCGATTGTGATTTGCTACGCATGTTCATTTCCTTTTCCAGCCACAAATTACCAAAAAGCAATAAAACCCATCAAAACAAGCTGTTACACGCATCGCTTGCCATATGGATGCCATCATACTTGAATTGCCTGTTTTGTTAATGCACAAACAAACTGATTTTCGTTTTCTTTTTTCGGCTGTTGTTTTTTTATCGAACAATCAACAAAATTTTGCCACACAGCAACACGCGCATTGCGCCACCATTGCATTTGACCAATTCAATGTGACGCAACGATTTTTCGCGACTTTTTTGCAACAGCGTTCTTTCGTCGAGAGGCTTGGCATAAAATGCAACGAATTGTCGATTTTGTTTCGAGGAGCGTTGATGACCAGGCCGCAAAAAATCCGCTTGGGTGAAATTCTGGTACAGCAAAAGCTGATTTCGGAAGAGCAGTTGCTGCAGGCGCTGGCTGATCAGAAACGCAGCGGACGCAAACTCGGGCGGGTATTTGTCGAGAACGGTTACGTCACCGACGAAACGATTTCGGGCGCGCTGGCACGGCAGCTGAACATTCCGTACATCAACCTGAAACAGTACAACCTGAAGCCGCAAACAGTGCAGATGCTGCCGGAGATGCAGGCGCGCCGCTTCCGCGCCATCGCGCTCGAAGACCGCCCGAATGCGCTGTTGATCGGCATGGCCGACCCGACCGACCTGTTTGCCTACGATGAAATCGCGCGCGTGACAAGGCGCAACCTAGCGCTGGCGGTGGTCAACGAGCAGGAATTGTTGCAGGCGATCGACCGGATGTACCGCCGTACCGACGAAATCACGGTGCTGGCGCGCGAACTGGAGCAGGAACTGGGCGAGAACGTGATCGATTTCGGCACGCTCGGTCTGTCCGCCGGCGCCGAAGATGCGCCGGTGGTGCGATTGCTGCAAACGGTGTTCGATGACGCGACCCAGGTGCGCGCATCCGACATCCATATCGAACCGCAGGAAAAGCGGCTCTTGATCCGCTTCCGCATCGACGGCGTGCTGCATTTACAGACCGAGGCCGACATCCGCATCGCCCCGTCGCTGGCGCTGCGCCTGAAGCTGATGTCCGATCTCGACATCGCTGAAAAACGGCTGCCGCAAGATGGCCGCTTCGCGGTGACGGTACGCAAGCAATTGATCGACGTGCGTATTTCAACCATGCCGACACAGTATGGCGAATCGGTGGTCATGCGTCTGCTGAACCAGAGCGGCGGCATCCTGGATTTGTCGAACATCGGCATGCCAACGAACATATTGCAGCGTTTTCGCGCCATCATCCAGCGGCCTAACGGCCTGGTGCTGGTCACCGGCCCAACCGGTTCCGGCAAGACAACCACGCTGTATGGCGCGCTGTCCGAAATCAATACAGAGGGCAAGAAGCTGATCACGGTCGAAGATCCGGTCGAATACCGGTTGCCCGGCATCAATCAGGTGCAGGTGAACGAAAAAATCAGCCTCGACTTTGCGCGCGTGCTGCGCTCGGCGCTGCGTCAGGATCCGGACATCGTGCTGGTGGGCGAGATGCGCGACCAGGAAACCGCGCAGATTGGCTTGCGCGCAGCGATGACCGGCCACATGGTGCTGTCCACGCTGCATACGAATGATGCCGCCAGCACGCCGCTGCGCCTGCTCGACATGGGCGTACCGCACTACATGGTCGGCAGCTCGCTGCAGGCGGTGCTGGCGCAACGGCTGGTGCGCGTGGTGTGCGACAACTGTGCCGCGCCTTATCCTCTGCTGCCGAACGAACGCGAGTGGCTCAAGGGTGAATTGAAGGATGCAGTCGATGCGCATGAATACAAGCATGGCGTCGGCTGTTCGTATTGCAACGGCACCGGCTTCCGCGGCCGTACCGGCATTTACGAGATGCTGGAGATGACGCGTGAAGTG
The DNA here is from genome assembly GCA_018261755.1 of Burkholderiaceae bacterium. Taxonomy (GTDB): domain Bacteria; phylum Pseudomonadota; class Gammaproteobacteria; order Burkholderiales; family Burkholderiaceae_D; genus QZKY01. Next base: position 24,368 of record JAGTRJ010000019.1, read on the forward strand.
GCGGCGGCCGCCAACCGCTCCGACCCGGCGGAATTCGTGCAACTGGCGCAGCAGCAGATGGGCGGCCAAACGCTGCGCCGCCACGCGGTCGCGCTGGTGCTGGCCGGCAAGACAACCGTGAGCGAAGCGATGCGTGTCACCACCCAGCTGGACGACTGAACCGATGCCATTCTTCGAATACAAGGCGAGAAACGCACGCGGCGAACTGGTGCAAGGCGTGCTCGAAGGCACCGACAGTGGCGCCATCGCCAGCCAGTTGTTCAACTCCGGCATCACCCCGATCGATATCCGGCAAACATCCGGCCCGTCGAAAAGACTGGGCGACAACTGGTGGTCACGTCTGCTCGAAAAACAGGTGCAATCGATCGATGTGCAGCTGTTCAGCCGCCAGATATATGCGCTGTTGAAAGCGGGCGTGCCCATCATGCGCTCGCTGGCCGGACTGCAGACATCGACCGTCAGCAAGCCCTTTGCACGCGTGATTCAGGACTTGCGCGATTCGCTCGACGCCGGACGCGATCTGTCGTCATCAATGCGGCGCCACCCGACCGTGTTCACCCCGTTTTACCTCAGCATGGTCACCGTCGGCGAAACCACCGGCCGGCTGGAGGAAATTTTCCTGCGGCTGTTCGACCAGATGGAATTCGAGCGCGACATGCGCCAGCGGGTGAAAGCCGCAATCCGCTACCCGATTTTCGTCGTGGTCGCGATCATTGTCGCAATGGCGGTGGTCAACATCTGGGTTATCCCCGCATTCGCCAAGGTGTTCGCTGGCTTCAATGCCGAACTGCCACTGATGACGCGCATCCTGCTGGCCACGTCGAACTTCACCGTGAATTACTGGCCGGTGATGGCAGGCCTCCTGATTGGAGCGGTCGCACTGTTCCGGATGTACATCGGAACCACCGACGGACGCTATAAATGGGATCGCACCAAGCTGCGTTTTCCGATCGTCGGCAAGATCATCCAGAAGGCCGCGCTGGCACGCTTCGCCCGCAGCTTTGCGCTTTCCAGCCGTAGCGGCGTGCCGGTGGTCCAGGGACTGCATGTGGTCGCGCAAACGGTGGACAATGCCTACATTGCCACCCGCATCGAGCAGATGCGCGATGGCGTCGAGCGCGGCGAAAGCGTGCTGCGCACCGCGACCACCACCGGCGTTTTCACCCCGGTCGTACTGCAGATGGTAGCCGTGGGCGAGGAAACAGGCGAGATCGATGACTTGATGGATGAAATCGCGCAGATGTACGAACGCGAGGTCGATTACGAACTGAAAACACTGTCGTCGCAGATCGAGCCGATCCTAATCATCGCGCTGGGCGTGCTGGTGCTGATCCTCGCATTGGGCATCTTCCTGCCAATCTGGGATCTTGGTAGTGTTGCGCTGAAGAAGTAAACGGCTGCAAACCCTGTCCGCCACCATGTGGCGCTGCCGGCAGACTGTTGGGCTTTCAGCGGTTATACAAATTTTCAGGCTCAAGCGTCAGATATAAGCGGCTTGCGGTACAATGCTGGCCGGCGGGCCCCTGCGCATTGTGGCTTGGTTAATCTGGTCAGGTCGGGAACGAAGCAGCCATGTCCAATTCCTGCAAGTGCCGCAGACAAGGCTCGCCTCTGCATTTCCAGCCCTTTCCGACACGCGGACAGGCGCAAACCGGCTTACGCGACTGAATGGATACGCTGAAAAATCTCTTGCAACCGGGCAAAAGACGCCTTGCCGCAGGCATTGGCGCTTTGGTTGTTGCCATTGTCGCCATCCTCGTCATCCGCTTTTTCATTTCCTCGTCCGACAAGCGACAGCGCAATCCGGTCATCACGGTCAAGACTGCCTTGTCCGGACAGCAGTCGATGCCGGTGAACGTCCGCGCCAATGGCTATGTCACTTCCATCAAGACAGTCGAAGTGCGGCCGCAGGTACAAAACGTCGTGCGCGCGGTGCATGTGAAGGAAGGCCAGGACGTGGCGGCCGGCCAGTTGCTGTTCACGCTCGACCCGCGGATGGACAGCGCCGTGCTGGACAAGGCGCAGGCACAGCTGGCGCGCGACAAGGCGGATCTGATCGATGCCGAAGCAACGCTGAAGCGCAACCAGGAATTGTTCGCGAAAAAATTCATTTCGCAGGCGGTGGTCGATACCTCGAAAGCCAAGGTTGATGCCCTGCGCGGCACCGCGCGCGCCGACCAGGCCGGCGTGCAATCGAGCAAGGTCGCGCTCGATTACAACCGCATCACCGCCAGCATGGCCGGCCGCATTGGCGCAATCAATGTCCACCCGGGCAGTCTGGTGCAGCCATCCGGCGCAACGATGGTGACCATCGTCCAGCTTGATCCGATCACCGTCAGCTTCACCGTGCCGGAAGCCCAGCTGGCGCACATCGTCGCCTCTTATCCGAAAGGCGATGCGCCGGTGCAAATCAGGCTGTCAGGCGGCGAAGAACTGCAGGGCAAGCTGGTGTTCATCGACAACGTGACCGATGCGCAGACCGGCACCATCAAGATGAAGGCGCAGTTCGACAACAAGGAGCGCAAACTCTGGCCCGGCGCCTTCGTCAACGTGCAACTGACGTCGCGCACGCTGCCGGATGCGACCGTTGTCCCAACTGCTGCCGTCGTGACCGGACCAAAAGAACAACTGGTTTACGTCGTGCAGGAAGATGACACCGTACAGATCCAGGTAGTGACGCTGCTGGCGGTCGAAGGCGGCACCGCCGCCGTTTCCGGCCTGAAACCCGGTGCGCGCGTGGTGGTCGAAGGCGCGCAAAACCTGCGGCCGGGGGTGAAGGTGCGCGAAGCACCAGCCGACGAGCAAAAGAAGAACGAATCCTGACCCTGCCGACCGAGCCAACGTGAACATCTCCGAACTCTGCATTCGCCGCCCGGTCATGACCGTGCTGCTGTCGCTGGCGGTGGTCGTGCTTGGCTGGTTCGCATATATGAAACTGCCGATTTCGGCGCTACCGAATTACAACACGCCAATCATCAGCGTCACGGCGGTGCTGCCCGGCGCCAGCCCGGAAATCATGGCGGTGTCGGTCGCCCGACCGCTGGAAAAGCAGTTTTCGATGATCGCCGGCCTGGCCACCATCAGCTCGACCAACACCAGCGGCAACTCGGTCATCACGCTGGAATTCAACCCGGATCGCGACATCGATGCCGCCGCGGTCGACGTGCAGGCGGCGCTGTTGCGCGCGCAGCGCAACCTGCCGCCGGAAATGACTTCGATGCCGGATTACCGCAAGGTGAACCCGGCCGATGCGCCAGTGCTGTTCCTGGCGCTGACTTCGCCGTCGCTGTCGGTCGGCGAGGTCAATGATTTCGCCGAAAACCTGATTGCGCCGGCGCTATCGACCATCGACGGCGTGGCGCAGGTTTCGGTCTATGGCCAGCGCCGTTATGCGGTGCGGGTCAAGGTGCGGCCGGAGCAGCTCGCCGCACGTAACATGACGCTGGATGAACTGGCTTCCGCGCTGAAAGGGGCGAACTCGAACAGCCCGGTCGGCATCCTCGATGGGCCGCGCCAGAGCCTGACTATTGAAGCCAACAAGCAGCTGCCGAACGCGGCCGCGTTTGCCAATCTGATCATCGCCAGCAAGGATGGCGCCTCGATCCGGCTGAAAGACGTGGCAGAAGTGGCGGACAGCATCGAATCGGTGCGCGCCGGCAGCTGGTTCAACCGCGAAGCGGCAATCATCATCGGCATCCAGCGCCAGCCGAATGCGAACACGGTAGCGGTGGTCGATGGTGTGCGCGAAATGCTGCCCCGGCTGAAAGCGCAGATGCCGGAATCGATTTCGATGACCGAAACCAATGACCGCTCGGTTTCGATCCGCGAATCGATCCACGACGTGAAACTCACGCTGCTGTTCACCATCGCGCTGGTGGTGATGGTGATCTTCCTGTTCCTCAAACGCCTGACCGCAACGCTGATTCCGGCGCTGTCGCTGCCAATCTCGCTCATCGGCTGCTTTGCGCTGATGAAGGCGTTCGGTTACAGCCTGGACAACATTTCGCTGCTGGGCATCACCATCGCGGTCGGCCTGGTGGTCGATGATGCGATCGTGGTGCTGGAAAACATCGTGCGTTACATGGAAATGGGGCTAAACCCGATGGCGGCCGCGCTGCGCGGCGCGAAAGAAGTCGGCTTCACCATCGTGTCGATTTCATTGTCATTGGTGGCGGTGTTCATTCCGATTTTTTACATGCCGGGCGTGATCGGACTACTGTTTTACGAATTCGCCGCGGTCGTTTCACTGTCGATCCTGGTGTCGGCGGTGATGTCGCTAACGCTGGTGCCGCTGCTGTGCAGCCGCTTTCTGAAGCAGGAAACGCACGAGAAGGACAACTGGATCAGCCGCCAGTTCGAGCGCGTTTACGAAGCGACGCTGAAGTTCTACGAGCGCGTGCTCGACTGGTGCCTGGCGCACCGCAAATTCACGCTGTGGGTCGCGGTCAGCACGTTTGTCGGCACCGGGCTGTTGTTCGTTTCCATCCCCAAAGGCTTCTTCCCGAGCGAGGACATCGGCCAGATTCGGGCCACGATCGAGGGCCCGCAGGATGTGTCGTATCCGATGATGGCGGAACTGGTTTCGAAGGCTGCCTCCATCGCGGCCGAAGATCCGAACGTGGCCAGCATCGTTTCGCGTGTGCGCGAAAGCAACTCCGGTTTCATGTTCATGAACCTGAAGCCGCAAGGCGAGCGCCAGCCGATGGATCAGGTGCTCGAAGGCTTGCGGCGCAAGATGCGCGACGTGCCCGGCTTGAACGTGTATTACGCGCCGGTGCAAAACCTGCAGCTCGGCGGCAAGACCAGCAAAAGCCGCTACCAGTATGTGCTGCAAAGCGTCGGCGGCGGTGAACTTTACAGCTGGGCGGCGAAAATGGAAGAACAAATGCGGGCCGATCCGCTGTTCCGCGACGTGACCAGCGATTCACAGATGAAGGGCTTGCAGGCAGTGGTCGAAATCAACCGCGACCGCGCGAGCGAAGCCGGCGTCGGCATCCAGGATATCCGCACCGCACTGTACAGCGCGTATGGCGATCGCCAGGTATCGACCATCTTCACCAGCAGCAACAGCTACCAGGTAATCCTGCAAAGCACCGGCAGCGGGCAACAGGATGAAAACGCGCTGGCCGACATTTACGTCCGTTCCAAATCGGGCGCGCTGGTGCCGCTGCTGGGACTGGCGCACGTCAAGCGCGCCGCCGGCCCGATTGCGGTCAACCATCAGGGCCAGCTCGAAGCGGTCACGCTCACTTTCAACCTCGCGCCTGACGTGCCGCTGGGCGATGCCAGCGACCGCATCGAGCAAATCAAGTCGGCGATGCAACTGCCGTCGAGCATCATCACTTCGTGGTCGGGTGATGCCGCCGTGTTCCAGTCGTCGCAGGGCCATCAGGTGGTGCTGCTGGTGCTGGCGCTGGTCGTGATCTACATTTTGCTCGGAGTGCTTTACGAAAGCTACATCCACCCGCTCACGATTCTGGCCGGTTTGCCATCGGCTGCCATCGGCGCCCTGCTGACCTTGCGGCTGTTCGGGGTCGAACTGACCCTGATCGCCACCATCGGCATCCTGATGCTGATCGGCATCGTGAAAAAGAACGCCATCATGATGATCGACTTCGCGCTGCACGCGCAGCGTGCCGACGGCATTTCGCCGGAACAGGCGATCCGCTCCGCCTGCCTGCTGCGCTTCCGCCCGATCATGATGACCACGCTGGCGGCGCTGATGGGCGCGCTGCCGATTGCGCTCAAACTCGGCGCTGGCGCCGAACTGCGCTACCCGCTGGGTCTGGCCATCGTCGGTGGCCTGATTTTCTCGCAGGTAATCACGCTGGTGATCACGCCGGTGATTTATCTGGCGCTGGACAAGTACAGCGGCGACGGCCCGCTGAAAATCGAGCCAGAAACCGGGCTGTGAACGCAATAATTGACGGGGATATGCCAAAACAACGCTGCCAGGCCACATTTTCCGGGGCTGTTTTTAAATACACCCGGCAGTATTTTTTGACCTCGCAGTTCCCGAACAACACCTGAAACGCCGCTGCGCGAACCTCCGATGACAAGAATCTGGCCCATCAATACCAACCGCACCCGCATCGCGTTCGAAATCTATGCCGACTGCGTACAATTCGGCGGCTGGCTGCCGCTGACGCAGACACTCACCCCGCTGCGCTTTCGCGACGCGGTGGCTGCGTTCGGTGCCGGCACGCAAACGCAATACGCGCTCGACTGCATCGCGCTGGCGGTCGAAGCCGGCGCCTTTGCCAGCCGCGAAGAACTGAAAGGCCGCGTGTTCGCGACCGAAGCCGATTTCGATGCGTTCTGCACCGCGCTGGCGCAATACGACTGGTGGCTGAACGAACGGCACTATTACGCCTTCGCCACGCTGCTCGACGTGGAGGAATTCACACTGCGCAACTACGCCGAACTGGCGGCGGAATTCCGCGTCGAATATGCAAAATATCCGCTCACGCCAGCGGAATCGGCCTGATTTTCACACGTTTTTGTCGGGGTATATGACAAAACAACGGCGCCGCGCCACACATTCCGAGGCGGTTTTGAAATACCCCCACCAGTATATTTTTGCCACTGGAAACGGCTGGCGGCTAGCGCAGTAGGGTAAAATCGCCGCATGTCTTACCTTGTCCTTGCCCGCAAATACCGCCCGAAGCGTTTCGACACCCTCGTCGGGCAGGAGCACGTTGTACGAGCGCTGACACACGCGCTCGACACGCAGCGGCTGCATCACGCCTATCTGTTCACTGGCACGCGCGGCGTCGGCAAGACCACGCTGTCGCGCATCCTGGCGAAATCGCTAAACTGCGAACAGGGCATCACCTCGCAGCCGTGCGGCGTGTGCGAAGCCTGCATGGCCATTGATGCCGACCGCTTCGTCGACTACATCGAAATGGACGCGGCCTCGAATCGCGGCGTGGATGACATGCAGCAACTGCTGGAGCAGGCGGTGTATGCGCCGACTAATGCGCGCTTCAAGGTCTACATGATCGACGAGGTGCACATGCTGACCACGCACGCGTTCAACGCGATGCTGAAAACGCTGGAAGAACCGCCCGAATACATCAAGTTCATCCTTGCGACCACCGATCCGCAGAAGCTGCCGGTGACGGTGCTGTCGCGCTGCCTGCAATTCAACCTGAAGCAGATGCCGCCGCCGCAAATCATCGGCCATCTGGAAAACGTATTGCAGCAGGAAAAAATCGACTACGACCTGCCGGCGCTGCGCCTGCTGGCGCAGGGCGCGCACGGCTCGATGCGCGACGCGCTGTCGCTGACCGATCAGGCGATCGCCTACGCCGCCGGCCGGGTATCGCTCGACGCGGTGCAAGGCATGCTGGGCGCGCTGGATCAGTCATACCTGATCCGCCTGCTCGATGCGCTGGCGGCGCAGGATGGCGCGGCACTGATCGCGATTGCGGATGAAATGGCCGAACGCAGCCTGTCATACAACGCTGCGCTGCAGGATCTGGGCACCTTGCTGCACCGCATCGCGCTGGCGCAGACGGTGCCGGCCGCGCTACCGGACGACCTGCCGGAACACGACGACATCCTCCGTCTGGCCGGCCTGTTCGATGCCGAGGAAACTCAGCTTTACTATCAGATCGCGCTGCATGGCCGAAATGAACTCGGCCTTGCGCCGGATGAATACGCCGGTTTCACCATGACGCTGCTGCGAATGCTGGCTTTCCACCCGGACGAAGCCAGCGCCGCGCCACCGTCGCAACCGAAACCGGCCGCGACCGCCAAGGTCGCCAGCGCAACCACCGCGCCGACGGCAACCACGGCCGCTGCGGCACCAGCACCGGCGGCACGCGCCCAGCGCGAAAGCCCGGCCAAGGCGGCGCTCGATGCGCTGCGCAACAAGTCGAAAACAAAGCCATCCGCCGCGCCCGACATTCTGCCGTGGGAAGATGCCGCCCCCGTTGCCACAACAGCGCCGCCCGCGGCGCCGGCTCAAAAAAAAACTGAATCGGTAGCCGCGCCAGCCCCGTTGGCGCCAACGTTGCCACCAGCGCCAACGGCTAGTCCGACCAGCCCAATCGACTGGAATGGCGACTGGCCATCGCTGGCGGCCGCGCTGCCGCTGCGCGGCATGGTGCAGCAACTGGCGCAACAAACCGAATTGGTGCGCTGGCAGCAAGATGCCGGCGGCGTGCATTTCCATCTGCGCTCGCCGGTCGAAACGCTGTGCTCGGCCGCCAGCATCGAACGGCTGACGGCCGCGCTAACCGAACGTTTCGGCCAGACCGCGCACTTGACCACCGAAACCGGACAGGTCAGCCAGACCGCAAACCAGAAAGCGCAGGACGAACGCGCGCTGCGGCAGCAGCAGGCGGAACAGGAGGCGCAAGACGACCCGTTCGTGCAGTCGCTGATGCGCGATTTCGGCGCCACCATCGTACCCGGCTCGATCAAACCCGTTTAACCACTTGATTTCTCATCTCAATACAGGAACCAACGAATGAAAAACCAGCTCGCAGGACTGATGAAGCAGGCGCAAGCCATGCAGGATCGAATGAACAAGGCGCAGGAAGAACTGGCGAAAACCGTGGTCGAAGGCCAGGCCGGCGCGGGCATGGTGACCGTGCTAATGACTTGCAAGTTCTATGTCTCGCGCGTTTCGATCGACCCGTCGCTGATGGGCGACGACAAAGAAATGCTGGAAGATCTGGTCACCGCCGCGGTCAACGACGCGGTGCGCAAAGCCGAAGCCACCAGCCAGGAAAAAATGAACGGTCTGACCGCTGGCATGCCGATGCCGCCGGGCTTCAAGCTGCCATTCTGACATTCAGCCAAAGCCGGTCCACCGTGAAACCACCATCCAGCCTGGAGCGATTGACTGAAACGCTGCGCCGCCTGCCCGGCATCGGGCCGAAATCGGCGCAGCGGATCGCGTTTCATCTGTTGCAGCACGACCGCGACGGTGCGCTGCAACTCGGTCAGGCATTGTGCGATGCCGCCGGCAAGATTCGCCACTGCGCCAAGTGCAATACCTTCACCGAAGATGAATTCTGCGCCACCTGCGCCGACACCGGGCGCGATGCCAGCCTGCTGTGCGTAGCGGAAACGCCGGCCGACCAGTTGATGATCGAACAGACGCTGACTTACAAGGGGCTGTATTTCGTGCTGATGGGCAGCCTGTCGCCTCTGGACGGCATCGGGCCGAAGCAAATCCACCTGGAAAAACTGATTGCGCGCGCGACCGACGGCATCGTGACCGAAGTCGTGCTGGCGACGAATTTCACCAATGAAGGCGAAGCGACCGCGCACGTGATCAGCGAAATGCTGAAGGCGCGCGGGCTGAAGGTCAGCCGACTGGCGCGTGGCGTACCGGCCGGGGCCGAACTCGAATACGTCGATGCCGGCACGATCGCACGCGCAATGCTCGACCGGCGTTCGACCTGAAGAAACCCTGTTTGACCTGCGAGCAGCCGGCGGCGGAACTCAGCGGTGACGCGCCACCATCCTTGCCAGCGCCGCCTTTAACGCCTCGTTGCCCGACGATTTTTCCAGCTCTGCCGCCAGCGCGGACAGCGCATCGACCCCCTGCGGCGGCACCGGCGGTTTCTCCATCGGTACAAATTTCACTGTATTTTCAGGCACTTGCACTTTGGTACGGATTGCGCTAACCTGCCAGCCTGTCTGGTTCAAAGCCTGCTGCAATTTTGGCAACTGCTGCTTCAGCCTGGTTGCCATCGCCGCATTCGGCGTCGACAGCACCAGCTGACCAGACTCAAACCGCTGCACGGCGCATTTATCGAATAACGCTGGCAGCACAGCCGCGCAATCCTTCTGGATCGCGGCCATGCGCATCACCGCCGGCATCAGTGCCGCCATGGTTTGATGCGTGCGCAATGAATCGATGGCGCTTAATGCGGCACGGGGTTTGCCGGCATTGGGCGCGTTTTGCCGCACTGTGGAAAAGCTGCGTTTGGACATGACCGAACCTTACCACAGCTTGCGCCACCTGCACTCCAGGAGATCGAATGCAACTCATCCTGCTACACCCCCGCCTTACCGCCAAATCGGTTACGCTGACCACCCGCCACCTGCTCATTGCCGCCGCGCTCGCCATCAGCGCCATCCTGCTGTGCGCCGCGCTGCTGTCCTGGCTGCTGCTCGCGCATGCACCGTTGCACAGGATCCCGCTGCTGGCGGATGCTGCGCTGGCGTCCTCGGCCGATGATTCAGGCAGGAATTCGAAATTCGTAAAGGAAAATCTGGCGATGATGTCGGTCAAGCTGGGCGAGATGCAGGCGCAGCTGACGCGCCTGGATGCGCTTGGCGAACGGGTGCAGGGACTGTCCGGCATCAAGCCTGAAACCTTCAATTTCAAGGAAAAGCCCGGCCAGGGCGGGGTTGAAGTGCCGGTGCCGCTAAAATCGAACGGCGAACCGCTGTCGCTGTCGGAATTCAACCGCACGCTGGGTTCGATGGAAACCGAAATCGCCCGCCGCGAGGATTACATGAACGTGGTCGAAACCGCGCTGATGTCGCTCAAGATCCAGTCGCGCCTGCTGCCGACCATCCAGCCCGTCGAAGCCAGCTACAACGCGTCCGGCTTTGGCGTCCGCATCGACCCGTTCTCAGGCCGCCGCGCGGTGCACGAAGGCATTGATTTCTCGGCTGCGCCCGGCACACCGATCGTCGCTGCCGCCGGCGGCGTGGTGATTTCGGCCGAATACCACCACGAATACGGCAACATGCTCGACATCGACCACGGCAACGACATCATCACGCGCTATGCGCATACGTCGCGACTGCACGTGAACGTGGGCGATATCGTCAAGCGCGGCCAGCATATTGCCGACGTCGGTTCGACCGGCCGCTCGACCGGGCCGCACCTGCATTTTGAAGTGCGCGTCAAGGGTGTTGCGCAGAACCCGCACAAATTCCTCGCCGCCGGTTCCGACCAGGCGAAACTTGCCGCGCTGACCGGAAAATGAGCGTTACTGCGTGGTAGAATGACACTTTTGGCCACGTATCCAGCATCGTGCACATAACGGCATTTCGCCCGCCTCTTCTTCCCTGCCAGCCAGGCTACGGCCGTGCCGTTGATTTGCTGCCTCCGAAGCCCTCATTTTCTTTCGGACTTTTCAAGTAAAAGTAATCAAGTATGCCCCTGTCTTTCCTGACCAAGATTTTTGGCAGCCGCAACCAGCGCCTGCTCAAGCAATACGGGAAAATCGTGCGCGCGATCAATGCGCTCGAACCCCAGTTCGAGAAAATGTCCGATGCCGAACTGAAGGCGATGACGCCCGCGTTCAAGGATCGACTGGCAAAAGGCGAATCGCTCGACAGCATTCTGCCGGAAGCGTTTGCGGTCTGCCGCGAAGCCAGCAAGCGCGTGCTGAAAATGCGCCCGTTCGACGTACAGCTGATCGGCGGCATCACGCTGCATCAGGGCAAGATTGCCGAGATGGGCACGGGCGAAGGCAAGACGCTGGTGGCCACACTGCCGACCTACCTGAATGCGCTGACCGGCAAGGGTGTGCACGTAGTCACGGTCAACGATTATCTGGCGCAGCGCGACGCCGAATGGATGGGCCGGCTGTACAACTGGCTCGGCCTGACCACAGGCATCAACCTGACCACGATGGAGCACGACGAGAAGCAGGCTGCCTATGCGGCCGACATCACCTACGGCACCAACAACGAGTTCGGCTTCGACTATCTGCGCGACAACATGGTGTACGACCCGTCGGAGCGCGTGCAGCGCGGACTGAACTTCGCGATTGTGGATGAAGTCGACTCAATCCTGATCGACGAAGCGCGCACGCCGCTAATCATTTCCGGCCAGGCGGAAAACAACACCGAGCTGTATTACAAGATGAACCAGGTGCCGAAACTGCTGACCGAGCAGATCGGCGAGGAAACGCCGGACGGCAAGGGCCAGGTCGAAGTGCCGGGCGATTACGTCAAAGATGAAAAGGCGCATCAGGTGCTGCTGACCGAAGCCGGCCACGAAAAGGCAGAGCAGATTCTGATGCAGATGGGCCTGCTGCCGGAAGGCGCATCGCTGTACGATGCCGCCAACATCACGCTGGTGCACCACCTGTATGCCGCGCTGCGCGCGAACACGCTGTTCCACAAGGATCAGCACTACGTGGTGCAGAACGATGAAATCGTGATCGTCGATGAATTCACCGGTCGCCTGATGAGCGGCCGCCGCTGGTCCGACGGTCTGCATCAGGCGGTCGAAGCGAAAGAAGGCGTCACCATCCAGAACGAAAACCAGACGCTGGCATCGATCACGTTCCAGAACTATTTCCGCATGTACGCCAAGCTCGGCGGCATGACCGGCACGGCCGACACCGAAGCGTACGAATTTCAGGAAATCTACAGCCTGGAGACGGTGGTGATTCCGCACAACCGTCCGAACCAGCGCGCCGATCGTCAGGATCAGGTGTATCGCACCGCGGACGAGAAAAACGACGCGATGCTGCGCGACATCCAGGATTGCTACGAGCGCGGCCAGCCGGTGCTGGTCGGCACGACCTCGATCGAAAATTCGGAAATGCTGTCGGCACTGCTGACCAAGGCCAAGCTGCCACACAATGTGCTGAACGCGAAGCAGCACGAGCGCGAGGCGGAAATCGTCGCGCAGGCAGGCAGGCCGAAAATGATCACGATTGCCACCAACATGGCCGGCCGCGGCACCGACATCGTGCTCGGCGGCAATGTGGAAAAACAGATCCAGTTCATCGAAGCGGACGAATCGCTGTCCGTCGAAGAAAAGCAGGCGCAAGCGCAAAAGCTGCGCAGCGAATGGCAATCGCTGCACGACCATGTGGTGAGTGCCGGTGGCCTGTGCATCGTCGGCACCGAACGGCATGAATCGCGCCGTATCGACAACCAGTTGCGTGGCCGCTCCGGCCGTCAGGGCGACCCGGGCGCATCGCGCTTCTACCTGTCGCTCGACGATCCGCTGCTGCGCATCTTCGCTGGTGATCGCGTGCGCGCGATCATGGACAAGCTGAAGATGCCGGAAGGTGAGCCGATCGAGGCCGGCATCGTCACGCGCTCGATCGAATCGGCGCAGCGCAAGGTCGAGGGCCGCAACTTCGATATCCGCAAGCAACTGCTCGAATATGACGACGTGGCGAACGAACAGCGTCAGGTGATGTACCAGCAGCGCAACGAACTGCTCGACGCGCAAGGCACGTCCGAACTGATCGCCTCGCTGCGGCATGGCGTGTTCACCGACATTTTCCGCAGCTATGTGCCAGAGCATTCGGTCGAGGAGCAGTGGGATATCGCGTCGCTGGAAGCCGAACTGAAGAATGAATGGCAGCTCGAGGTGCAACTGTCGGTCATGCTCGAACAGGAAAAGAACCTGGCCGAGGAAGACTTGCTGGAGCGCATCCTGCAGGCAGCGGACGAGATCTATAACGCGAAAGTCGCGCTGGTCGGCCCGGAAGCGTTTGAAGGGTTCGAACGCAGCGTGATGCTGCAAAGCATGGATAGCCACTGGCGCGAACACCTGGCGGCGCTCGACCATCTGCGTCAAGGCATCCACCTGCGCAGCTATGGCCAGAAAAATCCGAAGCAGGAATACAAGCGCGAAGCGTTCGAACTGTTCGGCCAGATGCTGGAGCAGATCAAGCATGAAGTCACCCGCATCGTGATGCTGGTACGCATCCAGTCGCAGGAAGAGATCGAAGCGGCCGAGGCGCAACTGACTCAGCCGCGCGTGGTCAACGTCAATTTTCAGCATGGCGGCTTCGGCGAAGATGCCACGCCGGAAGAATTGCTGGCGCCGAAAGCGATTGGCGGCGACGCGAAACAAAAGCCGCACGCGAACGCAATGCCGAAAGTCGGCCGCAATGACCCCTGCCCGTGCGGCAGCGGCAAGAAATTCAAGCAATGCCACGGCAAGCTGAAATAATGCGTACTGCATGAAAAAAGGGCGGCCCGACCGCCCTTTTTTCATATCCGCTAACCGATTACAATACCCGCTCCGCATTCCATCAACGAGAGAATTCCCATGGCCGTCAACCTTCCGCTTCCCGTCGCATCCGACCTGAAACCCGTCGCCGGCATCGAACTCGGTTATGCCGAAGCGGCCATCCGCAAGCAGAACCGCAAGGATTTGCTGGTGATGAAGCTGGCGCCGACCGCAACCGTTGCCGGCGTGTTCACCAAGAACCGCTTCTGCGCCGCGCCAGTGCAAGTGTGCAAGGCGCATCTGGAAGACGTGACCCAAACCGGGTTGCCGATCCGCGCGCTGCTGGTCAACACCGGCAACGCCAATGCCGGCACCGGAGACGCCGGCCTACTGGCGGCGAACCGCACCTGTGTGACACTATCCGACCTGCTCGAATGCGCGCCGTCGCAAATCCTGCCATTTTCGACCGGCGTGATTCTGGAGCCGCTGCCGGTTGAACGAATTGAAGCGGGACTGCCAGCGGCGCTGGCCAACCTGAACGAAGACAACTGGATGAACGCGGCCGAAGCGATCATGACCACCGACACGCAGCCGAAAGCAGCCTCGCGCACGGTCATGATCCGCGGCAAGAAAATCACCATCACCGGCATCAGCAAGGGCGCCGGCATGATCAAGCCGAACATGGCGACCATGCTCGGC
>JAGTRJ010000035.1 GCA_018261755.1 Burkholderiaceae bacterium
GGGCTCGATCGAGCTGCCGAAGGACAAGGAAATGGTGATGCCGGGCGACAACGTCTCGATCACGGTCAAGCTGATTTGCCCGATCGCGATGGAAGAAGGCCTGCGTTTCGCGATTCGCGAAGGTGGTCGTACCGTCGGTGCCGGCGTTGTGGCAAAGATCATCGAATAACGGTATCATTCTATTCTTTGGCGCTGGGTTGTTGCTCGGCGCCAAAGGCTATTTTTGTAATCCAGCTTAGTTACAGGGGCGTAGCTCAATTGGCAGAGCGTCGGTCTCCAAAACCGAAGGTTGGGGGTTCGATGCCCTCCGCCCCTGCCACCACTTAAGTCAAGGCGCTGAGGGTGAATCTGTATGTCAAATCAATCCGCACAAACCGCCGGCACTTCAAACGATAAGTTGAAAGTAATTCTTGCAGTTGTTGCTGCGACTGCGGGTGTTGTGCTTTTTTATTTCTTGTCGGACAAATCGATGGCTGTGCGGGCGGGTGCGCTGGTTGTTGGTCTGGCTGTTGCTGCTGGTTTGGTCTGGTTTTCATCGGTCGGTCGCGGGTTTGCTGAATTTGCAAGCGAATCTGTGCGCGAAACCAAAAAAGTGGTTTGGCCGCAGCGCAAGGATGCAATGCGGATCACCGCAGTTGTGTTCGCGTTTGTTCTTGTCATGGCGGTGTTCCTTTGGGGGGCTGACAAGGTGCTTGAGTTTGTGCTGTATGACGTGATCCTTGGTTGGAAAAAATAATGGGCGAGCATACGGAAAATTCAGGGGCTGGTGTGCAAAATGCGCCAGCCGAAACTGCGTCTAGCAACAAGCGGTGGTATGTGGTTCATGCTTATTCCGGCATGGAGAAGAGCGTGCGCCGTGCCTTGCTGGATCGCGTTGAGCGCGCTGGTATGCAGGACATGTTCGGGCAGATTCTTGTTCCCACCGAAGAGGTGGTTGAGGTCAAGGGTGGTCAGAAATCCGTGACCGAGCGGCGCTTCTTCCCGGGCTATATTTTGGTCGAAATGGAAATGACCGACGATACCTGGCATCTGGTCAAGAATACCAATAAGGTGACGGGTTTTATTGGCGGAAAGTCGAACAAGCCGACGCCGGTTCCTGCGCGTGAAATCGAAAAGATCATGCAGCAGATGCAGGATGGTGTGGAGAAACCGCGTCCCAAAGTGCTGTATGAGGTGGGTGAACTGGTGCGCATCAAGGATGGTCCGTTCTCCGATTTCAATGGCAATGTGGAAGAAGTTAATTACGAGAAATCGCGAGTGCGCGTTTCAGTCACGATTTTCGGGCGCGCAACGCCGGTCGAGCTGGAATTTGGTCAGGTCGAAAAGGTTTGATTTTGTGGTGGCGCCATCTGGAGCGTCGCATCAAATGCGGAATCCAGCAAGAGGAGCCTCGGCTTTGAAAAAGCGGGGCGTTACTACTCATTAATGTAGGAAAGTAAAATGGCAAAGAAAATTACGGGTTTTATCAAGCTGCAAGTTGCGGCTGGTAAAGCAAACCCATCCCCTCCGATCGGGCCTGCGCTGGGTCAGCGTGGTCTGAACATCATGGAATTCTGCAAGGCATTCAACGCTCAGACTCAGAACTTCGAGCCGGGCATGCCGATTCCGGTGGTCATCACGGCGTTTGCGGACAAGTCTTTCACTTTCGTGATGAAGACGCCGCCGGCTACCTTCCTGATCAAGAAAGCTGCAGGTATTCAAAAAGGTTCTTCCAAGCCGCATTCGGACAAGGTTGGCAAGATTTCTCGCGCTCAGGCTGAAGAAATCGCCAAGGTAAAAATGCCGGATCTGACGGCTGCAGACATGGATGCAGCTGTGCGTACCATCGCCGGTTCTGCTCGTTCTATCGGCATTACGGTGGAGGGTTAATCATGGCTAAATTATCCAAGCGCGCAAAGGCAATGCAGGACAAGATTGACCGCAGCAAGGTTTATCCGTTCGAAGGTGCGATGGCGATCGTGCGCGAATGCGCAACGGCCAAGTTCAATGAGTCCATCGACGTCGCGGTACAACTGGGTGTTGACCCGCGTAAATCCGATCAGGTTGTTCGTGGTTCGGTGGTCATGCCGGCGGGTACCGGCAAGACCGTTCGTGTTGCGGTGTTTGCTACCGGTGACAAGGCTGAGCAGGCAAAGGCCGCAGGTGCGGACATCGTCGGCATGGAAGATCTGGCGGAGCAAGTGAAGGCAGGCAACATGCCGTTCGATATCGTGATCGCTTCGCCGGACACGATGCGTATTGTTGGTACGCTCGGGCAGATTCTCGGCCCACGCGGTCTGATGCCGAATCCGAAGGTTGGCACCGTAACGCCGGATGTCGCTGGCGCTGTCAAGAACGCCAAGGCTGGTCAGGTGCAATATCGTACCGATCGCGCCGGTATCATCCACGCAACGATTGGTCGCAAGTCGTTTACCGACGAAGCACTCAAGTCGAACCTGGTAGCGTTGATCGATGCACTGAACAAGGCCAAGCCGGCAAGCAGCAAAGGTCTGTACCTGCGCAAAGTTTCGCTCTCATCGACGATGGGGGCAGGCGTGCGTGTTGATCAGGCGACGCTGAACGACTGAAGTTAATGGAATCAAGACCTCGCGCCGGAAGGTGCGGGGCAGAGCTTTGGGCTGGATCTGGCCGTTAATCGGGCGGATTCAGGCAATCAAAGACCGTTGGGCCAAGTTCACATAGTGGGCGGGGGTAAATGCAGATCATGCACCCAGCGCAGATGGTGAGCCCAGACAGTTTTGCAGTTTAATCGCCGGCATGCTGGCACTGAACTCCTAACGTTGGACACCGTGTTCGAACCGATGCGAGGCATTCGCCCGAATCCGAGCATCATAATTGGAGGTTGACCGTGGGTCTCAATCTGAATGACAAAAAGGCCGTCGTCGCTGAAATCTCTGCCAAAGTCGCAGCAGCTCAGACGATCGTTCTGGCCGAATACCGTGGCATCCAGGTCGGTGACTTGACACAACTCCGCGCCAAGGCGCGTGCCCAGGGCGTGTATCTGCGACGCTGTTGCCGCAGCCAAAGTCGTCAGCGACTTTGCCAAAAGCAACGACAAACTGGTCATCAAGGCAGGCAACTATGCAGGCAAGCCGCTGGATAAGGCTGGTGTAGCTGCATTGGCCAACATCCCGAGCCGTGAAGTTCTGCTGGCCCAGTTGCTGGGTATCATGCAGGCACCGGTTTCTGCATTTGCGCGCGGACTCGCTGCTCTGGCAGCAAAGAAAGAAGCCGAAGCTGCATAAGCTTCGCACTTTCTGTGTGAGTACCGATCAGGTGATTTAATCGAATCAAACTTAGGAGTTTCAAATGGCAATTAGCAAAGAAGACATTCTGGAAGCCGTAGGCGCGATGAGCGTCATGGATCTGAATGAGCTGGTAAAAGCATTCGAAGAAAAATTTGGCGTTTCCGCTGCGGCAATGGCTGTAGCTGCTCCGGCTGGCGGCGCTGCTGCTGGCGGCGCTGCTGCTGAAGAGCAAACCGAATTCACGCTGGTTCTGGCTGAAATCGGCGCGAACAAGGTTGGCGTCATCAAGGCTGTCCGCGAAATCACGGGCCTCGGTCTGAAGGAAGCCAAGGACATGGTTGATGCAGCACCGAAGCCAGTCAAGGAAGGTCTGTCGAAGGCAGATGCAGAAGCTGCGAAGAAGAAACTGGAAGAAGCTGGCGCGAAAGCCGATCTCAAGTAATTTCGGCTTGCCAGAGCTACTTAGTAGCGTTGGAGTCAAAGTGCCGAACCATCCCGGTTCGGCCTTGGCTCCTTTGTCGTTTCACGAGAATTTGTTTTTGACTGAATTTTTGTGTGGTTTTGCAGCCACATTTTCGACGGAAGCAAGGGTCGCAACTTGAGGGTTCGAAGTCGTTGTTGATGCGGTTTGCATCGACGAATCCTGAATTTTCTATCCTTCCTGTCACTCACGGAGTGTCCATGCACTACTCATTTACTGAGAAGAAACGCATTCGCAAATCCTTCGCGAAGCGCGCAAATGTTCATCATGTCCCATTCCTGCTGGCTACCCAGCTTGAATCCTATTATGGTTTTCTGCAAGCTGAAAAGGTTCCCTCGCAGCGCAAAAACGAAGGTTTGCAGTCCGCATTCTCTTCGATATTTCCGATTGTTTCACACAACGGATTCGCGCGGCTTGAGTTCATTTCCTATGTCCTTGGCGAGCCGCCGTTCGATGTCAAGGAGTGCCAACAGCGCGGCCTGACTTATGCCTCCCCCCTGCGCGCCAGGGTAAGGCTGGTGATTCTTGACAAGGAATCGCCGACCAAACCCGTGGTCAAGGAAATGAAGGAGCAGGAAGTTTACATGGGCGAACTGCCCCTGATGACGACCACAGGTTCTTTCGTGATCAACGGCACCGAACGCGTGATTGTGTCCCAGCTGCACCGCTCGCCGGGCGTGTTCTTCGAGCACGATCGCGGCAAGACGCATTCGTCCGGCAAGCTGCTGTTCTCGGCTCGCATCATTCCGTATCGCGGTTCCTGGCTGGATTTCGAATTCGACCCGAAAGATATTCTGTTCTTCCGCGTTGATCGCCGCCGCAAGATGCCAGTCACGATCCTGCTGAAAGCCATTGGCATGACCAATGAGCAGATTCTCGAACACTTCTTCGTGTTTGACGATTTCGCGCTTCGCGCCGACGGCGCAGAAATGCAATTCGTGCCTGAGCGCATGCGTGGCGAAGTGGCCCGTTTCGACATCGCCGACAAGGATGGCAAAGTGCTGGTCAGCAAGGACAAGCGCATCAATGCGCGCAACGTGCGCGACATTCAGGCCGCTGGCATCGAGCGCATTTCGGTGCCGGAAGATTATCTGCTTGGCCGCGTGCTGGCGAAGAATATCGTCGATGCCGATACGGGCGAAATCGTGGCCAAGGCGAACGATGAGCTAACCGAAGAGTTGCTGGCGAAACTGCGTCAGGCAGACATTGCCGAAATCCAGACGTTGTACACCAACGAACTGGATCAGGGCCCGTACATTTCGCAAACCCTGCGCACAGATGAAACCGTTGACCAGATGGCAGCAAGAATCGCCATCTATCGCATGATGCGCCCGGGCGAACCGCCGACCGAGGAATCGGTGGAGGCGCTGTTCAACGGCCTGTTCTACAGCGAGGAGCGTTACGACCTGTCTGCAGTTGGCCGTATGAAATTCAATAGCCGAATTGGCGTGCCGGAACTGACTGGCGCCATGACGCTGTCGAATGACGATATCCTAGCGGTTATCAAGATTCTGGTCGAACTGCGCAATGGTCGCGGCGAAGTGGATGACATCGACCACCTTGGTAACCGTCGCGTGCGCTGCGTCGGCGAACTGGCGGAAAACCAGTTCCGCGCCGGTCTCGTGCGCGTTGAGCGCGCGGTCAAGGAGCGGCTTGGCCAGGCAGAAGCGGACAACCTGATGCCGCACGACCTGATCAATTCCAAGCCGATCTCGGCCGCGATTCGCGAATTCTTCGGCTCGTCGCAGTTGTCGCAGTTCATGGATCAGACCAATCCGCTGTCGGAGATCACGCACAAGCGCCGCGTTTCCGCACTCGGCCCGGGCGGCCTGACGCGTGAACGCGCCGGCTTCGAGGTGCGCGACGTGCATCCGACGCACTATGGCCGCGTATGCCCGATTGAAACGCCGGAAGGCCCGAACATCGGCCTGATCAACTCGCTCGCGCTGTATGCGCGCCTGAACGAATACGGCTTCCTGGAAACGCCGTATCGCAAGGTGGTCGATTGCAAGATCACCGATCAGATCGATTACCTGTCCGCGATCGAAGAAGGTCGCTACATCATCGCGCAGGCGAATGCGACCATCGACAAGGACGGCAAGCTGTCCGACGAGCTGGTTTCCGCGCGTGAAGCGGGCGAAACCATTCTGGTATCGCCGGAGCGCGTGCAGTACATGGACGTTGCGCCGGGCCAGATTGTGTCGGTGGCAGCGTCGCTGATTCCGTTCCTTGAGCACGATGACGCGAACCGCGCGCTGATGGGCGCGAACATGCAGCGTCAGGCGGTGCCTTGCCTGCGTCCGGAAAAAGCTTTTGTCGGCACCGGTATCGAACGCACGGTGGCTGTCGACTCCGGCACGACAGTGCAGGCGCTGCGCGGCGGCGTGGTTGACTACATCGACGCCGGCAGGGTCGTGATTCGCGTGAATGACGACGAAGCAGCGGCAGGTGAAGTCGGTGTCGATATCTACAACCTGATCAAGTACACCCGCTCGAACCAGAACACCAATATCAACCAGCGCCCGATCGTCAAGATTGGTGACCGTGTTGAACGTGGCGACGTGATTGCTGACGGCGCTTCGACCGACTTCGGCGAACTGGCGCTGGGGCAGAACATGCTGGTCGCGTTCATGCCGTGGAATGGCCTGAACTTCGAGGACTCGATCCTGATTTCGGAGAACGTGGTCAAGGACGACCGCTACACGTCGATCCACATCGAGGAACTGTCGGTCGTCGCACGCGACACCAAACTGGGCGCGGAAGAAATCACGCGCGACATTTCCAATCTGGCGGAAAACCAGTTGGCGCGCCTGGACGAATCCGGCATCGTTTATATCGGTGCCGAAGTCGAAGCAGGCGACGTGCTGGTCGGCAAGGTCACGCCGCGTGGCGAAACCCAGCTGACGCCGGAAGAAAAGCTGCTGCGTGCGATTTTCGGCGAGAAGGCATCCGACGTGAAAGATACGTCGCTGCGCGTTCCGTCCGGCATGGTCGGCACGGTCATCGACGTGCAGGTGTTCACGCGCGAGGGTCTGGTGCGCGACAAGCGCGCGCAACAGATTATCGACGACGAACTCAAGCGCTATCGCCTGGATTTGAATGACCAGTTGCGTATCGTCGAAGGCGATGCATTCCAGCGTCTGGAACGGCTGCTGCTCGATAAGACCGTGAATGGCGGTCCGAAGAAGCTGGCGAAGGGCGCGAAAATCACGAAGGAATATCTGGACGATCTGGAAAAATTCCACTGGTTCGATATCCGTCCGTCGGACGAGGAAACGGCGACCGCGCTGGAAGCGATCAAAGAATCGATTGCCGAGAAGCGCCATCAGTTCGACCTCGCGTTCGAAGAGAAACGCAAGAAGCTGACGCAAGGTGATGAGCTGCAGCCGGGCGTGCAAAAGATGGTTAAGGTTTACCTGGCCGTCAAGCGCCGCTTGCAGTCGGGTGACAAGATGGCGGGCCGCCACGGCAACAAAGGTGTGGTGTCGCGCATCGTGCCGGTCGAGGACATGCCGTACATGGCCGATGGCACGCCGGCGGACGTGGTGCTGAATCCGCTCGGCGTTCCGTCGCGGATGAACGTTGGCCAGATTCTCGAAACTCATCTGGGCTGGGCAGCGAAGGGTCTTGGCTTGCGCATTGGCGAAATGCTGAACGCACAGGCGAAGGTGGTGGATTTGCGCAAGTTCCTGAACACCATCTACAACGAATCCGGCAAGCAGGAAGAAATCGACAAGATGTCCGATGCCGAAATCGTCGAACTGGCCAGGAACCTGAAGAATGGCGTGCCGTTTGCGACGCCGGTGTTCGATGGCGCGGACGAGGAAGAAATTCGTCGCATGCTCGACATCGCGTATCCGGACGACATCGCCAACCATCTGGGCATGACGCCGTCGAAGAACCAGGTCACGATGTTTGATGGCCGCACCGGCGAAGCGTTCGAGCGCAAGGTTACCGTTGGCTACATGCACATGCTGAAGCTGCACCATCTGGTTGACGACAAGATGCACGCGCGTTCAACCGGTCCGTACTCGCTCGTTACCCAGCAGCCGCTGGGCGGGAAGGCACAGTTTGGTGGTCAGCGCTTCGGCGAGATGGAAGTCTGGGCGCTGGAAGCATATGGCGCATCTTATGTGCTGCAGGAAATGTTGACCGTGAAGTCGGACGACGTTAATGGCCGCACGAAGGTGTACGAAAACCTTGTCAAGGGTGACCATGTGATCGACGCGGGCATGCCTGAGTCGTTCAATGTTCTGGTCAAGGAAATTCGTTCGCTCGGTATCGATATCGATCTGGAACGCAACTAGGATTTTGTCATCGATGGCGACCTGTCCGCGTGCAGGCAAGAGCAGGCAGGCGCCGCAAGTGACCGAAATGTCACCCTTGAAATGGAGTGAAAAATGAAAGCATTGCTCGATCTCTTCAAGCAAGTTCAACAAAGCGAATCATTCGACGCGATCAAGATTGGTCTGGCGTCGCCGGAAAAAATCCGTTCGTGGTCATACGGCGAAGTGAAAAAGCCGGAAACCATCAACTACCGCACGTTCAAGCCTGAGCGCGACGGCCTGTTCTGCGCCAAGATCTTTGGCCCGATCAAGGATTACGAGTGCTTGTGCGGCAAGTACAAGCGCCTGAAGCATCGTGGCGTGATCTGTGAAAAATGCGGCGTCGAAGTCACGCTGGCGAAAGTTCGCCGCGAGCGCATGGGCCACATCGAGCTGGCATCGCCGGCGGCGCACATCTGGTTTTTGAAATCGCTGCCGTCGCGTCTGGGCATGGTGCTCGACATGACGCTGCGCGACATCGAGCGCGTTTTGTATTTTGAAGCATATGTAGTTACCGATCCGGGCATGACGCCGCTGAAGAAGTGCCAGATCATGTCGGAAGAAGATTACTCGGCCAAATTCGACGAATATGGCGATGATTTCACCGCCTTCATGGGCGCGGAAGGCATCCGCGAACTGCTGAAATCGATCGATATCAACCGCGAAGCCGAGCAGTTGCGCACCGAACTGCGTGAATCGAAATCGGAAGCGAAGATCAAGAAATACGCCAAGCGCCTGAAAGTGCTGGAAGCGTTCCAGCGTTCTGGCATCAAGCCGGAATGGATGATCATGGAAGTGCTGCCGGTGCTGCCGCCGGAACTGCGCCCGCTGGTGCCGCTCGATGGCGGCCGTTTCGCGACTTCCGATCTGAACGATCTGTATCGCCGCGTGATCAACCGCAACAACCGCCTGAAGCGCCTGCTGGAACTGCGCGCGCCGGAGATCATCACGCGCAACGAAAAGCGCATGCTGCAGGAAGCAGTCGATTCACTGCTGGACAACGGTCGCCGCGGCAAGGCGATGACCGGCGCCAACAAGCGTCCGCTGAAGTCGCTGGCCGAAATGATCAAGGGCAAGGGCGGCCGTTTCCGCCAGAACTTGCTGGGCAAGCGCGTCGACTATTCGGGCCGTTCGGTCATCGTGGTCGGCCCGCAGCTCAAACTGCATCAGTGCGGTCTGCCGAAGCTGATGGCGCTGGAACTGTTCAAGCCGTTCATTTTCAACAAGCTGGAACTGATGGGCCTGGCCAATACGATCAAGGCTGCGAAGCGGCTGGTCGAGATGCAGGAAGGCGTGGTGTGGGATATTCTGGAAGAAGTCATCCGCGAACATCCGGTGATGCTCAACCGCGCGCCGACGCTGCACCGCCTTGGCATCCAGGCGTTCGAGCCGGTGCTGATTGAAGGCAAGGCTATTCAGTTGCATCCGCTGGTGTGCGCGGCGTTCAACGCCGACTTCGACGGCGACCAGATGGCGGTCCACGTGCCGCTGTCGATCGAAGCGCAGCTCGAAGCGCGCGCGCTGATGCTGGCGTCCAACAACGTGCTGTTCCCGTCGAACGGCGAGCCGTCGATCGTGCCGTCACAGGACATCGTTCTGGGTCTGTATTACGCCTCGCGCGAAAAGATCAACGGCAAGGGCGAAGGCATGATGTTCCCGGACGTGTCCGAGGTGATTCGCGCCTATGACACCAAAGAAGTCGAACTGGCCAGCCGCATCACGGTGCGCATCAAGGAATACGTTCGGGGCGAAAACGACGAATTCGTGCAAACGATCAAGCGTTACGAAACGACGGTCGGCCGCGCGATTCTGTCGGAAATCCTGCCGCAGGGGCTGCCGTTCTCGGTGCTGAACACGCCGCTGAAAAAGAAGGAAATCTCCAAGCTGATCAACACGTCGTTCCGCAAGTGCGGTTTGCGCGCAACCGTGGTGTTTGCCGACCAGCTGATGCAGTCCGGCTTCCGCCTGGCAACGCGCGCCGGCATGTCGATCTGTATCGACGACATGCTGGTACCGACGCAGAAATCGCCGCTGATTGCCACCGCCGAGCAGGAAGTGAAGCAGATCGAGCAGCAGTATGCTTCCGGTCTGGTGACTGCGGGCGAACGCTACAACAAGGTGGTCGATATCTGGGGCAAGACCGGTGACGACGTTGGCAAGGCGATGATGGATCAGCTCAAGGTCGAGCCGGTCACCAAGCGCGACGGCACGCAAGGCACGCAGGAATCGTTCAACGCGATTTACATGATGGCCGACTCCGGCGCCCGCGGTTCCGCGGCGCAGATTCGCCAGCTGGCCGGCATGCGCGGCCTGATGGCGAAGCCGGACGGTTCGATTATCGAAACGCCGATTACCGCGAACTTCCGCGAAGGCCTGAACGTTCTGCAGTACTTCATTTCGACCCATGGCGCACGTAAAGGTCTGGCCGATACCGCGCTGAAGACGGCGAACTCCGGTTACCTGACCCGCCGTCTGGTGGACGTGACGCAAGATCTGGTCGTGATCGAAGACGATTGCGGCACCAGCAATGGCGCGCTGATGAAGGCGCTGGTCGAAGGCGGCGAAATCATCGAGCCGCTGCGCGACCGTATCCTCGGCCGCGTGGCTGCTGCCGACGTGGTCAACCCGGAAACGCAGGCAACCCTGTACGAAGCCGGTTCGCTGCTGAACGAAGACATGGTCGAGGAAATCGAGCGTCTTGGCATCGACGAAGTCAAGATCCGCACCCCGCTGACCTGCGAAACGCGCTACGGCATGTGCGCCAAGTGCTACGGCCGCGACCTCGGCCGCGGCTCGCTGGTGAACGTCGGCGAAGCTGTCGGCGTGATTGCGGCGCAGTCGATCGGTGAGCCGGGCACGCAGCTCACGATGCGTACCTTCCACATCGGTGGCGCGGCTTCGCGTTCCGCGGTGGCATCGAGCGTCGATGCGAAATCGAACGGTACCATTCGATTCTCGCCGACGATGCGCTACGTCACCAACGACAAGGGCGACCAGATCGTCATTTCGCGTTCCGGCGAAGTGCTGATCACCGACGACAACGGCCGCGAGCGCGAGCGTCACAAGGTGCCTTACGGCGCGACGCTGTCGGTGCATGATGGTCTCGGCATCAAGGCTGGCAAATCGCTTGCGACATGGGATCCGCTGACGCGCCCGATCATCAGCGAATACGCCGGCACGGTGCGATTCGAAAACGTCGAGGAAGGCGTGACGGTGGCACGGCAGATCGACGAAGTCACCGGCCTGTCCACGCTGGTGGTCATCGACGCGAAACGTCGCGGCTCGGCCACCAAGTCGGTCCGTCCGCAGGTCAAGCTGCTGAACGAGCAGGGCGAGGAAGTCAAGATCGCCGGCACCGAACATGCAGTGACCATCGGCTTCCAGGTCGGCGCGCTGCTGATGGTCAAGGATGGCGAGAAGGTTTCCGTCGGCGAAGTGCTGGCGCGTATCCCGACCGAATCGCAGAAAACCCGTGACATTACCGGCGGTCTGCCGCGTGTGGCCGAACTGTTCGAAGCGCGTTCGCCGAAGGATGCAGGCATGCTGGCCGACGTCACCGGTACGGTTGCGTTCGGCAAGGAAACCAAGGGCAAGCAGCGTCTGGAAATCACCGATATGGATGGTAACAAACACGAGTTCCTGATCACCAAGGACAAGCAGGTGCTGGTGCATGACGGTCAGGTGGTGAACAAGGGCGAGATGATTGTCGATGGTCCGGCTGATCCGCAGGATATTCTGCGCCTGCTGGGCATTGAGGCGCTGGCGCGCTACATCGTGGACGAGGTGCAGGACGTTTACCGTCTGCAGGGCGTGAAGATCAACGACAAGCACATCGAAGTGATCGTGCGTCAGATGCTGCGCCGCGTGCAGGTGGACGATCCGGGCGATACCTGCTACATCACTGGCGAACAGGTAGAGCGCTCCGAGCTGCTGGACGAAAACGACCGCGTGATTGCACAGGGCAAGCTGCCGGCAACCTACGACAACGTGCTGCTGGGCATCACCAAGGCCTCGCTGTCGACCGACTCGTTCATCTCGGCCGCGTCGTTCCAGGAAACCACGCGCGTGCTGACCGAAGCGGCGATCATGGGCAAGCGGGACAACCTGCGCGGCCTGAAGGAAAACGTCATCGTTGGCCGCCTGATTCCGGCGGGTACCGGTCTGGCCGTCCATCGCGCCCGCAAGCAGAAGGGCGTGTGGGAGCAGGAAGAGCGCGCGGCATTGCTGGAAGCCGAAAAGCAGGCGCAGATTGCGCTGATGCAATCTGAACTGGAGGCGGTGGATTCATCTTCTTCCGGCGAAGAACCGAACGCCGAAGCCTAAGCCACGAGCAACTGGCGAGCGTCAAACAAAAACGGCACCACGGGCAACCGCGGTGCCGTTTTTTTATGCTTCATCGGCCTGCTGTTCCGATGGTGGCTGAAAATGATAGGGGTATAAAGCCAAATCATATCGTTGGGCCACGATTCTGGTGGCTGTTTCTAAATACTGGCTGGAGTATATTTTTGGGCTTACTGACCAGTTATTCATTTCGGTCAGTAATTTTTGCCTAATTGGACGAAATTGGCGGCGGGGCCAGTTATTTTCGACAGGGTGGCGGTATAGCCATCTCGCGCAACCAGCAATTGCGCGAGATGCCGTCATTGAGGTCGCGCCGTATCGGGCGGTTGAAACCCGGCAAACAATTGGACGGCGTCCGCACGCGCTGCACGGTGCTGTCATTCCGCGCAGGCAGTCATGGCGCGGCAATGTGGCGCAGAACCGTGTAGCCGGTGGTGGCAGGCAGGGGCGCGACCGTTATTTGTCCTGCGACAGCGGCTTGCCGCGGTCGATCACTTCGCGGCAGTCGCCCTTGAAGCTTGAACGGTCGTAATTCGACCAGCCGTGGCTGTCCACGTAGCGGCGGTGGCGCCTGAGTTTGGCGCTGAAAATACTGCGATCCAGCCGTTCGCCCTGGTATTGCACGTTCGCCATGTCCAGCAGCGAATGGAAGATGTTTTCCGTCGAGAGTTTCGATTTTCGGTGCCGGTGCAGCTGCGCGATTTTTCCCGGATGGGTGGCCTTGTACTGGTCTGAATACCAGACGACCGCCGGAATGTGGAAGTCGTATTTGGTATTGTGGCCGTGGAACGCCAGCGTGCAGCTGCCGTCGTACAGCACTTGCCCGTGGTCGGCCACGTACAGCATCGATGTCATCACGCCGGCCGATTTCAGCTTGCCGATGACTTGCGCCAGGAACCAGTCGGCATACAGGATCGAGTTGTCGTAGCTGTTGTTCAACTGCTGCTTGATGTTCAAATCGGTGTAATCGGGCTTGCTGACGCCGGACAGCGACGGCTGCCATTGCTCGAATTCAGGCGGATGCCGATGGCTGTAATTCCAGTGGTTGCCCAGCGTGTGCAGCACGATCAGTTTTTTCGGCGCCGGGTCCTTCATTGCAATCTGCATCGGTTCAAGCAGCACTTGGTCGTAATTTGATTCGTCGGTGTAGCCGCCCAGGTTCAGGAACTGGATGACGTCGGCTTCCTTGGCAAAAGCGGAAATCGGCGTGTCATACTGGCCGAACGAGATCTGGTTCGACAGCCAGTAAGTCTTGAAACCTGCTTCCTTGAATGCGGTTAGCACGGACTTTTCGGAAAAGCCTGATTTCAGGCTTTGTCGCGCCGGCTTGCGGGTGATGATGACAGGCACCGACTGGCGCGTGGCCGAGACCGGGGTAATGAGGTCCTGCAGGCTGATCAGGTTGTTTTCCCTGGACAGCAGCGGATTGGTCTTGCGGCTGTAGCCATTCAATTCCCACCGGTCGTACCGGCTCGATTCGCCGATGACGAGCACCACCACCTGCGGCACATCATTGGTCACGGTCTGGAAGGTGTCGAATTTGAAATCGTTGTTCTTGCTCGCCAGATCGGCCAGATATTGCCGTTCGTTCCATAAATCGTACACACTGAGCGACAGGCCAAACGGCCAGGTGCCGGAAAACACATCCCGATCGAGCGGAAGCTGTGCCCATAGCGGCAATTTCGGCAGGCCGAGCTGGTTCGCCTGTTCGGTTGCGCTGGCCGATGGCTCAGCTTCTTCTTCCGGTTCTTCATCCGCGGCCACTGTGTTTTCAGCGACCGTCGAGGCGGGCGGTTCTTCCAGCCCAAAAGCGTAGCCGTAGCCCCAGACGCCTAGCCCAACTGCAAGAATCGCGATCGCCACCCAGCGCGAGATTTTGTCGTTCCAGTCGAAAATATGCGTTCGGCGTGCCATTTTCCAGGTCAGCCACCACCAGCAGATCAGCAACGGCATGATGGCCAGCAGCAGCCAGATTTTCTTGCCCAGGAATTCTATCGTTTCCGACGGGCTTGTTTCGACGATGATGCCCAGATGATGGGCGGTAATCCCCTGGCCGTAAAAAACATACAGGTAAATGCAGACCGGAAAGCTCAGGAAGGCTGGCAACAGCAGCCAGTGAAAGCGTGCCGGCTTGCGGAATACGGCCCAGACCGTCAGCCAGGCAAAAAACTCGATCCCCAGCACTTGCAGCGGTTTTTCAACGCTCTTGCCCAGCAGCAGCGGAAAGAACGGCACTGCCGACAGCAATAAATAGCTCGACAGAATCAGCAGGTTCGGAATGTTCAGTAAAGCAGGCATCGACAGAAAACAGATACGACTGCACGGGAATGGCAGTTACGGGTACAATAACAACCCACTCGGGATGGGCATGACAGGGCTTTGCAAAATGCAGGCCGGCGAAATGTTGCGCGACAGGCATCTCGCCCAAAAGAAGGATTCTACCGCAACTGCTGGTTGACGGCACGGAATATTGCGGCTAGAATATTATGTTCTCGATATTCGGCCTTGCATTTGTGTTATTGCGGGCCGTTTAGCTCATGAGCTAGCAGTAAGGTCTGGAGCCCGGGCGGTGATGTCCGGGAATATTTCTTTAATTGTCGTAATTTTGCTGGATTAGATCGATGCCAACCATCAATCAATTGATTCGCCATCCGCGCGAATCCGTCACCGTGAAGAGCAAATCGCCTGCGCTGGAGAATTGTCCCCAGAAGCGTGGCGTTTGCACTCGCGTGTACACCACCACGCCGAAGAAGCCGAACTCGGCGCTGCGTAAGGTTGCCAAGGTTCGCCTGACCAATGGTTTTGAAGTTATTTCGTACATCGGTGGTGAAGGCCATAACCTGCAGGAACACAGTGTCGTGCTGCTGCGCGGCGGTCGTGTGAAAGACTTGCCGGGTGTGCGTTACCACATGGTTCGCGGTTCGCTGGATACGCAGGGTGTCAAGGACCGCAAACAGGCGCGTTCCAAGTACGGTGCCAAGCGTGCCAAGGCTGGTGCGGCCAAGAAGTAATCTGTTGTGCTGCATGACGCCGTCATGCGGCAGGAGTCGGTCAAATGGCCGAGTAAGTGGGTTGCTGTGATGGCGCCCGTGAGTGCGGAAGTGGTGCGCTCAACTGAAGAGTAAAAGAAAGGAATTGAAATGCCACGTCGTCGTGAAGTTCCCAAGCGCGAGATTCTGCCTGATCCGAAGTTCGGCAGTGTCGATGTCGCCAAGTTTGTTAACATGCTGATGCTGTCCGGCAAGAAGTCGGTAGCGGAGAGCATCATTTATGGTGCTTTTGATCAGATTCAGGAAAAGTCTGGCAAGGATCCGCTGGAAGTGTTCATTGCTGCGGTCAACAACTGCAAGCCGATGGTTGAGGTAAAATCCCGCCGCGTTGGTGGTGCCAACTATCAGGTGCCGGTCGAAGTGCGTCCGGTTCGCCGTCAGGCGCTGGCAATGCGCTGGCTGCGTGAAGCGGCCAACAAGCGCAGCGAAAAATCGATGCCGCAACGTCTGGCCGGTGAGTTGCTGGAAGCGGCGGAGAGCCGCGGTGGTGCAATGAAGAAACGCGATGAGGTGCATCGCATGGCAGAAGCGAACAGGGCGTTCTCGCACTTCCGCTTCTAATGGGCTGGATGGACTTCCGCGCAAACTGGGTAGTCCATCCGCAATATATATCTACGAAGCCGAGCGCATTTTCAAAAATGACGCTCGGTTTGTGCATTAACAAGGTTTAGGATTAATTATGGCTCGCAAGACCCCCATTGACCGTTACCGCAATATTGGCATTTCGGCGCATATCGACGCAGGCAAGACGACCACGACCGAGCGTATCCTGTATTACACCGGCGTGAACCACAAGATTGGCGAGGTGCACGATGGCGCCGCGACGATGGACTGGATGGAGCAGGAGCAAGAGCGCGGTATTACCATTACTTCCGCAGCGACCACCTGCTTCTGGAAGGGCATGGCCAGCAATTTCCCGGAACATCACATCAACATCATCGATACCCCGGGCCACGTTGACTTCACGATCGAGGTTGAGCGTTCGATGCGCGTGCTCGACGGTGCCTGCATGGTGTATTGCGCAGTTGGTGGCGTGCAGCCGCAATCGGAAACGGTGTGGCGCCAGGCCAACAAGTACAAAGTGCCGCGTCTGGCGTTCGTCAACAAGATGGACCGCACCGGCGCGAACTTCTTCAAGGTTTACGATCAGATGCGCGCGCGTCTGAAGGCCAACCCGATCCCGTTGCAAATCCCGATTGGCGCCGAAGATAATTTTGAAGGTGTGGTTGACCTGGTCAAGATGAAGGCGATCTACTGGGATGACGCTTCCCAGGGTGTGAAATTCGAATACCGCGACATTCCGGCTAACCTGGTTGAGCAGGCGAAGGAGTGGCGCGAAAAGATGGTTGAGTCTGCGGCCGAGTCGTCAGAAGAGATGATGAACAAGTATCTCGAAGAAGGCGATCTGTCCGAAGAAGATATCAAGATCGGTTTGCGTCAGCGTACCATCGCGAGCGAGATCGTGCCGATGATGTGCGGAACTGCGTTCAAGAACAAGGGTGTGCAGGCAATGCTCGATGGCGTGATTGAATATCTGCCGTCACCGATCGACATTCCGCCGGTTGCTGGCGTGGGTGAAGACGAGCAACCGCTGGAGCGCAAGGCCGAGGATGACGAGAAGTTCTCCGCGTTGGCATTCAAGATCATGACTGACCCGTTCGTAGGTCAACTGATTTTCTTCCGTGTCTATTCCGGTACCGTCAAGTCTGGCGACACCGTGTTCAACCCGGTCAAGGGCAAGCGAGAGCGTTTGGGCCGCATTCTGCAGATGCATGCCAACCAGCGCGAAGAAATCAAGGAAGTGAACGCTGGCGACATCGCTGCCGCGGTGGGGCTGAAAGAAGCGACTACTGGCGATACGCTGTGCGATCCGAACTCGGTTATCACGCTGGAACGCATGGTGTTCCCGGAGCCGGTTATTTCGCAGGCGGTTGAGCCGAAGACCAAGGCTGATCAGGAAAAAATGGGCCTGGCGCTGAACCGTCTGGCGCAGGAAGATCCGTCGTTCCGTGTCAAGACCGATGAGGAATCCGGGCAGACCATCATTTCCGGCATGGGCGAATTGCACCTGGAAATTATCGTTGACCGCATGCGCCGTGAATTCAACGTCGAAGCGACTGTCGGCAAACCGCAGGTTGCTTACCGTGAAACCATCCGCAAGACTTGCGAAGAGATGGAAGGCAAGTTCGTCAAGCAGTCCGGCGGTCGCGGTCAGTACGGCCACGTCGTCATCAAGCTCGAGCCGCAGGATCCGGGCAAGGGTTTCGAATTCATCGATGCGATCAAGGGTGGCGTGGTGCCGCGCGAGTACATTCCGGCGGTCGAGAAGGGCATCCGCGACACGCTGACTTCGGGCGTGATGGCTGGCTATCCGGTGGTTGACGTCAAGGTTACGCTGTTCTTCGGTTCGTACCACGACGTGGACTCGAATGAAAATGCGTTCCGCATGGCTGGTTCGATGGCGTTCAAGGATGCTTGTCGCAAGGCCGACCCGGTCATCCTCGAGCCGATGATGTCGGTCGAAGTTGAAACGCCGGAAGACTACGCCGGCAACGTGATGGGTGACCTGTCGTCCCGCCGTGGCATGGTTCAGGGCATGGACGAAATCGCCGGCGGCGGCGGCAAGATCATCAAGGCAGAGGTTCCGCTATCCGAAATGTTCGGCTACTCGACCACGCTGCGATCGATGAGCCAGGGCCGTGCAACGTACACGATGGAATTCAAGCACTACTCAGAAGCACCGCGGAACGTGATCGAGGCGATCGTAAGTTCCAAGGCCAAGTAATCAAAACTAGTTGGATTTTTCAATTAATCGTTCTTTTTGAAGGAAAAACAAAATGGCAAAGAGCAAGTTTGAGCGGACGAAGCCGCACGTGAATGTGGGTACGATTGGTCACGTTGACCACGGCAAGACCACGCTGACCGCGGCAATC